>DASXFF010000025.1:0-97753 GCA_036489735.1 Occallatibacter sp. | reverse complement strand
CCCGGTACAGGAATCCCCAGAGACGCCGCAATCGCCGCCGCCTGGAAGGCGTTGAACTCACGCACGCGTGCCGGCATGAAGAAGCACTCAATCAGCCCGATGATCCCCGGAATGCCCGTCCAGAAGAAGCAGACATAGAGGATTCCGAGCCCCGTCCGGCGCAGGTAAAAATGATGGACCCCAAAATCGCCAAGGAAAAGCGCCAGCAGAATGCCCACGACCTCGTCTCGCTTTGCTGCGTTGTATTGCTGATAGAAGATGGCTTGCGGGTTGGGATACGCGTACGTGCTCATGGCTTTGGATTCTCCTCAAGTACTCACTTCAATTTACGCAACCAGCCTTCACGCAGTTCCCCCGTTGCGTGGGCCTCTCAGATTCGAGCTGGCCGAAGCCATTGTCCCACGCCGATGCTGACCGTTAGCATCAAATTCGTCATGAACGCGCCAAACATCTCGGCCGCTGCTGGCGGCACATTCCTCATTGGTGGCGATCTCCCCGTCCACCGCCTTGGCTACGGAACCATGCGATTGGTGGGCGAGGGCGCGTGGGGCGAACCCGCCGACGAAGCTGAGGCCCGCCGCGTTCTGCGCCGCGCCGTCGAGCTCGGCATCACGCTCATTGACACTGCCGATGCCTACGGCCCCGAGATTGCCGAGCGCCTCATCGGCGAAACCCTTGCGCCCTACGCACCCGGAGTCATCATCGCCACCAAAGGCGGCATCACCCGCCAGGGCCCCTCTAAAACCGAATACGTCGGCCGCGCCGGCTATTTAATTCAATGTGTCGAAATGAGCCTGCGCCGCCTCCGTCTCGAGCGCATCGAGCTCTATCAACTCCACCGAATCGACCCTCGCACTCCGCTCGAAGAATCCCTCGGCGCGCTGCGCCGCATGCAGGAGCAGGGAAAGATCCTCCACATCGGCCTGAGCGAAGTCACTCCTGCTGAAATCGAGGCCGCTGAAAAAATCGTCCCCATCGTTTCAGTGCAGAACCGCTACTCGCTCGCCGACCGCCGCCACGAGGAAACGCTCAATTACTGCGAGCGCCGCGGCCTCGCCTTTCTGCCGTGGTACCCGCTCGCCGGCGGAAAGATGCTGAAAGCTGAACACCCCGCCGCGTCAGCACTCAGCGACATCGCTACCCGCCATGGAGTCGCCGTTCCGCAGCTCTCGCTGGCGTGGCTGCTCCATCGTTCGCCGGTTCTGCTCCCGATTCCTGGCACTTCAAAAGTGGCCCATCTTGAAGAGAATGTGGCCGCAACTCAGATCAAGCTTTCCGACGAAGAATGGTGCGAGGTAGAAGCTTCGGCCGGCGCGTCGCACTAGTCCCAGAATCCGCATCCGCTAAATAAACGCTTTGTCATCCTGAGCGGAGCGCGTTCGGGCCCCGCGATCGCAACGCGATCATGGGGTAAGCGGAGCGAAGGATCTGCTGTTGCCTTTTGTCTTGTATCTGGGCACGACTTCAGTCGTGCTGCATTCTCGACTGTTATGAATCGGGGCTTCAGCCCATGCGGCGCAACGAACACCATCAGCCGGAGCAATAAAATCAGCACAAAGATTAGCGCCGCAATGGCAATCAGCCAAATCCCGCCGCCTTTATCTTTCTCTCCGCGATTTCTTCTCTTCTGCTTCATCGCGATTGCTCCCAAACCGGTCTTCACTTTTGAATCCGCATGCAAAAGGTTCGGGCCCTCGGATGTCCATCCGAGGGCCCGAAGCAGGCTCGCAGTTAGAAGTTACTGGCTGGCAACTGTCCCCACCGGCTTCGATCCCCACAGCCCGTACCACGCAATGTAGAGATAGCAGATGAGCGGAATCACGAACGCGTGCTGGATACCGTATCGATCCGCCGCCGCGCCCAGCAGCGCCGGAATGATGGCTCCCCCCACAATGGCCGTCATGATCAACCCCGATCCTTTGCTCGTCATCGGTCCTAACCCTGCGATGCCTAGCGTAAATATGTTCGGGAACATGATGGAGTTGAAGAATCCGCAGAGCACCAGCGTCCAGATCGCAACATTGCCCGATGTCGCCATCGATGTAATCAGCAGTGCGGAGGCCGCAAATCCAAAAATCCCCAGCAGAATGCCCGACCTCACCTTCGTCAGAATCCAGGAACCAAGCAAACGGCCCACCAGCGCGCCAAACCAATAGAGCGACGCCAGATCCGATGCCGTCTTGAACGAGCTCATGCCCTGTGACTTGAAGTAATTCACCGCGATCGACGCCAGTCCAACCTCAACGCCTACGTACAGAAAAATTCCCAGCGCGCCCAGCACCGTGTGCCTGTAGCCCCAAACGCTTTTGCTCGCCACGGCTCCCTCGCTCACGTGCGACGAGGGCGGCTGGTCAATGTGCGGCAAATGGCTAAAAGCCACGGCAATCCCGAGCACCAGCAGCGCGGCGGCAATTCCGACATACGGCGCGCGAACCGTGTTTGCAATGGCCGCAGGCGTGGCAAACTTCGTCGGATCGGTCAGGATAAAAGCGCCTGCAAAGATCGGCGCTACCGTCGTCCCAATTGAATTGAATGCCTGCGCCAGCGTCAGCCGGACCGGGGCGCTCGACTCAGGGCCCAGAATCGCGGCGTACGGATTCACCGAGGTCTGCAGCGCCGTCACGCCCGCACCCACCACAAAACAGGCGGTGAGGAACAGCGGAAAATTCACCAGCTTTGCCGCCGGAATAAACAAAAGGCATCCAACCACCTGGATGAAAAGCGAAACCACCATCGTCTTCTTGTAGCCAATCCACTCAATCAACTTGGAGGTCGGCGCGGAAAAGACAAAGTAAGCCAGGAAAAACGCCGATTCCGCCAGCATGGCCGACTTATAGCCAACGTTGAAGATCGACCTGAGGTGCGGCACCAGCGACATGTTCAGCGTGGTGATGAATCCGAACGTCAGAAAGAGCGCCGTCACCGTTACGAACGGCATTGCGTAGCCCGGCGACGTCAACGGCGCCGAGGTTTTTGAGTTCTCTGCCATAAAAGTCTTCCCGCTTTCCCTTCCCGCTTCCTTAGCCTCAGACTTGCCCGACAATTCTGATTGGGGCTTTCGCCTTCTCCAGCCCCCACAACACTATACGGGAGAGGGCAATCCGCTGGCCCGGCAGGTGAGCCTGGTCTCGTTTTGAAAGGGCATGGATTGATCCGTGCCAACAAAACGATCGAAATCTGTGCGGCTTTAGCCGCCGAGGGATGTTCCTTTCACCCCGGTTCCAACGCCGCCCAACGCCTCTGCTCTCAGCGATGTTTCCCCGCCTCACCGCCCCTCGATCAATTATTCTCAAAACAAGAGAGTCTACTCATGCCCATCGCTATTCTCAGCGGCGCAAGGAACAAGAAGATCCTTGCTGCCCTCGAAAGCAACTGGCAAGCCGAGATGGAGGGCTACCAGACCTACAAAGCGCTCGCCGACCGCGACGATGATCCGGTGCGCGCGCAGGTGCTGCGCCATCTTGCTCAGGCTGAGCTGGAGCATGCTGCGCTTTGGGAAGGCCGAATCAAAGACTTGGGTGGTCCCGATCCGGTTTACGCCGGCAGCCCCGGCGGTCAAGCCGATTCCCTGGCCAGTCGAGCCGGTGGCATGCGCATGGCCCTGCGCCGTCTTGAGATTGAAGAAAGCCGCCATATCGCCAACTACGGCGAACAGCTCAAGGCGCTCGGCGACGAAGGCTCCAATGCCATCCTCGATCACGTCATCCAGGACGAAAAGGACCACTATCGCGAGTTGGGTTCGCTGCTTCGCGGCCACTACCAGGCCCCTGTCGGCGCGGCAAAAATTGACGCCAAAGCCGTGCTTGAAGAGATGCTGGCCAAGCGCAACCAGGGCCGCAAGCAGCCCGGCGCTTGGATTGGCGACGCCATTTACGGAGTCAACGACGGCTTGGGCGCCATCTTCGGCATCGTCTCCGGCGTCTCCGGCGCTACTGCCGGCGATCCGAAATACGTCCTCCTCGCTGGCCTCTCCGGCATGATCGCCTCCGCGCTCTCCATGGGCTCCGGCGCTTACCTGGCCGCCAAAAGCGAGCGCGAAATCTACCACGCCGAAATCGCTCGCGAGCGCGAAGCCATCCGGCTCAACGGCCCCGAGGCCCGCGAATTGCTCTCGCTCTACTACCAGGTCAAAGGGCTTCCTGAAGAAGACGCCCTCCACATGGTCAACCACATCGCCAGCGATCCCGAGCAGTTGCTGCGCGCTTTGGCCGCCGAGCGCCTCGGCGCGTCTGAGGGAGCACTTTCGAACCCCTTGGTCTCGGCCACATCCGGCGCACTGTCGACGGCTGTGGGCGCCATCATCCCTGTCATCCCCTTCTTCTTCATGCAGGGAATCCCCGCCGTCATCGCCGCGGCCATCGTCTCGCTTGCCGCTCACTTCGCCGTCGGCGCAGCCAAATCACTCATCACCGTCCGATCATGGTGGTCATCCGGCCTTGAAATGACCATCGTCGGCGCCGTCGAAGGCGCAGTCACCTACGGCATCGGCATCCTGCTCGGCAAAGGCGGCGTGTAAGCTCCTCAGATCCACTCCTCTCAACTCCACAAGAAAATCGGGTGCCCTATCCTTGCCGCGCAGTTGCTCTTGCGGCAAGGGTGGATAGCACGAACCTGATTGCAGATGTCATCCTGAGCGAAGCGAAGGATCTGCGGTTGCTTTTCCCGCTCTCAGCCCACCACAAAAGCGGGGTAACCCATCGGTCTAGCCCGGCAGACTTGCTGACTCGCCGACTTGCCGTCTCGCTTTCTTCCCTTTCGCGCTAAAATAGAAATTGCTGTGACCCTCCACCAGCCCATCCCGGCCCTCCTCTAGCGGCTCCCGCCGCACACACTGGTTCTCTCTCTCCTCGCTCGTTCCACTCTTTCACTTTTTCACTCGTTCACTTATTCACTTTCCACCTAGTCAGTGGAGGAACCAACAATGCTTGATCGCCTGGAACAAATGGAGCAGCGCTACAACGACCTGCAAGCGCAGTTTGCCCTGCCCGAAGTGTTGAACGACCACGAAAAATATCAGAAGATCTCGAAAGCCGTGCGCGAAATCGAAGCGCCTGTCGAAAAATTCCGCGAGCTCAAAGAGGTCCGCAAAGGCCTCGCCGACGCGCGCCAGATGCTGGCCGAAACCGACGCCGACCTGCGCGCGATGGCGCAGGAGGAGATTGCTGCGCTTGAGCCGCGCGAGCAGGCTCTGCAAGAAGAGCTCAAGGTGGTGCTCCTGCCCAAAGACCCCAACGACGAGAAGAACGTGATCCTCGAAATTCGCGCCGGCACCGGGGGCGACGAGGCTTCTCTCTTTGCCGCCGAAATCTTTCGCATGTACACGCGCTTTGCCGAGCAGAAGCGCTGGAAGGTCGAAGTCATGTCGATCTCGGAATCCGGCATCGGCGGCTATAAGGAAGTCATCGCCATCATCGAAGGCGACCGTGTCTTCTCCCAGCTCAAGTGGGAGTCGGGAGTCCACCGCGTGCAACGCGTGCCTGAAACCGAGCAGCAGGGCCGTGTGCATACCTCCGCCATCACCGTCGCCGTGCTGCCCGAGGCCGAGGATGTCGACATCAAAATCGAGGCCAAAGACCTGCGAATTGACACGTTCTGCTCTTCAGGCCCCGGCGGCCAGTCCGTGAACACTACATACTCAGCCGTGCGCATTACCCACCTGCCCACCGGCACCGTGGTTAGTTGTCAGGATGAGAAATCGCAAATCAAAAATCGCGAAAAAGGCATGCGCGTGCTGCGCTCACGGCTCTATGAGATGGAGATGGAGAAGCAGAACGCCGAGCTGGCTGCCGCACGCAAATCGCAGGTCGGCTCCGGCGACCGGAGTGAAAAAATCCGCACCTATAACTTCCCGCAGAACCGCCTCACCGACCACCGCATCGGCCTCACCCTGCACCAGCTCGACCTCATCATGCAGGGCCGCCTGCAGCCCATCGTCGACGCACTCATCGCTCACTACCAGGCCGAGCAGCTCAAAGGCGAAACCCAGCCCGCTTAAGCGATTACGGGCATTTCGTACTCATAATCCGCAGAATGGCACGTCAACGATGACGTGGCCGAGCCCCCGGCCTTCAGTAACACAAAAGCGCCAGAGAATCGGTGCCAATCAGTGATCTCGATCACATTAGTAGCCGCTTTTTCCACATAACATGGCGTCACTGCGAACAATGGGACTGGCGCTCAAATCCGATCCGTGGAACCTTCGCCGTGCGTTGGAGCGCGAAGAATTCTTCCCGCATTTTCAACCACTTGTGGTTCTCGCAACGGGCAAACTTCACGGTTTTGAGGTGCTCGCGCGCTGGCAGCACCCGGATTTCGGCCTGGTATCTCCAGACGTTTTCATCCCTATGGCGGAGAAGGATGGCTCGATTGGCGAGCTCAGCAGCCAAGTCCTGAAGAAAGCGTTTGAGGCCATTGCGCTTCATGGCAAGGGCTTTCGGCTGGCGTTCAATATCTCGCCTCTGCAGCTAAAAGATCTGTCTTTGCCGGAACACATCCGCCAAATCGCAAATGCCGCGGGGTTTCCCCTTGAATGGGCCACCGTTGAGATTACTGAGAGCGCAATGGCGGAAAATATCGCCTCGGCTCGCAGCATTACCAGCGACCTCAAGGCGATGGGGTGCCGCATCGCACTGGATGACTTCGGCACCGGATATTCCAGCCTCTACCACTTGAAGTCTCTCCCCTTCGACGAGCTGAAGGTCGATCGCTCGTTCGTCAGTTCCATGATCGCCGAGCGCGAGAGCCGAAAGATCGTAGCCGCCGTCGTGGGCCTCGGGCAGAGCCTTGGACTGAACACCATCGCCGAGGGCATTGAGACCGAGGAACAGGCAGACATGCTCTTGCGGCTCGGCTGTGATATCGGGCAGGGCTGGCACTACGGAAGACCGGCGACCGCCGAGGTGCTTTCGTCAATCATCCGGTCGCGGCATCCGCTCCTGATTTCGCGTCCCCGCCATGAGTCGAAGGGAATCTCGTTCAACTGCACGGAGGGGCTCCCCTCACAACGGCTGGCCCAGCTGCAGGCAGTCTACGACGGTGCGCCGGTGGGACTGAGTTTTATCGATCGCAATCTGAAGTACATCAACATCAATCGCCGGCTCGCTGAGATGCATAATCTCAGCGTCGATGACCACTATGGAAAGACGATCGCCGAGGTAATTCCGGAGCTGTACCCGCTCATCGAGCCTCATGTTAGAAAGGCTCTGAATGGCAAGGGGACTTGCGACCTGGAGATTCGCGAACCATGGTCCGGAGAGCATGATCGAAGGACCTACCTCGTGTCGTACCAGCCGGCGTTCGATGAAGCCGGAGAGGTTGTTGGCGTATCTTGCGCGATCAAGGATTTCACTGCTCGAAGGGCCGCCGAAGATAAGCTTCGGCAATACGCGACGCTTGTGGAGTGCGTCGATGAAATGATCGCCGTCTTCGACCAGGATTACCGGTACATTCTCACAAACCGCGCCTACCTTGAGGCATTCGGCACGGGTGCCGCGAGAATGGAAGGGCGGTCTATTTCGGAATTCGTGGAAAGGGAGGTGTTCGAACAGGTTGTGGCGCCCAAGTTGGACGAGTGCTTCGACGGAAGAACTGTCCTCTTCAGCATGGAATATCCGCTGCCGGGGATCGGCATGCGGGACTTGAGTGTTTCCTGTTCTCCTATCGCAGTCTCCGGTGTGGTGGAGTCGGTTGCAGTTGTTCTCCGTGACATTACCGACATGACCCGCGTCCAACTCGCCGAAACCGACTGGCGGAAGCGCATCGAACTGGCCGGGGGCGCGGGCCTCCGTATCGGACTATGGGATTGGGACATTCGAGCCAATACAGTTGTTTGGTCCGATGAATCCTATCGGCAATGGGGATACACTCGCGATACGTTTTCCAGCAACGTGGTGGATGCTGTTCCCCGTATTCATCCCCTAGACCGCCCCCTCGTGGAATCGGCCATCCGAAAAGTCATTTCTCGCGAGACAGACGAATACGCTGCTCAATATCGGGTGTTGAGACCCGACGGTTCAGTCTGCTGGATTGATGCGCGCGGTGTGATGACGGGCGATGCTTCTAGCCGCATGATTGGCATTGGCGTTGACATCACCAATCAGATGCAATCCCGGGAAAGCACCCCAAGAAGTTCTTCCCAGCCACTGATCGGTACCGGGAAACTCGCATCGGACCCGGTTACTACACAAACAAAATCCGCATCGGCGCTTCCACTTCCACGCTGCTGTGCACCTCGTCACTCAGCGCGCCCGTCGCCGCATCGCGCGCAAACACGCTCACCACATTCGAATCCTGATTCGCCACCAGCATCCACCGCTCCGAGGGATCGAGCGTGAAACTCCGCGGCGTTTTCCCGCCGCAATTCGATCGCTTCATCGGCGTCAGCTTTCCCGTTTTCGCGTCCGCTCTGAACGCATACAGAAAATTGTCGTCTCGGTTGGCAAAGTAAACGAAGCGGCCATCGCGCGTGATCACCGTGTCGCATCCGCGCGTCGGCCCGTGATAATCCGCGGGCAACAAATCAATACGATCCACCAGCGTCAGGCTTCCGTCCGACTTGTGCCAGTCCAGCACGTCCACCGTCGAAGCCAGCTCATTCATGCAATAGGCCGTGTGCCCGTTGGGATGAAAATGCAACGTCCTCGCTCCCGAGCCCGGCGCTCCACGATAAATCCCCGCCTTTGTCATCGCCGCCGTCGCCACATCCGGCTTATAAATATGAATTGAATCGCCACCCAGGTCGTTGATATAGGCGAATCGATTGTCCGGCGAAAACGACGCAAAGTGAGCGTGTGCGGTTTGCTGCCGATCGGCATTCGGCCCGTGCTCTGTGTAGTGTTCCGTCCAAACGGCATCGCTCAACTTTCCATTCTCAATTTTGAAACTGGCCGCGCTCGCGCCCGGATAGTCTGCCGACACGAGCATGCGTCCCGTTGCGTCCACCGCCACGTGACAAGTGCCTGGGCCGGCGGAGTTGCGCGCCGACAAGGGCCGCAATTCTCCATCCGCCAAACGAAAGCTCGCCACTTCACCGGTCGGCTTGCCTTCGAACGAATCCAGCTCCGACGCCGAATAGACGAACTCACCCGACATCGCAATCCACGCGACCTTCGGCACTTTTGCCGCTACGCCCACCCGTGTAAGCGATGCTGCCAGCGGGTCCCAGTCGAATGCCATAATCCCATCCGGCGCACTCGAAGCAACAAACACGCGCTGGCGCGGAGGAGGTTTGAGCGCGGCGCGCAAAACTTGCGGCATGGCAAAAGCTCCAGTCGATACGGCGGAGGCAAGCATCAGAAAATCGCGTCGTGTGGTCTCAGTCATGGCAGAAGCCATTGTCGCCGACCAGCCTGCTCTCTCGCCATCATCACTTGCTTGGATGCCCCACCTTGAACTTGAGTCATCACCCCGCGCCCTTAACTCTGCTAACTCCGCTGACTCCGCTTTTTGCTGACTCGCTAACTCGCTAACTTGCTGACTCGCTGTTTTCTTCACTCCAGCGTGAATTGAACATTCACAGTTGTCTCCACTTCGATCGGCTGGCCGTTCAACATATAAGGCTTGTAGCGCCACTGCTCCACCGCGTCCAGCGTTGCTTGCCGCAACAGCGGCGGCCCTTCCACCACGCGCAGATTCTCGATCGTTCCGGTTCGCGAAATGGTCGCCTGCAGCACCACCGTGCCCGATGCGCGTATTGCCTGTGCCATCGCCGGATACGTTGGAACCACTTTGTAGATCAGCATCCCCTCCATCACCCCCGAGGTGACGTGCTGCGTCGCCGGCACCGCAGCGCGCACAACGGGTTGCGTTCCGCGTCCGTTGAACGGATTGTCTGCGCTGGTCATGGCGCTGGGATCGCTGCCAAGATTCACAGGCCCGATCGGTCCCGGATCGTCGCCTGCGCCAGGGATCCAGGGCTTGCTCGGAATCAATCGCGGAGCCTGTATCACGCCATTCTGCATCTCCGGCCGCGCCGTCTGCACCTGCTCCGTCCGAACGACCGGCCTCTGCTGCTCAACCGGCGCCGGCGCATCGATCGGGTCGATGAAGGTCATCTGCGGCAGCATCCTCGGGTGAAGGATCGGAATGATCACCAACGCCAGCAAAATGGAGCTGTTGAAGGTCAATGTTGCCATCATCCAGCCCCGGCTGCGGGTGTGGATTCTACCCATGGTTTCAAACGTGGAATCTTCGAACATGGCCGCCTCCCACGAACTCAATTCAGCCGTGCAGATGGAATAATCGCAACCCTGGCCCACCGATTATCCTGTTCGGCGCCTCGGTGCTTGTGTAGACACCACGCCCCCTCAAACTGTTCCCGCGCCGAAGAAAATACTTCCGGCCTGCGTTACACTCCATGAAATCGTGGTTCGGTTTTCGCGCGTCCGGTTCGGAGTCCCGATGAAACTGTCTCACCTGCTTTTCTTCGTTCTGGTTGCAGCGTCCCGTGCCCAAATCTCGGGTCCACCCGCGTCCGATTCGCAGGCGACTCTCCGCTACATCCATGCCTCATGGGACTCGCTGACGCGGTCGGTGACCGACTGCCACGCTCTCACCGACACAAAGATCGCCGCTGCTCCCGCGGCCATTCCTGTCCTCTACCTGCCCTACGGATTTGCCGAGCCGCCAGCCCTGGCAGACGCTGCCAAACGTTGCCACCTTCGGGTACTCACGCTGCCGCGGCCCATCGCAAAACTCGGCGACGTGCGCCCCGAAGATTTGCCTGCGCCGGGTCTTCTCTATTTGCCGAACCCCTATGTCGTTCCCGGCGGACGCTTCAATGAAATGTACGGTTGGGACAGTTTTTTTATCATTCTGGGACTTGAAGCCGACCACCACGAAGCGCTTGCCAAAAATATCGTCGACGACTTCCTTTTTGAAGTCGAACACTACAGAGCGGTACTCAACGCCAATCGCACTTACTACCTCACGCGCTCGCAACCGCCGTTTCTTACCTCCATGATTCGCGCCGTCTACGAAGACCCCTCCAGCTTTCCTGCGACACCCGAAGGCCGCACGCAAGCCAGAGATTGGCTGGCGCGCGGCTATCAAGTTGCCGCGCGCGATCATGCGACCTGGATGCGTCCCGAACATCAGGCCGGCCACACCGACCTCGCGCGATATTTTGATTACGGCTCCGGCCCGGTTCCGGAGATGGCCGACGACAGCACCTACTACTCCGACGTGATTCAATCCCTCGTCGAGCACCCCAGCGCAGTTGGAAACACGTTCCTGCTGAAAGCCACCTATCATCCTGACGCCGCTGAAGCCGCCCGCCTCAAGGTGACCAGTTGCGACGTCCATGCGAGTGTCGTCTGCGCGCGTGCCTGGTACGGAAAATCGCCCGGAGATTCGCATGTTGGCTATCGGCTTACTCGCAATTTTTACCTGGGCGACCGTGCGATGCGCGAGTCCGGCTTCGATACCAGCGACCGCTTCGGTCCCTTCTCCGGCGCCACCGATCACTACGCGCCCGTTTGTCTCAACAGCCTGCTCTTCCGTTACGAGCGCGATATGGCGCACTTTGCGCACTTGCTCGGGCTTTCAATCGACGCGCGACGCTGGGACCGCCGGACCAATGCCCGACTCGCCGCCATCAATCGCTATCTGTGGCAGCCGAAAGTAGGCGCATTCGCAGACTACGATTTCCTCCGCGCCAGGCCCTCCTCGTACGCATTCATCGCTTCTCTCTATCCGCTCTGGGCCGGCGTGGCCACACGCGAACAGGCCCGCTCCATCGAATCACACCTCGACCTCTTCGAGCGGTTTGGCGGATTGTCCACCAGCAACACAAACACAGGGCTGCAGTGGGACGAGCCCTACGGCTGGGCTCCGACAAATTGGATCGCGGTTGCCGGCCTCGACGCCATGGGCTTTCACGCCGATGCTGCGCGCATCGCACGCCACTTCGACGCTACCGTCGATGCCGGCTTTGCCGCTGACGGCACCATTCGCGAAAAGTACAATGTGGTCGCAGCGAGTGCTCAGGTGTCCGTCAGCCAAGGCTATTCGCAGAATGTTATCGGCTTCGGCTGGACGAATGCCGTGTATCTCAAGATGAAGGAAGTCTCTGACCGGCCAGCGCCATAGGCCTGTGCTTCACAAAGATGCCGTTTATTTTTTCCATTGCGAACTCAGCACCCAAACGGGGTGCGCCACCCTTGGGGCGTCTTTGTCTGCGCCGCAAGGGCGGGATAGAACCAACCTACCCCAACCTCTGTCATCCTGAGGTCGCCCCAGCGACCGAAGGATCTGCGGTTGCTTCTCCTTCGCTCCGCCTCACACTCGGCGTGCCCCATCCAAAACGTGCTCGGCGCGTTTTGGGTGGGATCGCACGAACTCTACCCAACCGATTCTTCGTTCCCTGATTCCCGCACGGCGCGGGAGAAGACCCAATAGGCTTCCGGCCGACAGCACAGGGAAACAGCCGATACGCTCTAGTAGGGAGCAGAAGAAAACAGCCGATAAGTTCCCGTAGGGAGCGCAGGACAATAGCCCAGGACAAGCCGGAGGCGCAGTCCTGGGGAAGCCCGCAAGAAGTGAACTTCAGCCCCGTAGGGGCGCCGGAAAACATCTTCAGCGACTCTACTCCGGCGTCTCTAACCGCGCTTCCACTGGGTGGTTGAAGCGGATCAACGCGATCCACATGCCGTCGACGTCGCGCCTCCACACCAGGTCTCCGCCCAGTTGACGCGCAATCATCTCCGGCGGCAGATCGTGATGCAGCCCGAAGTAGCGTTCGTCGAGAGCCTCGCCGCTCAACTTCTCCAATGGCGAGTCGGGATCGTACTTGGTCGAGAACACCAGAGCCGCCGAATACGCTTGCGATTCCTGCGCCGCGCGAACGATCTGCCCGGCGGAAAAATCATCAATCGCAACCACATCCCACGGATGTTTCACGTAGCCCAGTTCCGGGTGCGTCAACTCGTCCGTCATCGGCCACGCGCTCAGCACGGTGGCGCCGGGATATTGCTTTGTCAGCTCCGCGATGCCCGACTCATGTAAGCGCACCACTCGCGCGTAGGCCAGGTTGTCTTCCGGAGCAAATCCGTACGGTGGATCGACGAACAAGCCCACGCAAAACGCAACCGCTGAAACCAGCGCCAATCCCTGCCAATAGGGCACGCGCCGGTAAAAGGCCGTCACTGCCGCCAGCAACACCAACGGATACATCGGCAGCAGATAGCGCGTTAGCAGAGCTCCGCCGAAGACGCTAAACAGAACTGCATTCGCCAGAAGCAGGAAAAATATTCGCATTTGCGCTGCGGGCCCAATCGTCGCGCGGTCGTGGCCGTTTGCGTCTGGCCTTGGAGTGAGCAGCAACGAGGCAAAGCCCATCAGGACCGGCACAAACAGATTCATGTGAGCGGTCAGGTGCAGAATGCGATGGCCGAATGCGGCCAGGATGCGCAGTGGCGTCAGCGTCGCCTCGGCGTTGTAGCGCAGGTACTGCGGATTGCCAAACAGAAATCCGGTCTTCGCGTAGTGATACCAGTACCAGGCCGCCAAAGGCAGGACGCAGCTCGCGAGCCACGCCGCCTCCCGCCAAAGCTTGGCGCGGGCCGCTGCTCCCAACCGGAGCCCTTCCGCGATATTCACCACGGCCAGCGTCAAGGGAATCACAATCGCGGTTTCTTTTGACAGCGCCGCCGCCGAAAACCACAACGCAGCAGCCCATGGCACGCGACCTCGGCTGGGCAGAGCGTACACCAATCCCCACAGCGAGCATGCGGCGGCAAAAATATCCGCCTGGGCCAGCGAGCTCTGGGCGAACCAGATTGGATAAAGCCCGGTCAACAACACCGTCCAGAATGCCACCGAGCCGACCCCCACCAACCGCATTGCCAACCGCCACACGGCTAAAAGTCCCAGCGAGGCCACCATCAGTACCGCTTCGCGCGTCACTTCGGGATAGTAGCCGCAGACCTTCCACCACAGCGCCAGGTAGATGCTGGGCAGCGGGGGGTGAGCATTGCTTAAGGTAGTGGTCGGAATCAGCGAGCCGGTGCGAAAGAAATCCCACGCCGCGGGAATGTAGTAGCCGGCCTCGTCCCAGTAATAAGGAACCCGCAGCAGCGTAAAGTGGCTGGCATAGAGCGCCATAAAGATGACCGGGAAAATCATCCATATCGGCAGTGGCGCGTCCAGTCGCGGATTCAGAATTCCCCTCAGGCGCACATCATCGCTCCCTGGCCGTCTTCCACTTCTCCGCGCGCCGCATTCCGCGCGTAATCTGCGCTCACTCTTTCAATCATGCATGGTCATCCTTATCGGAGTTTTGACACCGCTGTGCGCGCAAATGTTCCCCGCGTCGCCTGACCGTTAAGCAACGCCCAGCCCAGCATTCCCAGGTCGTAAAGAGTGCAACACCGATCGCTAACCACTGCTCAAACTGATCCCTGATCCCTTGGTCCCTCGGTCCCCTGTTCCCTGCCTTCAGTTCACCGGCCCTTGCGGAAAGCTTTGTCCCTTCGGCTCAAGGTTCAGCGTCCCGAATGCCTGCTCATATTGTGCGATGTTCTGTCCAAGCACGTTCAGCAAGGCCTTGGCCTGTTGCGGGCTCAGAAAAATTGCCTGGTGGTTGCGAATGGTCACCTGGTCGGGGCTTTCGCTGGAAGCAAGGCCGAAGACCAGTTGGAAATCCCACACGCTCACGCGCACCTGCACGCTGTTGGCGTAGGACTCCCGGTAGTCTGCGGTCTGGGCAAGGTTAAGTTGGGGTTGCTGCGGAGTTGGGCTCATGATGCTTCCAGCTTACAGCTATTCGCCCTCAGCTCGGCTCCCATCTCTCAGCTCTTTGCTCTTTGCTCTTTGCTCTTTGCTCTTTGCAATGATGGAAGATCGCAAGCTCTGATCACGCATGCCCTGCTGACGACTGATGGCTGAAGGCTGAGAGCTGCTTCTCAAATCGCTCGCCAGCGGGCAGCCCTCGCATCGTGCGGTCTTTCCGCAATGCGCCTTGCCCACCGCCACCGTCAGCGCATGAAATTCGTTGAACAGTTGCGCTCGCTCGGCCGCCGCATCGCCTGCGAAGGCGCGCCTCGTCAGTTCCGACAAATCGTCGTAGGAAACTCTTTTTCGCTTCGCCGGCGGCACCGCCAGCTCATGCCGTTCCGCGATTCGCCGCAGATACTCATCCGCTACGGGAACCGCATGACCCAGCGCGTACAGCAGGATCGCGTCCGCCGTCTCGTTGCCCACGCCGGGTAATTCAAGCAGCCGCTCGCGCAGTTCCGCAGTCGGCGCAAGCTTCATCGCTTTCAGCGACCCGCCAAACTCCGCATCGAGCATCGCTACAAATGCCTTCAGCGCCGGCGCCTTGCGCACGATGAACCCAGAAGGCCGGATCAGCCGCCGCAGCCTCGCCAATGGAATCTCCCGCAGCCCCTCCACCGTGAGCGCGCCGGCCGCTCGAAGATTCCCGAGGGACCGCTCCACCGCCTTCCACGCGGTATTTTGCGTGAGATACGCACCGAGGATCACTTCGAACGGAGTCTTTGCAGGCCACCACTGCTGCGGTCCGTACACGCGCATCAAAGCGTCATGCATGTGGCGCACGCGTTTTGCGGAATCCGGTGACCGGCGGGCGTTCATCGCTCCTTTAGGATAGCCGTAGGTTTGGGCAAAGCAGTGCGACTCGGTCGCAGCGACCTCTTCTTAAATCGAAGAGCTAAAGCCCTCGCACCGCCGCCCATTCGCTCCCGTAGGGAGCGCCGATATTAGCCCAGGGTGAAGTCCGCAGGAAGCGGACGGAACCCTGGGAACGCCTGTCCTATTGACTGCCAGCCCCGTAGGGGCTATGGAAATTCGTTCATCGATCTTTGAGGAGGGTAACCGGATGAAGAGCCACACCGAATATCTTGTTTTTGAAACCCACAAGCGCCGCGAGATGGTGCACATCACCGATCAAGTGGAAGAGATTGTCGAACGGAGCGGTGTCAAAGACGGCCTATGCTTTGTCTCGCCCATGCACATTACGGCCGCCGTTTACGTCAACGACAACGAAAGCGGCCTCATTGAGGACATCGGGAAGTGGCTCGAAGAACTCGCGCCCGCACGCCCCGAATACAAGCATCACCGCACCGGAGAAGACAACGCCGATGCGCACCTGAAATCGTTGCTGCTGCACCACGAGACCACGCTGCCCGTTACAAAAGGCAAGCTCGACCTGGGAACGTGGCAGCGCGTCTTCTACGCCGAGTTCGATGGCCAGCGCCGCAAGCGCGTCATCGTCAAAGTCCTCGGCGTCGAATAACTGCGACTCACTGACCAGCTAACTGAGGGGTGCCCCAGGTCCCTCGCATTGGGGACCTGGGATAGCAAGAATTTCAATTCACTACTCTCTAACTTGCGCCGGGATCGGAGGGTGCCCCATCCTAAAGGTCGAAGCGAAGCTCTGAACTTTAGGGTGGGATACCGCAAGCCTCATCTCCGCACCAACTCTCTGGCTCGCTGCCTCACTCATCCGTCACTCTCCGCCACGGCCCTGACGGAGCGCTTTTCGCCGGCGCCGCAAAGCTGATCTTGGTTCGCGGCATCACCACCAGGTCCACGCGGCGGTTTTCCGCGCGGCCTTCCGCCGTGTCGTTCGTCGCCACGGGGTGAAACTCGGCGTACCCGGCAGCCGAAAGCCGGTCGGCCGGAATCGCATTCATCTCCAGGAACAGCCGTGCGATGTGCGTCGCGCGTGCCGTCGAAAGTTCCCAGTTCGAATCGAATTCATCGGTGTGGATCGGCACATTGTCGGTGTGCCCTTCGATGCGCAAATCGTAGTCGGTCGGACCTAGCTTGTCGGCAATCTTACGTAGCGTCGGCAACGCCTCCGGCTTGGGCACGGCCGAGCCGGACACGAAAAATCCCGCCTCGCGCAGGCTAATCACCAAGCCATCGCGGCCCATTTCGAGCGAAACCGTATGCGCGGCCAGTTGCGTCGACAACGTCGCCGCCAGATCGTGCCGGATGCGGTCCAGATCCTCCTTCACCTGCTCCGGCGAAACCACCTTTTCGTCCATCACCCGGTCCAGTGGAGCGTCCGCATCGGCTCCCCGCTGATCCTCACTTCCAAAGGCCCCCATTGTCGTCAAAGCAGAGTCGATGGCCCTCGAAACCTGCGCCTGCTTCTTTTGATCGGCCCTCGCAAAGGCGTACATCACCACAAACAATCCGAAAAGCAGCGTGATGAAATCGGCGTAGGAGACCAGCCAGCGGTCGTGAGTTACGCGGCTGCGCGGGACACGCGGGTTCATGCGGCGTGCTCCTTCACTTCGCGGTCTGTGTCGTCCACAAAACCCGCCAGCTTGATCTCCAGCATGCGCGGATTCATCCCCTCAAGAATCGAGATCACGCCTTCCAGCATCATCTCGCGCCTCCGATGTCCGCTGCGTATGCGCAGCCGCATCTTGCCGGCAAACGGCAAAAAGAACAGATTCGCAATGCCGACTCCGTAAATCGTGGCCACAAACGCTACGGCGATCCCGCGCCCAACCTCAGCAATATTGTCCAGGTGCTGCATCACCTGGATCAGGCCAAGCACCGCACCCAGGATGCCGATCGTCGGCGAGAATCCCCCTGCGGATTCAAATACCGCGGGTAGCCGCTCCTCATCCTCGGTCATCGAGTCCAGGCTGACGCGCATGATCTTGCGCAAGTCCGCCGGTTCGGTACCGTCCACGGCCAGCATCAGGGTTTGCTTAAGAAACGGATCCTGAATCGTCGCCAAATCGGCATCGAGCGAAACCACTCCGTTGCGCCGCGCTTTGTTGGCGAACGCAACCATCTGGCGAATCAGATGCCCGTCTTCTTTCCGTGGCGCCGAGAAAATATGAGCCAGGCTGCGAAATGCTCCCACCACTGTCGTCAGCGGAAACTGCAGCAGCACCGCGCCCATCGTGCCGCCAAAGACAATCAGCGCCGCCGTCGGCTGCAGGATCTGGCCGACGTTCCCGCCCTCGATCATCAATCCGGCTATGATGCCGGCGATGGCCAGGAACGCTCCGCCCACGCTCGCCTTATCCATATTCGGCTCCTCGGAGAATTACGTCACGCATGCTATTGCTCGACGTCGCTATCTTTTTTTGGCTTTTGCGGCAATTGGCCAGGAGAACCTGTCGCATCCAGACTCACCAGCGCCGCCGCGCGCTCCAGATCGCCAAAATGATGCAGCCGCTTCGCCACTACTGACAGCAACCGCGCGCGATACGCCAAAATCCTCTCCAAGACTTCGGCGATTTCTTCGCACACAATCAGCTTCTCTCCGTTAATTAAGGTCAGCATAGTATCTGGAGAGGCCTCTGCAGTCTTGATCAAATCGCTGTTGACCACCATGGGCCGGCCGTTCAGTCGCGTTAGTTCGATCATTGCCCCGATCTCCTTCGCGTCCGTTATCGGCAACCACCTCCAAACGTTAAAAAAACAAAACAAATGACACAGAACTGTTCCTCTGCGAGACACAAATCTCACGTCCGTAAAGTCCATAGGTACCGCGCCGAAATAGGGGCCAGATGCGACGGCTCCAGACCGCAAGCAGCAACCCAGGGCCACAAATACGGATGCGCAATCGGTAAAGGAACCGCAAATCACCGCATCCAACAAGGAGAACTCCATGTCCCTGGGTGTCTTAAACAACCTCTCCGCGGTGTATGCGGAGAACAATCTCTCAAATACCAACAACAGCCTGTCGAAGACTCTGCAACAGCTGTCTTCGGGGTCCAAGATCAACTCCGGCGCGGACGACGCTGCCGGTCTGTCGTTGGTCGATGGCCTTCAGGCTAACCAAACGGCGCTCACACAATCGGTGACCAATGCTTCGGAAGGCGTCGGCCTTCTGCAGGTTGCCGATGGCGCCCTTTCGCAGGTCACAACCCTGCTCAACCGTGCTGTTACGCTGGCCACCGAGGCCTCCAACGGCACGCTCAACTCCAGCCAGGACACGGCAGCCAACCAGGAGTACCAGTCGATCCTGTCGGAGATCTCCAACATCGGTTCCACCACAACCTATAACAATCAGGCCGTGTTCAACTCCAACACCACCATCTACACCGGCGACTCTTCAACCGCCGGCTCGGCCATCGACGCTCTCAACATCCGCTCACTGTCGTCCTCCAACGTTGGCGATTCGGGCGGCACCATGGCCTACAGCACCGGCGCCAACAATGCCTTCATCGATTTGTCGAAGGGCGGCGTGCTGGCAACAACGGGCGACGCGCTGGCCAACAACGCCGGTGTCACCAGCATCGACGTCAACTACTTGTCCGCTGGAGCTGGCGGTGCAATCACTACGCAATCCCAAGTGATCAGCGTCGGCACAGGCACCAACTATGCCGATACAGCACAAGGATTGGTCGACGCCATCAATGGCGCGGGCCTCGGCCTGACCGCCAGCTTCACCACCGCAACGCAGGCTGGAACTGCGGCTGTGGCGGCAGCGGGTGCAGGACACAGCACCGATACCGGCATCGAAATCTCCGGCATCGGCTCCGGCGTGGCCGGTGCGGCGAGCGCGGCGGCCAATCTGCCCGGCGTCAATGGCACCCTCGGCGCCACCGGCACATTAACCCTCACCGCCGGCACCATGACCATCAATGGCAAATCCATCACCCTGGGCGGCGCGATTAATACCGTCACACTGTTGGAAACCGCCATCAACTCGGGCAATTATGGCGTCAATGTTGACGCGGCAACCGGCAACATCGAGTCGCTCACAAAGGCCACGATTTCGACCAATGGCGTCACGGGCACCGGCTCCTATACTGCGGGGACCTACTACACCGCCGGCGTCAATGAAGATGCCACCAACCCATTGGGCGATCTCGCCACCGCCTTGGCAGCTGCGGCCGCGCCCGCCTCTGACACCAACGGCGTGGGCGGAGTCGCCACCATCAGCTACTCCGACACCGCAGGCCAGTCCCTGAGCGCCACCGATCTCTCCACCCAGTCCGACGCCCAGGCGGCGCTGACCGCTCTCAATACGGCCATCACCGACGTTGCGGCACAGGATGGCTATATCGGCGCGCAAATCAACACGCTGAATTCCGTCAGCCAGGTGCTCTCGACACAACAGGAAAACGTGCAGGCAGCCCAGAACGCAGTTCAGGCCACTGACTACGCGCAAGCCAGCTCCAACATGTCGAAGTACGAAATCCTCAGCCAGACCGGCATCTCCGCCCTGGCCCAGGCCAACAGCGTGCAGCAGGAAGTCACAAAGCTCCTGCAATAACCCCACCCCCTCCTCGCGGAGGGCGAAACCTTCGAGGGGCGTCCATCCGGCGCCCCTCTCTGCTTGAGTCCATGCCAACCTCGGTCCTGAGAACTCTTTAACCCTCTTCCATGCGGGTTGGTTCATGGGCTGCATCGCTTTCCAACGGAGGATTCGATGGGCACTGTCGGACTGAGTTTCGGTTCGCCAACGAGCGGCGCCGGATTCAACGTCAGCTCTACCGTGGCCGAGATCGTCGGCAATCTCCAGAATGTCGAAACCCCCTGGAAAAACCAGCTCACTTCGCTGGAAAGCCAGGACTCCGTCATCTCCAGCCTCGGCACGCTGTTCTCGAACCTCTCCAACGATATGAGTTCGTTGACCGATTTTCAGGGCGTTCTGGCACAAAAGGAAGGCTCCAGCTCCGACACCGGTGTGCTCGAGCTCACCGCAGCCTCCTCTTCCGCCACGGCTGGCACCCATACCGTGGTCGTGAATAACCTCGCTCAAACTTCAAGCGGATACCTCGATTCCGTCGCCGATGCCTCCGATGCGCTCTCCGGTTCCATGACCATCGAGCTGGGAAATGGAACCACCGAAAATATCGTGATCGGCGCGGCGCCGGCCACGCCGGCGGCCAACACCATCTACACGGGCAGCGGCAAGAACACGCTGGCCAACATCGCTTCGGCCCTCAACTCCGCCAATCTCGGACTCACCGCCAATGTACTCGCCGATTCATCTGGTTCCCGGCTGAGCATTGTCTCCGGTGCCTCTGGCAAATCCGGCCAATTGTCCGTCACATCGGCTCTCACTGACTCCAACAATGTCACCACGGCCAACCCCGTCGGCACGCTTAACTATAACGTCGGCGTCGACGGCAAAGATGCCTCCCTGACCATCGACGGCGTGCCTCTCACGAGCGCCTCGAATACGGCCTCAAATCTTATCCCCGGCGTCACCTTTCAGTTGCTCGCACCCAGCACCCTGCAGTCCGGCAACACGCAGGAGTCGATCCAGGTGGTTATCGCCAACGACAATGCGGGCGTCGAAAGCACAGTGAACCAGTTCGTCAACGACTACAATTCGCTCATCGGCGCCATCAATACCCAGGAAGGGCATGACAGTTCAGGCAATCCTGAGCCCTTGTTTGGCTCGCCCACCCTCTCCTTGCTGCAGCAGCAACTGCTGGGCAGCCTGAATCGGAAGAACCCCGGCGGCTCTTTTGATTCACTTTCCTCGACAACCAACGCCACGCTCTCCGGATCGATCACTCTCTCGCTTGCCGGAGGCATCCCCCTGTATTACTCAGGCGCCGCGGGCACCGCGGCGCAGGCTTCGTTCGGATCGCTGGCGCCGATCAACAACGCCGCAGATACGCTGTCCGGTTCGATCACCATCGCCGTCGGAGGCGCCGCCGCGCAAACCATCAATATCGGCGACTCTTCTACTCCGGACACGCTTGCCGGCTTGGCACAAGCCATCAACCTGGCCGGCATTGGAGTCTCGGCTCAGGTTGAGAGCAACGCGACCAGTTCATGGCTGAGCCTGACTTCGAATACCTCAGGAAAAGCCGGAACGTTGACCGTCAACTCAAGCGTCGCCGACACCACACCGCAAACCATCCAAGTTCCTTCGTCAGCCGGGATCAACTCGCTTGCAGGACTGGCTGACGCAATCAATTCGTCCTTGTGTGGAGCAACGGCGGCGGTGATCACCGCAAACGGCAATTCGACGCTGACGCTCACGTCGGAGGTCGAGGGCTCGAACGGCGCCTTGACCGTGACCTCTGCGCTCGACTCCAGTACGCCGGCGCCCCTCGACTACTCCGAAACCGCATCCTACACTGACTCCACGCCCGACATCGGCGCACTGGGCGATGTCGCAGCCTCCGGCGATACGCTGTCCGGCTCGCTCACGATTCAAGTAGGAAGCGGCACGGCCGAAACCATCGTGATCGGAGCCGCTCCTTCCCAGCCCGCCGCCAATACCATTTATACCGGCAGCGGCGCAGACACTCTTTCCGACGTGATGGATGCCATCAATAGCTTGTCCGGCGTCTTCGCCACGCCCAATCAGGACAGTACCGGGATCACGCTGACCTCCGCCGCCGATGGCGCCGCCGGAGCGCTCACGGTCACTTCCCATATCGTCGACACCGGCAGCCCCAACATCACCGAGCTCAACTACAACGCTTCGTCCGACATTGGCAGCCTGACAACCCTCGGCATCAGTGTGAACAATGACGGCTCTCTTACTTTCGACGCCGGCGCGCTCGATTCCCTCCTCAACACCGACTACGCGAGCGTGAACGGCTTCTTCCAGAATGCCAACAGCTGGGGGCAGACGTTCAACAACATTCTCACCGGCGCGGGTACTGGTTCGTCCACCGGAATCCTTTCTCTGGCCAAAACCTCCAACAGCAGGATTGAATCCACGCTCAACGCCAACATCTCCCGCGAGCAGGGCCTAATTGCCGCCGAGCAATCCAGCTTGACACTGGAGCTGAATCAGGCCAACGAGATGATGCAGCAGTTGCCAACCGAGTTGGAAGGCATGAACCAGCTTTACTCGGCCATCACCGGCTATAACCAGAACCGATAAGGAGAATTGAGCGATGGCAAGTTACCGTGAACACGCGCTTGAAGGAGCTTCGGCTCTCGAGCTTGTCGTTGCTCTCTATGACGGCATTATCCGTTTTCTCTATGCCGCCATCGATGCTGTCGAGCGCGGCGATGCCGACGCCCGCCGCGTCGCCGTCAAGCGCGCCATGGACATCATCATCCACCTCCAGGCACGGTTGCGCATGGATGTGGGCGGCCGCCCCGCACAAACCCTCAGCGAGTTCTATGCAGCGATCTTTGCCCAGCTCCTGCAGGCTTCGCAGTCGGCCTCGAAAGCGAAATTCGAGCATGCCATCGATTGCGTCCGCAATGTCCGCGACGCATGGCGCGAAGCAGCCAGGAATCCGAATTTCAACTCGATCACCGCCGCTGACTCGTCGCGCAATCTCAGCCCGGCGCCCGTTGCCGCCGAGCCCGCGCAGGTTGCCGCTGCCTCATCATGGACCGCCTAGAGCCTGGTAAAGGACCCAGCCCTATGACTCCCGCACCGCGATCCGTACTCTCCGCTCGCCTGGAGCCTGCTCAGCCAGCGACCGTCAGTTCTTCTTCCAGTTGCTGTTTCTGGTAGAGGCTTGCATAGTACCCGTCGAGGGCGAGCAGTTCTTCGTGGCGGCCCACCTCGACGATTCGTCCCTTGTTCAGCACGGCAATCCGATCCGCGTTGCGCACCGTTGACACTCGGTGCGAGATCAGGATCGTGGTTGCCGTAGCCGTATAGCTCCGTAATCCACCCAGGATGCGTTCTTCGGTATAGGTATCCACGCTGGCTAGCGCATCGTCCAGAATCAGGATCGCTGGCCGCCGCAAGAGAGCGCGCGCAATCGCCGCGCGTTGCTTCTGCCCCCCGGAGAGAGTCACCCCGCGTTCGCCAACCATGGTTTCAAATCCCTGCGGGAATTCTTCAAATTCGCGGCGGATGTGCGCCGCCTCAGCCGCTTCCAAAAGATCGTCCGCGCTGGCGTTCGGCGCGCCGAAAGCCAGATTCTCGCGGATGGTTTCGCTGAACAGGAAAGTCTCCTGAGGCACCATCCCAATGTTGCGCCGCAACAGCTCAAGCGGATACTCACGAATCGGCCGTCCATCGATGAACAGCGTCCCCTCCGGGGCGTCGAAGATCCGGGGAATAAGGTTTGCCAGCGTCGACTTACCGCTGCCCGTCGGCCCCACAATGGCCAAACTCGAACCAGCCGGAATCTTGAGACTGATGTCGCGCAGCACGGGCCCTTGGCCGGAGGCGTCATCGTAATTGAAGCTGAGATGTCGGAACTCGATGTCTCCATTCAGCACCGTCTCCGTCTCTTCTCCAGAGCCCAAAACCGCGGAGCGGATGGAGGGCTCGGCTTGCAGCAGCTCGTCAATGCGCTTCACTGAAGCCGTACCGCGCTGGAAGATGTTAATGACCCAACCCACGGCGATGATCGGCCAGATCAGCATGACCATGTAGGTGCTGAACGCGACGAACTCTCCGACGTCGATTCGGTGCGTCAAGACCTCGTGACCGCCGGCCAGCAGAGTGATCACCATGGAGATGCCGAGAATGAACTCCAGTGTCGGCCAAAGCATGCCCATCAGCTGCACCAGCCGCAGCGCGCGGCCGATGTACTGGCGATTGAGCCGCTCGAATAGCCCGATCTGTGACTCTTCGCGCGCAAAAGCGCGGATCAGCCGCACGCCAGAGTAGTTCTCCTGCGCCTGGGCCGAGATGTCGGAGAAGCTAGCCTGAATGCGCTCGAACCGCTCGTGAATCCTGGTCCCTAGATACTGCACCAGGATGCTCGCCAGCGGCATGGGCGCCAGCGCCACCAGCGTAAGAAAGGGGCTGATGCGGATCATGAAAAACAGCGCGAATACGCTCAGAAAGATGGTGTTGGCGCTATACATCAGCGCGGGCCCCAGCAGCATGCGCACCGCATTCAAGTCGTTGGTCATGCGCGCCATGATGTCGCCGGTTCGGTAGCGCTGGTAAAAGCCCGAATCCTGCGTCTCGAGCTTGCGGAACAAATCGTTGCGCAGGTCGAACTCGATCTCGCGCGAGATGCCAATCAAAATCCAGCGCTGCGCGTAGAGAAAGACCCCCTTTACCAAACTGATTGCGACCAGGATCGCCGCAAACACCACAATGATTTCTCGCGTGGTCCCCTTTTCGATGCGGTTGATCGCCATCCCCAGCACGCGCGGAAATTGCACGGCGACGATATTGGTCGCAACACACGCCAGCGTGCCCCGCACGTACTGCCAGCGGTAGCGGCGCATGTAGCTGTAGAGGGGACCGAGGTCGCCAAGCATATTTCTATTCTACGATTGATTCCTTTCTCGAAAAGCAGCCGTGATAGGATTCACCGATGCGAATCGGCATAACCGTGCCCGCTCCGGTGGGACATTTGAACGCAATGACCGCGCTCGCTCGGCGGCTCCAGACCAGAGGGCACGAAGTCATCTGCATCGGGGTTCCGGACGCGGCCAGAGGCGTCCATGCTGCGGGCCTGAGTTTTGAAGAGTACTGTGGGGGGCAGTTTCCCCTGGGTTCGTATGGCGAACGCGCCAGAATCCTAAGCACGCTGACCGCCGAAGCCGGCGTTGCCTATACTTTTCAATGGATCGGCGATGGGTGCCGCGCAGAGTTGGATGAAGCGCCGCCTGTGCTCGAACGTCTCGACCTCGACGGGTTGGTGGTCGATCAGGTTCATCCCGGCGTGTCGGTCGCGGCTATCGGGATGGGACTGCCGTTCGTCAGTGTCTCGTGCACGCCTCTTACCGATCTCACCGGAAGCACTCCGCATTGGCTCTTTCCGTGGCCCCACGAAGACACCGAAGCGGCGCGTGAGCGTAACCGCTTGGGAGTAGCAGGGTTCCTGAAGGTGCTGGAGCCCATTCAGAAAATGACTGTTGAACATCTTGAGAGCAAGGGCATCCATCCTGACACGAGCGACGTTTATTGGAGAGTGTCGAAGCGGGCCTATCTGTCGCAGATACCGGCGGCGTTCGATTTCCCAGGCGAATCCCACCCTGCACATTTTCACCGCACAGGGCCGTTTCACGATGGATTCGGCCGCGAGCCGGTGGCTTTCCCGTGGGAGCGTCTGACGGGAGCCCCTCTCATCTATGCGTCCATGGGTACGCTGCAGAACGGGCAGGCAGACATCTTTCGCGCCATCCTCGCGGCAACCGAGCGGCCCGGATATCAGGTGGTGGTATCGGTAGGGACGAATACCGCGCCGGAGAGCCTCGCCCTCGCGCAGCCCGATACGATTGTCGTGCAGCGCGCTCCGCAGCTTGAGCTGCTGAAGCGGGCGACTCTTTGCGTAACCCACGCTGGAATGAATACCACCCTGGAGGCGTTGGCGCAGGGAGTTCCGCTGGTTGCGATTCCTATTACGAACGACCAGCCGGGCGTCGCGGCACGGATTCTCGCAAACGGGACAGGATTGTTTCTGCCATTGGCACAACTGAATGCCGAGGCTCTGCAGAAACTTGTCGATGAAGTTCTGCGGACTCCGTCGTACCGCGAGCGGGCGCTCGCGATGAAGGTGGCAATCGCAGAGGTGGATGGCTTAGGAATGGCCGCAGAATTAATTGAAAATGCGTTTGCAGCGCACGATTAGAGAACAAGAGCCGGCTGCCCCTACGCTAGGACTTCAGCCTTCGCATCGACGAGCCCCCCAACCTCCAATCTCCGCCGATGCGGTTCCTGTTCTCCGTTCTCAAGCTCCGCCAACTCCGCTAGCCTGCTTCCTCGTTCCCTTGGTCCCTGCCTTTACGTCGGCGTCTTCAGCAGTAGGTACCCGCCGACCAATGCAAACAAAATATCGGCGGACCACGCCGCCATCGGTGCCGGCAGGTAATTCACATTCCCCATGGCGCCAAACAGCGTGTCGATCACCCGGTACGCAAGCGCAACCCCGATAGCCACTGCGATTCCCGTAATCGATCCTCGCCTCCCCATCGACAGCGCAAACGGAATCGCCAGAACCGCCATCACCACCGCAACCAGCGGGTACGAAAGCTTCTGCCACAGCGCGACGCTGAGCGGCTTGGTGTCGAATCCGCTCTGCTTCAGGTCGCGAATGTAATGGTCCAGCTGCCCAAAGTTCATCTCCTGCGATTCCAGTGCCTCTTTTTTGAAGTAGCCCGGCGCAGCACGCATCTCCGGAAACGAAGTCTTCAGGAACGTGCGGTATCCCGTCACGTTTGCGCCCTCTATATCGCGCACCCATCCACTCTCGAATTCCCATGTAGCGGAGTCGTCAATCCAGACGGCCCGCTTGGCAAAAATCCGTCGCGTCAGCTTGAAGGTCGATGGATCGAACTCAAATACTGAGAGATTCGCGAACTCCTTGGTCTCAGGATCGAAGAATTCATAGTAGAAAATGCAGCCCGGTTCGCCGGCGGCGGCTCTCGGTCCAAAAATCCACGTCTCGTTCGGGTTCAGATAGGTCTGCGCCGGCTTGCCCTTGATCACATTGCGATATGCCTCTTGCCTGCGGTTGGCTTGCGGCAGATAGTACTGATCGAATAGAAACAGGCATACCGCAAGGCAGGCCGCGATGCTGACAATTGGAACCACCAGCCGGTAGAGGCTGATGCCCGTCGCTTTCATGGCGATGATCTCGCTGTTGCGGTTGAGCACGCTGAAGGTCACCAGCACCGCAATCAGAACCGCAAGCGGCGCAGTCAGATAGATCATGCTCGGCGTCAGATTCAGCAGGTATCCGCCAACGATTGCCATTGGAGGGTGGTTGCGTAGAATGTCGCCCAGCAGATCGAAAAACGTGAAGACGATCAGCAGCAGCACAAATCCCGCCAGCACAAGCACAAACAACGTCGCAAATTCGCGCACAATGTACTCGTCGATGATGCGCGGAAAAATCCCCTTGGGCCTCTTTTTCACGCGACCGTTTCCGCGTGGCCAGATCTTATCCGCGAGCTCGGTCAGCGAGAATCTGCTTCGGTTCGCCGCCGCCACCGGTTTTGGTGTCCTTTGAAACCACGCCGCCATGGCGCTCAGGATCCGCCCACCCGTCGCCATCTGCCACAGCAGAAATGTTCCCACCACCGCGAACAGCAAATTTGCCGACCACACCGCAAGAAATGCCGGCAGCTTGTTTTGGTGGCCAAGCGCAATTCCGATCGATGAAAGAAAGTAGTACACAAACACCAGAAGAATCGTGAAAACGAATCCCGAGCTCTTACCGCCTCGCCGCGATGCCACGCCCAGCGGCACTCCCACCAGCATCAGCACCAGGCAGGCCGCGGGAAATGCAAACCGATTGTTCAGCTCAATTCTGTACTGCTCCGCATCTGCCGCACTCTTGCTCTCGCGAATTCGTTCCAGCAATACCGCCATCGGCGTGGCATACAGCTTCGTATCGAGACGCCCGAGGTGGACTTCGCTCTGCTGACCCAGCATCAATGGCAAGTCCGTCGTCGTAAAGGTCGAAATGTTCGATTGTTCCGGCTGGTCGGCCACGGTCTCATCCCGCAGGCCGTCGCGCAGCCGCATCAGCAGCTCCTGAGTATTGTCAGTCACCACGGTGGCCGAAGCCGCGGTCGTAATCAGCGGGTTGTTAGGGTCCGAGACATCGGCCATGAACACCTGGCGCCAGTTGGCCGCGCCCGTCCCCGAGCGCACGTCCTGCACATACAGAACGTAGTTGTGAAAATCCTCGTAGAAGACGCGCGGCTCAATTTCGTAACTCGCTTGCGACGTTCCCAGCGACTGCTGCATCTCCACAATCGCCCGGTTCGCCCGTGGCGCCAGATACAGCGAGTTGCCCAGCCCCAGCCCCGTACCCCCAATCGCGATAATCGAGGCGACGCGCACAAAGTACCCGATGCCCAGCCCCGACGCGCGCATGGCAATCACTTCGCTGTCTGAAGCCAGCCGGCTCAGGCCCAGCAGAATCCCCCACAGCACTGCCATCGGGATCGTGTACTTAAACAGCTCGGGCAGCGTCAACAGAAACACCAGCGCTACGTCTGCGAGTGTGGAGCTGTTGCGCACCATCACCTCAAGAATCTGGGGCAACCGCGGCATGAACAAAATGAAGGTGAAAAGCGCGCAGCCGATGAGCGTGAAGGTAAGTATCTCGCCGAGAATGTAGCGGGTGAGGATGCGCACAAGCGGGACCTGCGACTAGTTTAGCGTGTACAGCAGCAATCGAATACGAAGACTGTCATCCTATGGCCGCCACGGCGACCGAAGGATCTGCAGTTGCTCTTCCCACCTCGCTCCGCAAAGAATCTGGGTGCCCCATCCTTGGCGCGCCTTTGTCCTTGCGCAAGGGTGGGATCGCACGATTCTTATTCGCAACGAATTGAGGGCCTCAGATCCCGACATGGGCGCCTGGGATAGCACTCCCATTCAACTTGTCATCCTGAGCGAAGTTTGGCGCGCCGCTTGCCCCAAACGCGACCGAAGGATCTGCATTCGCTTTTCCAACCTCGACCCGCCGCCAAATGGGGTGCCCCATTCTAAAACTCCTCGCGCAGCGAGCAGTTTTAGGGTGGGAACCACGAAGGGAGCCTAAGAGCTGCTTTTCGCCCGCCAGCCCCGCAAACGCAGGCTGTTTCCCAGCACGCACACCGAGCTCAGCGCCATTGCCGCCGCCGCCAGCCACGGAGTCATCAAAATGTGAAATGCGGGATAGAGCAATCCCGCCGCCAGCGGAATCCCAATCACGTTGTAGCCCACGGCCCAGCCAAGATTCTGCCGCATCACGCGCACGGTCTCGCGCGCCAGCCCCAGCGCCGCCGGAATCGCCATCGGCTGCGTCCTCAGCAGCAACACGTCGCCGGCTTCCTGCGCAAGGTCCGCGCCCGTGCCCATGGCAATGCCCGCGTCGGCCTGTGCCAGCGCGGCCGCGTCGTTCATGCCGTCTCCCACCATGGCGACGCGCAGCCCCGACTTCTGCAACGTACGAATTCGTTCAAGCTTCCCTGCCGGATCCAGTCCCGCTTCCACTTCCTTAATGCCTGCTTGCTCCGCAATCGGCGCCGCCGCTTGAGCCGAGTCACCGGTCAGCATCAGCACGCGCAGACCCTCTTTGCCGAGCGTCGCAATCGCATCGGCCGCATCCCGCCGCAAGGCATCCCGCGCGTCAAAATATCCGGCCGCCGTCCCGTCCAGCGCCATCCACAATCGCGTCACTCCCGGCACTGGCGCTTCAACATCTCCGGGTAGCGCGATGCCAAACTCCCGGAACATCGCCTCATTCCCCATAGCGCATTCATGCCCTTCCACGCGCGCCGTCACTCCGCGCCCCGGCACAACCTGGACTTCTTCGGCAGGCCTCCAACTCAGTCCACGGTCACGCGCTGCATCAACCACTGCGTGCGCAAGCGGATGATTCGACCGCTCTTCCGCCGCCGCCGCCAACCGTAGCAAATCATCTTCCGCCGGTCGCTCCGCTTTCCCGCTGACTCGCTGACTTGCTGACTCGCCCCCTTGTTCCCAGCCGGGGTCCCCAGCGGGCGATTTGTGCCCGATGGGGTGGCTCGGTCCCTGCTTTTCTGTTCCCTGTTCCCTGTTCCCTGTTGCCTGTACCCGCTCCAGCACCGGCCTTCCCACTGTGATCGTTCCCGTCTTGTCCAGAACCACGGCGTCCACGTGCGCCAGCCGTTCCAGCGCTTCGCCGCCTTTGAACAGCACCCCCAACTGCGCTCCACGGCCCACTGCCACGGTCAACGCCGCAGGCACCGCCAGCCCCATCGCGCACGGGCACGCAATCACCAGCACCGCCACCGTATTTGCCAGCGCCATGGGCAGTGACCGCGCCGCCATCATCCACACAACAAACGTCACCGCCGCAAGCCCCAGCACCACCGGCACAAAAACTGCGCTCGCCCGGTCCGCCAGACGTTCCATGGGCGCGCGCGAGCTTTGTGCCTGATCCACCATCCGTGCAATCTGCTCGAGCACCGTGGCCTCGCCCAGCGACTCCGCCCGGCACACCACCGCACCGTCGTAGTTCAGCGAACCGGCAAGCACGCGGCCACCCACTTCGCGATCCAGCGGCGTCGATTCGCCCGTCAGCATCGACTCGTCCACCGTCGTGCGCCCTTGCTCGATCGTGCCGTCCACAGGAAATCGCTCCCCCGGCAGCACCACCACTCGGTCACCCGGCCGCACCTCTTCCAGCGGCACTAAGGTCTCTACTCCGTCCACAACCCGTCGCGCAGTCACTGGCCGCAGCCTTGTCAGTGCATTGATCGCCCCCAGTGCCCGCCGTTTCGCCCTGCCCTCCAGGCTCTTGCCCAACAGCAAAAAACCGAGGATCAACAGCACGGCATCGAAGTAGACCTGTCGCCCCGGCGCCGGCGCAATCGTGGAGTAGGCGGAATAAACGAACGCCACTCCCGTTCCCAAGCTCACCAGTGTGTTCATGTTGGTTGTGCCGTGTCCCAGTGCGCGAATCGCGCTCACATAAATCCCGCGGCCTGCCCACGCCACCACGATCGCCGTCACCACCAGCAGAAACCACCGCAATTCATCCGCCGGCAGTCGATAGAGCCACGGCAAAACGCGCATCATCCCGCGATCTGCCCCGCCCATTTCCGTCTCTGTCCCGAGTGGCATCCCCAGCAGCATCGCCGCCGCGCCCGCAATCAGCGTCGCCCACACCTTCAGGTCCGCACCCGCTTGCGCAGCTTCGCCGTGGCCCGCGCCTTCGCCCGGCCGCGGCAGCACCGCATCGTATCCCGCGCCGCGAATCGCCTCCACCAGTTGCTCCGGCCGGGTCAGCGCCGGATCAAACACCACGCTCGCCCGATGCGCCATCAAGTCCACGCGCGCCTGCTCCACGCCTGTCGTCGCGCGCAGCGCTTCTTCCACGTGATGCTGGCAGCTGGCACACGTCATCCCCAGAACGGGAAGGGTCAGCGATTCTTTGGTGTCTGCGGCCACAATTCGATCCGATCCCAACAATGTTGGAGTGGGCCTACGGTTCCAGATGCGCCGCGTAGCCAGCCTTGGCCACGGCTGCAATTGCCAACTCCACTGCGGCCGGCCCTGACTTGGCTGTCAACCGTGCCGCTCCAATGTTCACTTCTTTCACTTCCAGTCCAGGCGTGCCCGCCAGGGCCTGGCTCACTCGCCGCACGCAGGAGCCGCAGTGCATTCGATCGATTCTCAGCGTGAATTCAGCCAATTCTCCCCCAGTCTCTAACCCCAGTGTTCATTCGATGATAGTCGTCAAAAAGAGATTCGCGCCCATTCCGTCAGCTGGTTTTCGACCCGTTTTGAAGGTGCAGTGCTTTGCCGCGTGCTGAGGAATTCAGCTATCCCACCGCTCCGAAGGGGTACGGATTCATCTGCGCTGATCCTCGCAACGGGCCTCTTTGCATATTCCTGCGCCGAAAAACAAAAGGCCTGTAGCCTCCTGGGAGTGCTCAATGGTTACGGCATTCCGTTTCGTCAGTATTTCGTTTCGCCAGTGTGCTCACTGCGGCTCACGGCGCCGCTCGGTTCAGCTTGACGGCTACCTCCTTCTCAACGCCCGAATCGCCCGCTCGACGACTCCTGCCCAATCGCCGGCCACCGCCTGCCGGAACAGCCGCGCCGTTGGATACCACGGCGTTCGTTCCGTTTCCTCCATCCATCGCCAGTCCGCCAGGTGCGGCAGCAGAATCCACACCGGCTTTCCCATGGCGCCGGCCAGGTGCGCGATGCACGTGTCCGTCGTGATCACCAGATCGAGTGTCGCCACCAGTGCCGCGGTCTCCGCCAAGTCGCTCTCCTTGCTCGACCCATCACGCACCCACACATCATCGGGCAAACTCGCTAACTGCTCTACCGCTTCGCCCTTCTGAATCGAAATCCAGTTCGCATCTGCCGACCGCAACAAGGGCAAGAGGGTCTTCAGTCGCATCGATCGCACAGCGTCCGCCTTGTACTTTGGATTGCCTGCCCACGCCAACCCAATCCGACACGCCTTCCGGCCATTGGCCGCACGCACATCGTTTGAAATCGTTGGGAACCGCTCTCGCTTCTCGCGCACGAACTCTTCGTCCGCGCCCAGGTACGCTCCCATCCACGGAACCGTCTCGATAGTCGTTCCGAACACTGCCGGCAAGCTCATCATCGGACACTCGCAATCGAACTCAACCGCGCTCGCATCCATCACCGCCGTCTCCGCCCTGCCCGCGCGCACCACGGCGAGCGATCGCACCAGCCGCTCTGCGGCCGGCTGCACCTCCAGCACGGGCACGCCGCCGCGCGCCGCCACCAGCGTCGCATACCGGCAAAATTGGATTGTGTCTCCGAGTCCCTGTTCCGCATGGAGCAGCATCCGCTCTCCATGCAGTTCCTCGCCATTCCATCGCGGCTGTTTGAAGCGCCGCGGCCGGCGGTGTACTTCCTTGAATCGCCATCGCGCCTCGTATTCGTTCCAGCCCTGTTTCCAATCGCCCAGGCGCAACCGCGTCAGCGCCAGGTTGTACTCTGCTCCTGCGCTTGCCGGGTCCAATTCTGCCGCAGCCTCCTGCGCCTTCAACGCTTCTTCCATACGCCCCACCTCGAGCAGCGAATTACCGCGATTCGATGCTGCCGCGCGATTGCCCAGTTCCTCAGCCTGTTCGAACATATCGATCGCCTCTTCAAACCGCCGTTCGAGATGAAGGACAATGCCGTGCAAATTCACGGCCGCATCAAACTCCGCATTTCGCGCGAGTGCCCAGCGCATCCACTCTCGCGCGCCTGCCACGTCGCGCTCCGCAGCGCGGAACTGGCACCACGCCACCAGCGTTTCCATCTGAGTCGGATTTAATGCAAATGCCCGCCGCAAGTTCACCTCCGCCGCATCGGGCCTTTTACGGTCCCGTTCCAGCAGCGCCAGGTTCACCCACCCTGAAATCAGATCGGGCCGCAACTTCGTCGCTCGCCGCAGCGCTGCCTCGGCCTCCACCTCGCGGCCTTCGTCGCGCAACAGGGAACCTAAATTGACCCAAGCCGCCGCAAAGTCCCTCCGCAAAACGAGAGCACGTCGGTATCGTTTCTCCGCTTCCCATGTGCGGCCTAATCGCGCCAGCACGAATCCAGCCGCAAACTCGCCTTCCGGCAGCCGCGGATGCAACTCGAGCGCTGCCCAGTACCGCTCCAGCGCTTCTTCATTCCTTCCCGTCAGCGCAAGCGCATTTCCCATCCCCAAATGCGCCGCCAGCAATGCGGGGCGCCGTTGCAATGCCAGTTCAAACTCGCGGATCGCCTCACCCGGCCGACCCACGGCGATCTTCAGTTCACCCAATCCCATCCGCGCCAGCGGATCCATTCCATCCAGCCGAATGGCTTCCAGATACGCTCGCTCCGCGTCCTCCGTCCGCGTCGCGGCCTTCAGCGCATGTCCCAGCACAACCCATGCTGCGCCCATCTCCGGTGCGGCTGCCACTCCGGCAATCGCCATCTTTACCGCGGCTTCGGTCTGGCGGCTGCTCAGCGCCACCAGGCTCATGCCCACCAGGGCCTCCGGCTGTCGCGGATTTCGCTCGAGCGCCCGCTGGTAGCAGAGCGCAATCTCAGGCAATTGGCCCGTCCGCACCGTCCTCGCGAAGCCTTCCGTCGATCCCCGCATACGTTTGAAGCTAGCTCCGCGATCGTTCGCGCTCAAGGCCTGAATTCCTGCATTCCCTCCCCACGCGAAACGGATTCCCATTCTTTTCACAGGTCCTGTTTCGGACTTGGCACGAACCCCAGCCACCCCCTCGCTCCTCCCGCTACAGTCGTTGACCCAACCGCCGTTTCCCGATAGAATCAAGAGGTTTGGCGATGCACCCAGTGGTTGGGTGCCCGGGATGCTGCCGCTGAGTTCAGCGTGTGTGTGCAGTCGGCCTCCCGATGCAGTCTTTGTCTGTATCCGCCCCCTTTAAGCACACGATTCTCGAACACACGAGTCTTGAGCACTCGATTCGCATTTGCGCCCGGTCTGTGTGACCCTCAGCGCTGGAGGCTTTCTTATGTACGCAGTCATTCGCACCGGTGGCAAGCAATATCGCGTCTCTCCCGGCGACGTTTTGAAGATTGAGAGCGTCGAGTCCGGCAGCCCGACGGTCGAGTTCAGTGATGTCCTTGCCGTCTCCGGCGAGTCCGGAACCATTGCCAAACCTGCGGCCGCGAAGGTCACAGCCGAAGTCCTGGGCCAAGGCCGCGGCGACAAGATTCTGGTCTTTCATTTCAAGCGCAAGAAGCAGTACAAAAAGCTCCAGGGCCACCGCCAGAACTTTACCGAAGTCCGCATCAAGGCCATCGTGGCCGACGGTGTCACCTACGACGCGAAGTAAGCCGGCGCCTTGAAAGGGCACGGCTTCAGCCGTGCCGGAACAAGCTGAAAAGAAACGCGGGGCTTTAGCCCCTGAGGGATTGAATCATGGCACACAAAAAAGGCGGAGGCAGTTCCACAAACGGACGCGACTCCAACGCACAGCGGCTGGGTGTAAAGGCCTTTGCCGGCCAGTTCGTCACCGGCGGCTCCATCATCACCCGCCAGCGCGGCACCCGCATCAAGCCCGGCGTCAATGTCGGCATCGGCTCCGACGACACGCTGTTCGCCAAGGTTTCTGGCCGCGTCAAGTTCACTGACCGCGGAAATCGCGGCCGCTTCGCATCCATCGAGGCCGCCACCGAGTAATCGTGCGCCGCACCGTTTCACTCAACTCGCGAATTTGAAGCAAAGGAAAAAGGCCCCGGCAATCGCCGAGGCCTTCGTTTTTCTAATCTCTGTTCTCTTATCCCTCGTCCCTATCTCTACGTCTCCGACTCGCGGCCCTTCATATTCCGCGCCAGAACCTTCTCCACCACGCGCTCCACATCCGAAAGGAAGAAGCTGTTGGCAGGCTGCTGAACGGCCACCTTTGTACCCGTATGGCCCAGTGCGGAAGCGATTTCGTTCCACCGGTAAATGGTCGAGCTGGCCGGCATCAACACCGGCCTTGGAGCCGGCTCCGGAAGAATCCAGTAAACCATCCAGATTGCAAGTGTCCCGAGAATCAGCGATTCGTAAACGAACTGAAGCGGATCGCTAAGCGTCGCAACGCGAGAGATCCAGGACGCGACAATGAAGTCCGCCGAGGACATGACGCCAAAGCCCAACGCAATGCCAAAACTCAAATCGCGCACCGTCAGGCGCAGCGCATTCATGCTCAGGCAGAGAAATGCAAGCAGGCAAAGCTCAAGAACGCTCACGGAGTGCATCAGCCCGTAGCAAATGTCCCCGATAATGTAGAGGCCCTTGTGATCGTAGTTAATTGATGTCAGGCTGACGATCATTGAAACCACAGCCGCCCAGCGGAAAATCACGATCGCTAGCTTCGCAATCCCGGGAAACGCGGCTAATGCCGAGCGGAAAACTTCGATGCAAATGAAAAACAGAAGCACCGTGCTCGCTAGATAAGTTGCAAAAAATCCAAAGTAGTAGATCTGCCCGATATGAAAATCTCTCGCCCAGGGTTTTGATGTCAGGTAGAGACAGAGCGTCAGCACCGGTGTTGAGATCGCCCGCAGCACGAGGTAATAACCCATCGCCGGGAAGCGGCGATGTAGCTTCTTGCTCAGGAAAAGTACGGCGAGCGCGGCCCAGAGAACGAGTTCAGCCGCGCTCATCGCCGACATTGCAGAGTTCAAAGGCATAAAGGCAGTTCTACGGTCGTTCGAGTGCCCTCAGGATACCGCCTGTATGCCGAATGGCTCAAACACAAAAGGGTAACGCGCAATTGGCACTTTCGTGCTACCCCAGTTCTTGCGCGGCCTTGTTGGAGCGAGGGACCTCTTCGTCATTTTTACCGAGACGACGTGGGCGCAGCTAAGCAGGCGTTCACCGATTGGCATGGAAGCGGCGCTGGAAGATTAATGAGAGGACCTGGATCAGTTGCGGCTACCGAGTTGTGCGAAACCCGAGCCTGCATGTTGGCTGGTGCAAGCGATGCGGAAGCAAGTCCGGCGATGGCAACGAATAGGGCAACGAGTCGAATGATAGCTTTCATCTTTGGTAACCTTTCCAGATAAATTATGAAAGGAAAACTTTCTCCTTTTCAGGCATAATCGTACCCTATAAACTATAACAAGTATATCTATTTTCATATAGATACTAGACAACAACGATCTATAGTTACCATCGTCATTTGTTCTCGCCGCAAAATCGCTCTTAGTAACCCTTTCTACACCCCTCTTTCCTGCCTGCCACGACCTTTCCCGCATGGTAAAATAGACCCAGGTGAACGCGCTTGTTAGCCTCTCTCTTTTCAAGCGGTTACTCCCGCTTCAGCGTCCGGCTCCCACGTCCGAATTGACCCCCGGCGGCCCACCACTTCACGCATCATTGCTGCGAACGGAATTCTATGGCGACTGAACCTCTCGGCTCCTCCTCCATCCACGGCGATAATGACAGCTACACCGGCGAAAACATCAAGGTCCTCGAAGGCCTTGAGGCTGTCCGTCTCCGTCCCGCCATGTACATCGGCTCCACGGGCGAGATCGGATTGCACCACCTCGTCTACGAGGTGGTCGACAACTCTGTCGACGAAGCTCTCGCCGGCTACGCCAAGAAAGTCGATGTCGTCATTCACGTCGACAACTCCATCACCGTCATCGACGATGGCCGCGGCATTCCCGTCGACATGATGGATCTCGCCGATGGCGAGCGCTTGCCCGCTGCGCAAGTCGTCCTCACCAAGCTGCATGCCGGCGGCAAGTTCGATGCCTCCAACTACAAAGTCTCCGGAGGCCTGCACGGCGTCGGCGTCAGTTGCGTCAACGCGCTCAGTGAAGAGCTCGAAATCGAAATCTGGCGTCCGGAAAAACCCGGCGAGGCCTCGCACACTTACGAGCAGAGCTACTCCAAGGGAATTCCCACCTCAAAGCTCCAGAAGACCGGCACCAGCAAGCGTCGCGGCACCAAGGTTCACTTCCTGCCCGACAAATCCATCTTCACCATCACCGAGTTCAACTACGACACGCTCGCTCAGCGCCTGCGCGAAATGGCCTTCCTCAACAAGGGCCTCGAAATCACGCTCACTGACGAGCGCACCGCCGACCCCAAAACCGGCGAGGCGCGCCGCGCCGAGTTCAAATACGCCGGGGGCATCGCCGAGTTCGTCAAGCATCTCAACCGCGGTAAGTCGGTCCTCCATGACAAGCCCATCGTCATGGAAGCCCTGCGCGACGGCGTCGAGATCGATATCGCGCTGCAATACAACGACAGCTACTCCGAAACCGTCTTCAGCTTCGCCAACAACATCAACACCGTCGACGGCGGTACGCATCTGTCCGGCTTCCGTGCGGCGCTCACCCGCACCATCAACTACGTCGGCCAGCAGATGGGCCTCTTCAAAGACATGAAGGAGTCCCTCTCGGGCGACGATGTTCGCGAGGGCCTCGTCGCTGTGGTCAGCGTCAAGCTGTCGCAGCCGCAGTTTGAAGGCCAGACCAAAGGCAAGCTCAACTCCGATATCGCAGGCACCGTGCAGGCCTTCGTCAACGAGCGCCTCGGCATGTTCCTTGAGCAGAATCCGCCCGTCGCCCGCAAAATCATCAACAAAGCCATCGAAGCTGCCCGCGCGCGCGAAGCCGCACGCAAGGCCCGCGACCTCACCCGCCGCAAGGGCGCGCTCGACGGCGGCGGCCTTCCCGGCAAGCTCGCCGATTGCAGCGAGCGCAATCCCGAGCGCTGCGAGCTCTACCTGGTCGAGGGCGAATCGGCCGGCGGCACCGCCAAGCAGGGCCGCGACCGCAAGTTCCAGGCCATCCTGCCGCTCAAGGGCAAAATCCTCAACGTCGAAAAGGCCCGCTACGACAAGATGCTGGGCCATGAAGAAATCCGCGCCATGATCACCGCGCTCGGCTGCGGCATCGGCAAAGACGACTTCGACGCCGCCAAGATCCGCTACGGCAAAATCATTCTCATGACCGATGCCGACGTCGACGGCTCGCACATCCGCACCCTGCTGCTCACCTTCTTCTTCCGCCACATGACCGAGCTCATCAAGCGCGATCACGTCTACATTGCGCAACCGCCCCTCTACAAAATCAAGAAGGGCCGTTTCGAGCAGTACATCAAAGACGATCGCGAATTCGTCAAGGTCATGGTCAGCCGCGCCGCCGAGGGCACCATCATTCGCCACGGAGAAAACGCCAGCAAGATCGAAGGCGCCGACCGCGTCCGCTTCATGTCCACGCTGGGCGAATACCTTGGCTTCGTCGAAAAAGTCGACAAGCGCATCCGCAACGAGAAGCTCACCGAGTTGCTGGCGCGCGCCGAGCTCACCCATCGCACCGACTTTGCCTCGACCGACGGCAAGAAAGTTCCTCCCAAGATCGCCGCGGTGCATGCTCAACTCGTAGAGCGTGCCGACGAATTTGCGATCAAAGTGTCCAAGCCCGTCGAGGACGAGGAGCACCACACCTGGTCCGTCTGCTTCACCGATGCGCAGGGCGCCTCGCGCTGCATCGAATGGACCCTGGCCTCAAGTCCCGAGTTCCGCCAGATGATGGCCAAGTACACGCTCATCAAGGAATTCCTCGAGCCGCCGTTCCTGGTCGAGTATGCAGCCAAGGGCGCGGCCGCAGGCGCCGGCGCAAACGATGCTGACGAGGAAGAAGAAGCCGAAGGTCCATCCTCGTCCGGCAGTGTTGACACAAAGGCAGATGCCAAGGCCGACGCAAAATCCTCCGGCAAAAATGCGCGCGTCTTGCGCGAGCCGGTCGAAAAGCAGACCGCGCGCGAGCTCTTCACCTATATCGTGGAGCAGGGCAAGAAGGACTACCAGGTACAGCGCTACAAAGGCCTCGGCGAAATGACGGCCACGCAGCTTTGGGAAACCACCATGGATCCCGAGCGGCGCACGCTGCTCGTGGTCAAGCTCGAAGACATCGCCGAAACCGAAACCATCTTCACCACGCTCATGGGCGAAGACGTCGAAGCCCGCCGCAAATTCATTGAAGACAACGCCCTCGACGTGAAGAACCTGGACATCTGACGAAGCGAGTCAGCAAGTGAGCCAGGTGCCCGACCCTCGCGGCGCCGGGTGCCCCGTCCCCGGGGTCCCCACGGACAGGTCCTCGTCCGTGGGGTGGATCCAAGCTCTGCTTGGGCGGGATAGCACGGACCCGAACCTTCCGCGTCTCAACTCACCGCAAGATATGGGCGCCGGGTGCCCCGTCCCCGGGGTCCCCACGGACAGGTCCTCGTCCGTGGGGTGGATCCAAGCTTCGCTTGGGCGGGATAGCACGGACCCGAACCTTCCGCGTCTCAACTCACCACAAGATATGGGCGTCGGGTGCCCGTCCAAGCTCTGCTTGGACGGGATAGGAGAGCCCTATCCCCACCCCTGTCATCCTGAGCGAAGGTCGCCGTGGCGACCATAGTCGAAGGATCTGCGGTTGCTTTTCGGAAATCCGGAAGGAGCAGGGGCCTTCAGGCCCCCGAATTCGCTCGCACCACATCCCGGCCTTCAGGCCCGGATGCGGCTGATCAAAGCGTCACCGCTTCAAAATCGTTCCCGCCCAATCCACCCACGTGCCTGTCGTCGCCAGCCTGCCAGCGATCATGGTCACCGCCACCATCACCGCCAGGCCCAGGGCAAACTCGCGCTCGAATCTCCGCGTCATGGCCGCGCGCAATAAAAGCAGCAGAACTCCCAGCACCACCACCGGCCCAAAGATCGCCACCCAATGGTGGAACCCGAATATCGAATTCACCAACGCAATTCGCGCCGTTGCCCCGCTCACGATCGCCAGGCACGCCATCAGCATCATCGGCCGGTGAATGCGCGGGCGCTTGCGGTTGAGCACGCCGATCGTCACAAAAACCGCGAACAGCGCGATCTCCGTATACATGATGAGCAGAAACTGCGTGCCGGGCCAATCGAAAATTATTTGGCTCGGATCGAGGCGCATGGAGTGGAAGGCTACCAGCGGCCCGGTCACCACGATCAGCGCGGCGATCCCCACCACGCCCCAGCCCAGCGTCATGTGCACCCGGCGATTGTGCGACGTGATCAGCACCGCCTGCACAAAGAGCATCACGAACCATGCGAAGATGGCGCTCGAGTGCGCCACCACAATGGCCAGCATCGCCGGCGCAATCGCAGAGCCGTCAGAGTGCTTGCCGTGAAAAATGTAATGCTGAAAGCCGATCACGGTGAGAACCAGGAAGACGGCCCCGGCAATGGCGTAGAAATACCGCTCAGGTTTCATCTGTGACCTCCACTTTGTGTTTCACGAACGAGGAGAAGCAGCGGCCCGTTCTAAGGTCAGGCTCAAAATTCAAGGGTCCCAGGATCAGCACGATAATACGACGCAGCCCAAGGGTTGCAAAGACAAATCTGGAGAGAGTCGCCCTTGTCCCTTGTCGTCTCCCTGCCAAAGCGAAACCTGGCATGGGACGAAGTAGAAGTACCCCTTCCGTTTTGCTCCATACGAGTGAAAGTAAGTTCCGAAATGAAAGATGCCAGAGAAAGAAATCGCTCTCGCTATGCGCGCGATAGGACTTAACGAAATACACTCGAAGGGAATAGTTGCGCAATAACCTATCTTGGGTTATTCTCAAGTTTCGGGGGGACGCAAAGTGGCGAGACAGACGGCATTTAAATTGGAAGAAAACATCTTCGATGTTGCCCCATTTATGAAAGAAGTTTCGTTCATGGAGCCCTCGTTTACGACCTCATTAGGAGCTCTATTCTCTGCCGATTGCATGGCGGTCCTTCCGCAAATCAAGGACGAAGTGGTTGACACAGTATTTGCTGATCCACCATTCAACTTAGGCAAGGAATACGGCAAGAGCTATGCCGATTTGCGAACCGACGATTATTACCTCCACTGGTGCAAAGGCTGGATCAAGGAATGCGTTCGGATAATTAAGCCCGGTGGTGCGTTCTTCCTTTACAACCTTCCGAAGTGGAATATATTACTCGGTGCGCATTTGGCCGAACTCGGAATGGAATTCAGGCATTGGATTGCCATCGAGATATCCGCGTGCTTACCAATCCCGGGAAGGCTTCACCCCAGCCACTACAGCTTGCTGTACTACACAAAGGGGAAGCCGAAGACTTTCAGGCGTGTTCGCACTCCAATCCAAACCTGCAGGCACTGCGGGGGAGAGGTTAAGGACTACGGCGGACACCGCGACGCAATGAATCCCAATGGAGTAAATCTAAAAGATGTTTGGACGGATATCCCGCCGGTCCGCCATTGGAAATTCAAATCTAGGGACCGTAGAGCGAACGCTCTTTCGACCAAGATTCTAGATAGAGTGGTCGAAATGTCCACACTTCCGGGCGAACTCGTTTTGGATCCTTTCGGCGGGAGCGGAACGACATACGCCGTTTGCGAAAAAAAGGCGAGAGAATGGATCGGCACAGAGATTGACTTCGGGCCGGAAATAATCGACCGACTAGAGAGCGGCGAAATTCATCAGCACAAAAATGATGACCGGGTCACCGCCTGATTTTCTTTCGCTTCTTGGACCTTCCATCCGTTCCTTTCGGGATCAAGGGCACATCTGTGCTCTCCGAGTCCTGCTCTATCGCCACAATTTCGAGAACGCCGACCTTGCAGGGAACGGACCGCCAAAGTTTCAGGTAGGGTTCCAGCTCCCGGTAATTGCCGATCCTGTCCGTCAAATATAAATAAAGATTCCGGGAAGGCACTATAAGCACGCCTGCGGCAATTAAGCCATCCGCCACCAACATCGTCAGCTTGTTCATCGAGCGGTGGCTGGACGAAATGTTACCAGTTTCCCATTCAGTTACAACGAAGCCCTCTGGACCGGGGATCACAGCGTCGAAATCTCCGAGACGCTGATCGAGAAGGTTCTTTGCAGGGCCCTCTATAGTCCACTCGAGCCTCTTCAACTCCTTAACAAACTCGCTCTTTACAGGCTTTACGCCATTCCCCTTTCGAACAGGATTGATCGTGAAGGTGCCACTACCAGGAGGCCAGTCGCATTTCTTGACAGCCTCATGGATTACCGCCCTCGTGTCAGCCCAATGGGCGGAGGCAGCGTAGGAACCGCAACTCAGCACGGTCTCAACGTGCACGATCCTCATTGAGTCTCCCGGTAAAACTTTCCGAGCAACTTCCCTGGATCTACACTCAGCGCTTTCGCGACTTCACCGAACTCCACCACGTCCAGACGCCGCTCACCACGCTCATATTTCGAGACGAAAGACTGTGGCCGGTTGAGTCGTTGCGAAAGTTCCGCCTGGGTGAAGCCGGCGGCCCTTCGCACCTCAACGAGAAGTTCTCGGAATTTCTTATATGCCCCGTCATCCATCTTGTTGATATGGGGCCGAGTATAAAACCGATTATCGGATAATCCCAAAATGGGTTTTGCTGAACGCTCGCAGAGACCGCTCCCCGAAAGCATCCAATGTCCACACGAGTTTGGCGACTCCTCGCACCTCGCCAATCCTTCCGGTCCGGTTTTCTCTTGTTCCCGTGCTCCCTCGTTCCCTTCCCCTGTCAACCCCCTCCGCCGAAAATAATTCCTCCAGCCTCCCCTAAGTCCTTTCCCTCTTCTCTCTTATCTCTTTTCTGTGTTCTTCCCAAGTTTGCCGATAATTACACCCTTTTGGCGCACAATGGTCCCATGATCACCACTGAGCTGCCCGCGACGATCCGCCGCTCCGCCCGGAATCATGTTTACCAATTGATAATAATTGCCTCACAAAAAAGAAAATGCATTTTTTATTTTTTAGTAGGGGGATGTACATTTGGTAAATACATAAGTCATTTAAAATTGCGTGTCATTGCACCGATTTCGGTGCATGTTTACTTGAAAATTACTGTTATTTTTATAGTAATTATTTTCCATTCGCCGCTCAGCTCAAATCCCTACTTGCCGCCAGAGATGTGCAGCGGCACCTCAAGGGTTCCAAAGCGGCCGGTGACGCCGTCGTAGATGCCGAGGCGGAGATAGATGTCGCCGGCGGGAACGTCGAGAGTCTGATGGAAGCCGAGGCCGTTTGAGTCGGCGCGGGCTTTGGTTGGCGGGTCGAGATGAAGGGCCACATTATCGACCACCCAATTGAGGCGGTTGCCTTCGCTGTCGTAGGCCATGGCGAGGACGGCAACATGATCCTGCCACGCGCCAGACGAGTCCTGGGTGAGGCCGAGGGTCTGCGGATCGACAGCATAGTCGATGGAGTAACGCGCGGCGGGATTTTTGAGCGCGGCGTTGGCGCCGGCGATGGATCCGGCGACGGGCTTTTGATCGGTTGCGGCAGCGTGCACTTTGAAAAGAACCTGGCTGGCGCTGGGCACGCCGCGCTGCATGGAATCGAGAAAGATGGCGCGGCTGTTCCTAGTTACCGCATCCTCTGAGAGCAATGCGGCGTCGGCGTAGTAGCTGCGCCGGTAAAAGAGATCGGCCTTTCCATGGGTGAGGCGGACCTGGATGTTGCGCTCGGCGCCGTTGAAGTTGGTGTCGGAAGGAACGTAGGCCAGCGTGTAGTAGTTGGAGCCGTCATCGACGGCCTCGCCCATGGCCTCCTGCAGGCCGTTCGAATCGTGAACAGCGCGGCCGCCGGTTTCTTGCGCAATGGAATCGAAAGTGCCATGGTCGGCGGCCAGTTGATTCTGCGAGATCTGCTGATCGGTGCCGAAGCGGCCTCCGCGCGGGCCGCCGGTGGCTCCGGGGCGGGCATAGTCGGTTTGGTTGGCCGAGCTGAACATGGAGGGCGCCTGCACGCCGCGCGCGTCGACTGGATAGACAGCGACGCGGGCAGCGACGAGCATGTCTGCCGTATCTTTCAGTTCCTGCTCAAATCCTTGAATGGGGAGAATCTGGTCGCTGGCCTGCCCGCCGCCTGCGCCGTTGAAGACGATGGCGTAATCCGCGAAGAACTGCAATGGGACCGACCCGGCAAACCAGACCAGATTTTTGCGGCCGTTGATTGCCGCCAGGTAGCGCGAGAGCTGCTGGAGAGCTTCGAGCGTCATGCCGATGCGCATGGCGGTTTGCTGGGCGCCGGCGTCGCTCATAAAGTTCTGTGTGTTGGCGATGTCCTGCGTCGAAACGCCGCCGTCGGCCATGCTGTCGAGAACGGCCCGATCCTGAAATGTCTGGTCGTCTGGCGCGAGTAGCGATGCCGGCGAACTGGCTTTGGTTTTTTCGAGAGCGGCCTGGAGCTGGGTTGAGTCCGTTGTGAAGCCCTGCAACATGCGCAGCCGTTGCCCCAGCGCGAATACAGCGATGCGCCGGCCCGCAGGCAATTTCTTGAGGTAGGCGATCATTTCGCGCCGGGCGTATTGCACGTCGGAAGGCGCGGTGTTGAGGCCGTCGAGCAGGAGCACGGTGACGGAGTCAGTGACATTCGGCAAAGGAAGGTTGCTGAATGTGTCGGGCGGAAGAGAGGGCGGCGGCGTGGCGGCATTAGCGTCGGCGGGTTGGTCGCCGGCGAAGTGCGGTGTGAAATAACGGATGCTCTGCGGCTTGCCGTCTTCAGAGAGCATGAAGTCGCTTTGGTCGAGCCCGGAAACTGGATGGCTGCCCTTTCTCACCACGACGTCGACGACGACGAGGCGGGAGCTGACTTTCAGATCGGGGACAGGCTCTTTGGCTGGGGAGGCGGGTGCGGTTGCGGATGTCGCGGCGGATGGGGGACTGGCGGGGCTCTGCGACAGAGAGGAGGCACCGACGGCCAGAAAGATTGCCGTGGACAGCAGAGTGGCGGGCAGAATTGAAGCGGGGCGGCGCATGAGCAGGCCCTCCAATCATAACGCCGAGGGGACCGCGGGCACGGCAGGATCGCGGAGCAGGGCGGGACCGCGGAGCTGATACGTTGATTCTGTGAAACGCTGGGTGTTGGGCGGACGACGGCGAATGCGGGTCGCGGTGTGTAAGGAGTGCTCATGAGACGGATCACGATGGCTTTTCTTGTTTTGGTTGGTGTTGCCGCCGGCTTGGCATCGGTCGCCACAGCGGAGGCGCAGTCTGGCGGGGCTGCAACGCAGCAAAACGAAGCGGGGGCGCAAAAGGGCGAGTCCGGCAATCCGCTGGCGGCGTCGCGCGTGTTTGCCTACGACGAGATGGTGGCCAAGACCGCAGCCAACGGCTCGGTGGGGCGCAACGTTTTCAGCGGAACGCTGGCCACCGGCGAAGCCATTGCTGTGCATGAGACCGTGCAGCCCAAAGGAACTGCGCCCAATCCCGCCCACCGCATTCAGCACTCGGAACTGATTGTGGTTGAGGAGGGAACGCTCGAATATAGCCACGATGGCAAAGTGGAGCGCGCCGATGCGGGAAGCGTTATTTATGTGGCGTTCGGAACGCTGCACGCGGTGAGGAACGTGGGCGACGGGCCGGCAAAATACGTGGTGATTCAAATTGGCGGGGATACGAGATAGTCAGCGGCTCAGAGCCAGTAAGCCAATAGACGATAGGCAATAAGCAGTAGCAAACAACAGTCAGCGGTCTGGCGGAGTTAAGCCGGGGGCAATTGCAGTCAGCCAACTGAGTGCAGCGAACTACGAACTGTGAACTAAGAACTGCATGATGAGTCTTACGAGGCGCGGATGTGGCCGCGACCATGGCGCTTGACGGCATACATGCGCGCGTCGGCGGTGCCGATGATCTCATGCATGTGGGTGCCGTCGGCGGGCGAAGTCGAGAGGCCCACGCTGGCGCTCACCTGAAGCGTAAGGCCGCTCTTCATCCCGAACGGAGTTTCCATCAGCGCGGCGTGCATGCCTTTCGTCAGCTCCATCGCCTGAGCGGCAGCGGTCCGTGGCATAAGGACGACGAACTCATCACCCCCGTAACGGAAGGCAAGGTCGTGTTCGCGGGACAGTTTCTGCAGGCGGCGCCCGGTAAGGGCAAGCAACTCGCTGCCGACCATGTGGCCATGCACATCGTTGACCAGTTTGAAGCGATCGAGATCCCAAAAAGCGAGGCTGACCGGCCGCTTGTGCTTTTCCGATTGCCGCAGCTCGCGGCAGAGAACATCGTAGAGGTGGCGCACGTTATAGAGGCCGGTAGTGTCGTCGGTGATGGTGAGCTGCTGGATGCGCGCCACGTCGCGGGCGTTTTCGATGGCGATGGCGGCATGATCGGCGAGGATGTGCAGGAAGGCGATGCTGTAATCGGACATCGCGGCGCGCGGATTGAGGATTTCAATCACGCCTTGCGTGCCGGTGCGTCCGCGCAATGGCATGGCGATGACCGATTTGACGGTGCTGATGCCGGGAGTAGCGGCTTGCTCGACACGGGGATCGCGATCGACCTCGGGTACGATCAGCGTCTCGCTGTGTTCGAGGACCCAACCGGCCACGCCCTCACCGGACTTAACGCGAAGGCCGTGCAAGGTCTTCTGATGCTCAGCCGCAGCGATGGCATAGTAAAGATCCTGGGTGCCTTCCTCGAGCATCAGCAGAGCCCAGAACTCCGCCTCCACCATTCGCTCCATTTGTTCGAGGATGGTGCGCAGAATTGTATCGAGGTCGAAGCTAGAAGTAAGCGACCGCGCCAGCTGGTGAAACACGAGCAGGTCGTCGAGCGGGATCCGCCCTTCCGTCTCGTTCGGCATATTCGGGCCCTGGGGGGGAATTGCTGACCTAATTCTTTCACACATTCTTCATCGCAAGAGCTGAAGAGCGCGACGTGCAATTCTTATGACATTTTCTTTGGATAATCTTCGCCGCCCCTGCTTCACATTTGCGATCAGCCGCCAATGTGAACCATTGAGCGCGAAGGCTTGAGGAATCCGGGCTCGCCGATATGGTGCCGGGCCTCCTTGCCATGGATGGTGCAAACAATGTAATCGCGCAGTTCATCGCGGGAAGCGTCGGCACGGAGACGGCCGTAGAGGTCGTGTTCCACTTGCGAAAACAGACAGGTGCGAATCTTGCCGTCGGATGTGAGGCGAACGCGGCTGCAGGCGCCGCAAAAGGCCTGGCTGACGGGAGCGATGATGCCGATTTCGCCGACACCGTCTAAAAACGTATAACGGCGTGCGGTTTCGCTGGCTTCACGCGGCGGCAGTTCGACCAGCGGCAGCGTCCTGCCGATGCGTTGAACGATTTCGTCGAGTGTCACGACGATGTCGGGCGTCCATAGCCGGCCTTCTTCCAGCGGCATGAACTCGATGAAGCGGACGACGACATGCTCTTCGCGGGCAAAGCGGGCAAAGCCTTCGATCTGGTCGTCGTTGAAGCCGCGCAGCAGCACGCAGTTGATTTTCAGGGGTGTGAGCCCTGCGGCACGCGCAGCGCGAACCCCGGCAAGGACTTTTTGAAAGCTGCCTTCGACACGTGTGATGCGCTCGAAAGCCGCGGCATCTACGGCGTCCATGCTGACGGTGATCCGGTTCAGGCCTGCATCCTTGAGGGGCTGGGCAAGCGACTCGAGCAAATGGCCGTTGGTGGTCAGAGCCAGGTCCAGCGGCTCACCGTCGAGAGTGCGCAGGCGCGCGAGCTCGCGAACCAGGTCGACAAGGCCACGACGCAACAGAGGTTCGCCGCCGGTCAGGCGAACCTTGGTGATTCCGAGATCCACAAAAATCTCGATGAGACGGAAGTATTCGTCAATGGCAAGTTCGGGATACTGCGCGCCCATTTCCCCGGTGCGGCAATAGACGCACTTGTAATTGCAGCGATCGGTGATGGAGACGCGAAGGTCGTGAATGACGCGTCCGTGACTGTCCGTCAAGCGCGGGTTGAGCGCCGGCGCAGGGATCGCGGAAAGGGACGGGGCAGCCATCGGCAACTTCAAGCCTATCCCTTTTGGCGGGCAGGTGAAAGGGCAGTCCAGCCCGTCACGCGGCCGAGGCCAGGGAAGCGATAGCATGAGAGAGCGAGCGTTGCCGTGGCTCGGCCAGCGAGTTTTCTCCATCGGCAAAGGAATCAGGACGATGCCGGCAACGGGGGCAAGACCGGTGGGAGCGGCGGACGAAGCTGATGCGGCGACAGCCGTGCAGCAAATGTTCGATGCAATTGCTCCAAAGTACGACCTGCTGAATCACGTGCTCTCAGCCAACGTGGACCGGCTGTGGTGGCGCCGGGCCGCGCGCAGATTTCGCGATGTTCTTGCGCGCCCCGACGCCGCAATTCTGGATATTTGCTGCGGCACGGGCGATTTGACGATGGCCCTGCTTACGCTGCGGCCCAAAGGAGCACGACCGATTCTCGCCGGCGATTTTGCGCCTGCCATGCTGAGGCGCGGCGCAGAAAAGTTCGGGCCGCGCACGCGCTCCGGATCGAAGAAGTCAGAGACAGGATTCCCGTTCGCGGTGGCTATCGAGGCCGATGCGTTGCATCTGCCGTTGCGCGCGGAGTCACTCGACCTGATTGTGACGGCCTTCGGGTTCAGGAACCTGGCCAACTACGAAGCCGGGCTGAAGGAGTTTTATCGGGTGCTGAAACCAGGAGGGCAGTTGGGAATTCTCGAGTTCAGCGAGCCCGGAGGCCTGCTGGGGAAAGCCTACGCCGTATATTTCCGGCGCGTGCTGCCAGCCATCGGCCGGATGGTTTGCGGCAGGGACGGGCCGTACAATTATCTGCCCAGCTCGGTTGGCGATTTTCCTCTTCCGGGCGAGATGTTGGCCATGATCGAGAGTGCGGGTTTCGCGCAGAGCGCATGGCAGCCCTACACGTTCGGCATCGCGGGGTTGTACACCGCACAGCGGCGCTAGAGCCAGTGATTGGCCCTGGCCTGCGCGTGCGAAAGTTGATGACAGGCACCAGAACCCAATGACCGCTGTAGCCTCCAATTCGCGAATCAATGAGCCCGCCGAGCCGAGCTTCTCGGCGGAGAAGCAGCGGGTGGCACGGCATTCAATGGCGGCTGCGGCGGCGATGACGCTGCTCAAGATCGCGGCCGGCCTGCTCTCAGGGTCTCTGGGAGTGCTTTCTGACGCGGCACATTCGGGGCTCGATCTCGTGGGGGCAGCGCTGACGTATTTTTCAGTCCATGTGAGCGACAAGCCGGCCGACGAGGATCATACCTACGGGCACGGAAAAGTTGAGAATCTTTCCGCCTTTAGCGAAGCGGGGCTGATGGCGCTGTCGTGCGCATGGATCATTTGGGAGGCCGTTCAGCGGATCTTCTACCATCCGGTTGAAGTGCACCACTCGCTTTGGCCGGTGCTGGTTCTGGTTACCTCAATCGGCGTGGATCTGTGGCGCTCACGCCAACTGCGCGTTGTGGCAACGCGTACAGGATCACCAGCACTGGCGACCGATGCATTCCACTTCGCATCGGACATCTGGGCCACATTGGCTGTGCTTGCGGGGCTGGGCGCGTCATGGATGGGCGAGCGATTCGAGATTCCCTTCCTGCACTACGCGGATCCTCTCGCCGCGGTTGTGGTGTCGTTGATGATTCTGCGCATGACGGTGCGGCTGGGCCACGAAGCGGTGGCTGCGCTCGTTGACGAGATTCCAGCGGAAACCCGCCGCAGGCTGGTGCGCGAAGTGGAGCGTGTGGATGGAGTGTTGGCGGTGGAGCGGGCGCGCGTGCGGCGCGCGGGCGCCGGCTACTTTGCCGACGTTTCGCTGGCGTTGCCGCGACGCTATACCTTTGAGCACACCGGCGAGCTGGTGTTGGCGGCTACTGCGGCTGTCCAACGCGTGCTGCCCGGCGCGGATGTGTTGATCCACCCCATTCCGCGCGAAACCAAGGCCGAAAGCATTTTTGACCGGGTGCGCGCCGTGGCTGCACGCAATAACGTTTCCGTGCACGAGCTCAGCATCCAGACTCACCACGGGCGCTTGCAGGTGGAGTTGCACGTGGAGCTTGAGGAGCACCTGACACTTCGCGAGGCACACGGCTTTGTAACGGCGCTGGAAGCCGAGATTCGACGCAATGTTCCTGAAGTCGACTCGGTTCTGACGCACATCGAGAGCGAACCGGCAACCATTGAGCAGCCCGAAGAAGATCTGGTGACAAACCGCCGGCTGGAGCAGGCGCTGCGCTCGGCGGCGGCGATGTTTCCTGAGATTGCAGACGTTCACGCAATTTCCGTGGGCCGGACAGGCGAACACATTTCCGTCGCCTGCCACTGTACCCTGCCCGATGAGCTCCCCATGAATCGCGTGCATGAGCTGATCACCGCGCTTGAAGACCGCTTCAAGCTGGAGTGCCCTGAGGTTTACCGCGTCACCATCCACCCCGAGCCGGTGACGGATAATACGCGATAGATGCGATATTCGTGAGTCTTACATGCGGATTACACTGATCAACACCTCCTCCATCACCCGATTCGTTCGCATTGCCGTGCTTGTAATGGCGCTGGTGGCGGTGTGCCTGCTGTCGGCGATTTTGACGATGCAGTTCGCCATTCATGGCGCCGAGGTGCAGGTGCCCGAACTGAAAGGCATGACCACGGCCGACGCGCGCAGCGTTGCAGCGGGCATGGGGCTCACACTTGACGTGGATAATCGCTACTACTCGGCCGACGTGGCCGCGGGGCACATCCTGTCGCAATCGCCCGCCGCGGGAACCGTGGTGCGACGCGCGTGGCGCGTGCGGGTTTCAGAAAGCCTGGGAGCGCAACGGGTCGATGTACCAGACACGGTGGGCGCCAATGAACGCGTGGCCGAACTCGAAGTCCGGCGGGCCGGCCTTCAAGTGGGCGAGGTTGCGCATCTGCCATGGGGCGGAGCAGCGGAGGGAACGGTGCTGGCACAGGATCCGCCGCCTCACGCGCAGGGCATTGAGCAACCGAGCGTGAACCTGCTGGTGGCTGCGCCCGATGATGAAACGCCCGATGGGTATGTGATGCCGGACTTGACGGGCGTGCCCCTGGCGAGCGCGGAGGAAGACCTCAGAAAAGTCGGAATCAAGACGGCGCCTCCAAGTTATGTGAGTGAATCGGTGCCGACCGTCGGAAGCGGCGACGCACCGATCAAGCTGCCGGTGAAACCGGGCGATGTTGTGGCGCAATCGCCCAGCGCGGGTTCGCGCGTGGACCAAACTACGATGGTGAAGCTCACGGTGGCGAAATAGCAGAGGATCGGAGGCGGAATCGAAATGGGACTGGACGATAATCTGGCAAACAGGGATTTAGAACGGATCGCGTTGCAGGAACGGGAGCTGCGCTTGCCGCGCCTGGATGCGCGCGTGGCGTGGGAGCTAGGGTCGAAGATTCGAAACCTGGCTCTGGAGCGCGGGCTCACGCTGGTTGTCGACGTGCGACGCTTTGGTCAGCCGCTGTTTTATGCGGCACTTGATGGCAGTACCCCGGACAATCCGGAATGGGTGCGCCGCAAAGGCAATGTGGTGGCGCGCTTTCATCGCAGCTCGTATGGCGTGGGCTTGACGCAGAAGCTGAAGGGGACAACGCTGTTCGAAAGGCAGGGGCTGCCGGTAACAGATTACGCAGCGGATGGTGGATCGTTTCCGCTGGCGGTAGAAGGGGCCGGAGTGGTCGGGAGCGTAACGGTTTCCGGCCTGCCGCAGCGGGACGATCACAATCTCGTGGTCGAAGCGCTGTGCGCGATAGTGGGAAAGGATTTTACGGCGTTGGGGCTGCAACCTGAGCCGGCATAGAGCCATCTCATTGGCTGCGATCGCAGCAAGAGGGATGCAATGCAGATGAATTTCAAAGTTCTGTTTATCGCTGGTTTCGGCCCAATTGTCCAAGACACCGAACCGAGCAGCAAACTCTATCGGCAGGTCCTCGGAATCCCCTTCAAGGAAGAGAGCGGCGGTTACCTGCACACAGAAACGTTGGCGGGAGCAAGGACCTTCGCACTGTGGCCATTATCCGAGGCAGCCAAGTCTTGCTTTGGCACAGAGTTCTGGCCCACCGATATTCGGGCTCCGCAAGCCTGGCTCGAATTCGATGTTGACGACGTCGAATTGGCCACTTCCGCCCTTCAGGCACACGGATACCAAATGCTCGTCAAGAACAAGAAAGAACCCTGGGGACAGACGGTGAGCCGTTTCCTATCTCCCGAAGGGCTGCTTATTGGAGTTACGATTACGCCTTCGATGCGTGGCGATCAAGACTGAATCGGATCGCATTCTGGGCGACATTTTTGAGCCGCTCTTGAAACGAGCCATTCTATCTAAGCCATTCTTTCGAGCAGCGCGACAAAGAAGCCGTCGGTGGACAGCGAGCTTGGCAGAAGGCAAAGTGCGCCTTCGGGTGTGAGGCAATTGCCTAATCGTGCGGGGGCGGGGGCGGTCAGGATTCCAGCATCGGAGAGCGCCGCGATGGGCGCTTCGAGAGAAATCTGCCGGGCATTCTGATTTTCTGCGAGCACGGCGGCAACCACATGCTCATTTTCCTCGGGCTCGAGAGAGCAGGTGGAATAGAGGACGCGGCCGCCGGGGCGGACGGCGCACAACCCGGCGGAGAGGATGGCGCGCTGGCGTTCGGCATGACGAGCCAGATCTTCGGGGCGCAGGCGGTGACGGATTTCGGGATTGCGGCCGAGGGTTCCGGTTCCGCTGCAGGGTACATCGGCAAGGACGAGATCGAAAACGGAGTTTTCGGTGAGCGCGGTGGCATCGGCGAGGCGGCATTCGATGCGAGCGGCGTGGGCGGAGAGGCGCTCGCGGAGCTCGGCCAAGCGGGGCGGGCTCGATTCACAGGCGAGAATGTGCGCTTCGGGATGACGCTCGGCAAGGATGAGAGTTTTTCCGCCGGGGGCGGCGCATGTATCGAGAATGCTTTTTGCTATTGGGATACTTTTTACTTTTTGGTCGAGGGGATTGCCGGAAACTGCCGCCAGCTCGGCGATCAATTGCGATCCTTCGTCCTGAATGCGCACGCGGCCTTCGCGATATGCTGCCGTCGCAACAATGTCGCCGGAGGTGACCGTGCGCGCGGCGGTGAGGAGGTTTGTGGGTTCGAGGGTGACGCCGGCGGCGGTGAGTTCGGTTTCGACGACAGGATTTGCGAGACGGATGGTTCGCGCGGGCTGAGTTTGGCCGTGGTGGCAGATGGCGCGCGCGGCGTCGAGGCCATAGAACTGTGTCCAGCGCTCGACGAGCCAGGCGGGGTGGGCGACGGCCAGTTCGCCCGCGGTCTCTTGCGGAAGGTCTGCGGCGGGATTCGCGGCGGCGAATTTGCGGAGGACGGCGTTCACAAGCCCCGAAGCGAAACGATGGCCGGATTGTTTGGTCAGCTCGACGCTTTCGTCGATGGCGGCGTGCGCAGGAATGCGATCAAGAAAACGAAGTTGAAACGCTCCCATGCGCAGAGCAATTGAAACCTCCGGATCGAGTTGTTTTTTGGTTTTGGTGAGGAGGCGTTTCAACTCCGCATCGAGGAGAATCTGCCAGCGAAGCACGCCGAGGACGAGCGTTGTGGCGAGATGGCGGTCGGCGGGGGAGAGTTTTTTATTGGTTTTGGAGTTGAGGAGTGCGTCAGCGTGGGGACCGCGCGGATTCTTTCGAGCCAAATCTCGTTCGAGGGCCAGCAAAATATCGAAGGCAGCCTTGCGGGCGGGAGAGATGGCGGGCACGGCGGTCAACCCAGTCGGGCGTCCGCGGGCAGCGGATTCCCGCGCAGAAACTCATCGGTGGTCATGCGTTTCTTGCCTTCAATCTGGAGTTCGAGGAATTCTAGCCAGGTATTTTCGGCGCAGGCAGCCAGAAAGTGATGGTTCTCGACCACTACCCAGCCCGGCTCGGCAAAGCCCAGGCCCTCGGCGTAACTCCCACGCGCGATGGCCATGCGATGCACGATCAGTTTTTTGCCGTTGAGCGAAGTAAACGCGCCGGGCCAAGGCTGAAATCCGCGCCACCGATTGTAGATTTCGTGCGCGGTGCGCGCAGCAAAGTCGATGCGGCCGTCTTCGCGGGTGAGGATCGGCGCAAAGGTCGCGCCTTCGTGGTTCTGCGGCTGAGGGTGAATCGTACCGTTTTCCAAACTGGCGAGAGTTTCAACGACCAGCGGAGCACCGGCGCGCGCCAGCACAAGAAAAAGGTCGGCGGCAGTTTGGTTGGGGTCGATCTCCAGGGTCTGCTGCAGGAGAATGGGTCCGGTGTCGAGGCCCTCTTCCAACAGCATGGTGGTGTTGCCGGTGTAGGCGTCGCCCATAGCAATAGCCCACTGGATGGGCGCGGCGCCACGATATTTGGGCAGCAGGGAGCCGTGAAGATTGATGCAGCCGAGGCGAGGCAGCGCAAGCATCCATGGCGGAATAATGCGGCCATAGGCCACAACCACGATGGCGTCGGGAGCGATGGACTCCAGCTGCGAGCGGAAACCGGCGTTGGTGCGGATTTTTTCAGGCTGAGTGACTGGAAGCCCAGCGGCAAGCGCGGCTTGTTTTACCGGTGGAGCAGTGAGTTGCTGATCGCGCCCCGTGGGACGGTCGGGCTGCGACACGACCAGTGCGATTTGATGGTTGGCTGCGAGCAAAGCTTCAAGAGTGGGAACCGCGAATTCCGGGGTGCCGCAAAAGACGAGCTTGAGGCCGTTCTTCATGCCAGTCTTACCACTTGCCGTCGTTTTGCATCTTGCGAATCTTGCGCAGGTTCAGGCTGCGCTTGAGCGCGCTCATGCGGAAGAGAAAAACGATTCCATCGAGGTGATCGATCTCGTGCTGGAAGGCGCGCGCGAGGAGCTCATCGCCGTCCATCTCAAACCATTTGCCGGTCGCATCCTGCGCGCGAATGCGGACTTTGGCCGCACGCACGATTTTCTCGCGAATGTCGGGAAAACTGAGGCAGCCTTCTTCTTCGTATTGGCGGCCTTCGCTCAGAATGACCTCAGGATTGATGAGCACAAGCTTCTGCTTGGGATCCTTGCCCATGCTGAGGTCAATCACGGTGATGCGCTTGGAGATGCCGATTTGCGGCGCGGCCAGGCCAATGCCTTGCGACGCGTAGGTGGTTTCGAACATATCGGCGACCAGCTTGCGCAATTCGGCGTTGAACTCGGTGACCGGTTCGCCAGGCTGCTCAAGCACCGGCTCGGGATATTTCACAATCGTCAGAATCATGGCGCTCTTAAAAGCTCCGTATCTGTTCGATGTAGCCGTCGAAGTTCCGTTTCAACTCGAGAAGAGAGTCGCCGCCGAATTTCTCGTGCGCCAGATTGGCCAATACCAACGCCACCATGGCTTCAGCGGCCACTCCTGCGGCTGGAACCACGCAAATATCACTGCGCTCGTAACTTGCGCTGGTGGACTCGCGTGTGTCGAAACGGACGGACTCGAGGGGCTGGCGCAATGTGGAAATAGGCTTCAGATAGCCGCGAACCACGATGTCTTCGCCGTTGGAAACTCCGCCCTCGATGCCGCCGGCGTTGTTGTGCGGGCGCGTAAAGCGAGTGGGCTTTCCGGGAAGATTTTCGCCGGCATAGTGAATGGGGTCGTGGACGCGTGAACCGAAGGTTGCGGCGGCGGCCACTCCGCGGCCAATCTCGACGGCTTTGACGGCCTGCAAACTCATGACAGCCCATGCGAGCTGGCCGTCGAGGCGCTCATCCCAGTTAGCATAGGAGCCGAGACCGGCGGGAACCGAGTGGGCGACCACCTCGAAAATTCCGTTTACGGTGTCGCCTGCTTTTGAAGCGGCGTCGACTTCTTCTTTCATGCGCGCTTCGGCGGCAGAATCCGCGCAGGCGAGGACGACTTCGTCTTTTGCAGCAAGGGCGGCGATCTCGTCCCAGGACGGATCGCGGTCAAGCTCGACGCTTCCTACGCGCACCACGTGGCTTGCGACCTCGATGCCCAAGCATTGCAGCAGCAGCTTGGCAAAGGCTCCGGCGGCAACGCGGGCGGCCGACTCGCGCGCCGAGGCACGCTCGAGGACATAGCGAGCATCGGGGAAGTTGAATTTAAGTGCGCCGGCAAGATCGGCGTGACCTGGACGCGGCGAAGCAACGGCGCGATGTTTGGCGGGATCGCCAGTTTCCACCGGCAGCTTTTCTTGCCAGTTCTTCCAGTCGCGGTTCACAAGTTGGATGGCGATGGGCGAGCCGATGGTTTTTCCGTGGCGCACGCCGGAGAGGATGTGAGCCTGGTCGGTCTCAATCTTCATGCGGCCGCCGCGGCCATAACCCTGCTGGCGGCGCCAAAGCTCATGGTTAATGAATTCGAGGTCGACGGGAATGCCGGCCGGAATCCCGGAGACCAGGGCAATCAGGGCTTCGCCGTGGGATTCACCGGCTGTGGAGAAGCGGATCATACAGATTCGATTGTAAATGCGTGCAGGCATGAAGCCACATTTTCAAGAATCTGCGCAGGTCTTTGGGCGGATGCAGCCAGATATCGGCCTCCGTGGGCCGGGGTCGAAGGCGCACTAGCACTCCGAGCCCATGACCCTTCATGGCGCGGAACGCCGATTCGTCGGTGAGATCGTCGCCAAGGTAAGCAGCGGGACGGCGGCCGGGGCCCTGGGTCTCTTCAAGAATGGCGGTGACAGCTCCGCCCTTGTCCCGCCCTGCGCGCAACTCGAGACCGGCCTCGAATTCGAGCAGGTTCAGGCCATTCATGCGGGCCGCCGGTTCGAACAACGCGCGTGTCCGCTTTTCAATCGCTTTGGCGCGTAGAGGCCCAACGCCACGCCAATGCATCACCACCGCATTCGGCTTTTCTTCAATGAGCCCCCCGGTAGCATCGCGTTTCAATTCTGCACTCAGCGCATCGAGCACGGCGCGGACGGAGGGCGAAAGATGTTCAAATTCACGACGGCCATCGGCACGCAGCCTCTCTGCGCCATGGAGGCCCCAAACCTCGAGGCGAGGTTCAATCCCCAGCAACGGGAAGATTTCTTCAGCAGGGCGGCCGGTGACGACAGCGACGCGCGTACGGGCCTGTCGCTGGACCTGATTCAACAGTTCGCGGACACCGCCCCACGGTTGCGCCCTGAAGCGATCGACGCGGAAAGGCGCGAGAGTCCCGTCATAGTCGAGCAGCAATAATGGCCGCGCCTCGCCGCGAAAACAGCGGAAGAACTCGTCCAGCTTTGCTTGTGCCTCGTCGGTCAATTCGATCCAGTTTCGCTCTCAGGGTCTCTCAGGCCAGCTTTTCCAGCTGCAGGTCCACTTCATTGATGACGACCGGCGCGGGCCGGTCGGGCGCGATATTATCCCCTGGCTCCAGCCGCAGCTCACGCAGATCGCCCAAAATGTTCGCCGCCCACATATAAATGTTGTATTCCATCACCTGGCGCCTCATCCTCTGCATGCGGTCGCGACGCTCCTCGCGGCTCATTTCCAGCGCGGCATGAATGGCCTCGGCCACGCCGACCACGTCGTATGGATTCACGAGGAGAGCGTCTCGCAGCTCGACGGCTGCGCCGGTGAACCGGCTCAACACGAGCACGCCATCGTCGTCGTCTCGGGCCGCCACAAATTCCTTGGCCACAAGATTCATTCCGTCGTGGAGCGAGGTGACCAGGCAGAGATCGGCCGCGCGATACCAGTGGTTCACTTCCTTGTGATTGCACTGGCGGTCGATGAGCACGATGGGTTTCCAGTGGACTGTTTGATAACGGGCGTTAATCCGGGCGGCGGTTTCTTCAACGCGCCGGCGCAGATCCGCGTAACTGGGGATGCGCGTGCGGCTGGGCGCCGCGATTTGCACCATGGTGAGGCGCTCGCGATGCCAGGGATGATCTTCAAGAAGCTGGCCGATGGCCTCAAGCCGTTCGACAATTCCTTTCGTGTAGTCGAGGCGGTCGACGCCAACCGCCAGGGTTTCCGCGCGCACGCCGTAGTCGCTCAGGAGTTGGCGCCGCGCCGCGTCTCGCTCTTCACCCATCGTCTCGCCATCCCAACTGGCCGCGGGACGCATGGCGCCATCGAACGCCACGCTGACCGGATAAGACCGAATCGTGCTCGCGTGCCCATGACGCAATACTGACATGTGGTCGCGGTCCGTACGCGCCTCGAGCACGCGATCGACGGTGGCGAGAAAATTGTGGCAGTGCAGTGGGATGTGAAACCCGATCAGGTCGGCGCCGAGCAGCCCGTCGAGTAATTCCGTTTGCCAGGGACAAATCCCAAACGCCTCGGGATTGGGCCACGGGATATGCCAGAAGATCGCGACACGGGCATCGGGCCGCTCCTTTTTGATAAGGCGCGGCAGCAGGGCCAGATGATAATCCTGCACGAAGACGACGGGGTCGGCATTGTCCTCCATCTCTTCAAGCAGCGCGTCGGCAAAACGCTGGTTGACGAGCTGATAGCATTCCCAATCTGCCGGCCGGAAGATGGGCCGGGTATGCGCGATGTGACAAAGCGGCCAAAGCCCTTCGTTTGAGAAGCCCTCGTAATAGCACGCCTCTTCCTTCTCCGACAGCCAGACCCTGCGCAAGGTGTAGCGTGGATCGTCAGGCGGCACACGCAAGCGGTCGTACTCGTCTACCGCGGCCGCATCTGCGTCTCCGGTTCCGCTGGCCACCCAAACGCCATCACATGCGCGCAGCACGGGCTCAAGGGCCGTCACCAGGCCGCTGGGCGGCACCACGCAGACGATTTCCCTGCCCTGGCGCACGTGCATGTAAGGCTCGCGGTTCGAGACCACGAAGATCTTGCTGGAGCCGGCCTGGTTGCGAATGTGGACTGCCAGGCGCTCGGCGGTCCAAAGGTTGGCGCCGGCTTCGCGGAGGCGGGCTTCCGCGGCGGCGGCGGCGCGCGCCGCTTTGAGGCTGGCCGCCATGGTCTCCACTTCGCGGGCCAGCGGCGAAAACATGCGCAGAGCTCCCAGTTCCGATTCCGCGGACTCTTGCGCGTTACCGGTGCGCAGCAGGCGAAGGCGCTCAACCGCGCGGCTCATGGGACGCAGCAGGAACCAACGCACCATCAGAAACGTGATGGCCACGATCACAATGACAAATGCAACCATTCGCCAAAAACTGCGGCGCCATAGAGCGATGCCTTCGGAACGGATGTACCCGGCGTCCACGACCAGAGCCATGGCACCCTGCAATTGATTTCCGTTGTGGATCGGAAAGGCCTGTTCCAGCCACTGCCACCGCCCCGCGTGCCCGAATGCGTCGGCTTCCACACCGCGCTGCAGGGATTTTTCCACAACCCCTTCGCCGAGGGCACCCATCACGTCCGGTGGGCCGCTGCCGGCGAGCAGGTTGCCGTGTGCGTCGTAAATTGCCAAACCGAGCGCACCGGTCCCGTCCTTGAGGAGCTGCGTCAGGCCGGGAAGGCTCGATGAGTCGCCGCGCTCCAGGGCGCCGCGTACATCCGGCTCGATGGTCATGCCCATCCATTTGGTGCGACGCTCCAGGTCCTCGCGCAAGCTGTGCCTGTGGGCCAAGACGTCAAAATACGTGGAGGCGAGCGACACCAGTGCCACGCTTGCGATCAAAGCAACGATCAGACGCACGCGGAACAGGTGCATAGAGACCTCCCGGTAATGACTTAGATGCGCGCTTTGCCGTATGAGCCGTGTTCATGACGCGAACAGGTTCCGCACCGCAATGATGCGTTGAGAGGAAAGCCACTTAGGCTCTGCGATCGGCGTGGTCGCGAGCTCGGGCATGCACACCTGTTGAATGCGTTATTCTGTCCTCTGAAGCGCACACGTTTCCTCTTCGCAACACCTAAAGCCCATGGCGACAATCTCGATCGACCGGACCGCCAAACAAATCGTGCTCGCCGTGCAGGACTATTCCCTGTTCTCATGGCGGTCGCTGCTCAATCTTTTCCGTCCGCCGATCTACTGGACCGACTTTCTGATTCAGTCCGACATCATCGGGGTCGGCTCCCTGCCCATCGTCGTGCTCTCCGGTTTCTTTACCGGCGGCGTGCTTGCTCTTCAGTCCGCCGCCACGCTTGCCGAGTTCGGCGCCACCGCAGTTACGGGACAGTTCGTCGGTCTGACGATGATTCGCGAACTGGGGCCGGTGCTCACCGGGATTATGGTGGCGGGCCGAAACGCATCATCCATGGCGAGCGAACTGGGTTCCATGGTGGTAACGGAGCAGATCGATGCCATGCGTGCATTGGGCGTGGACCCCTTGCGCAAGCTCGCAACCCCGCGCATCTTTTCCAGCATCGTCATGCTGTTGCTGCTCACGATTGTGTCCGATGCATTCGGCATTCTCGGCGGTGCTGCGGTTACAGTTTTTATCAGCCATCAGAACGGCACACAGTATCTGAACTCGGCCTACGAGCATCTTCGCTTTTCCGACATTATCCAGGGGCTGGTTAAGCCACTGTTTTTCGGCTATCTGCTCAGCTCCATCGGCTGCTTCTACGGCATGAGAACCACTGGAGGGACCGAGGGCGTCGGCCGTTCTACAATTTCGGCAGTCGTCACGTCGTCGGTTCTGATCATCGCCGTGGATTTTCTGATTACCCACGTGCTGCTCTCCATTTTTCCAACATGAGCCACGCTTCCGCGCCTGCGCCCCAATCTTCGGTCTCTGGGCAGAATTCCGCCCCGGTCGTGAGTCTTCACGGTGTTTCGGCTGGATTCGACGGCCCGCCTGTGCTGAGCGACATCAGCTTCTCGGTTGGGCCTGCTGAGACACGCGTCGTGCTTGGTCCCAGCGGTGTGGGAAAAAGCGTCCTTCTCAAACTGATCATGGGGTTGCTTCGTCCTCAGGAGGGGTCGATCCTGCTCTTCGGCGAAGATATTTCTCAATTACCTGAAGAACGCCTTTTTCCATTGCGAGCGCGCGCCGGGATGGTCTTCCAGGAGGGCGCGCTTTTCGATTCGCTCACGGTACGCGACAACATCGCTTATCAACTGATTCAGGAGCATGTGCCCGATGAAGAGATTGACAGCCGAGTCCACGAGGCGCTCAGCTTTGTCGGGCTCTCAGAAACCTTTTCGCTTTATCCCGAAAGCCTTTCGGGGGGCATGAGGCGGCGAGTGGCAATCGCTCGCGCACTCATTCACGATCCGGAGCTGATCCTCTACGACTCGCCCACCGGAGGCCTGGATCCGGTCACGTGCGCCACCATTATCGAACTCATTGTGAAGCAGCGCGATGTGCACTCCACCCCGGCATTGCTGGTTACGCACCGGCTGCAGGACGCTTTTACGTTGTGCAACCATCGCTTCGACCCGGAGCAGAATCGGATGGTTCCGCTGCCCGAGGGAGAGACCAACGCAAACACTACCTTCCTGATGTTCGAAGAAGGCCGTCTCATCATGGATGGTTCCCTCCACGAACTGCTTCACAGCACTAATAAGGAAGTCTGCGAGTTTCTCGAATAGAGACGATTCCGGCTGAGAGGAAGCAGAAGCAGCGCGCGGGTTGATTCTTTTCCGACTACAATCTGATGCGTGACCGCGAGTCTCTTCGACCTGTATAAGATCGGCGTTGGTCCTTCAAGCTCGCATACCATGGGGCCCATGCGCGCGGCTTGCCGATTCGCACGCGGCCTTGAATCAGGTGGTCTGCTGGCGCAGGTGGGGCGCGTACAGGTCGACTTGTATGGCTCGCTGGCGCTGACTGGTCTGGGACACGGGACCGATCGAGCGATCCTTCTCGGCCTCGCCGGCAATGAGCCAGCGTCCATGGATCCAGCGGCGATTGAATCCACCGTGGCGGCGATTCGCGCGTCCCGCGAAATGCGGCTTGCTGGCACGAGCTCGCTCGACTTCGATGAAGCTCGTGACGTGATTTTTCACCGCGACCAGATGTTTCCTCCCGGCGCTCGGACGCAACATCCAAACGGCGTGCGTTTCACCGCGTTCGATGCGGCTGGCTCCGTCGTGGGGAATCAGACGTTCTTTTCTATCGGCGGCGGATTCATTGTTGAGGATGGAGCGGCTGACAAGCCGGCTGGTGAACCCGAGGTCCGCCTGCCATATCCATTCCGCAGCGCAGCGGAACTGCTCGACGCGTCCCACGCGCATTCGCTTCCGATCGACCGAATCATGCTGGCCAATGAATGTGAGCGCCTTCGCGCCGCCCATCGTGGCGCTGCGACGACGTGGCTCGAGCGTCAGGTCCGCGCCGGTATTGAGGCGATCTGGCAGATCATGCAAGCTTGCGCCGAGCGCGGAATGGCGGCGGAAGGCATTTTGCCCGGAGGCCTCAACGTTCGCCGACGCGCGCGCCGCCTGGCTGAGCGATTGCGCGCACGCGAAGCAAGCGGTCATCAAGGCGATCCGCTGGCGCCGCTCGACTGGGTTACGGTCTACGCCATGGCCGTGAATGAGGAGAATGCCGCCGGCGGGCGCGTGGTAACGGCGCCGACCAACGGAGCGGCAGGCGTGATTCCCGCCGTTGCGCTCTACTATCGCCGGTTCGTTCCCGAATCGGACGACGAGGGCATCTTTCGCTTCTTCCTAACTTCTGCCGCCATCGGCGTTCTGTACAAGGAGAACGCTTCCATCAGCGGCGCGGAAGTCGGCTGCCAGGGCGAAGTCGGTGTGGCCTGCTCCATGGCGGCTGCAGGGCTCGTTTCAGCGCTGGGCGGCAACGACGGCCAAATCGAGCACGCTGCGGAGATCGCGATGGAACACAATCTGGGCATGACGTGCGACCCCATCGGAGGCCTTGTGCAGATCCCCTGCATTGAGCGCAACGCCATGGGCGCGGCGAAGGCCGTGCAGGCTGCGCGCCTGGCTCTCAATGAATCTGAAGCGCACAAAGTTTCACTCGACCAGGTCATCCGCACTATGTATCTCACCGGTCTCGATATGCAATCGCGCTACAAGGAGACGAGCCTTGCGGGCCTCGCGCTGAATGTGATCGAGTGTTGACGACAGCAGCGAACTTCGCTGCGCATCGCGCTTCTCAATTCAGTATTGCGATCGTCGAATGCGATTGGATGGTCGAAGTTCTTCATCGCGCGTTTCGAAATTCGAGTTGAAATTCCCTTTGGGTGTCGATTTGCGACGGAAATGGTGTTGATCTTTTTTTCACTTCTATGTCGTTTTTTTCTTGACATCGATGCTGCGCGATTCTATACATTCTTCAACTGCAGTTTCTAATTGCAGAATCGATGCAACCCATCGAAAAGGGAGAATAGGAAAATGGCAACCAAGAAAGCAGCCAAGAAGCCAGCGAAGAAAGCCAAGAAGACCGCCAAGAAGGCCGCGAAGAAAAAGTAACGGTCTGAACAACCCAAAAGGCAACACTCTAGGGGGACGCTCAAAGCGTTCCCCTTAGTGTTTTGGGCGACGGAAAAAATTGGCGCACTGCAGAATGACGATTTGCCGCGCTGCGAAGTCGTTAAAACCCGCTCTAGGCGCGGTGATCGGGCCTATTCGAAAAAATCCAGATTTCGCTCAACGGCCGCGTAACGCCGTAGACTCGATAGGAAGAAAGGACATCGACGATGACGCGCCGCCGCTGGATTGCCGAGCATTGGGATGAAGCAACTGCCACGATCGTGGGTGCGCAAGCCGAACATTTGGCGCGCGTGCTCCGTGCTGAACCCGGGATGGAAGCGGATGTTGTGGCGGGCGGCCACGTCTTTCATGCGGAGGTTGCCGCGGTGACTCTGGCGGGGGAAACCAGCGAAGTTCGCTTCAACCTTGTTGCCGAAATGGATGCGGACCCCGCTTTGCCGGTTACTTTGGTGATGGCCGTTTATAAGTTCGATCGCATGGAGTGGGCCATTGAAAAAGCCACCGAACTCGGTGTCGCGGCGATTGCCCCGGTGATTGCGCGACGGACAGAAAAGCACCTTGCCCATGCAGCGGAGAAGCGCAGTGAGAGATGGCGGCGCATTGCGCACGAAGCATCGCAACAGGCGCGCCGCTCCGACGTGCCGGTCGTTCACCCGCCAGTCGATCTGGCCGAGCGGGTGCGCGCCGCGTCTGGTGCGGCGCGAATCGTGCTCGCTGAGCAGGAGCGCACCACCACGCTGCGGAACGCGATTGAAGACGCCGTCAATGTGGCGAAAGAGGAAATGCCCGTGCTCGAAGTGGCGATAGGACCCGAAGGCGGGTGGGCTTCCGCGGAAGAAGCGCTCTTCGACGCCAATGCCTGGCGCGCGGTTTCACTGGGCCCGCGCATTCTGCGTGCAGAAACGGCGGCGATTACGGCGTTGGCAGTCATCGCATCGTGGCTGGAGTAAATGCGCCGGCTTATCGGGCCCCGTGAAAGAGCGATTTGATCGTGAGCGTGGAAAAGCCGGCTCGAAGTGGAAAAGCCGTCACGAATCCGCAATGCGTTCGCGGCTACAGATGTGCGAAGCGAAGCAGCAGACCCGCGAGCACCGCGCCAGCGAAGTCGCCGACGATGGGAATCCAGGCGTAGCCCCAATTTGAACCGCCCTTGCCTGGAATCGGCAGCAGCGCGTGAACGATGCGCGGCCCAAGATCGCGCGCGGGGTTGATGGCATAGCCGGTGGTGCCGCCAAGCGAGAGGCCGATGCCCCACACCAAACTGCCGACGAGCCACGGACCCAGTCCCGCTGCGGGGCCGTTGAGAGCCACGCCGTGAGAGAAGATGGAAGCCGCGATAACGACGAGGGCGGCCGTGCCCATCATCTCGCTGAAGATGTTTGCCAACGGGCTGCGCACCGCCGCATTAGTGCAGAAGACTGTGAGCTTGACCGCCGGATCGGGCGTGAGACTCCAGTGCGGAGCATAGTGAAGGGTCACGAGCGTGGCACCGACCATGGCGCCCAGAAGTTGCGCAGACCAATAGACGGGGAGCTGCCGCCAGTCTCCCGTAATCACGGCGCTGGCGAGAGTGATTGCGGGGTTCAGGTTCGCGGCGCCGCTGCCGAAGGCCTGCGCGACCAGGACGCCGCACAGCACGCCGAGTGCCCATCCGGTGGTGATTACGATCCAGCCGGAGTCTGCAGCGTAGGACTTGCGCAGCAGGACACCGGCATTGACGCCAGTGCCGAAGAGGACGAGAACCAACGTACCCATGAATTCGCCAAACCAGATGGAATGCATCGAATCTTCCTCTTTCGGTCGTCGTTGTCGAAGCAAGCAAGTCCGGCCTTGGCAGAAGCAAACCGGGCGCGGGCCCCAATTTAAGGAACTCAAGCATTGTCCCCTAGCGGACATGCAGTCGCCAAGGCTGAAATGTGCGAGGCAGGGGCGAAGCCAGCCAAAGACGCGATCAAAGAATCTAAGATTGTGAGGACGAGACGATTTCATCCGGAGCAACGCAACCATGGCTGATGGCATTTTTGTTGGATTGTCGACGATTGACGTAGTCTACGGCGTCGACGAGTTTCCCGCCGCGAATACGAAGGTCGTTGCGCGCAGCCAAGAGGTTTTCGTGGGCGGACCTGCCGCCAATGCTGCAGTTACGTTTGCTGAACTTGGCGGAGAGCCGGCGCTGGCCACAGCCGTCGGGCGCAACTCTCTGGCTGCCGTGGTCCTGGAGGAGTTCAAGAAGCACAAGATTCAACTCGTCGAATTGAATCCTGATTTTGACGGATTGCCCGCCTTGTCATCGGTCACAGTTGACCGCCAGGGCAACCGCAACGTGGTATCGGCGAATGCAACTCGGACGGCAATTCCGCCAGCGAAAGTGGACTCAAGTCTGTTGGAGACGGCGCGCCTCGTCATGGTCGATGGCCATTTCATTGACGCGTGTCAGGCTTGGGCCGCCGCATCGAAGGCTCGAAGCAAGCCTGTGGTTCTGGATGGAGGAAGCTGGAAAGATGGGATGGAAGAGCTGGTCAAAAGCGTCCATACGGCGATCTGCTCCGCGGATTTCTTGCCCCCTGGTTGCGCGGGCCGCGATGAGGTCATTGCATTTCTAAAAAGCCACGGTGTAGCAAACGTCGCGATTACCGACGGAGCAGAGGCGATTCAGTTCGTTTCCGGCCAATCATCGGGGACTATCGCCGTTCCGCAACTCGAAGTGGTGGATACGATGGGCGCGGGGGACATTTTTCACGGCGCTTATTGTTTCTTCGCGTCTACCGGGCGTGGATTCATCGAGTCGCTGGCAGAGGCAACGAAAGTAGCATCTGAGTCCTGCCGGTACGCGGGAACGAGAGAATGGCTGAAGCACCTGCCGGCTGAGCGCCCCTGATTCAGAATTCACCGATGTGAGAACAGCGCGGCGAATACGGCGCCGCCGTCGCGCGCAGCGGTACCATGGGAGTCGATGGGAGAGCCGGCGCGTGCGAGCGAAAATCGCAACCCTCATTTGCATCCTTGGCGCATGGGCCGCCTTCATGGAGGCATCGGTTATGGGACAACAGCCTCGGCATTGGGCCATTGTGGTGCACGGCGGCGCGGGCGGCATCAGCCGCGAGGCGCTCGGCTCGGAACGTGACAAGGCCTATCGCGATGCGCTGAGCGCGGCAGTGAAGGCGGGCGCCGCGGTGCTCGATCGCGGAGGCTCGTCGCTCGATGCGGTCGAGGCGGCCACCCGCGTGATGGAAGACGATCCGCACTTCAATGCTGCCCGCGGCGCGGTGTTTACGGCAGACGGGAAGACGCAACTTGACGCCGCCATTATGGACGGCGCGACGCTCCGCGCCGGCGCTGTTGCGGATGTGACCCACACTTGCTACCCCATCACGCTGGCGCGGGCAGTGATGGAAAAGACGCCCTACGTTCTTCTCGTCGGATCGGGCGCCGACGCGTTTTCGCTCGCGGCCGGAATGGAGCAGAAAGACGCCGCCTATTTCTTCACGGAGACCCGCTGGCAGTCGCTCGTCAAGCAATTGCAAAAGGAGGGTAAGCCGATTCCGCCGCGGCCGGCCAGCGCGCCGCCCGCCGACCAGGCATCGCCGCTGGCTCAATGGCAGGAGCCGGCCGACATGAGCCGCTATGGAACTGTCGGTGTTGTGGCGCTCGATCGCCAGGGCAACGTTGCCGTCGCCACTTCGACAGGCGGGCTGCAGGGCAAGATGCCAGGCCGCGTGGGCGATTCGCCGGTGATCGGCGCCGGAACATACGCTTCCAATGAATCGTGCGCCGTTTCAGGCACCGGCGTGGGCGAGTTTTTTATTCGCTACACGGTGGCGCGCGAGATCTGCGCTCTAGTTCAGTACAAAGGGTTCACCCTGCAACAAGCTGCCGATGAAGTCATCCATAAGCAACTTGCGCCGGTACACGGCGACGGCGGCGTCATCGCCATCGCACCCGATGGCCAGCTTGCCTGGAGCTTCAATACGCCCGGCATGTTTCGCGCGCGGCAAGTGGAGGGCGGCAAGATCGAGGTACACATTTATAGCGATGAGCCGTGAAAAGGCAGGGACCAAGGGAACGATGGAACGATGGAACAAGGGACCAAGCCGGCCCGGCAGAAGCGAGGGAACAAGCGAGGAGCGCGGAATGAGTTCCCTGGTTAGCGCAAAACTAGCACGATTCAATGCTGGCTATTTCAATACTCGAATACACTGTCCCCATGGCGCTCGAATTCACAACTTCGTACATTGAAGACGCGCTTGCGGTCTTCCGCTACTACAAACGGCTGGCTGAACGCGCGATGGACCAAGTGAGCGACGATCAGCTTTTTGCGGCGATCGACCCCGAGGCCAACTCGATCGCCGTCATCGTGAAACACATGACGGGCAACATGCGTTCCCGCTTTACCGATTTTCTGACCACAGATGGCGAGAAGCCTGACCGGGACCGCGACAGCGAGTTCGTCGCACCGCCCGCGACGCGCAAGGAGCTGATGGCCGCATGGGAAGACGGCTGGAACCACGTCTTCGCTGAAGTTGCGCGGCTCACCGATGCCGACCTCGCGCGCGCCATAACGATTCGCGGCGAGGCACACTCCGTAATGCAGGCCATCAACCGCCAACTGGCGCACTATCCTCATCACGTGGGGCAGATCGTGTTTCTGGCAAAACACTTCGCCGGTGACCGCTGGCAATCGCTGAGCGTGCCGCGCAATCAATCGGCGGAGTTCAACCGCAAGGTTGCGGCTGGAGAAGCGAGCCAACGCTGACGCTTTGCGCGGCCCGGCGCACCATTGCAGCCCGCGCGCCCCTGTAAAATGTTGCGCATGGAGACAATCCAGTACAACCTGCCGCAAAGCCGCATTCCGCAAGCCTGGTACAACATTCTCCCCGATCTGCCCAAGCCTTTAAGCTCCTCCATTGCACCCCGGAACCTTGAAGCCCATCGGTCCCGACGATCTGGCGCCGCTGTTTCCCATGGGCCTGATCATGCAGGAGGTGAGCGCCGAACGCGAGATTGAAATTCCCGAAGAGGTGCGGCAGATTTACGCGCAGTGGCGGCCGTCGCCGCTGGTGCGCGCGCGGCGGCTGGAGAAGGCGCTGGATACTCCGGCGCGCATTTACTACAAATACGAGGGCGTAAGCCCGGCCGGTTCGCACAAGCTCAACACTGCGGTCCCTCAGGCCTACTACAACAAGCGCGAGGGCGTGCAGAATCTTTCCACGGAGACCCGCGCCGGACAGTGGGGCTCCGCGCTGTCGATGGCCTGCGCCTTTCTCGGCTTGCACTGCAGGGTGTTCATGGTGCGGGTGAGCTACGACCAGAAACCGTATCGCCGCGCACTGATTGAAGCCTTTGGCGCCACGGTCGTCGCCAGCCCGAGCAACCAAACCGATTCGGGCCGGGCGATTCTCGCGGAGCACCCCAACTCCAACGGCTCGCTCGGCATTGCCATCTCTGAAGCTGTAGAAGTTGCCGCCAAGGATCCGCAGACCAAATACGCGCTGGGCAGCGTGTTGAATCATGTGCTGCTCCATCAGACGGTGATCGGCCAGGAGGCCATTGAACAAATGGCCATGGCCGGCGACGAGCCCGACGTGATTATCGGCTGCACGGGCGGCGGGTCGAATTTTGCTGGACTGGTGATGCCCTTCCTGGGACGCAAGCTTAAGGGAAAGTGCAACGCGCGCATCGTTGCTGTTGAACCAGCTGCATGCCCCAGCCTCACGAAGGGAAAATTCGCGTACGACTTCGGCGACACTGGGCATTTAACGCCGCTGGTTAAGATGCATACGCTGGGCAGCACGTTCATGCCTCCCGGCATCCACGCCGGCGGACTTCGCTATCACGGCATGGCGCCGCTGGTTTCGCATGTCATCGCCCTGGGCCTGGCCGAGGCCACCACGGTGCAACAGCTCGACGCATTTGCCGCAGGCATCCAGTTCGCCAGAGCTGAGGGCATTGTGCCCGCGCCGGAAGCCAACCACGCGATTGCCGAAGCCATTCGGCAGGCACTCGAAGCCAAGGCGGAGGGCAAGGCGCGCACCATTCTGTTCAACCTGAGCGGGCACGGTCATTTCGATATGCAGTCCTATATCGACTATCAGGCAGGTAAACTGGAGAATTACGAGTATCCGGAGGAAGAGATCGCGATGGCGCTCGCGGGGCTGCCCGCCGTTTCATGAGTTGTGCGGTGAATTTTGGGCTTGGGCAGCAACGCCGCATTGAAGTGTGAGCCTACCGATTCGGCTGGTGGACGAGTCCAAATGCGAAGATAGCAAAGGTGAGCTTGGGGCATTCAGATATAAAGAGGCAAACAATCCAGGAGGCTGTGATTCGGATGAAGATTTCGATGCAAGGCGCGTTCCTCGTGACCGTGGCGGTTCTTTTGTGTGGCGCAACGGCCCAGGCGCAAACCGATGTGGCGCTTAGCGGGTACCGGACTTTCGCGAGCAGCACGACCGGGTCCGGCACCAAACAGACGCCGACAGACTCCGAAGGCGGCCTCTTTGAATGGCGTCATATTGCGAATCCGCTTGTTGGCTACGAATTTGAGCTCTCGTTTAACGAGGCGAATCAGTCGTATAGCAATCCAAGTGCCACTCCGCCCACTTGCTTTCCGACCGGTACCACTGGGACCACATGCCCATCGCAGGAGGTTTCGGGCAAGGCGACGCAGTTCGGAGGGGTTTGGGTGTTCTCAAAGAAACTCGGGAACGTGAGGCCGTTTGCCCTGGGCGGCGCCGGCTTTATCATCACGGTTCCCGGATCGAGCCCATACTCGGTGAACACGGTCATGAGGCCGGACTTTATCTATGGCGGCGGTGTGGATTGGAGTTTTCTGCCGCATCTCGGCCTGCGCCTGCAAGTGCGCGGCAATATGTCCAAGGCTCCGAACTTGTCGGACATCTTCAACTCGACGACCCAATATACCCAGGTCTATGAGCCGATGGGCGGCGTCTTCTACCGTTTCTGAAAACGGTTCATGTTTGCCGCTAATGAAAGCAAACCGGTACGCCGGCCGGCATCGGCGGAGCGGTTTCCATTGTGTTACCGTTTGAATACGGTATTCGCGCGCGGAGCTTGTTCGCCGCGTTTAATGGCAAAACGTCCTTGATGAATTGCGGAATATTCGAGGCGCGAACATCGGAGATGGCGGACATAAGCATAGGAATGCAGCAGCCGGAATCGACCTCAACGACGCTCGTTTCGGCGCTCACTGCGAGTCCGGCGACGCTCTCCGAGACGGCACCGGATCCTGCGACGCCTTCGGAATCCGAATCAGGCGCCGCGGAGCCTCCGCCTCATCATGTTCCGCGCTGGCTCGAACGTGTCGAATTGTTTTTGCGCGTAATGCTGCGCATGTACATCGGGCTGGCCATCTGCTACGCGCCGTGGTCGCACAACTTCTGGGACCAGAATCCGATTTTCCTCCAGTCCACCACAGTCGAGGATTTCATCCGGCTCGGCGCCGTGCGCGGCATCGTTTCCGGCCTGGGTCTATTGAATTTATGGATTGCATTTCAAGATGCGATTCGACGTCGTGATGGTTGAGTGATGAAAAACAGGGAGCAGGAAACAGGGATCACGGATGAGAAAAGCGAGCGTTTGAAGAACGCCGGCGAAGCTGCTAAGCACGCCGCCGCTGAGGCGCCGCCCAAGGCCGTGATTCCAACCAACGGCGCGCCGCCTCCGTTGGAGAGCGCGCCACTCGCCTATGAGAATCCAGCCTTTCTGAACAGCGCCGACGGACGACTCATCCGGATTGTGTCGGAGTTTCTCGAGCCGCTGGCGCGATTCCGCCGCGAGCAGATTCAGGATACGGTGGTCTTCTTCGGATCGGCGCGTTTTCGCGGGCGCGAAGAAGCCGATCACGCCCTGGAGTTGCTCGACAACACCGGTTCCACGAAACCCGCGCCAAGCGAAGAGCAGCCTGCCAAACCGAAGGAAATTGCCGCGGGCATGGCTACGGACTTGCAACGCAAGCGCGCTGTGGCCGCCATGGAGATGGCTCGCTACTACGAGGATGCGCGGCGCCTGGCGCAACTGCTCACGCAATGGGCCAAGACGATTCCTTCGCGCAAGCATCGATTCGTAGTTACTTCGGGCGGTGGTCCGGGAATTATGGAGGCAGCAAACCGCGGCGCGTACGAGGCCGGCGGAAAGACGATCGGCATGAACATCCTTCTGCCTTTCGAGCAGAGGCCGAATCCCTACATCACGCCCTCACTCAACTTCGAGTTCCATTACTTCTTCATGCGCAAGCTTTGGTTCGCATACCTGGCCAAGGCGTTGGTGGTCTTTCCTGGCGGCTACGGCACGCTCGATGAAATGTTTGAGATTCTCACGCTCGTTCAAACCCAAAAGCTGACCAAAAAGATCACGGTGGTGATCTATGGGCCGGAATACTGGAAGAAGGTATTCAATCTCGACACGCTGGTGGATACAGGAGCGATCTCTCCCAAAGATATTGACCTCTTTAAATTCGCGAATTCACCGGAAGAAGCTTTTGAAATGTTGCGCCAGGGCCTGACGGAGAACTACCTGGCTGCGGAAGCGGCTTTGGCTCCGGGGACGCACGGCGAAACCAGCAAGCCGAATCACGACGAGGATCTGATGGCCGGCTGGAATATGGACGATTTTCTAAGCCCGGAGTTTGCCAAGACCCGGAAGTAGGTCCGCGCCGGATTCCATGCGGGCGGTGATACGTCTGGCCAAAAATTCACGCAATTTTCTTGATGACTCATTCCATTTGGTTTCCGACTTGCCTTGGACATTTCGGGGTGGGACGTAACGTCGGCGATATGGCGTTCGGCCTACAATAGAGATGTAGGGAATTTACACGTGTATTGAACGAAATTCCTGGTATTTTCGTAACTCCCTTGGTTCCATTGCATGTTTTATTGAAGGGCATTTCGCACGCTCTTAACTGGAAATTCATGGCAACCAACGGATACTGGCTGTGGAAATCCGCGAAGCCGAGGAGTGGATATGCCGAGTTCAGCGATCTCATACTTATGGCGAGATAAGGATGCCCCCAGGGGCTTTCGGACCGGTGTTTCGTTGCACAGTCACACGAACCAATCGCACGAGACTCTGGATTTCCTGGCCAACTTTGGCAATCAGTTCCCGGTGATGCGCCCACTGCTGTCGCGCATGGAGCGGCGCGCCGAGCAATATCACGGGATCCACATCGACTACGCCGCCAGCTATTGGACACCTCCGATGACGCCGAAACTGGCATTCGACCTGGAGATGCGGCAGATTGAAAAGCTCGGCCTCGCGCCGATGGTTTCGATTACCGATCACGACAACATTAAAGCGCCCATGCTTCTGCGCACGGTTCCCAGCGCACGGCAGATTCCGGTCTCCGTAGAGTGGAGCGCTCCGTATGGCGGGGCACAATCGTTCCATCTGGGCGTGCATAACCTGCCCAGCGCGCGCGCGGCGGAGTGGATGGCCACGCTCGAGGAATACACGGCACATCCCACCGATGCGCGCCTCACCGAGATCCTTTCAGCCCTCCATCGCGAGCCGAATGTGTTGGTCATCTTCAACCACCCGATGTGGGACCTTTACCTGATCGGCAAGGAGAAGCACCAGTTCCTGGTGGGTGAGTTCCTGCAGAAGAACGGCGCCTTTATTCACGCGCTGGAGCTGAACGGCCTGCGCAACTGGGATGAGAACCGCGCAGTAAGGCGGCTCGCCGAAAAGTGGAACATGCTGCTGCTTTCAGGCGGCGATCGTCACGGCGTGGAACCGAACGCCAACGTGAACCTGACCAACGCCACAACCTTTACCGAGTTTGTGCACGAAGTGCGCCGTGAGAAGCGCAGCAATGTGCTGTTCCTCGAACAGTACGCCGAGCCGTGGAAGCATCGGATTTTGCAATCGACCATCGATGCGATCCGCCATTATTCCGACTTTCCGCAAGGCTCGCGCTCATGGGATGACCGCGTCTTTCATCCCGATGCCGCGGGGGCGGTGAGGCCGTTGAGCGAGCTTTGGCCTAGGGGATCGGCACCGCGCTTGATCGGCGCGGGTCTCGCGCTCGTGCAACTAATGGGCCGGGGACTTGTGGCGGGCGGGTTGCGGCTGGCCTGGAGCGAGTCCGATCAGATGCGGCTTGCGCTGGGCGAGCACGAGTTCTAAAGACTGCAGCGTGTTAGCGGGGCCAGGTTGAGAACTCTTGCCAACGCGACTAGTGTCGCCCGCGAATTGATCCCACCGGTACCGCGCGTCGCCTACTTTCCAGATTCCTTTCACGAAGTGAACGGGGTAGCCCATACCAGCCGCCATTTTGAAAACTTCGCCCGGCGGCGCAACCTTCCGTTTCTTTGCGTACGCGCCGGCAATCGCACCCAGTCCGCGGGAGATCGCGCCGAAGCGCTAATCGAAGAGGGCAGCGTATGGACACTCGAGCTGCCCCGCGGCATTTTTTCCTTTGCGCTCGAAAAAGATCTACGCGTCGATCCCGCGTTTCTGCGCCACATGCCGATGATCGGCCAGGTGCTCGAGCGCTTCAGGCCTGACCTGATTCACATCACCGGCCCCAGCGAGATTGGCGTGGTGGGCGCTGCGCTCGCGCACCATTTTCATGTTCCGCTTGCCGCGAGCTGGCATACCAACGTTCACGAATATGCGGCGCGCCGTGCGGAGTGGCTGCTGCGGTTTTTGCCCAACCAGCAGTCCGTTTCTACCGGTCAGACGATCGAAAACGTCGCATTGGCGACGGCGGCTCGATTCTACTCGCTGGCGAAGGTGCTATTTGCGCCCAATCCGGACCTTTGCGCGCTTCTCGAGCGCCACACACATCGCTCTTGCCATCTCATGCCACGGGGTGTGGACGCGGATCTTTTCCATCCGTCGAAACGCACACGCGAGCCCGAGGAGCGCAATTTTATTCTGGGCTTTGTGGGGCGCCTGTCAGTCGAAAAAAATATTGGCCTTCTCGTGCGGATCCAAAAGGACCTCGATCGCAGTGGCGTGACGAATTTCCGATTTATGATCGTTGGTCACGGGGGCGACGAGTCCTGGCTACGTGAGCGGTTGCCGCAGGCGGAATTCACGGGAGTGCTGCGCGGAGGAGCGCTGGCTACCGCATACGCCAACATGGACCTTTTCGTATTTCCCTCGCATACCGACACGTTTGGCAACGTGGTGCTGGAGGCGCTGGCCAGCGGGGTTCCGGCCATCGTCACTCCCGACGGAGGACCGCCGACGATTGTTCGTGACGGCGAAACCGGCTGCATCGTGCCCGACGAGGCATTCACACCGGCTATCGCGGGGCTGCTCGACGATCCGGCGCGCCTCGCCGGGATGCGTCGTACCGCGCGTGCCTATGCGCTCACCGCAAGCTGGGATTCGGTCTTCGAAGGCATTTATCGGGCGTACGAGGAGATTCTGCCCGCGACTCATTGCACGTCTGCTGCAGATTGACGCGGCTGCCCGGTCCGCAGATCGAGCACAAATTCTTTTTCGCGATTGCTCCGCAGCTCCCAGCCGGTTCCGTGCAGCACTCCGCCATCGATCCCTGCAATTGTTACGCCTTCATCCGAGAGCTTCTCCGACTCCCACGCCTGGCCATCGGGTCCGAAGGCAAGAATCGAGCGGTGGCCAATGAAGAGCAGCAGGCCTTCGGCGACTGCCGCACGAATCTCCAGCACCGGACGGTAGGGAATCATGGTGAAGCGCTCCGGCGCCGTGGCGTCGATGAGGTACGCGTAGCCTCCCGCGACTGCGCAGATCTCTTCTGGCCTTGGAGTAGACCAGAGGCCGGTAGGAACTGCTGGATCGCGAAAACCGAGCGCGCAAGTGGCGAGAAACGGTCCTGTCGCCTGCGGCTCGGCATCGGCGGGCTGCACGCCGGAGGCATCGGGACGGATGAGCACTTCCAGCGCGCCACGCTCGACTTCTTCGGCAGCTTGCGGATAAACGAAGTGTCGCGGGGGCAAGATGAGCGGTCGCGCGGCCAGCACTTCGGCCTGCCAGCGATGCGGAAAGGAAAGATCGACGATGGGATTGGGGATTGGCTTGGGCGCCGTTGCCGTCATGGCTCTCTCTCGGATCTCGGAATCCAGCGCAGTTTTCGACAAACCGCTCGACAACACGTTCTCCGAATCGATCATAGATGGTTGGCGCTCATAAGGATGCGAGAATAGAGAGAGCGCCGGTCCTGGAGACAAACTCCTGCCGCGCCAGGGGCTCCTCGAAGATGCTGCGCGTCCTTTCGACTCACTTGTTCCTGAACCATCGTTTGCATCCGGGGCTGCTTGAGCTCGCGGAGCGCTCGGGCGCGCAGGCGGTGGAGATCTTTGCCGCGCGCCAGCACTTCGACTATACGAGCCGTGAAGATGTGGCCGAACTGGCCGAGTGGTTCCAGTCGAACGCACTGCAGCCGTTCTCCATGCATGCTCCCATGTTTCCCGACCGAGAAATGGGCCGGGCCGGAGCTCCCGGCGTGAATGTGCTGCACCCCGACAAGGGCCGCCGCATCGATGCCATGGACGAAATTAAGCGCGCGCTGGAATCGGCCGAGCACATTCCGCTGCGCAATATGGTGATGCATCTGGGTGAGCGCGACGATACGTGGTCACAACGCACGATTGAGCTGGCGCAAACAGCGCTCGAACATCTGGGAGCGTTTGCGCGCCCGCTGGGCGTTCGCCTGCTGGTGGAGAATCTGCTGAGCGAAGCCACTACTCCCGAGCATCTGGTTCTGATCCTCGAGATGGGCCACCTGGACAACGTCGGCGTGTGCCTGGATCTTGGCCATGCCAACGTTACTACGGGAACAGCGGCCGCCATTACTGCACTGGGCGCGCGCATTGCCTCCGTTCACATTCATGACAATCATGGCTTGAAGGATGAGCACCTGTGGCCGGGGGATGGAACCATCGACTGGCCGGAAACGGTGAAGGCGCTGAAAGCGCTCGCTCAGCCCCCGGCAACGGTACTGGAAATCAGCTACACGCTTCCTGACGCTCCCGACCATCATTCTGCGCAGATTGAGAAAGCCTTCGAACTTCTCAAGTAGGACTGCAGGCATTTTGCCACGGCACAAGCCTGACCCTATGGCCGATTGAGCCGAATGGGCGCGCGGCCAATGGGCGGCATGCACCTTGTGGGCAAAAGACTCAACCTTGAGCACGGATTCGTGCGGGGCTCGACCAGCAACGTTACGCTTTGTTGCGCCTGGAGACCGTCGCCCGCCGCCGAGATCACAAACGGAAAGTTGCCAATTGCCGCTCCGGGCAAGGCCGCCAAGGTGAGAGTGACAGGATACGTGCAGGGACTCGCGGAAGGCGAAAGTGGATTGGCGGACCAGGTCGCAGTGATATGGGCGGGCAATGCAGAAACGCTGAACGTGATGGCGCCGGCGAAAGAACCTCCTGTGGTGGCAGTGAAATCCAAAATCGCCGAGCCGCTTTGAACGAGGGTGATTGATTGTTGGACTGGAGCCAGAATGAGGGTTGGAGGATTGGTCTGAGGGGTTTCGCTCCATGCGCCGACCAATAGTGCGGCGTCGACAGATCCCAGGCCCGTGGCCATGTTGTATGTGGCGCCAGTAGCCGAGTACCCTGCAATACCAGGCACGCCGTTATCTCCGGATGGCGTGGAGCGGAATGGATTGCCGGGCAAGGTTGCCAATGCGTACAAACGTGGATTGGCATTGCCCTGTGGCGCGTCAAGATGGGCTTCAAGGACGAGCGCCATGATGCCGGCAAAGGCCGGAGCCGAAACTGACGTTCCTGAAGCGATCCAGTTGGATCCGTTTTCGACGGCAAAATAACCGTCGTGATCTGCAGCCGAAAGCGAGACATCGGGCACGGCCCGCATATCGCCTGCCGCGGTAGCGCCCTCCACGTTGGCTTGCCAAGCCGGTTGCGCGTAGACTGTGCTCGCTCCTCCGCCTGACGCCCACAATCCGGTGCCACCGTTCGACGCGCTCTCGTTCCAGACTTGCTCGGGGATATAGCTGAGAGCAGAGCCGTAGGCTCCTGAGTTGCTGGAAGACCAGTACCGCGCGGAATCGCCGCCTTCGTCGAATTCGGTTCCACCCACGCAGGTGGAATAAGGGGAGCTGCACAGACCGTTGACAGCGGCTTTCGATCCTGCGCCGGCGGTGGGCGCCGAGCAGGCAGCCGCGCCGGCGTCGCCTGAGGAGACGAAGACGCTCATGCCCTGTGCGGCTGCCTGCCGCCAAAGGCTGTTGTAGAGAGCGAGTTCTGCCGCGCCCATGTCCTGTTCGCAACTGCCGTAGCTCACACTCACAACCTGCGCAGCGGCGTGATTGACGATCCAGGCAGTGGCGAGGTCGATGCCATCGGTGGTTGCAGTGGAAGCCGCGACAACGAGGTTGACGCGGGCGGCAGGCGCGATGGCTCCGGCCCATTCGGCGTCCAGCGTGGACTCGGTTTGATCGCGGGTGACGAGCCCCGGATCGGAGCCAGTGAGAATGACGGTAGGATCATTCGCGGGCAGCGCGGCCATGGAGCGAAACGATTCCACATCGCCGAGCTTGATGTTGCTGCGCGCCGCGATGGCGATGGAGCTGCCCGCGCCGTTGGTTCCGGCGCCGAAGAGCGGGTCGAGGTCATAGATGGTGGCGAAGTCGGCAGGAAAAAGATAATGCGTTGCGCCGGCGGAGTAATCGGGCCGGGTGGAGAGCGGCGAGAGCGCGCGCAGTTGGGAGGTGCGGCGGAAGTCGTGAAGGGATACGATGCCGGCGACGAGCCCTGAAAGCGCGATGGGAATCTGCGGATCTTCTGCGTTGGCGAGGTGGTCGGTTCCGTTCACGCGGTACATGCGCAGAGGAGCGCGGAACGCGGCGGAGATCTGAGCGGCGGAGCCGGAGAAGGCAATGAGGCGGCGTGACGCGGGGATTTCTTCGATGACGAATCCTTGCGACGCGAGCCATGCCGTTACCTGTGCCAGATCGGCATCGGAGGCGCCGAAGCGCGCGCCGAATGCGGCGGGTGTGAGCCACCGATGGTAGAGCGGCGAATCGGGATCCTGCTGTGCGGCGAGGAGCGCATCAAGATCGGCTTGTTGCGCCGGCGACGAGTTGAGCACGAGGAGCATTCGGTCGAGACGCATCGCGGGATTGGCGGGACCAAGGTAGAATTCGGCGCGAGCGAGGGGATGCACATTGCCGGGAAGAATAGTCATGTGCGAATTGTCGATGGGGTTGGCCGTGCTGGGAACGGATTGAGAGGGGATTGGCGGAGCCTCGACGCGCAGATTGGCGCCGCAGGCTGCGATGAGCAGTGCGGCGAGAGATGAGACAGCTCTTAGGTTGAGGCACATTCGAGTCATGGGCCAAGGCGCGGACGCGCCCAAGCTTGTTGAGAGCTTTGCGTGGTCTTAGCCTTTTCTCATCTATCGGCGAGGGAAGCCGCGGTTTGAGAAGGTTGGAGCTGAGATTGAGGAAGGTCGACTTACGAATGTAATTTGGAAACACTAATTCGTGCGCGAGGGGCTAATCAAAAGGTTAGAGCCGATTGGGCGGAAGTGGTGTACGGTCCTGAAATTCATTGAAGAATCGGATGAAGAAATGCAGGTCCTTCGACTTCGTTTGGCGTAAACGACGCGCCAAACTTCGCTCAGGATGACCAGGTTGTTGATATGGCTATCTGCGAGGCACAGAGCTAACAAATGCGCGGCAACTGTTCGCCAATCATGGTCGGAATCACGCGATTTGCGCCGAGAAGGGTTCGCGCGATGAGCATGCGTTTGTGCTCGGCCGTGGCGTGGCCGATGCGGGCGGCATCTCGGCCGAGCGGGTGAGCGCGAAGAACGTCGAGAACGCGATCGGCTGCATCGGCGGCGACGAAGAACACGGCTTTGCCTTCGTTGGCAACGTAGACGGGATCGAGGCCGAGCAGTTCGCAGGCTGAGTGCACTTCATCGCGGACGGGAAGGCTGGCCTCGTCGATGACGATGCCCACATCGGAAGAGGCCGCGATTTCATTCAGCGTGGAGGCGAGGCCGCCGCGAGTGGGATCGCGCATGGCGTGCACGGACGCGCCCACCGCGTCGAGCACTTCGGCGATCATGCCATTGAGGGCGGCACAGTCGGAGCGGATGGGGCTTTCGAATTCGAGGCCTTCGCGAACGCTCATGATGGCCATGCCGTGGTCGCCCATGGTGCCGGAGACGATGACCGCATCCGTTTTTTTTACTCGTTTTGGACTGACTTCACTGCCTGAACGGAGGATGCCGACACCGGCGGTGGTGATGTAGCAGCCGTCGCCGTGGCCGCGTTCGACGACCTTGGTGTCGCCAGTGACGATCTGGACACCTGCAGTTGCGGCTGCTTTGGCCATGGCGTCGACGATCGCCGCGAGTTGATTGAGCGCGAATCCTTCTTCAAGGATGAAGCTTGCGGAAAGGAATTTTGGATCGGCTCCGGAGACGGCAAGATCATTGACCGTGCCGTTGACCGCCAATTCTCCAATCGACCCGCCGGGAAAGAAGAGCGGCTGCACGACGAAGGAATCGGTGCTGAACGCGAGGCGCCCGCCGGCGGTTTCAAGGACGGCGGCATCGCCGAGATCTTCGAGAGCGGGATTGCGGAACGCGGGCAGGAACAGGTGCTCGACGAGCTCGGTGCCGAGCTTTCCGCCGCCACCGTGGCCCATCACGATGGTGGGATAGTCGGCGAGAGGCATCGGGCAGGACCAACTTGAAAAATCGAGATTGGCGATCGATGTCACTCAGCTTCTAGCTCCTAGCCATTCGCTTCCAGCTCAGGGGCTAAAACCCCCGATTTTTTTGTTGAGCACCGGCAGTCGGGGCTAAAGTTCCCGACCTACCAGTCATGCCCTGATACAAAGCAAGAGCAACAGCAGATCCTTCGACTCCGGTCGCTGCGGCGACCTTCGCTCAGGATGACAATCGTAAAACAGTGCAGAACCTCGAGAGAGAGCAACGGCTGTCAGCTTCCTTTCCCGGCGGTGGCAAGGCCTTCGGCCGAGAGGAAGCGGCCGTAGTTGTAGTAGGCGGCACATGCGCCTTCGCTCGAGACCATGGTTGCGCCGAGCGGATGGCGCGGAGTGCACTCTTTGCCGAATGCCGCACATTGGGCCGGCTTGATGGCGCCGCGCAGGACGTCGCCGGCGCGGCAGAGAGCCGATTCCTCGGTGTGAATGCCGGTGATGTGGAAGCGCTCCTCGGCGTCGAAGTTGCGATAGTCGGAGTTAAGGCGCCAGCCGCTTTTGGGAATGACGCCGATGCCGCGCCAGGCGCGATCGGTGATCTCGAAAACTTCTGCGAGGAGCTTCTGCGCGGCCTGATTGCCGTCGAAGGTGACGACGCGACTGTAGGCGTTCTCGACTTCGTGGCGGTCCGACTCAAGTTGCGCGACCGCGCGACGTATGCCCTCAAGAAGATCGAGCGGCTCAAAACCAGTGACGACGATGGGCACGCGGAATTGCTCAGCGAGCGGCGGGTACTGCCAGTAGCCCATCACGCTGCAGACGTGACCAGCGGCGAGAAACGCCTGGACGGGCTTTTCCGGGGCTCCCAACGGCAGGTCTTCGCCGTTGGGCTGGTGGCTGCGGGTCGAGGACATGATAGCCGAGATGGCTGGGGGGACGAGAACGTGGGAGACGAGAAGCGAGAAGTTATTGAGGCCGCGACGCTTGGCGAGATGCACGCTCATGGCATTGGCGGGCGCGGTGGTTTCAAAGCCGACGCCGAAGAAAACCACTTCGTGGCGTGGATTTTTTTGAGCGATTTCTACTGCGTCAAGGGGCGAGTAAACGATGCGTACATCGCCGCCGCGGCCCTTGACCTGAAAAAGATCGCACTCAGTGCCGGGGACGCGAAGCATGTCACCGAAAGAGCAGAAGATGACGCCGGGCTGCAATGCGATGGCGAGAGCTTTGTCGATCAGTTCGAGCGGCGTGACGCAGACCGGGCAGCCAGGGCCGTGAATCATTTCGACGCTGGCGGGAAGCATCTGATCGATTCCGTTTTTGATGATGGAGTGAGTCTGGCCGCCGCAGACTTCCATGATCTTCCAAGGGCGCGTGGTGATCTGCGCGATGTCGCGGGCGAGAGCGCGAGCGATTTCGCCGTTGCGGAATTCGGTGAGGTACTTCATTGTTTTTTTGGAGCAGGAGTGCCGAGGTTGACGCGGCTATCCCCGGTCTCAAGGGCGAGACCGGGGGCACCCGCGGAGTGAGAGTCGCAGGCGCAGCCTTGATTCGAACAGCTTCCGTCGGGGCAGCGCGATTGTGGCGCTCTAGCGGCGCGCGCGAAGGCTTCGTCTTCGGTGGCGAGCTCTTCGTCGAGAACACCGAGGGTGCGGAAGTCTGCAAGGGTCTGCTCGGCTGTGGCCTCATCGATTTTGGAGATGGCGAAGCCGACGTGAACGATGGTGTAGTCGCCGACTTTGACTTCGGGAACGTAATCGAGACAGACGTTTTTGACCACGCCGCCAAAGTTGACGCGACCGACGCGGATCATGCCGTCGGACGTGATCTCTTCGACTTTTCCGGGGATCGCGAGGCACATAGCAACCTTGTTATACCTCTGCGGGCTGACGGTCAAATGTGATTTGAATCACGGGGACGGACTCAAAAAGCGAGGTGTGGTGGTCCCCCCTCCCCCCTACCTTTTTGGGGTTAAGACTTATAGAATGAGCTGTTTATACCCTCGATCATTTTCTCTAAGCCATTGAAAACAATAAAGTTCGAATCTAAATTCGTCCAGCATCAGGACTTAGAAGCACTCAGTATCGGCCTTTGCCCCGATTCTGATGCCGGCCTCGAGATTCCTCCTGGCTGAGAACCGCGACTTCCCGTCGAGGGAGCAATATGCCACTCGCTCAAAAGGACGCGCCCTATTTTCGATTGTTATTACAAGGGTAGCAACTTCCGCGAAATAATCGGCAAACTTGGTAGAAAAAAAGATCAGCGGTCAGAGAGCAGAAAGGAAATAGGTTAGTGAGATTTTATGCGCGCGGATTGGGGTCGGGGGGCTTGACATGGGAAAAAGCCCTCGGCTTTCTGAAAGCCCGGGTCTGAAGGCCGATCGGAAATGAGGCGCAGCATTCAGGGGCCATCTGAAGGCTCCTTCCGATTAAGCGAAGGAGATTGAGGATGCTGCGGGTGGTCATTCGAAAAACAGATGCAGGTCCTTCGACTCCGATTGCGTACGCAATCTTCGCTCAGGATGACACAGAGGTGGATTGGGATTCGTGGTATCCCACCCTTTCGCGAAGAGCACGAAAGGATGGGGCACGCAGGATTTGTGGTGGATTGAGGGTGGGAGATTGAGAGTGGTGCTACCCCACCCAAGCAAAGCTTGGATGGGGCACCCGAGATTTGTGGGAGATCGAGAGCGGAGGAAGCAACTGCTAAGCAGCTTTAGTCAGAGGCCATGAGCTCGCCGGAGAGGATGGGGCGAGTCCGAGGGAGCTGTCCGCGAGAGGCAGCCAGGCCGAATGCCGCCAGAACCGCAGCGAAGACCACCAGCTTTGCGAGGTTTCCGGGACGCGTTTCCGGAAGGACCCTCCACATAAGGAGAAGGACGACGTGAGCTGCGGCGGCGGCCCAAACCGATCCATAGAAATAGCGGCGCTCAACGCCTTCGCCCTTGGTGGATGGCCCGACGCGCGGCAGTTTGCCCATGATGCCGAGAAGCAGAATCAATGCGCAAAGCGGCGAGTAGGCGTAGAAGTAAATCTGCTTAAGATGCCAGACGCCGGTCGCTGAGGCCAGCACCAGGCCGGTCATATTGAGCAGTGTGTAGCTAAGAACCGCATTCCAGGCGAACGTATAGCAGATGCGACGGTAGAGGGGGTTGGGCCGGTCTTCGTCGAAGCGAAGGATATAAGGGCAGGGCTCAACGCCGGGGAGACGGCCACGGAGGCCGGCTATTCCGGTGACGAGGAGAACTGCTGCGAGCCAAGACCAGTTGATCCAGTGGAATCCACGGGAAAAGACGGTGAAGGTGAGAGGCCCAGGGGCAATAAAAAAGACCCAAATCCAGATGGGCCAATGCGCTAACCGGTAAAGGCGTGTATTGCGTGCCCGGTATCTGCGCTCCGCAGCGAATTCAAATTTTCCGGTGTAGGACATCTGGCTGAGTCTCGCAGAGAAGATGGGGGGGCGTCAAATTGAATTTGAATCGAATATGGACCCCGGAAGTCGATTTATCACTGGATGAAATTCAATGTTATCACTGGATGAAACTGAGGGCCGTGGGGTCCATCTCCGCGCTGCACTGGAGAGGCACCATGTGACCGCAGCCGGGGATGACCTGGATTTCGGATTGGGGAATGAGATGGTGCATGGTCTGGGCCTGCTCGACGGGAGCAATCTGGTCAAGCGAACCCCAGATGATGAGGACGGGCATTTTGAGCTGGGGCAATAGATTGTCGGTGACGTCGTGGCCGGTGAGCATGGTGGCCAGAGCGCGCTTGATGACCCAGCCGTTGCGCCTGAAGAGGCGCAGGTAATCGCGCGCAACGAAGGGCGGAATCGACGGCGGGTTGGGCATGAGCAGGGCGTCAAGTTCGTCGAGTTCGTGGGGCGAGGTGGGGACGAAGAGATTGGTATCCCATGAGGGCTTGATATTGAGGCCCACGGAATCAATGAGGATCAGGCGGGAGACGCGCTGGGGATCGTCAGATGCAATGAGCTGCGCGATCCAACCGCCCATGGACCAGCCGGCGACGTCGGCTTGCTTGATGCCGAGAACATCCATGAAATGGACGACGACAGCGGCCTGATCACGTACCGAGTAGGAAAAATCGGCGGGCTGCTGGCTGCGGCCGAAGCCGAGCAAATCCGGCATATAGACGCGAAAGCCCGCCTTGGAGAGCACGGGAGCGACGTTCCACCAATCTTCAGCGCGGCCGCCGAGACCGTGGACGAGCACGACAGGCGAGCCGCCGGCAGGGCCCATGGCGAGGTAGTGCACGCGATAGCCGTCGACTTTGACGGTGTGGTTCTCAAATCCGGCGAAATGCTCCTGCAGATACGTGCGGGCATTCAAGGAGCTGACCGGGCGAAAGTAAAAGCCGAGGGCGGCGACTGCTGCGAGAACGAGCAGAGCGACCAACCCGCGCAGTGCCCATCTAAGCGGAGAGCTGTTGGGTTGAGTTCTGCGTGCGGATTTGGTCGTACTTTCGGACGGGATCATGGGCGGGCGGCCTTTCGTTCGAGAAGCTGGCCGCCGATGCGCAGTTCGTGGGCGCGCGTCCAGCCTTTTTCGATAACGCGAACGGTGATGGGATCGAGGACGAGTGCGGAGTGACTATTCCATTCTGCGCGTTCGACCCAGCGAACGGCGGCAGCGTCGGATGCTGCGCCGAGTTGGCCTCCGGTTGCGCGGCAAAGGTAGTCGGCGATGACGTAGTGATAACGGACGCGGCCCTCCTCGCGATGGATTCGGTCGAGGAGTTCGATGAGCTCGATGGGCTCGATGTCGAGGCCGGTTTCCTCGCGGACTTCGCGCACGACGCCGGCAATGAGCGATTCGCCGACTTCCAACATGCCGCCAGGGAGGGTCCAATGACCTTTGAGTGGCTCGGTGCCGCGGCGGACGAGAAGAACGCGTGCATCGTGGACGATGACGGCGCCGACGCCGACCAGGGGCGTCAGTGGAAACTCGCGTTCAATGCCAGCCGACATTGTGAAGGCCTTCCGGAAGCGCATTTCAAGGGTAACTCGCAGACAGGCGGATGACGCGGCGGCGGTGGCGAGGGCCTGTGCTCCTCCGAGGTTTCCGCTTATGCGGGCGCGGGGGCGGGAGTGCGAGTGACGGAGATGACGCTGATGTCATCGCTTTGGCCGAAATCCTGCGCGGCGAGGGCGATGACTTCGGCGGGACGAGTGCTGATGGCCAGAGTGCGCTCAAAGCCGAAGAGCTCGCCGCTTTTGCCGCGCGCCTCGACCACGCCGTCGGTGAGGAGCGTGAGCTGCTGATTGATGCCAAGAGTTGCGGCGGTTTCGGGATAGGTGGAATGCGAAGCGAGGCCGAGAGGAAGACCGCTTTCAATTCCCTGCTCCGCGCCGGCGCAGTAGGGCGCGAGATGTCCGGCGTTGGCGGCTATGATTTTTCCGTCGGGACCGAGGCGCACGACGAGGCAGGTGGTGAAGCCGCCGCTGGTGCGGCCGATCATGCGCTGATTCATGGCGGCCAGAATTTCCCGAGGGCTCTGTGTGTAGTGAGCCAGCGTGCGCAGGGTTCCGACGAGAAGGGAGACGGTCATGGCGGCAGGCACGCCTTTGCCGCTGACGTCGCCAATGGCGAGGAGCAGGCCGCCATCAGCCAGCGGGATGATCTGGGAGAAGTCGCCACCCACCTCTGCAGCGGGCTTGTAGACGTTTTGGATTTTGAAGCCGGGAATAGCGGGAATGTTTTCCGGGACGAGCACCTGCTGCACGGCGCGTGCTGCCTCAAGCTCAGCGGCGTGGCGCTCCTCATCGCGGCGGGTGCGGGCAAAGCGCAGCACCAGAATGGCGAGGATGGAAATCTGCATCAGGAAGTCGGCAATGTTCTGGGCGGAGGCGGGGAATGGCCAATTGAAGAGCTGCATGAGCCGGGTGTATGGCGCGAAGGAGGTGACGCCGGCGAGGTAAAGAGTGATCAGGATGAGGCTGAGAATGTTTACGCAGTAGGAAAGCGCGACGGGGCCGAGAAGCAGACGTGCGTCGAGATTGCCGCGCCGTGCGGCGAAGATGAGGAGCGTGAGGATGCAGACGTCGAAGGGCAGATTGGCTAAAGCGGTTGTGCCGACCCAGGTTGGGTCGCCGATGAAATTGAGCGAGTAGGCGAGCGTGGGCAGGTTGGCAACGAGGGCGGAAGCAAGAGCGATCCAGAAGAGCGAGGTGCGGCGCTGCTTGAGCAGGGCGGCGAGAAACATGAAAAAGCAAACGGCAGTGACCGTTGACAGGACACCGACAAGCGCCCAATAGTCTTGCCAGTCCAGGGGCTTGAAATTGGAGAGGTCGCCCCAGGCGATGTTCACGGCGCTGGAGAGTTCGGCCGCAGCGAACCATAGGTACTCGCGCTCGCCGCGGCGTAGCAGGAAGAGGCCCAGCCCTGCGAGCCCAGCCAGGAGGTAGGTGAAAAACAGAATGTTGCCGCCGAAGTCGTGGCGGAATTGAGCGTCGATGCGGAAGACTCTGAGATCGTCGAGCATGCCGGCATCGCCAATGCGAACGGCTTCCCAGGGGCCGCCGGGAGCGAAACTCGCTGACCACCCCGGCCACTCCCAAACGCGGACGGCAATGGTGAGTGAGCCTCCGCGGGAGGTGAGGTCGATGGGCAGAGGGAAAAGCACTTCGTTTCCGACGCCGAAGCTACGGACGACCATCTGATGCGGAGGCATTCCTCCGAACTGGCCGATCAGGCGGCCATCGGCAAAGACCTGATAGCTGGTGCTGATGTAGGGGATGAAGAGGGCCATCGGCTTCTGAGATGGCGGCAGGACGACTTGAAACCTGTACCACGCGAATCCGGTGTAGCCCGAAAAACCATGCTGGGACCAAGGTTCGTCGGAGCTGAGGAGTTTCCAGGAGGAGTCGTCGAAGCCGGGAGCGGCCCAGCCGAGTTTGCCGTCGGGATCGTCGCCGGTATGAAATCGCCAAAGGTCATGAATCTTGACGACGGGCTCGCGCTCGTTTTGGAAGTCGACGACCTGGGCGCGGGCATGGATGGCCAAGCACGGGAGAAGAGCGACCGCGAGCACTAAAAGTGACTGGGGACGTGCGTGGTGGAGCATGACGGAATCATCGTTACACGGGGGAGAGGGAGGCGCAATGGGGTACTTGGGGTTGGCGGGGCTAGCGGAGTTGGGGTTCGACCTGTTTGCAGTTGTAAGAAGCATATCCTTCGCTCCGCTGAGAAGAACGCTCCGCTCAGGATGACAAATCGCATGATTGAGATTGGTGGTGGATTTGGGCGGGCTGGGCGCGAGGGCGGAGGAAAAGGGAGAGCCAGGGATTCAGAAGGAATTGATCTGGACTGGAACCGCGCTGTTGCTGAAAGCTCCGTTACCAAGCTCGCCGCTGGTGCCTGAACCCCAGGACCAGAGAGATCCGTCAGAACAGAGAGCCTGACTGTGAAAGTCGCGAGCCATGATGTAGACCGCATGGCACAATCCCTGCACTTCAACTGGCGACAGGCTCTGGTAGACGCCGGTTACGCCGAGCTGGCCCGCTCCGTTGGAACCGAAGGTCCACACGGTTCCGTCGCGCAACAGAACGGCGGTATAGCTGTCGCCGCCCAGAGCCATGATGGCGCCGCTGAGGCCGGGTACCTGTTCAGGAGTGTAGTGATCGTTGGTGGTGCCGTCGCCGAGCTTTCCGTATCCGCAGAAGAAGCCGAGATTGTTGCTGTCGTAGGAGTCTTCGCAGTCGAAAGAGCCGGTCCAGGAATTCGCGCCCCAGGTCCAGACGGTGCCGTCGGACCGGATGGCAACGACGTGAGTCCAGCCGGCCGAGACCCAGACGACGTTGTCGATGCCGGGCACAGGTTGGGGAGAGCTCTGGTAGCCGCCGCTCGTGCCGTTGCCCATTTCGCCATCTGCATTATTGCCCCAGGCAACCAACGTGTGGTCCTGAAGGAGGGCCACGCTGAACATGTAGCCCGCTGTGACCATGATGGGGTTGGTGACGCCTGCGACCTCAACCGGAGTTGTGTAGCCGGGGTTCTGAACATTGTTGCCATCGCCGAGCGCGCCAAACCGGTCCGATCCCCAGTCCCATACGGTGCCGTCGGACTCGACCGCCACGGAGTGGTATCCGCGAGAACCGAGCTTGACCACGCTCGATAGTCCGTTGACTTGTTGGGGCCATAAGCTGTTCGCAGTGCCGCCGTCGCCCAGCTGGTCGGTTATGTCGCTGCCCCAGGCCCAAACGGTGCCGTCGGATTTGAGCGCGACATTGTGCAGTTCTCCGCCCATCACCATGGTGGTGTTATTCAGGAATCCGGTTCCGCCCGGACCCAGAACCTGGCCGGGTGTGGAGTTGTTATTGACGGTTCCGTCGCCAAGCTGACCGTTATAGTTGTAGCCCCACGTCCAAACGCTTCCGTCCGCAAGCAGCGAAATCACCTGACGCGCGCCTCCCCAGATGGATACGGGCGGCCAGTTAGCGGCGGTCCATTGCGCATAGAGCGTGACGTTGGACGAGCCCATGGCGAAGGTTGCGCCGGTGGCATAGCTTGTGCCGGTGCCGTTGGCGGCGGTGTTCCAACCATTGAAAACATTGCCGGGTTTAAAGAAGAAGCCGAGGTTGCCATAGACAGTGACTTCATCGCCCGATTGGTATTGATTAGGGTCGGAGATAGCGTAGCCGCTGGTGTTTCCATTGCCGTTGTAGGCGACCGAGTGGGTGGATCCTGCGAGTGACCACTGCGCGTAGAGCGTGACGTTGGCTGAGCCCATGGCGAAGGTTGCGCCGGAAATGTAGCTTGAACCGCTGCCGTTGGCTGCGGTGTTCCAACCCGCGAAAGAGTAGCCGGTTTCAACAAGAGTGCCGTTGTTTCCAAGGACAGTGACGGTTGTGCCGGAAGTGTATTTGTTGTTATCGACGGGGGCAGCGCCGCCGGTCGCGCCGTTGGCGACGTAGGTGACCGAGTAGGTGGGAAGCGCTGTCCACTGCGCGTAAAGAGTGCGGTTGGACGAGCCCATCTCGAAGGTCGCGCCGGAAATGTAGCTTGAACCGCTGCCGTTGGCTGCAGTGTTCCAGCCGACAAAGGAGTAGCCGGATTGAACGAGACTGCCGCTGTTGCCAAGCACAGTGACGGTTGTGCCGGAAGTGTATTTGTTGTTATCGACGGGCACTGCGCCACTGGTTGCGCCGTTCGCGACGTAGATGACGGAATAAGTGGGAAGCGTCGTCCACTGCGCGTAGAGGGTGACGTTCGACGATCCCATCGCGAAGGTCGCGCCGGAAGTGTAGCTTGAACCGCTGCCGTTGGCTGCGGTGTTCCAGCCGACAAAGGAGTAGCCGGATTGGACGAGACTTCCGGTATTTCCAAGGACAGTGACGGTTGTGTCGGAAGTGTATTTGTTGCTGTCGACGGGGGCAGCGCCGCCGGTCGCGCCGGTCGCGACGTAGGTGACGGAGTAGGTGACTGGAGGCGGTGGAGTAGTCGACGTGGCGATGCCGCCGGAACAGGCGCAAAGGAGGGCCGCGAGAGTGCTGGCGGACGCGGCAAATAATAGGGCTTTCCTGGGCGGCATCGGCTCAATCCCCAATTGCTTATCGACTGATTAAGGGAAATGGTCAGTCAGAACGGGGCGATCGTTAATCCCTCGAAGGGTTCAGCCCGTAACTTCGGTTATGGACGTGTGCGATCTTTTGAGAGCTGCGGTCAAAACGAGCCCGGATAGGCCGGACGTTTCCTTCGCCGAATCAATGGTTTAGCGGGCGGGAGAATAGACGCGCCTGCAGCGATATGATTTCGCTTGACATTAGATACTCTATTTTATAGAGTACTCTTCACGTGAGGCGAAAAGAGTAGCCGCCACGAAGCGGGAGTCGAGAACCGAATGACGGCAAGCATGCAAATGATCGAAAAGGGGCCGGCGCTGGAAGTGGCAGGGCTGGTGAAGCGATTCGGCGATTTAACGGCGGTGGATGGAGTGAGCCTGAAGGTGCGGGAAGGCGAGTGCCTGGGACTGCTGGGGCCGAACGGCGCGGGCAAGAGCACGCTGATCCGCAGCCTGGTGGGGCGCGTGATCGCGGACTCGGGCCGAGTGATGGTGATGGGGCAGGCGGCGGGGTCGACCGAAGCGAGGATGGCGCTGGGCTGGGTTCCGCAGGAGCTGTCGATTTATCCGCGGATTACCTGCAGGGAAAATCTGGGATCGTTCGGGCGGTATTACGGGCTGAAGGGCCAGGCGCTGAAGGAAGCGATTGGGTGGTGCATCCAATGGGCGTCACTCGAGGAGAAGCAAAACGATGTGGCGAAGACGCTGAGCGGCGGAATGAAGCGGCGGCTGAACATGGCGGCTGGGATGCTGCACCGGCCGAAGGTGGTGCTGTTCGACGAGCCGACGGTGGGTGTGGATCCGCAGTCGCGCAACCGGATCTTCGAAATGATCGAAGCGCTGAGGGATGCGGGGACGGCGATTGTTTACACGACGCACTACATGGAAGAGGCAGAACGGCTGTGCGACCGGATCGCGATCATCGATCACGGGCGGATTATCGCGGAAGGCACGAAGGAAGAACTGGTAGAGAAATCGTTTGGACGACGGAGCCAGGTGCTGGCACGTTTTGCAGGCGATACGGAAACGATTGACGCGTGGGCCAAGAGGCATGGCGGGCACGTGAAAGCTGAAACGGCGGAGCTGACGATTGAGCGGGCGGGGGAGATTGCACCGCTGCTGGACGATGCGACAAAGGCGGGTCTGGAACTGGTGGATGTGTCGCTGAGAAGGCCGAATCTGGAGTCGGTATTTCTGCACCTGACTGGAAGGGAGTTACGAGATTGATCTGGAATGTGACGAGGACGGCGTTGATTGCATTGCGGCGGGACCGCGGAGCGATGGTGTTGAGTTTCGTGCTGCCGCTGGCGTTTTTCACGATTTTTGCGATGATTTTCGGGAGACAAAACAACTCGACGCCCACGGTGAAGCTGATCGTGGTTGACCAGGACCGTAGTCAGGGGTCGGAGCAACTGGTGAAAGCGCTCGAGGGCGAGTCGTCGCTGGCTGTGATGACCAGGCCGGCGAGCGAGCGGAAGAACGCTCCGCATCCGGCGGACTACACGGCAGCGACGGCGGAAGCGGCGGTGAAGGCGGGCGACGCGCCTGTGGCGCTGATTATTCCCGCTGGATTTGGGCAGCATCCGATGGCGTTTGGTCCAGACAAATCTGGGAATGGCGGCGGGAGCACTTTGGAGCTGCTGAATGACCAGAGCGACTCGATCGCCCCGCAGATTGTGAACGGGATGCTGCAGAAGGCGGCGATGACGGCCATGCCCTCATCGATGGCGGACGAGGGCATGAAGGATGCGGAAGAGTACGTAGGCGGATTTACGCCGGCGCAAAAGGCGAAGGTGGATGAAGGGCTGGAGGAGCTGCGGAAGCTGGAGGCGGAAGGCAAGACGGGAAGCGGAACAGGAAACGACAAGGCGGGCGCGCCGGGAAGCAGCAGTGCGAACGACAGCAACTTCAGCGGGATTGTGCAGGTGAAAGAGCGCGCGGTGGTTGGCCAGGACAAAAAGAGCCCGATGATTTCGTTTTACGCAGCGGCGATCGGGGTGATGTTTTTGATGTTCACGGCGAGCGGCTCGGCAGGCGCGCTGCTGGATGAGGCGGAAAGCGGAACGCTCGAGCGGGTGCTGAGCACGCGCGTGACGATGACCAAGCTGCTGGCGGGCAAGCTGGTATTCAACACGGGCCTGGCGTTTGTGCAACTGGTGGCGATGTTTCTGTGGGGATGGTGGGCGTTCAAACTGGATTTCTTCAGCCATCTCCCTGGGTTTGCAGTGATGGGATTGTCGACTGCGTTTTCGGTGGCGGCGTTTGGGATGTTGCTGGCGAGCGCGTGCCACACGCGAGCGCAGCTGGGCGCCCTTTCGACGCTGGTGATTCTGATTATGTCGTCGGTGGGCGGAAGCATGTTTCCACGGTTCCTGATGCCGGAGAGCATGCAGAAGGCGGGACTGCTAACGATTAATGCGTGGGCCATCGATGGGTTCACCAAGGTTTTCTGGCGGGACTTGCCGGTGACAGAGTTGTGGCCGCAGGTAGCAGTGCTGTTGGGGACTGGCGTGGTGCTTTTTGTGGTGGCGCGGCGGATCGCAAGACGGTGGGAGTATGCGTAAAGCAGGGAACAGGGAATAGGCAACAGAGAACAGAAAGACGACGTGGTTGGCGAAATTTGATCCCACCCCAGGCGCAAGAACAAATGCGCGCCGAGGGTGGGGCACCCGCAAGTCAGCTAGTTTGCAAGTTAGCGAATTAGCGGAGCCGATTGCGCGAGAAAAGCGAAGGAGCGATGATGCAGGACGAAATGAACAAAGAGGATTTGAGCTCGAGGCTGGAGCTGATCGCGACCATGATTGCCGAGGGACGGCGGAGCACAACGAGGTGGGCGTGGACGATTGTGCTGTGGGGCGCGGCGTTTTTTGTGGCTATCGCATGGTCCTCGGGGATGCTGGGCGGCCCGATCTGGGGCCAGCACTATATGGCATGGCCGGTGACGATGATCGGCACGTGGCTGCTGAACTGGGGCCTGGCCACGCGGATGAATCGGAGCGCCAGTGCGCCGATGACGACGGTGAAGCGGGCGATCATCTCGATCTGGACGGCGATGGGGATCACGATGTTTGCGTTGCTGGTGCCGCTGGGGATGAGCGGCCGGGCCGACCAACAGGTATGCGTGGCGGTGGTGACGGCGCTGCTGGGTACGGCCAACGCCGCTTCGGGCCTGCTGCTGAAGTGGAAGGCGCAGTTTGCGTGCGCCGTGGTGTGGTGGGCGGCGGGCGCGTGGTCGCTGTTCGGCACCGCGACCGAAAGCGCGATTGCGTTTTTGATTGCGATCTTCCTCTGCCAGATTGTGTTTGGAATTTACGCGATGATGCTGGAGTCGCGCGCGCGGCGGCAGGGGGCGGCCAATGCCTGAGTTGCCGGAGCTAAATCCTGTGATTCACGGGAAGCTGCGACTGGCACTGCTCTCATTGCTGATGGGAGTGGAAGAGGCGGAGTTTACGTGGCTCCGGGAGAAGACGGGCGCGACGGACGGCAACCTGGGCGCGCAACTAATGAAGCTGGAAGAGGCCGGCTATGTGGCGATGGAGAAGCGCTTCGTGCTGCGCAAGCCGCAGACGCTCTATCGAATTTCAGAGAAGGGGCGCGTGGCGCTTGGGGAATATGTGGCGGCGCTGAGGGAACTGCTGGGGACGGCGGCGTCCAGCATCTAGCTTCCAGCTTGAGACCTTATCGCTGCGAAGCGCAGTATCGGACCGGAGGATGATATGGGCGAGGCAGGCGGAATTCTTGGTCCGGCGGGCGGCCGCGATTTGCTGGTGAGGATGCGCGGCAGGGCGGTTGGCGCCATTGTTTGCGCAGGCTTCGGCGCCTATGCGCTGTATTCGTGGATTGAGGCCGCGGTCCTGGGCGATCGAAGAGTGTGGTTTGGCGCAATTGTGACGGTCACGGTAACTCTGGTGATTTGGGCGATTGCAAACCTTCTTGCCCTGAGACATGCTCCAAAAGTTGCTTTGGATAAGCGGATGGCGAGGTATTACAGAATCTGGTTTGCGCTCATCGTCGCCACCGAAGGCACTGCGATTGGCGTCGGCGCGCCGATCCTGAGCCACTTTCATCGGCCGGATTTATTCGGGCAATGGATCGGCGCAGTGGTAGGGATTCACTTTTTCCCTCTCGGCAAACTTTTCAAATTGCCTCTCTACTACGCGACGGGCGCGGCGATTTCGCTGGCCGCATTTGGATCGCTGTTGATTTCCGCAAGTTCCCTGCGCGCAGCTATCTCCGCAGGCGGAACGGGCGTGGCGTTATGGATAACCGCGGTGTTGATCCTCAGCAAGAATCTGGAGAGTCTTCCGGCGAAGACCGTGACAGACGTTTCGCCCGTCGAATGACTGCGCCCGGCTGGCCACTTCCCGGCACCACTCAGACGGCGGTCGCGGATTCGAGCGAGGCGCGGACGCGCTGCATGGTGGCGAGATAAAACGCGAGATTGTGGATGGAGTTGAGTGTGGCGGCGAGCGGCTCGCTGGCCTGCACGAGATGGCGCAGATAGGCACGCGAATAGCGGCGACAGACGGGGCATGAACAGGCCGGGTCGGGCGGGGACTGGTCTTCGGCGAATTGTTTGTTCTTGATGTTGAGGCGGCCCTCGCTGGTGAAGAGCAGAGCATGGCGGGCGGCGCGCGTGGGGAGAACGCAATCCATCATGTCGACGCCGAGGCGCGCGTACTGCTCGATTTCATCCGGATAGCCGACGCCCATGACGTAGCGCGGCTTGTCTTTGGGCAGGAGTGGCAAAACTTCAGAGATGATTTCGAGGGTCAATTCACGCGGCTCGCCGACCGAGAGACCGCCGATGGCGTAGCCGTCGAAATCCATCTCGACGAGACGCTCGGCGCACTGGCGGCGGAGATCCGTGTACATGCCGCCCTGGACGATTGCTAGCAGGGATTGGTGCTCCCCGGTTCGTGCGGGAGGATCATTGCGAAATGCAGGTCCTTCGACTCGCTGCGCTCGCTCAGGATGACCGGATACCGGTGGATGGGGCACCGCTGATTCGTGCGATCCCGCCCAAGCGGAGCTTGGACGGGGCACCCGAGGTTCGTGCTGAGGCTGCATGCTCCATGGGACTTCGTGACTGTGCGCGCGGAAGTGATCGAGCGAGCGACGGGCCCAGGCCATGGTGAGGCGAAGGCTCTCTTCGGCGCGGTCGCGCGTGGCCGGGTATTCGGTGCACTCGTCAAAACTCATCACCACGTCGGCGCCGAGCGCGATCTGGATGTCGATGGAATGCTCGGGTGTAAAGAAGTGCGAACTCCCGTCGAGATGCGAGCGGAACTGGACGCCATTGTCGCTGACTTTACGCAGCGCGCTGAGCGAAAAGACCTGGAAGCCACCCGAGTCCGTGAGCAGGGCGCGCGGCCAACTGATGAATTTGTGGAGTCCGCCCATGCGACGAATGAGTTCGTGGCCGGGGCGGAGATAGAGATGGTAGGTGTTGCCGAGAATGATTTCGGCACCCAGAGATTCGAGCGTATCCTGCGGAACGGCCTTAACGGTGCCCTGTGTGCCGACGGGCATGAAAACGGGAGTTTCGACGGTCTGATGAGGAAGATGAAGGCGGCCGCGGCGCCCGCCGGCGGGGTTTGTGTTGAGGAGCTGGAAGTGAAGGCTCACTAGAGAATTCTATCTGCGGGATGGAGAGACGGCTCGGCTCGTTCTCAAGTTGAAAACTCCGGGGCCTGAAGGCCAATCGTTTTTTGATCGCGTGTTCTGGGGCCTGAAGTTCCCTGCTCCTTCCGGATTTCCCTCTGGAGCTAAAGCCCCATTAATTTTATTGGTCGCCGTAACGGCACGACTGAAGTCGTGCCCAGACACTTCGTGCTCCTCGAAGTTAGTCGGCGGTGCGGCCGAGGTGGAGCGTGATGCCGGCACGGGCGGTGCGGGGTTGGCCGAGAGTGGTAGTGGGAGTTTTAGAAACTTCAATCTCGCGGTTGAAGAGATTTTCGCCGGCAGCGAAGAGCTCGATTTGCGGGAGGTGGGCGTGACTGGCGAAGGTGTGCGATGCGTAGGCGTCGAGACGGAAGTAGCCGTGAAGGAGAAAAGCATTTGCGTCGTCGTCGAACTGGTGGCCGCTTAGCCGGCTTTGCAGGCTAATGGTTCCGAGAGAAGGGCGCGATGCGCGCAAGTTGAGCGTGGCAAGGTTGCGGGCGACCTCGGGAATCCAATTGCCGAAATCCTGCGTACCGCGCGAAACGACGGCGTGCGCGTACTGGTAGCCACCATCGAGGGCCAACCATGAGCGAGGCGCAAGGGTGAAGTCGACGGAGACCCCCCGGCTTTCAATCTGGCCGAGGTTCTCGCGGATAAGAGTGGTGGAAGTCTCGGTGAGAGCGACGATGGGCCGATTCACTTGGGTGAGAAAGTAGCTGCTGCGGATGCTGCCCCATGAGCGCTCGGCAGCGACCCCCACTTCCCATCCGGTGGCGCGTTCGCTGAGCAGTGCGCCGTTGGGAAAGGTGGTTTTGCTGCCGACGGTCGTGGTGCGATAGAGCTCATTCGGCGTGGGCGCTCGAAAAGCGCGAAAGCCGGAGGCTGTGAGCGCCCAGTGCGGAGAAAGTTTGCGCGAGAGGCCGAGGCGCGGATCGAATATTTTTTCCTGGTTTTGGACTGGTTGTTGTGGCGTGGGAAGCCAGGTTGCGCCGTTCCATTGCGTTTGGCGGCCGTCGTAGTTCCGAAACCAGTCGATGCGGGATGAGGCGATGAGAGTCCAGGCTTTGTGCTCCCACATGGCTTCAGCGTAGGCGGCCGAGTCGCGTTGATGGTCGGCGAGGTTGGTAAGCGCGGCGGTCGTGCCGTAAGTTTGCTCGCGGTCCCATACGCGGACGTCGTGCGCGTCGGCTCCGACGATGAGCAAGAGGCTCGCGCCGAAGGACTGGCTCCAGTGAATGGCACCGCCGAGTTCATTATCGGGAACGAAAGAGAAGCGCGTTGGAGTTTCGCCGCAGCGATAGGCGCATGTGGCGAGGCCGAAGTTGGGAAGGTTAGAGAGGCTCGAAAAGGTTTGGCGATAACGCTCGGAAGATCCATAGAGGCGAAGCGAGAGCGCGGTGCTGCGAGCGTTTTGCCAATCGGCGCCGGTGGAGTAGCGGATGAGGCGCGTGGCGTTGATCTGGTACGGCGTTCCGTTGTGGCGCGATTCGTCGAAACCAGTGCCGCGAATGAAGAGCTTGAGCGCGCCGAAGTCGCGACCGGCGAGGACCAGAGCATTCTGGCTGTGCACGTTGCTGGCAACATCGACGGGGCCGCGTTGAGAAGGGCTCTCCTGAATGTAGCCGTCGGTGCCGATGAGGCCGCCGGCGGCGAGAAGATTCCACGGGCCGGGATGAGCCGCAGCAAGCAGACTCGAATCGTAGGTGCCTTCGCCGCCGTAAGTACTTCGTACCGTGATGGCTTTGGATGAAGGTTGAGGCTGGACCTGGATGATGTTGACGACGCCGCCGATGGCGCTCGATCCATAGAGATCGCTGACGCCGCCGCGGACCAGCTCGACGGCTTTGATGGAGAGCTCGGGCTGCTCCTGCCATTGAATCCAACCGCCGAGCGGGTCGTTGAGGGGAACATCGTCTTCTGTGACGAGGGTGCGACTGGCAGAGGTGGACCCGAGGGCGCGAAGACTGATGCCCTGCGAAGTTGGATTCGCGACCAGCGATGGGGAGCGGCGAAAGAGCTCAACGCCGGGAAGCTGGCGCAACCGATCGTCGAATGTGATGGCGGCGGTAGAGCGAAGAGATTGCTCGGTGAGCACGCGCGTGGTGACGGGACTT
>DASXFF010000134.1:0-14475 GCA_036489735.1 Occallatibacter sp. | reverse complement strand
TGACTCGCTGGAACCAGCCCCTCGATCGACACAAGCTCCAGTTCCTGCTGCTCCACTTCCGGCTTCTTCAGCATCTTTCCAAAATACAAAAGGCCCCCGTGGAAAACGAGAGCCTTTCTTGGTACTTTGTCAGCAATCTGAAAAGGCCGGGGCTTCGACCCCGGCCTTTTTGTTCTTTTCCGACACCGCATCGTTTGGGTGTCATCCTGAGCGGAGGTCGCCATAGCGACCGCAGTCGAAGGATCTGCGGTTGTTCTTTTTCCGGATGGGCGGCCCCAATTCCAACTCCCTAACGTCTATTTCGATGTAGCCCAGTCGACGAGCAAAACTATGGGCCTGGTTTCTCGATTGATTGCCGCCACTCTCTGCTTGGTTGCGCTCTGCGCCGCAGTGCCGGCAATCGCTCAATCCAACGAACCTTCGAGCTGCGCAGAATCCGATGTCGAAACCACCCCCCACTTTTATCGCGCGCCGCAAAGCGTGCAGGTCGTCGCAGTGGAGTATCGCAACATCAGTAATCGAACCTGCGTTCTGAGCCCCTTTCAAACCGAAGTCGGCAAGGGCATGAACGGTGCAGGGTATTACACGGCCGTCAATCTGAAGAAAGGCGAAATCGTTCACAGCTCAGTCCGCTGGAGCACTGCGGATCCCAACCCGCGGGCCCACTGCCAGTGGATCGAAGCTCTCCCATTCCAGTCGCCGCCGCTTCGTAATCCGCTCCAGAATGTCGGCGCAGACATCCTCGTCCCGCTTGCCTGTTCGCCGTTGACGCAGAGTGAGTATCTTCCCGGGCCGTTTGTTCCGGATTGGCAGCCGGATAGCACCATCGCAAAGCCCCTCCCATCCGCTCCCATTCTCACCGTGGACAAGCGCACTTACTATGCGTTTGAACCAATTGAGCTCGACGTAAAGTTGACCGACCGTCCCGCCTCGACTACGGGTTGTCCCTATCTGATCGAGAAAGTGGAGGACCCGCAAGGCAATGCGCGCCTGATTCAAATGGTCGATCCGAAATTTGCCTGTCATTTCGCCTACGCGGGCGACGAGGACTGGAACGGCACCGCGAACGAAGTCAGGATTCGTTCCGGTGTCAACTTCAGGTGGGGCGTGGCCGGAATGGGTGCGAACACTTTTACGGTTTATCAAGTCGCCGACCCCACGCCGTACGGCGAACTCCGGCTGGTAGCTTCCAATTCCGTTAGTGTGAATATCGTTCCATCTCCGCGGGTCTGCATGCCGGAAGATCTGGAACCCGCTCTGCATTTCTACCAAACGCCGGACAAGATGGACGTTGTTGCCCTCGATGATCGCAACACCAGCGCCAGTGCATGCATCTTGCATGCGCTGCACCTCAAAAAAGATGCGAGGAATGACTCCGAACAGGTCGTGGTCATCGATGCCGGCGAGACTGCTCACAGCTCGTTGCGCTGGCCAATGGGGAGCGACTACCAATACGGCCCTTGTGGCTCAGATCAGAATCTGAATTTCTGGGCATATCAACCGGGCCCTTCGGTATCGATTGTGGCGCCGAGTCTCGTCGCCAAGGGCTGCCCTTACCTGCCGGCGAGCCTCTATCAGTCCGGCCCATTCATTCCAGACTGGAAGACGCCGGAAATAACAGTTAGCGATTTGCCAACGCAAGCTCCTGAGTTGGTCGCGCCCAAGACGACTTATGACGAAGGCGAGATGATCGAGCTTCGGCTGAACGGCGCGCACCAGCGCGACGGCCATTGCCCCGCTTTGTTCGATAGCATTCGCGGGCCGCGAGGCGAAGACCTGCGCGAAATTACCAATCAAAGCGCGTTCCTTTCGGCAAACGGCTGCGAGGCGACCAGCCCGTGGAGCGATCAGGAGCCATGGCCGGCAGGCGACTTCCCCATCAAAGTTGAACCCAATGGACTTCGCGTTTTCGGTACCCCGGGCAAGCGGACATTCACTGTCTCCGAGCTGGCCGGGACCGGACCAAACGGAGAGATTCGTCTGCTTTCATCGAACGCCGTGACCCTCACCATCGTCGATCCCGTGACCATCCAGCGAGATTGGGGCAAGACGGAAATGGGTGTGCACGCCGATTTGACGCTCGACAAGCTCAGCTATCCACTCGGCGAAAACATACCCCTGCATCTCGCCCTTGGAAATGTCTCGGCGGGCCAATCGGTCTACAGTTTGGGCAATGAAGGAGAGATTTGTCCTTCCGACTACACGTTGACAGTTGAAAGAGAGGATGGCTCGAAGCCGGAGTATTTCAAGCTGCCAATCCTGCCAATGTTGGTTCAAACCAGCGACGCCGTATGCGCCGCGAGCCTCAGACGCGGTCTGCTGGAAGAGGGGAAGATCATACCGGCCGAAGACACGTTGATGCACCGGGGGGTGCTGCCGAGCGAACCGGGACTGTACAGGATCACCGCGAGTTGGGGCGTCTACAAAAATTCCGAGTCTGGAAGCCGTGATTCAATACCAGGCTCGGCCCCGGCCCCCGCCCCGACCCCGGCACCGACACAAGTACCCATGGTGACGGTTCAATCAACGCCGCTGATGCTGCGGATCACAAAGCAGTAGGTTGCTACCGGCGAACCCTCTCCCAGGGTTCCCCGAGAACGGCTTCGCTGCTAAAATAAGACCATCGCTCGTGGGGCTGTAGCTCAGCTGGGAGAGCGCCTCGTTCGCAACGAGGAGGCCAGCGGTTCGATCCCGCTCAGCTCCACCAAATCCCTACCGTTTTTCTTCCCGTCAATTGACCGCATCGCCAAGTTTGCCGGTCATGGTGCCGTCATCGATTGCTGTGTCGTGAAAGCTGGGAGCTAGAAGCTGACAGCTCGCTCAGCGTCTAGCTGAACAGATCCTTCATCTTCTCCATCAGACCCGGCGATGTGGGCTTGTTGTCCACGGCCATTGACTCGGCCAGCTTGGCAACCAGTTCGCGTTGCGCGCGGTTTAGCTTGCGCGGAATCTGCACCACGACCTTAACGATCAAGTCGCCCTTTCCTCGTTCGTTCAGGTAGGGAACTCCGCGCCCGCGAACGCGAATCTCTTTACCACTTTGCGTTCCCTCGGGAATCTTGATGTCCACCGGTCCATCGATTCCGGGAATCTCGAATTCCGTTCCCATCGCGGCCTGCGGAAAGCTGATGGGCAGCACGCAATGCAGATCCGAGCCGTGACGCTCAAAGAAATCGTGCGGCCGAATGGAGAGAATTACGTACAGGTCGCCCTTCGGCCCGCCGACGCGGCCCACGTCGCCCTCGCCGCCGTACCGGATGCGCGTTCCTTCTTCCACACCCGCCGGCACCTTCACGTTCAGCTTGACCTCCACGGTCTTGCGGCCTTCTCCACGGCACGTCGCGCACGGATCGCTGATCACGGCGCCCGTTCCCCCGCAAGCCACGCAAGTCCGCGCCACTGAGAAGAATCCCTGCTGATAGCGGAGTTGCCCACGCCCCTGGCAATGACTGCACACAGTCGGCCCGCGGCCCGAAGCGCTGCCACGCCCGCTGCACACGGTGCATGTCTCCAGCCGCCGGATCTTTACTTCTTTCTCGGTGCCAAAGACCGCATTCTCAAAATCGATAGTCATATCGAAGCGCAGATCGTCGCCACGCTGAGTCCGCGAGCCGCGCTGCCCCCCGCCCGGTGCGCCGCCCATGGAGAACATCTCGCCGAAGAGATCGCCGAAGATATCGCCCAGGTCCACGCCACCGGCAAACGGACTGCCCCCAAATCCCTGCGCGCCCAGCCCTGCATGACCAAAGCGATCGTAGGCCGCGCGCTTGTCGGGGTCGCAAAGCACTTGATAAGCTTCGCTGGCCTCTTTGAATTTTTCTTCCGCTGTGTGGTCACCAGGATTTCGGTCAGGATGATATTTCAGTGCCTGCTTCCGGTACGCGCTCTTCAGTTCCTGATCCGAACAGTCGCGCGAAACTCCCAGGACCTCGTAATAATCCGCTTTGCTCACTCTTGTATTAGACCCCATGATCCAGCTCTTAGCTCCTAGCCTCTAGCTCCCAGCCTCATCCAGTTGCACGTTAAGTCGCATCGATCACATCACGCGGCTCGTTCGTTGAACACCGCAGGGCATTCCCACAGTGAAGCTAGAAGCTAGCGGCTAGCTGCTGTCTTTTCACTCGTCCACTTGTTTCGTGTTGTGTGCCACGCGCACCAGCGCCGGCCGCAGAAGACGCTCGCGGATCTTGTATCCACGACGAACTTCTTCGGCTACGTGTTGATCCGGAATGTCGTCCCGCTCTACCGTCCCCAGGGCCTCATGAAAGCGCGGATCGAAGGCCTCGCCCACCGTCGCGACCGCCTTCACTTGCATCTTGTCCAGAATCTCTTCCATCTGCTTCACGATCAGGTTTACACCCGAACGCAACTGTTCCGCCGATCCCTTTGCTTTCAGCGCCAGCTCAAGATTGTCCAGCACTGGCAAAAACTGTTCCGCCGCCGCGCCCGTCGCAAACTCGCGGTATTCGGTGCGCTCTCGCTCCGCGCGCTTGCGCGCATTCTCAAACTCAGCTTGCAGCCTTGCCAGCCGATCCAGCAACCGATCGCGCTCGGCCTTCAGCCGGCTCAGTTCCGTCTGCTCGCGAGCCTCATCTGCGCTTCCCGCCGCCTGTTCTGCCACCTCGGCCTCGAGCTCCTCTTCGGCCGTAGGCGCCGGGAGCTCCGCCGCGGGGTCCAGATTGGCGTCGTCCACAGTCGCTTCAAACTCCGGCGAGTCTACTGGTGTCAATTTCGTCTTCTGCTTCCACATAATTCTGCCCATACTCCCAAAACCTTCCAGAACGTCTTCTCATTGGATGATTGATCTCGCGCCCGGCTGCATGGTTCTATTGCGGTCGATGATGAACCCGAGTCGCTCGCCCGATCGCCGCCAAATGCACGCGACTACGCCGTAGGAACATCGAAAATGCGCTCGGAGAGCCGCGCGATGTAACTCACCGCCTGGATCATCTCTTGATATTGAATCCGCGTAGGCGCAATCACCGCTACGGTTCCTAGATTGCCGCCGCCCATTCGCGCAGGCGCGCCAATCAGCACCAGATCCTGCATGGCCGGTGAGGCCTCATCCAGGCCCACCACCACGCGAACCTCCTGCTCGCGCCCGTCCACATAAGCATTCAGCAGTTCCACCAGTCGCTGCTTAGCTTCCACCGCGAGCAACATCTGGCGCAGCCGCTCCCGGTCCTGTTCGGCGCTGATCAAGTTCGCAATTCCGTCCACAAAAATCGTTGCGCCGACTTCGTCGCCCGCCAGAGCGCCCTTGCGGCACAGTTCCTCTACCGACGTCAGTAGCTCCCGGTACGCCTCGCGCTCCATTTCCATGCGGCGAGCCACTTCAGCCCGGATCCGCTCGACGGGCCAGCCGCGAAAATTTTCGTTCAAATAAGTGCCCGCTGTCTCCAATTCCACGGTTGTCATCTGATGATCGACCGCCAGCACGCGATCTTGAACCGCTCCTGCCTGCGTTACCAGCACCGCCAGCACGCGCCCGGTCGATAATCGCGAAAAATGAATGTGCTCCAGCACCTGTCCCGCAGTCGAGGTCGCCAACGCGATTCCCAGCCCGCTCGAAATCAGCGCCAGCACATGAGACGTTCTCTCCAGATAATCATGGCCGCTAGAAACGCCGGTATAGCTTTCCTCAATTTGGCCGCGGCGCGCCTCGCTCAATGGCGATTCCCGTCTTCCCTGTACGCCTCCGCCTGCAAGACCCGCAGCCCGCCCCGACTGCGTAATCTGCTCAACGTAATAACGGAATGCAATGGCAGTCGGGACGCGTCCGGCTGACGTATGCGGCTGTTCCAACAAGCCTGCATCGCCCAGCGCCGCCATCACATTCCGCAGCGTTGCCGAGCTCAGCCCATCCCGGTCGGCGAAAAACCGCGCAACCGCCTGCGACGCTACTGGCTCGCCAGTTGCGATATACAGCTCGATAATGGCCGTCAACACCAGCCGCTCACGTGGGCTGAGACGCGTATCGGGCATCTTGTTCTCCATCCTCTTCCACAGGCGGCCAGAGCCGCCTTTCGAGCCGGGTGTCACTTGTTAAGTGCCTATATTTAATGCACTTATGAATGGATTTTTGTCCATTATCCAACCTTGATCTTACGGACCACGAGGAGTCGCTGTCAAGACAAGGGAAGGTTATGCTGAGGTGTCAGGCAAGGTGCCCGCGAAATCATCTCCCTCGCCGTTCCATCTATTGGAATCTCATCGAGCATCTGCTCCGCCGAGCGAATCTGTGAATTCTTCCGTCTGCTTCAAGCCTCTGATCCTGCTCGGATTTGGCGTGCCACCTGTTACCAAAGGCACGTCGGGCTGTAACTCAAGAACCCAATTTGATGGTAAGTTGTTACGCACCGAAGTCTGCCGCGGATTCTACGCAGCAAGTCGCTTGGCTTTTGGCGTTTTGTCGTCTTTATGGAGGGGGCCCCAATGAATCGAATTGTGCTCAGTTGTGTCCGCCGTGTCCGGCGCAAGTTCACCGTACGCGTCCTCGCCGCCCTAGCACTTGCATCCTTTGCGTTGCCTGCCGTGGCAGCGCCGGCTGCGTTGTCATCCTCAGCGCCGCTCGACAAGCATGCGCGAAGGATCGAAAAGCGCTTGGCCAAATTCCGCCAAGGCGCAATTCTCGATTTTGAATTCCGTGACAGCTCTCAGACCTTTGGCTCACTCGGCCCGCTGTCGGCTGCCTCGTTCCAATTCATCGATTCCGACAGCAACAAGACGCAGACCCACCTTTACGCCGACCTCGTAGAAGTGAAGAAGTCGAAAGAGTACATTGGCGAAGGGTCGGAGCCGAGGCATCACATTCGCCTGCTCGTGCCAATCTTGATTGGCGCCGGCGTAGCGGCAGGAGGAATTGCAGCCTACGAATTCTTGCGGTGATCATCACCGGAGCCGAGTTTTCTAATGATGGTCAAAACTGATCACGCGCACCAGCTGCCAATGGCCGGAGGCTTTGCTCCACACATTGGCAAATTGCGCAGTAGCGTCAAGATGCTCTGAGCCGTCGGGCTGCTTGGAATAGAACCGATGTGATCCCGACTCGATCGCTCCGAAACCCGGCGCAGCATTGACCACCAGTGTCCCATCGACGAGATCTCTTCTGAGCAGAATGCCTTCGGCGCAACGGTTCTGCATGGCTTGAAGATTCTGATCGTAGTCCTGTTTTCCAACGCGATCGTGGTAGAACTCGAGGTCGCGGCTCAGAAACGTCTTGTATTTGTCGACATCGCATGAGCCGAACGCGTTGAACATCTGCTCCCCGGCATCGGTGATCTCCTGCACTAACTTGGCGTGCGGAAGCAGCCCCGGCGCGGGCGCCAGGTCCAGCTGCGCCTTCAGCGAGTTGCCGCTCGCGGTGCCCTCGAGGTGATTCGCCGTTCCGTGCAACTCGAATGCGATTCCTCCCTGCGCGTTCACGGTAAAACTCAGGGAGTTGCCAGTGATATGCGCGTTGCTGAACGGCATTTGTTGGTCTATAGTCGGGCCCGCAGTGCCTGTGATTTCCGCGCCATTCCGCTCCAGTACGATGGCAGCGACGTCATGGCTGATCTTGCCATTAGGATTCGTTACAACGAACGAGCCGAACCAGGTTCCTTGAAACGGATCGCCGGAATCGGTGGCGACTCCTTGAGCAGACAGGCTGCTCGCCATCAACACAAGAGCACAGTAAGCGATCGAGAGACGCAGATGCACGGAAGACCTCCAGTTGTTCCTACGCACCGCGGCGATTCCAAGTTCCCGCCTAAGTGCAACAATTCGATCTCTGCTCCGGCGATCAGACTGAGGCGCCCCGCCTCCGGCTGATAGATTCGTATTGAGGCCGATTTGTGCGCCACCTGCGCCATCCTGCCCATGCGAGGCCATGCTCCATCCAACCGAAGATTTACGAATCCAATGGACTAAAGTCGTTCTCCCTCCCGTCTTTCTTGAGGAAGAGCTTCCCGTCACAGAAGCGGCGTCGTCCACCATTTTCGACGCCCGCAACGAGATCATTTCTATCCTCAAGAAAGAGGACGACCGCCTCGTTGTTCTTGCCGGCCCCTGCTCGATTCATGATCCCCAGGCTGCCCGCGAATACGCGGGTCTGCTCAAAGCTTCCGCGGTGGAGTTTGCAGCCGATCTGCGCATCGTGATGCGCGTCTATTTCGAAAAGCCCCGCACCACAGTCGGATGGAAAGGGCTTATCAACGATCCGCACCTCGACGGCACATACAAAATCAACGACGGCCTGCGCATCGCCCGCCACTTGTTGATCGACCTGGCCGAAATGGGTGTGCCCACGGGAACCGAGTTCCTCGACATGATCTCGCCGCAGTACATCGCCGGCCTTGTTTGCTGGGGCGCTATCGGCGCCCGCACCTCAGAGAGCCAGGTGCATCGCCAGCTGGTCTCCGGAGTCTCGTGTCCTGTCGGATTCAAGAACGCTACCTCGGGCGATGTTCAGGTGGCCGTCGATGCTGTGCTCTCTGCCGCCTGCTCGCACACGTTTCTTGGCCACACGCACCACGGCCAGTCGGCCATCTTCGTGACGAAAGGGAATCCCGATTGCCACATCATCCTGCGCGGCGGCCGCAAAACCGTGAATTACACTGCGGAGTCTGTGGCCGAGACGATCGCCCTGATGGAACAAGCCGGCATCGCGCCCCGTATCATGATCGACTTCAGCCACGCCAACAGCGGCAAGGACTATCGCCGCCAAGCCGGCGTCTGCCACGACGTATCCACGCAGATCGCCGCGGGCAATCGAAACATTATGGGCGTGATGATCGAGAGTAATCTGGTGGCCGGCGCGCAGAAGCTTGTCCCCGGCCAGCCGCTGGTTTATGGGCAGAGCATCACCGACGCCTGCATCGACTGGAGGGAAACAAAAACGCTTCTCGCCGAACTCGCCGCCGCAGTTCGATCCCGCCGCAGCGCGAAATAATCACACATAAGAGAGGCCGATGCACTCATCCGCACCGGCCCGATCTCATTTCGGATTCCCTGCTCCCGATTTCCTGATCCCTAACTCTTTCACGCTGTCCCCATCACCACAGTATGCGGGCTTTCCGGAATCGGATGTGCCGTCACGTTCTTGAATCCGGCTTCGTCGTACATCGCCTTCAGCTCCGCGAACGTGTACGCGTCTCCCGACTCGGTTGAAACCAGCATCGTCAGGCTGAACGCAGCCGGCATTGGTGGCGAAACCCGGTCCGGATTCGGGACAAACTCGAGCGTCGCCGCGCGTCCGCCCGGCTTGAGCGCCGCACGAACTTTTTTGAGCAGCTCAACGTTCGTAGCCTTGTCGAAGTGATGCAGAAAATTCGTCAGCAGCACGGCATCGTAGGGCCCTTTGAAGTCCACCTCGAACGCGCTCCCCGGCAGCATGTCGTAGCGGTCCTTCACACCGGCTTTCTCCGCGTTCTTCAACGCAACGCGTAGCACTGGCGCCCAGTCCAGTCCCGTCACTCTCGCCTGCGGATTTTGTTTCGCGATCTCGATGCCGAAAAGTCCGTGCCCCGCGGCAATATCCAGTACGCGCACCGGGCCCTCGCTCCCGTTCAAGACAATCTTGCCCAGCGGCGCAGCCATCGGACCCATCATGGGCGCCATCTTCTCGGCAAATTCCACCCAAATTGGATTCTCCGGTTCCACCGTTCCCTGGCCCGGCAAATGAGTCCGTCCCGTGCGCACAATGTCGGCCAGGTGATCCATGGACTCCATAAACTCCTTCGAACTGATGAAGTCGGCCATCGAAGCCATGCATGCCGGCGACGCCGGATCGAGAAACACTGCGCTTGATGGCGTGTGCTTATAGTTGCCGTCCTCTTTGGCCAGCACGCCGTTGATCACCAGGAAATCGCACAGGATGCGCGTGCCGCGCTCCGACGCTTTTGCATGGCGGGCGATCGACGCCACATCGCCCGGGCCCTGACCGACTGCCCTGAAGATGTCGAGCTCGATGGCTGCCTTCAATGCTGCGGTGCGTTGATGCGCCTGCAACATTTCAAAAACAATGCGCGGATTCAAGGGTTCTGCATGAGAGCCGGCAGACATAGAAAAACCTCCAATTTATCCCGAGTTCGAAATAATGAGATTTTGGGGACCCCGGGACGGGCTCACCGAGTTTATCATTCGTCGCTCTGAATGCGCGGTCACTGCCTCCGTGCGAATATGCCAAACGCTCCCGTCGCTCCGCAAGGTACATTGAAGGGTTGTGCATCGCTTCCTCTCGATCTTCCGGCCGCGCCAAAAATCCCTCGTTCGCGCCGTTCTGCTTTCGTTGGGCGCATTTGCCGCCAGCCTGCGCCTTGCCGGCTTTCCACACGTCGAAAATCTTCATGGCTCCTGGTGGCAGATTCTTGCTTTGCTCATTGCCGCGTGGGGTATGGCCGAGACTGCCCGGTGCCTTCAACGCAAATGGAACCTGTACCACGCCGGTGTCCTCCTGCTGCTCTACGCCGACCTCATGATTCTCGCCACGATCGTGGTCATGCTTGCCGTTTCGTAACGGCTGGCTGCATTGGAACCGCTTCGCCGTGTAGCATGGCAGAGTGCTTCATCGGCCGCCGACTGCGCTTGGGTTCTTCGACGCTCCTGCGGACGCCGGTTGAAGCTGAACTTTGCCGGAGGAATCCATGTTCAAAGGATTTCGCGACTTCATCTTCCGCGGTAACGTAGTCGACCTTGCGGTCGCCGTGATTCTTGGCGCGGCATTCAACGCGATCGTCAGTTCTCTTGTTGCCGACGTCCTGAACCCCTTGATTGCCTCCACCCTTGGCAAGCCTGATTTCAGCGCCGTGATTCTGCATGTTGGCGGCGGTGAAATCAAGGTGGGCAACTTCTTCAACGCAACCATTTCGTTTCTCATCGTGGCCACTGTGGTGTACATCGCCATTGTTGTTCCTATGAATGCGTTCCAGGCTCGCTTAAAAAAACGCGGGGGAACCGCTGCTCCCGCAACAAAGAACTGCCCGGAATGTTTGAGCGAGATTCCGGTGGCGGCGCGCCGCTGCGCGCATTGTGCACAGCCCGTCAGTTAATCGCGAACTCTCTTCGCTCGAAGGCCGGTTTAATGCGGTTTCGCGCTTCATTTTTGCTTTCTGCCCTTGCCGGAGTTTTGGCTCCGGGATCTTTCTCTCTGGCGCACTCGCAGGTTGTGCCGCAAGGCAGCTTTGGCTACAGCAACTTCGAAGCCGAATCGAAACTCGAAGAAAAATTCCTCGACGTGCCCGACCGCAAAGTCGCCGGCGACGATCTGCGAACGCTCACTGCCGAGCCTCATCTTGCCGCAACGCCCGAAGATTATAAAACTGCAGAGTTTGTCGCGCGCAAGTTCCGTGCCGCCGGCCTCGATACCGAAATCGTTCCCTATCGTGTTCTCCTCAACTATCCGAAAGTCGTTCGCGTTGAAGCATGGGATACGGCCGGCCATTTGCTCATGTCCGGTCCTACGCGTGAGCACGTCAATGGCGACCCTACACAGGACAATCCGCGCGTTGTGATGCCGTTCAACAGCTCATCGGGTTCGGGCGATCTAACCGGCGAGGCTGTCTACGGCAACTACTGCCGGCTTGAAGATTTCAATGAGCTCGCCATCCAAAAGGTCGACGTTCACGGCAAGATCGTGCTGTGCCGCTACGGCTCCAACTTTCGCGGCGTCAAGGTTTACCTGGCCGAACAGCGCGGCGCGGCCGGCGTTCTCATCTACTCCGATCCTCAAGACGATGGCTATTACAAAGGCGACCCATATCCGATGGGCCCGTGGCGCCCTGAGACCGGCGTCCAGCGCGGCTCGGTGAATTATCTTTTCCGCTATCCCGGCGATCCCGAGACTCCGGGTGTTGCGTCCACGCCCGATCTGCCCGACTCGGCTCGCGACACCAATATCGCGGGATCAGATGGGGATCAGCCTCGCATCATCTCCATTCCACTCAGCTGGCACGATACCGCTCCCATTCTTCAGGCGCTCACCGGACCTGGCGCACCTCAAGGCTGGCAAGGCGCACTGCCGTTCCGCTATCACCTCGGTCCCGGCGGAGTGAAAGTGCACCTCGTCTCCGATCAGGACTACCAGCGCCGCATCATCTGGGACGTCATCGGGAAAATCGAAGGTGCTCAGGAACCCGGCGCTTCGGTCATTGTCGGCAATCATCGCGACGCGTGGGTCTATGGCGCGGTGGATCCCTCCAGCGGCACAGCGGCCATGCTTGAGGCCGTTCGCGGCATCGGTGCTCTACTTCACAAGGGCTGGCGGCCGCGCCGCACCATTGTTTTCTGCAGTTGGGACGCGGAGGAAGAGGGCCTCGTCGGTTCAACGGAGTGGGTCGAGCAGCAGGGTGGCGCGCTCGATAAAGCCGTCGCTTACTTCAACGTCGATGTGGCTGTTTCCGGCCCGGATTTCTCTGCCTCGGCCGTGCCCTCGCTCAAGGAGTTTGTCCGCGACATCGCACGCTCCGTCCCGAGCCCAGTTGCCGATTCCGTTTTCGTCCAGTGGCGCCGCAAGTCTGTCAGCGGAGACGAGCATCATGATCCGAATGCGCCCATTGAGGGCGAAGGAGTGCATCTGGGCGATCTGGGCTCGGGATCGGACTTCACGCCGTTCCTGCAACATGGCGGCGTGCCCTCAACGGAGATCACTTCCAGCGGCCCTTACGGCGTTTACCATTCCGCATTTGACGATATGGCCTGGTATATCAAAAACGCCGATCCCGATTTCGCCTATCTTCAGGAGATGGCGCGTGTGCTCGGCCTTGAAGCCATGCGTATGGCCGATGCCGACGTGCTGCCTTACGACTATGTCGCCTACGCGCGCGAAGTCTCCGCTTACCTTGAAGCCGCGAAACGCAAAGCCGTCGATGATGGATTTAGTTCTCTCGACTTTGCTCCTGCTGAAGCCGCTGCATTGCGGCTTGCCCTTGCTGCTCAACGCGCTCACGTTCTCCAGGCGGCTCCATCGGGCGATCTTTCTTCGTTGAATCTCGCTTTGCGGGAAACGGAAACGGCTTTCCTCTCGGATTCCGGTCTTCCTGGACGCCCATGGTATCGCCACACGATCTATGCTCCCGGCGTGCTCACTGGCTATGCAGCGGTCGTCATTCCCGGCGTCAACGAGGCGATCGATGCCCACGATCCGAACCTGGCCGCACAGCAGCTACTGGTCCTGACTCAGGCCATAGACCGGGCGGGGGCAGTATTGGGCGGGGCGCGCTAAGAACCACGTTGGGGGGCCCCGTCATTTTGCATAAAGTCCTCATATCAAACGACTTAGTTTCGCGCGTGTCTTTGTAAATATCTGAAAACAAACAACTTAAACTCTAAAGCCGTCAAAAAATATAGACTTATTGCCCCTCCGCAATGGTAAAGGGCCAAGAGAACAAGGGAAATACGAGGCCGGTAGAGCGTCCGATGTTAACGAGAAAATTAATCGTAATTTTCCAGTTAACATGCACCGAAATTGGTGCACTATTTGTCATTTATAAAGGACTTATCTATTTATCAAATTGACACTCCCCTCTAAAAAAAGTAAATTCTGAATCCACATTTCTGCAATGGAGCGGCAATTTTATTGACCTATGAGTAAACATCAGGGAAGAGCCTGGGGCGAGTGGCCAATAGCCGGGATTTGATCGCGCGACCATGGAACTATTCTGCACCCAACGAAGGAAATAATCGGCAAACTTGGGGAAAAAAGAGACGAGAGATAAGAGAGAAGAGAGAAAGGACTTAGGGGAGGTGGGTAGATTTATTTTGAGGGGAAGGGCTTGACAGGGAGTGAGGTGCGCCCCACGCATTGGGCATCGCCGATTTGGGTTGGTCGGGGAGTAGCTCGTTTCAGCGCACACCGGAGTTGCAGGAGGCGCCTGCCCCCAACAGGCCACGCCGTGCCACCGATGCGCCATTTCACATTGTTGTAACGCGGCGCTATTGTCCATTTCGCAAGCTCATTGAGCCGATTTGAAGGCCCAACAGCCTGTGTGGAGACTTGCCTTCAATGGTTGACTTGCTTCTTGCCTTGGCCTTCGTTGCGATGATTTTGTCGCCGCCGATTCTGGCGACGGTGCATCGTGGCCGCACTCACAGGCGCAACAACTGAAGGGCGGGCTCCGTGGGGGTCCCAATGGTTGCCTTGATGATTGAACTCGCCTTGGTTGCGGCCGGAATTCTGCCGCTCGTAGCCACCTCACTTCAGCCGGTTAGAGCGACTGAGCGCAGCTATTGCGGCAGGGCGGGGAACGCGCGGCGCGGAAACTGAGGCACGCAGGAGCCGGTTTTCCGGTTGGATACTATTCTTTTTCAGACATCGTGGTTTCCCAGGTCTCAAAATCGAGACCTGGGGCACCCTATTTTTGTGGTAGGTGAAAAGCGATTGCAGATTCTTCGCTGCGCACGACCGCGCGTGATTTAAATGCAGGTCCTTCGACTCGTCACGCGTTGCGTGACTCGCTCAGGATGACCGAGTTGGGTTGAGGTTTGTGGTATTCCACC
>DASXFF010000107.1:0-7655 GCA_036489735.1 Occallatibacter sp. | reverse complement strand
TCGTCGGCGACGCGGCACGCCAGGCTCCCTTGTTCACGCCCGAACGTGAAGGAAACGGAGCGTCACCACAGCGCCGTGCCACATCCCATGCCGCCTAAAGGCGTGGGGTTTCCTGATCCCCTATCGGGGACTCTAAACAAGTTGCGGACACCATCGAGCGCTTCGCCGGTGCGATGACCGTCGGCAACAATATCGTCCAATGCTTCTTTCGCTCGGGGAATGTTGGGCGGCATTTGTTCAAGAAATCCCAGTGACGCGTCGGCGTTTGCCACCATAGCTGCGAGAGGCTGCTTAAGTTCATGAGCGATTGCGGCAGCCGTTGCCTCGGCATTCATGAGTTTATTGTTACGTTCGCGTGCTAGCATGGTATTCGAACGCGCGAGGAGCATTTCACTCTCGCGCTGCTCAGCGAACAGCGCTGCCAGGACGTATGCGCTGACGGCCAAAAACAAAATGGCAGTTTGAGCTTCGATAACGCGATCGCCGAGGGGGATGCTCGCGTCGCCGAAATGACCTATTCCGAAGTTCGTCGTCCAGACGATGATATTGGAAACCAGGAAGGCCCCAGCCGTGGCAAAGATTGGTCGCGAACGGCCGGCAAACCACAGCAAAATTGGAAACGGCCAAGCGACCGGCAGCAGTAATTCCCAAGCTTCGCGCGGCAGCGCAACGATGATCGAGGTCACCACCGCGAGCGACAGGAGTGCGAAAGTCCCCTCAACGGATTCCCTCCGGGATGGAGGGTGATGCACGGCGTCGGCAAGTCCAATCACCAAAGGCGTTACGGTGACGATACCGACGAACACCGACGCAAACCAGTGCTCAAAAGTGGACACTATTACGATCGACGGACCGAGCGATAGCCTCAAAGCAGCAGTCGCAATGAGTGAAGAAGCGAACGCCGCTACGGCCGCAGCGCCGAGCAGGCCAAAGATGTTCCGCGCGCGATCTAGCGGGAAGTCAGCGCCGCCAAAGTAGCGTGTGAACAGCCCGGCCACAATCAGCGCTTCGAGCGCGTTGCACGCGGAAATCGCTGGAGTGATCCAGAAGTTGTTCCAGCTCTCGTAGTTGATCAAGGCCGACGCCGCCACAATTCCAGCGACGGCAGGCCATCGCCTCCGAGGGCCAAGAACGATCAGGAGGCCGCAGGAGACCCCGGTAGGCGGCCAAAATAGCGATACCTCGTCCGGCTGAAAAGCCGTGCCCAAACTGATGATTTTCGCTACCAGATAAAATGCCGCGCCAACCGCTGCCGCCACTGCAGCGTTGCCCGCCCACCGCCCAATGAGCTCGGTGGAGCTTGATTGACGGATCTTGCCAGGTCCTGGCGGGCTCTGCGACATGCCGTGGGCCTCCGAGTTCGCCCATGGGGAAAATACCAAAAGCCGTATCAGCATATTAGGCTAACAGGTCACCCCAATGAACTTCCCCCGTTTTACTTCGCTAACCGATTGAAAAAGTAGATCTTTCCAAAGTGACAACAGACTGTATCCATGCAGCGACGGGAGTATGATGGGCTCTCGCCTGCCACACGGCGGCTGACGGATGTGTCGCGAAGATGTTTACGGTCCATCTGGTTGACGATGACCCCAGTGTGCTGAGGGCACTGTCACGCTTCCTCAACGCCAAAGGCTATGATGTCCGGCCGTTCGCGTCAGCGCAGGAATTTCTCGATCGACACGACCCGACCGTTCCCGGCTGCGCTATATTCGATCTTTCCATGCCGGGTCTCGACGGTCTCAGGCTCCAACAAATTCTTGCCGCCGACGGCGTGCAGCGCCCGATTATCTTTCTTACCGGAGTGGGAGACATTCCCGCCAGCGTGCGTGCCATGCGGGCGGGCGCCGTCGATTTTCTGACGAAACCGGCGCGCAAGGAAGATCTGCTTCTTGCCATTTCGCGCGCTGAGGCGTCGGACGCCGAGGCCCGGCAGGCGCGTGCCGAGCTGACAGTGCTACAAGCCAAGATTGCGAGCCTGACGCCGCGGGAACGCGAGGTGCTGTCGCACGTTGTCGCCGGTCAACTGAACAAGCAAATTGCCGGCGATTTGGGGACCGTGGAGAAAACGATCAAGTTCCATCGCAGCAGAATGATGCGGAAGCTCGGTGTCCGCACCGTAGCCGACTTGGTCCGTCTTGCCGAAAAGGCCGAAATTTCCATGAACAAAGCGTAATTTGCTTTTTCCTGGCCCTAAGGCTAGATCGAAAATCAATCCAATCAATGCAAAAATACCCCTCCATGGCGGACACTTCTCGTATCGTTGCCGTTGTCGATGACGACTCATCGCTGCTGAAGGCTTTGGAGAGACTCCTGAGTACGCAGCCGTGGACCACAAAAACATTTCTGTCCGCCAAAGCGTTTCTCGCCTCTCTGACTGATGGGCTTCCGGATTGCCTGATCGTTGATCTGCACATGCCGGAAATGAGCGGGCTGGAGCTGCAGCAAGTCTTGACCAGCAAGGCCGTCAAGATACCGACCGTCATTATTACCTCCGACACGGACGCCGCCGCTCGCCAACGCTGCATGTCCGCAGGGGCGGTTGCTTACTTGCAGAAGCCGATTCGCCGCGCAGAGCTTTTCGCCGTGATCGACGCTGTGAGCGCTGGCAGCGAGCAAGGCCCCGTCGCCACTTAGGCGTTGATCTCTCTTGAATTAACGGACCCGCCACTCGCCGAAGCAACGCCGTCGTCCTGGCCCTAAGTCCAGTATCGCTCCTGCCCTATGCAGCCCAGACTAGCGCGGGGAAGATGTTCGGAACGGGGGAAGCCATGCAGCGTGGATGCAAGCTCGCAGCAACGAAGCGCGCGTGGCGGCAAGCCGCCACTGTCCTATTTGTGGCCGGCGCGGCCCTAATGCCTGCTTTTGGCGCGCATGCCGACGAAAATGGCGTTAGCTTTTGGATTCCTGGACTTTTCGGCAGCCTCGCAGCCACACCGCAACAGCCCGGATGGTCATTCGCGGCAATCAATTATTACACAAACGTCTCGGCAAGCGGTGCTGCCGCGGTATCCAAGGAAATTACGATCGGGCAATTCAACCCGGTGGTTAACGCCAGCGTCGGTGCCAACGTCGCGGCAAAAGCAGACCTTGGGATCTTTGTGCCCACCTATGTATTCGCGACGCCATTCCTCGGCGGACAAGCATCCGCAAGTCTGTTGACGGTATACGGCAATAACAGCACATCTTTGAGTGCGACGGCTACCGGTAGCGTAGGACCAATACCGTTCACGCGATCGATTGCGCTTCAACAAGACACTTCTGGAATCGGCGATTTGGTCCCGGAGTTCGTCGTGCGTTGGAATGCAGGGGTCAGTAATTACATGGCCTACATCACCGGCGACATTCCGGTCGGCGCCTATAGTTCCACCAATCTTGCGAATATCGGCCTCGGACATGGCGCCATCGATGGCGGCGTCGGCTACACCTACTTCGATCCCAAGACCGGCCACGAATTCTCGGCCGTGATGGGATTGACCGGAAACTTCGAGAATACGTCGACGGGATACACCAACGGTATCGACTGGCACCTGGATTGGGGCGCATCCCAGTTCTTGACCAAGCAACTGCAGGTCGGCCTGGTCGGTTATTTCTACGATCAACTGACGCCCGATAGCGGCTGTGCCGCGATTCTGTGCCCGTTTGAATCGCGCGTCATCGGCGTAGGACCGCAGGTCGGCTACCTGTTTCCCGTTGGCGACATGCAGGGCTATTTGAACCTGAAAGGCTACAAGGAATTCGACAACAACGATCGACCAGACGGCTATAACGTGTGGCTCACGTTTGTCCTGTCGCCCAAGGCGCCAGAGGCTGCCGCACCGCCGATCGTGACCAAGTAACGACTCTGACATCGATAATTTCACGCCATTCGAAGCGAGTTAACAGGATGTTCGTTCCACGGAGAGTGCAAAGGGGCTCAGGGGAAATTGGAGGTCGGGTCATGCAAATCCGTTTCGCGCTGCTGGAGTTGCAACGCTTCTTGTGGGAATGAGCGTGGGTGCACAGGCGGCGGATTTGCCGGTTGCACCGGCGCCAGCCTTATAAAGCACCGGCCGTCGTCGCGCCGATATTCAGCTGGACCGGGTTCTATCTCGGCGGCAACCTTAGCGCAGGGTGGCAGAACGGCAGTGTCACCGACAACTTCTTCGGCGTGAATTGGAGTGCCAATAACAACGCAACATTCGCCGGGGGCGGCCAGGTCGGCTTCAACTACCAGTTTGGCAGCTTCGTCGCGGGCGTCGAGGGCGACTTTGATTGGTTCGCCAACAGCAACAATAATTCCGCCGGCGTCACAGCCTTCGGCACAACACTTCAGGGCAGCGACAACGGACGTTGGCTCACCACGCTGACAGGCCGAATCGGTTACTCCGCTGATCGCGTGTTGTTTTACGGCAAGGGCGGCGGCGCCTGGGTCGGCAGCAATAACTTCAGTGCGACGAACGTGGCGACCGGTACCTCGGTGGCATTTTCAAACAGTAACACCAACACCGGCTGGACGGCGGGCGCCGGTGTCGAATGGGCCTTCACCCAAAATTGGACAGCGAGGGTTGAGTACGATTATGTCGGGCTGAGCAACGCCTCGTTCACGGTGCCTGCTGCGTTTCCAGTTGTCGGCGGCGACGTATTCACCACCAACAATCGCAACATCCAGATGGTGACCGTTGGCGTCAATTACCTGCTCAACTGGTGCGCCTATTAACCGGGGATCGAGTTCGGCGCTAAAATCATCTTATGTTGAGTGCAAAAATCGGCACTGTCTAACGCAGACAAGGGTCACAGGCGTCGTTTTTGGATCGTGTTGCGTTTGATCCTTTCTCTTTCCGGCATGATTGTTGGACTGCGCCGGAAGTACACGTCGGCCCGGTGTGCATTATCCCAATTCAACAAAACCAATAGCCTGGAGGGGTTTTACTGCCGCCGATGAGGGTCATTTTTCGATCAACATTCATAGCCCGGTGAGGCTGACCGAAGTACTGGGTCGAGCCTGTGGCGGGCGATAGGTCCCCTTAACCATCCCAGCTGATGCGACTCGCGCGAAGAAAAACGCTTCCCACATTTCTCTCAGCGTTCAGAGCCGGGCATCGACGGATTGGCCCGCACCAACCTGCGCTTCTCCCGCGAGGTGGTCCGCAAAACGCGGCTGGTGCCGACTTGGCACCCGCAACCCAAGGAGATGCCTATGGCCCCCGCACGGCCGTATTGGAAGGGCTACCTGAAGCTTTCGCTGGTCTCCTGCCCTATTGCCCTCTACACCGGGACATCAGCGACCGAACGGGTGTCGTTCCGCCAGGTCAACAAGAAGACCGGCAACCGGCTGCGTCAGCAGCTGGTGGATGAGGTGACGCGTGAGCCGGTCGAAGGCTCCCACAAGGGTCGCGCCTACGAGTACGCGAAGAATGCCTACATCCCGGTCGACGACGACGAACTCGACGCCATTGCGATCGAGAGCAACCACACCATCGAGATCGATTCGTTCGTTCCGCGCGAGCAGATCGATGAGCGATACCTGGATACCCCCTACTACATCGCGCCGAATGACCAAGCCGGACAGGACGCATTTGCGGTCATCCGCGAAGCCATGCGCGGCAAGGGTATGGTCGCCCTCGGTCGTGTTGTGCTCTCGAAGCGCGAGCGCGTCATCATGCTGGAGCCCTGGGACAAGGGACTGATAGGCACCACCCTTCGCTACCCGTACGAAGTCAGGGATGCGAAGGAGTATTTCGGCGACATCCCCGAGCTGAAGGTGGAGCCGGACATGCTCAAACTTGCCGAGCACATTCTCCAACGCAAGGCAGCGGACTTCGACCCATCCCAGTTCGTCGACCGCTACGAGGAAGCTGTGGTCGAGATGCTCAAAAAGAAGCAGGCAGGCTTGGCCGTATCGCGCGAGCAAGCCACGCCGCGAACGCATAACGTGGTCAACCTCATGGACGCACTTCGCCGCAGCGTCGCGCAAGACCAAGCGGCGTCTGCTCGTCCGGCGAAAGGCCGAAAGCATATCGACAGACAGGCCGAGATGCTGCTTCCGATGGCTGGCAATGCCAAGAAGGCTGTCGCGGTAAAGCCCCCGGTTCGCACGAGCGCCCGCCAGACGAGGGCAGGCTGACAAGGGCAAAAACGCAGTAGCGCCGATCGCCTCTTAGCCGCGAGCTCAAAGCACAACACGATACAATCGCGCGGCCACCCCACGGGCATTGCTATGATCGAGGGCTTCCGCACCCATCCCTTCACATGCGCCGTTTGCCTCGAAACAGCTCGCCTGTTTGAGCAGCGAGCGGCCAAAGACTTGGTTGAAGCTCAATGCCGGGCAGATGAGGGCGCTTCAGGGGAGGCCCGGCGACTCCAGGCGAAAGCCAGGCTCGCGCAGCAGCGCGCCAGCGCGTGGCACCTTCGGGCACGAAATGCTCCTGGCGGTCTCATTGCGATGAAGGACGAAATTGCTCGTAACATGCAGAGTCACCCGTACTCGGCCGAAGAAGGTCGCAAGCGTAACCAGGAACAAGCCGAGATGCTGCTTCCCATTTCGGGTGACAAGGGCAACAAGCCACAGCAAAACCAGCCACGAACAAGCGAACGTCTGGAGCGCGCGGGCTAACACCGTGCGAACATTTCTAAGGCCCAGCGGCGCCGCCGATCGGAGTGATGCCGTGAGCAGCGACCGGAACAAAACCTCGACGCCTCGGGCGGTGGACGACACCGCACCGATCATAGTGCCTTACGGCGTCGGCATTTGGACGTTCGGCGACCATCTGAGACATCTGGCCGCGCATGCCGGCCATATTCCTCTCGAGCTTGACGAATTCGGTCGCTGCGTTATCTGCATCCGTCGCGGCTTTTTAACGCCGGACGCTTAGTCTGAAGTCAACTCCACAAAACATGCGAATAGCTAATCGATGGCGGTTAGATTCGACGCTATTGAAGCCGTAAGATCACTTTTGTTCGATACGAGCAGCTGGGGTCCATTTTGCGACATCACCCTCACCCTGAAACAAGCGCGCCAGTCCGATAACGGTGCGTGGGTGAAGATCGACGACAATACGTGCAGACAAGCTTTTCGGCGCTTCATGAGCCTCATCAACAGAGCAGTATATGGAGCTGCATTTCGTCGGTACGGCAAACGTCTTCGCGTACTGCCCGTACTTGAAAAAGGCGAAGTCCGCGCCCGCGCATTACGTACGTGGGAACGTGGCACATCCGGTCGATGGCATATCCATTGTGCGATTGAATTGCCCCTGCACTTCGATGCTGTTACCCTTGAAAAGCTAATTCGCAGATGCTGGTCGAAAGTCGAGTGGGCGTGCGGCCGCATTCTCGTCCGCGACGGCGCGAATGCGGGTTGGATCAAGTACATGTTGAAAGACCGTCAGAAATCAGAGTTCGACGGTTTCTTCGACTGTATCATCATAGGGTCTTTGCATAATCCAATCGTTGACGCGTAGCCGTCCTTTTGGAAGCAGACTCTTTATAGGCAGAGCTTGAGCACGGGGCGATTGGCCGGCAGTCGCCTTGTTTTCCTTGTTGCCGCCGCTCGCCTCGCGCGCGAGGAAACGCAATGATTAAGGTGAACACGGACTATCGGCCCGCTGCAGAATTTGGCCGGCTTGAAGTCGATGACCCGGTAGCTCCCTCGCCCGCCGCCGCGATCGGCGATGCCACCA
>DASXFF010000070.1:0-7531 GCA_036489735.1 Occallatibacter sp. | reverse complement strand
AAAGCCGTCGAGCAGTTGGCGCGCGGTCAGGTTGGAGCCGCTGTCGAAAGTCTTGATAGCCAGGGTCGAGTCCATGAGGTAAAGGGCCACGAGGAACGCATCTCTGCTATCGCGCGCGAGTATGCCAAGGCTCCTGAAAGCACGCTTGTGGTTTCGCCGGACAACCGTTCGCGCACCGAGATCAATAATCGAATCCATGACGAGTTGCAATCGCGCGGCGTTGTAAGCCACAAGGAGCACTCCATCAACACGCTTGTGCCGCGTCAGGAGATGACCGGCGCGGATCGCAGTTGGGCGCAGCAATACCAAGTCAATGACCTCCTGCGCTACTCGCGCAGTTCGCAGGAGACGGGCATCAAGAAGGGCGAGTACACCCGCGTTGTGGCGGTAAATGGGCAGGCAAACACACTGACGGTGTTGCGGACGAACGGAGAACAGACGACCTACGATCCGCGCCGCCAGATGGGAGTCTCGGTTTACCGCGAGCAGGAGAAGGCATTCTCCGTCGGCGACCGCATCCAGTTCACCGCGCCCAGCCAGGAATTGAATATTGCGAACCGGGAACTCGGAACCGTGGAATGCATCGCGCCGGATGGCACGATGCGGTTGAAGCTGGACAACGAGCGCAGCATGAGCTTCGATCCGCAGCGACACCCTCATCTGGATCACGGCTACGCCGTGACCAGCTACTCCAGCCAGGGGCAGACCGCAGACCGTGTGCTTATCAATGTTGATACTGAACTGGGCGCGAAGGATCTGCTCAATAACCGCATGGCCTATGTGTCAGTTTCGCGCGGCCAATGGGACGCGCAGATATTCACGAATGATCGAGAGAAGCTGTCGCAGGCTTTGGGCCATGATGTTTCGCACCAGAGCGCCCATACGCCCGAGATGAAGCCAGAACAGAAGCAGGAGCAGGCAGTCACGTCGCAGCGGGAAGTCGCGCCGAAGCAGGAGCAAGGAGAAGATTTTGGTTTGGGTCTCTAGTTAAAAAATTAGGGTTTAGAACCCATGCCTTGGCGTTCGGTTTTGTCCGTTTCGTGAGCTGACCTCTATAATCTCTCCATGCGAAGATTCCGCGCCGTTTCGTGCGCGCCTGCCGTGCGGGCGCTGGTTGGTATGTCTGTTTTGGCTATCGTATTGGCGGGTTCAGCTTCGGCTGCCGAGCAACCAGCTCCCCTGGAAATGAGCTTTCCGGCTCCGGTTGATAAAGTCTATGCTGCCCTAGTGCAGGAGGCGGGCATTGGGTTGCAAACAACAGTGAAGGACGCCTGTGTTGTCAATTCTCGGTCCACGAGAAACAACGTGCTGATCTTCGATATCAGTGCTACTTGCCGGGACGCCGGGAATGGCCAGACGCTGGTGGTTCTAAATATCCAGCGTGATCCAGCGAGCCAGCAAATATTCAGGATCGCAGGAGAGCAAGAGAAATTTCTCCATTCCTTTTGGGCCGGGGTGGAAGCTTGGCTTAAAGCCAATACGACAGCCGCCGCTGGACCTTCTGAGCAGGTAGCATCTCCTCCGTGTAACGACCTCGCAATGGTAACTGTCAAATCAACGCCTGACGGCGCCGAAATTACCGTAGATGGTAAGTTCTCTGGCAACGCACCTGCGACCCTCCGACTGCCGCCTGGCGACCACGCCGTTAGAATTAGCAATAAAGGCTTCAAAAATTGGGAACGAAACATGACCGTTACGAGCGGTGGGACGGCTACGATTAACGCGACGCTTGAGCCCGAACGCTGAGAACGAGTTTCAGCGAGAAGACGAAGAGAGCCATGAAGACGCATTTCCTTCTGATCGGATTCAGTTGCACCGGGAAGACGAGCCTAGGAAAGAAGGCTTTCGGAGAGGTCATCGACAGCGATGACGTGGTGCGGGCGTGGATCGAGGACAAAGAAAAACAAAGATTTGATCACGTTTACGAAATCTACATAAGGCTCGGACGAACGCGCGCCCTCAGTCTGATAGAAGAAGTTGAGAAGGCCCTTATTGACAAGTGGGCGAACGATACAAGCCCCAAGACCATAAGCCTCGGGCCGGGCTTTCCGCTTCGTAAAAACTGGGCGCGACTTCGTGCCATCAGTTATGTTGTTCTCTTCAGACGATCACCTCAAGGCATTTACGATAGCCTGATGGAAAGAAGAGAGAAAACATTTGAATGCTGTCCGGAAGCCAAGGGACACGATAATTGGGACGTTGACGTTATCGTGGACGCAAACAGGACAGAGTTTACAAAAGAAGTTGCGATCAGCAATATCCAGAGGCTCCTAGATGAGAGGGAAAGTGTCTACCGAGACCACGATGCTGAGGTAGTCACAGACAACGCTTTACAGAAGCTCAAGGAATTGGCAAATGCTTTTAAGAGTCGCCCTGTGTCATAAAGGGTAAGTTTTGACCCACGACCGCCGCCCCGCGTTTTCAAGGGCTTGCATGGGTCAAATGTCAAGGCCATAATTAACCCATGAAATATGGTTATGCCCGCGTATCGACTAACGACCAGAGTGCGGCCTTGCAGTTCGCTGCCTTGAAGTGGGCTGGATGCAAGACGCTTCCCAAGGGATGGGGCTTGTCAGGAGCCACGACCAAGCGCCCGGCCCTGCCCCGTTGCCTGAAACCCATGGCTGAGACTTCGACTGATTGCGGCATCAACATTCGGTTTCATCGCTTCTGACCACTGAACATGCGGCGAAGATGCGGCCGTTGCTGCGATCATTTATCGTTAGCAGTATGAACAGCAGGAACCGACATCGCGTATGGGCACAGATTCACCTTCGGAAGAAGGGGCGACGCACCCCGGCTCCTCGTGCCCAAGGGACCTGTAGCAGGCAAAATTGGCTGAAATTTATACAGTCTGCCTGCACAGTTCCTACACAGCAGAAAATCGGCATGGTATATGCAATGAAAACAATGTGATGCAAAAGTTTTATCACCCGCTCAGGATGACAGATCGTTTTGTAATTAGAACTTCAGACTCAGAACACTCGTTCGCGGTTGCGATTAACCGACTGGGGTGGCCAAAAATCTTATTCGCGGTCAGGCGATCCGGATTGCGGAGTTTCTGGAAGATTCGGAACGAGCAGTGCTGATTTTGCGTCCAAACTAAAACACCGGAACTGGCGCTAGAAGACAACTGATCGTCGTTCCGCATTTCTGAAACTCGCACAGGCTGCGGCCCGTCCTGATAACGTATTCCGCGGAGGATATTTGTGATGCAAGTGGGAGTGAAACTGGTGTGTGCCCTTGCGGTTGCCGGGTTTGCATGGGGAATGTCCACGGTCGGCTATGCCGACTCACTGACGGTGAAGACCGAGCAGGGCAAGGTGCAGGGCAAGACGATCAACGGTGGCAAGGTGAAAGCGTTTCTTGGCTTGCCCTATGCGGCGCCTCCGGTGGGTGATCTGCGCTGGAAGGCGCCTGAGCCGCCGGCGAAATGGAAGGGCGAGCGCGACGCGACCAAATATGGCGCACATTGCGCCCAGGGTCGCGTCTTCGACGACATGGTCTTCCAGGATGCCGGTCCGAGTGAGGACTGCCTCTTCCTGAATGTCTACGCGCCTGCGGACTCGACCGACAAAAGCAAGCTGCCGGTCATGTTCTGGATTCACGGCGGTGGGTATTCGGGCGGGGCCAGCTCGGAACCGCGGCACAATGGCGACTTTCTGCCGACCAAGGGCGTGGTGTTGGTGACCATCAATTACCGGCTTGGCGTCTTCGGCTTTCTGGCCACGTCAGACCTGGCCAAAGAAGGGAACGGCACGGCAGGGAATTATGGCCTGCTGGACATGGTGTCCGCGTTGCAGTGGGTCAAGAGCAACATCAAGAAGTTCGGCGGCGATCCGGACAACGTGACCATCTTCGGCGAGAGCGCCGGATCATTCGCGGTGAGTACGCTGATGGCTTCGCCGATGGCCCAGGGGCTGTTCCAGAAGGCGATTGGCGAGAGCGGCGCGGCCTTCAGCGATGTGCTGCCGACCGACACCCTGGAGACGCGCGAGAAGAAAGACGACGATTGGGTTGCGTCGCTTGGCGTGAAGTCTCTGGCCGATCTGCGCGCTCTTTCCACGGACAAGATTCTGGAAGCTGTGAAGGCCAAACATGGGGGTTTTCCGCCCGCGATTGACGGCAAGCTGCTGACCGAACCGGTGCCCGCTACGTATGCCGCGGGCAAGCAGGCGCATGTGCCTCTACTGGCGGGCTGGAATCGCGACGAAGGCAGCTTTCTGGGCAATGGCATGACGGCTGAGAAATGGAAGGCAATGGCCGCTGGGCTGTTCAAGGATCGAGCCGCGGAGTTTCTGACGCTTTATCCGGGCGACACGGATGAGCAGGCGGTGAACTCGGCCATTGATTACGGCAGCGATGCCTTCATCGCTTTCGGCACGTGGAAGTGGATCGAGGCGCAGCAGAAGACGGGCGACGCGCCGGTCTATCGCTATCACTTCGAGCTGCGCGCGCTGCCCAGCAAATATCACCCCGGCACATTTGCCTTTCACTCCGACGACATTGAATATGTCTTTGGCACGCTGGACACGCGGCCGGGCGAGACCGTGCGGCCGGAGGATCGCAAGTTGAGCGATGAGATGATGAGCTACTGGACCAACTTTGCGAAAACCGGAGACCCGAACGGAACGGGCCTGCCGGAGTGGCCCAAGTACGGCAACGACGACTCGCTGATTCACCTGGACAGCACGATCACTTCGGGGCCGGACACGCTGCGGCCGCGCTATGAATTTTTACTGAAAGGGATGCCTGCATTCCATGAGTAAAACTGGTTGCATGAAGGATGCCCGGCCAGGCAGAGCATCCCTCAGGGGCTAAAGCCCCCATATTTCATGCAGCTTCTGCGGCACGGCTAAAGCCGTGCCCTTTCAAAACCCGATTTATGCAACCAAATCCGGTCTGTGCAGCAGGAGTCGTCGAAATAAAATGGCCGCCTTTGAAGGGCGGCCATTTTGTTGAAGCAAATGGATAGAGAGCAAAGCTCGCTCAAATGATCAGCGGTTGACGCCGGAGCCTTGAGCAAAACCCGCGGCCTGCACCGACGGAATGGTGCTCACCGGAGGCGGATCGGTAAAGGTGGCGGTTTTGGCGTTGATGGCGGTGGAGTAGTCAGGACCCAGGCCGAGCTTCTTGAGAGCGCGCGAGTCGGGCATCAGCTTGGTCTGCCAGCCCTGGTCGGCCTGGTACTTCTGCATGGCCGCTTCCGTTGTTGCATCCCATTGGCCGTCGGCGTCCTTGGTCAGATAGTGCTCGCGGATCAGTGCCTGCTGGATCTCGGTAACGCGCGCGGGTTCGATGGCCTGTTGGCCGTGAACCCTGTGCGCTTTGGGCTTGGCATGATGCGACGAGCGGAGGTGGCTGGTGGTGGAGTGGGTGCCGCGATTTGCCCTGTGCGTGCGAGTGGCAAAGGCCGGCAATGCCATCAGCGTTGCTGAAAGCAAAAAGGCCAGGTTAGCTCGAAATGAAGACACGCCGATTCCTTAGGAAACAGAATTTGTTGGCAAATTACGTCTGAGTCTACGCTGCGTGCCGTATTGCGACAACAGAAATAATGGATGCCCGAACAGGATCAAAACGGTTGCGGAACAGAGCGCCGATTGCGGAAAGCCGCAGCCTGCGCTCTGTTGTCTTACTCCAATGTGCCGCCCAGATAGTTGATTCCACTCTCCGGATGGCGTGGGTCAATGACCTCGAACACCACGTCGTCGCCGGTCTTGAGCTTGCCGACAACGGCGTCAAACTGGTCTTTGGTGCCCGTGGGCTGCTTGTTGATGCGGGTGATGATGAGCCCAGGCTCGAGCCCTTGCAGGTCTCCGAACGAGCCGGAACGCACCGACTGGATGACTACGCCGGGGACGTGCAGTTTGGCCGCTGTCGAGTCCGACTCTTGCCGGACGACGAGGCCCAGCTTGGTTTCTCCGGCGTCGCCCTGGTTGTCAGTACCGGCATCGGCTTGCTGGTTGTCCTGCTCGGTGAAGACTTTATCCAGATCGCCGATGGTGACGGTGGTGTCCATCGGCTTACCGTCGCGCACGTAGCCCAGGCGGATGGTTGAGCCGGGTCTGCGGGTGGTGACCTCATTGACCAGATCGTCGCCGTCCTTGATGGTGCGGCCATCGACGGTGGTGATGATGTCGCCTTGCTTTAGCCCGGCTTTATCCGACGGGCCGCCATGCACAATCTGCTGCACTAGCACGCCATTTTTGAAGCCGTAGACGCGATTGACGGCGCCGGAAAGACCCTCATTGAAACGGATTCCGATGGACCCGCGCGTGACCTTGTGGGTGGCGCTGACCAGGTCGTTGTATACCTCTACCACGGTGTTGGACGGCATGGCGAAACCGATGCCCTGGTAGCCGGCCGACTGGGTGTAGATGGCGGTGTTGACGCCGATCACTTCGCCGTTCATGTTCAGGAGCGGGCCGCCGGAGTTGCCGGGATTGATGGCGGCGTCCGTCTGAATGAAGTGCTGGAACTGGCCGCTTGCTCCGGGCTCGATGGTCCTGTGCTTGGCGGAGATAATGCCCGCGGTGACTGTCTGCGACAGGGCAAAGGGGCTACCGATTGCTTCCACCCAATCGCCAACTTCCGCAGTGTCAGAGTTGCCCAGCTTGACGGTGGGCAGTGGCGCGCTGGTGTCAATCTTGATGACGGCCAGATCGGTGGCCTTGTCGAAGCCGATGACGCGGGCGGGACGGCCCAGGTCCTGGGTGTCGGGGTCAGTGGAGAGCTTGACGAAAATCTTGTCGGCCTTGTCGATCACGTGGTTGTTGGTGATGATGTAGCCCTTTGAATCGACGATAAAGCCTGAGCCGAGAGACTCGCGGACCTGGTTGTCGTCTCCACCGTCCTGGTCGGGCATTTGGCCGCCGAAGAACTTATTGAAGAAGTCCTGGAAGTTGCCCTGACCCTGGCCTTGCTGCTGATCGTCGTCGCCCTGGTCGTCGTCTCCGGGGGCCTGGGGGGTGGTTTGGGCGCGGCCGTGAAAGTTGCGATGGCCCCGGTTGTCAGACTGCTTGGGCAAGGTCTGCGTATTGATGTTGACCACCGCTGGGCCTACTTCTTTGGCGATTCTGACAAATTCATTGGGCGGCACCGGGGTGTTGACAACTTTCAGGGGAGTGGCATCGGCGCTGTTGGTTTGTTTCTCTTGTCCGCGGACCCCGTGAGCGGCAAACGAGCCGGCCACAATGGCAACGGAGAGCGTCGCCAGCAAAACGAACATGGAAGCGAGACGGCGCGTGCGTAGCCGTTCAAAAAGCGAATTCATAGGTTCGTAGACCTCGTAGCTTGACCAGCCCGGAGGCTGGCTGGGGCTGGATTGTTAACTGCACCAAACATCAGTATAGCCAGTGGCGGGCAAATCCGTCTGGCCGGGCGGCTCAATTCCAGGGCCGACGCATATAAATGACCATGGTTTGCTATATGCAGGGAGTGGGAAATAAGTAAGAAGGGGGAATGGACAATCCCCTGAAGTATTTTGCTGAGTTGCGCGATCCGCGCATAGAGCGGAACCGAGAGCATCTGC
>DASXFF010000054.1:0-16316 GCA_036489735.1 Occallatibacter sp. | reverse complement strand
GTCTTGCCGGAGCCGCTTCGCCCCAGCACAGCAGTCGTCGTTCCCTCTTCAAGCGAAAGGGAAATATCGTTCAAGAGCCGCTGCTCTCCTACGTTGAACGATACGTTTTGAAACTCGACGGCTGCACTCATCTCATCGGCTCCGCGATACCCAGTGTAAGCTTCGCACGCCGGCACTGCAGCCCTCGTCCGGCGCGGGCGAACCATCGTTTACGATTGCAGGTTGGCGAAAAGAATATTGAGCGACTCGGCGAAGGTTGGATGAGCAAAGATTGCGCCTTCCAACGCGGTGTAAGGGAGCTTGCCCATCATCGCAATCTCAAGCATCGACATCAACTCGCCACCATCGGCGGACACGATCGAGGCTCCGAGAATCTCATTCGTATCCGGATCGACAAGCGCCTTCATGAATCCCCTGGTCTGCCCGGTTTCAAACGCGCGGGCAACCGAGCTCATCTTCACCTTCGCAAGCCGGTACTTGCGGCCTTCTTTTTTAGCAGCATTTTCACTCAGGCCAATGCGGGCGAACTGCGGATCGGTAAACATGCAGTAAGGAAGGGGCCGGCCGGTTGTGGTTCTGTTTCCGCCCTCAAGGAGGTTGGCCTTGAGGATTCTGAAATCGTCGTAGGAAATATGTGTAAACGCCGGACCGCCGTTCACATCTCCCACCGCAAAAACTCCCGGCGAAGATGTCTCGAGCCGCTCATTCACGGTGATGTAGCCTCGCTCGTCGACAGCAACACCGGCCGCGGCGAGATTGAGCAGATCGGTGTTCGGCTTTCGTCCCGTGGCGACCAGCAGGTGACTGCCTTCAACAAGACGAGTCTCCGCAGAGCTTGAAACAGCGAGTTGAATTTTCCCGTTGCTCAATGAAACAGATGTCGCGGCCGAATCGAACAGTATCCTGATTCCATCCTCGCGGAGAATCGCCGCCAGCTCTTCGACTATGTCCTGATCCTCCTGCGCAAGCAAATGCGGACCGCGCTGGATGATGGTGACTTCAGAACCGAATCGCCGGAACATCTGCGCAAACTCAAGACCGATGTAGCCGCCGCCAAGAACGACCAGGTGTTGCGGCAATTCTTCGAGTTCCATGATCGAGACATTGTCAAGATACGGAACGGTGTTGAGACCCGATATTTTGGGCACGGCGGGCGAGAGGCCGGTGTCAATAACGATCAGGTCCGCCGAAATGGTCTGCTCACCACCTTCATTAAATTGAACCCGCACCTGCCTGGGCGCGGTGAAGCTGGCGGTGCCCCGCAGCAGTTGAATTCCCTGTTTGAATTTCTTCTCGCTGCTGGTGCGCGACGCGTCAACAATGCCCCGCTTGCGATCGACCACGGCGCGCAGGTTCGTGGCGACATCGCCAACGACAATGCCGAACTCCCCCGCGGAGCGCGCGAAGTGAGCCACCTCAGCGGAAGCGATCATGGTCTTGGTCGGCGTGCAACCAAAGTTGACGCAGGTGCCCCCGACGGCGGCGCGCTCAACCACAGCCACCCGCTTCCCAGCATCGAAGAATGCGGCAGCAAGTGGATTTCCGCACTGACCCGATCCGATGACGATCAAGTCATAGTGCGCATCGTTATTCTCGGCCACCGGCGCGGATTTGCCGACACTGCTCATAAAGCCTCCATTCAGAATTGGATTAGATGCACCCGTTCAATGCTATGCGCTCAACGGCTTGCTTCCACGCGTTGGAATTTCAATCAGGGTGATGAAGAAGCGGAGTAACGTATCATCGCTCCCCAATCTCACAATATGCAACACATTAGTTTAAGGCCGGCTGTTCTTCATCTCAGACGACAGTGTGCAAACATCGCTGCATGCGTTGAAAAGCACAGCATTCATGCGGCTTCACGCGAGAGGTCATCGGCATTCGCAGGATGCACGAATGAAAGGGAATTGAAAAGAATGGTTCCTGCCGGCGATTTAACAATCGCTTAGTTGAGTTAGTTTTTGTACACTGTAGAGGATGCCCCGCATGTTGGTGGCTAACCCAACGAAGGAGATAAACTAATGGCAGATACAGTGAAAAAAGCAAAGGCGCCCGCTAAACCTCGAAAGACAGTGACGAAGAAGGCCGATGCCGTAGCGGCCCCCCTTGCAGTCATGCCATCACGCGAACAGATTGAGTTTCTTGCGCGGAATTACTGGGCCCAGCGCGGATTTCAGGATGGATTCGCCGAGCAGGACTGGCTGCGCGCAGAGCAAGAGTTAATGCAAAAAGCTTCCTGAGATTCGCAGCTCATTGTGAGTCGTAGTTACTGAAAATGCGCCACGAATGGCGGGCGAACTTGTGACGGCCCGCAAACGAAGGTTGCTGTACCGGAAGTATTTTCCGCCTTACTTTGCACTTCAACTTATTTCCTGTTCGGGATAGCCCGATCATGATTTGCACGTGCCTATAAAAACACACGGGCAGCATAATGATTCGGGCTATTATCCGATTGCTTTTCGAACATTGCCACCGGCCTCACGCAGCCGGCGCTTTGCATCGCGGCGATTGACATTCGCTTTCAACATGACCAGCGCCATTGGGACGCTCATTCCCGCTTCCTCAAGCGCGCGGACGGCGGCCTCGCGTTCTACCTGCGCCAGGGCTTCGACGATCGCGATTCCGCGCTCCAACAGCTTTTCGTTCTTCAAGTGAAGATTGACCATGAAGTTGCTGTACACGTAGCCCAACTGCGCCATAGCGCCCGTGGTCAACATGTTGCAAATCAATTTTTGTGCAGTGCCGGCCTTCAGGCGCGAAGAGCCTGCCAGCGCCTCAGGGCCAACTTCAACTTCGATGGCAACCTGTGCGGCCTTCGCCAGCGCAGAGCCGCGATTGCACGCGATAGCTATAGTAGCCGCGCCTTTAGCCGCACCGTATTCAAGCGCGGCAATGGTGTAAGGGGTGCGTCCGCTCGCGGCAATTCCTACCACAACGTCGCGCTTGCCGGGACGCCTCGCAGCCATATCCTTGCGGCCCAGTTCGGCCGAGTCTTCGCTTGATTCTGTCGCCTTCGAGAGCGCGGCTTCTCCGCCCGCAATCACGAACTGAACCATCGAGGGGCTGGTGCCGAAGGTGGGAGGACACTCCGACGCATCGAGCGCGCCGATGCGGCCGCTGGTGCCGGTTCCAACGTAGATCAGCCGGCCGCCGCTCGCGAGCGACCTTGCAACCACATCGACTGCTTTGGCAATATCCGGCAACACGCGCTTGATTGCGCGCGGCACCGCGGCATCTTCACGGTTCATGGCGGCGACAAACTCGAGCGAGGTCATGGTGTCGAGATTTTCAGTTGCCCGATTCCGGCGTTCCGTCAACAGTTTGTTCAATTGCATTCGATGCTTTCTCCTTTGATCTCACGGCCATGCGAGAACAGCCGAAAACAATCCTACAATGCGGCGCGGAATGCGGCACAGGCAACATACCATTCAGCAAGATGCGCCTTCAATTGAGGGCATAGTTCTCGATGCGGGCCACAGCGGACGCAGGTTATAATCCGCTGGCTGGCGCTTGCGGAGATGCATGACCCCTCAAAGTTCGGCCGCTGTTGAAACAGACAAGAACCGCTGGACGGTGTCGAGCATCATTCTTGGTGCGGGGTTTGGGCTCACCGGCGCCGCGACGGTGATGCTGGGTGTACTGCTGCCGACACTCTCGCTGAAGTGGGGAATGCGGGACAACGTAGCCGGCTTTCTGCTGTTTCTTCAGTTCCTGGGCTCGTCGCTTGGCGCGATTCTAACCGGAACGAAGCGCATTCGCAGCATCTCCATTGGGTATGGGCTGCTGATTCTTTGCGCGGGCGCACTGGCGTTCGCCGGCATGCGGTTGTCGTTTGCGGTTTTCTTTCTCTTCGGCCTCGGGCTGGGCATGGTGATGACGGGCACGAGTCTGCTTATCTCCGACCGCTACGACGACGACAGGGCCGCCAAGCTGGAGCGCGTGAACTTTGCCTGGGCAGCGGGCGCAACGGCGGCGCCGGTATTGTTCATTCCCTTTCTTCGCATACCGACTCTCAGCCCGCTGTTCTTCACTTTTCAAGGGCTCTTTTTGCTGCTGTTCGTCTGGGTCATGGCTCGTGAAAAGCAGGACGAGGTAAGTGCGCTGGCCCCGCTGCTTCCATCGCAAATGCATGGCCCCGAGTCTGCCGGCGCGTTGCTGCCGCTGGTCGCTCTAGCGGCTTGCGCCGTGGGGGTTGAGAGTTCACTGAGCGGCTGGTTGACGACCTATTCTCGCCGAGCGGATCTACCGGGTCTGGGCAACGCCGCGCTCGCCGCTTCACTCTTCTGGTTCGGCATCGTGATCAGCCGGCTGGTCTTCTCCACCCGGCTGCTGGCTGTGGTGGGACGCCGCAGGCTATTGGGCGCGGTGCTGTGGGGCGCCGTTGTTTCAACCGGCCTGCTGATCGCCGCACAAACGCCGTTTTCCATTCGAGTGGTCGCCGCGCTGGCCGGCTTGTGCATTGGGCCGCTTTACCCGCTGCTGCTCTCCTACATCCTGCAGCGTTCGCCGCGAGGATGGGTCTTCGCCGTTGCCGGCGTAGGGTCGGCCGTGCTGCCCTGGCTTACCGGAATGCTGTCTGCGCATCTCAATTCGTTGCAGTTCGGTCTTATCGCGCCTTGCGCGGCGGCAGTGCTGATGATTGTTTTGGCAAAGGCCGGAATTCCTGCCGGCAATGTCGAAAAAATGAAAGCCGCCTCGCATCCTTGATGGAACCCAACTGCCATCTGCAGCGGCCGGTGCTCCCGGAGGATGAGCATGCGGTGACTTGCCGGGCTGCTGCAAAGACAATCGATTTTTTATGGCGTTGCATGCTTATTTTCCTTGCAAATGCGACTTCTACAGTCCATAATTTTCAACCGTGACCGAATCATGGCTTTATAACTACTAAAGGAAAACGATTGTCTTAGCAAGCATCTACGTTTCAACGAGGCTCCGCAGGAACAAATCACCAACCAATCGCGAAAGCGTCCCGGCAAAAGCCGGGAGCAGATCGATTGAGAATCCGCCTCGACGCCCAGCGCTCCCCTTTGCTGTCAGGAGCGCAGAATCCGGGCCCGGCTCGACAGCATATTTTGGGAGGATGAAATGATCAGGAATTCTGGACTACTGGCAATTTTTCTTGCGGCAACTTTTGTGGCGGGATGCGGAGGAGGAGGAGCAGGAGGAGGGACCACAACCCCGCCCGAGCAGCAGGCGGCGACGCCGACATTCAGCCCTGCCGCCGGCACCTTCACCGCAGTCCAGAGTGTCAGCCTTGCGGACGCCACCACGGGCGCATCGATCTACTTCACCATCGATGGCTCGACTCCTACCAATGCCTCAACCGCTTACTCGATGCCAATTTCCGTTTCGTCGACGACGACGATCAAAGCGATTGCCGCAAGTGCTCCGGGCTATCTAAACAGCAATGTGGCGACCGCCACATTTACCATTAATCTTCCCGCGGCGGACACACCAACATTTTCGCCGGCTCCCGGCACTTTCACGTCGGCGCAGATGGTGAGCTTGGCAGATACGACCACGGGCGCGTCCATCTACTACACCACGGATGGTTCGACGCCAACCGCCTCTTCCACGCTGTTTTCGCCATCGGCCTCTATAGCGGTGTCAACCAGCACGACCATCAAAGCGATCGCGGTTGCATCCGGCTATTCCAACAGCGCAGTGGCCTCGGGCACCTACACCATCAACCTGCCGGCCGCCGCAACGCCAACATTTTCTCCTTCGCCAGGCACATTCACAACGGCGCAGAGTATTGGCCTGGCCGACGCCACGGCCGGCGCAAAAATCTACTATACGGTGGATGGCACGACGCCAACGACCGGTTCAACTCTATTCGCGGCCTCCGCGCCCATCGCAGTGGCAGACACCACGACGATCAAAGCAATTGCGTCCGCCAGCGGCTACTCAAACAGCGCCGTGGCTTCCGGCACATTCACTATTTCCGGAACGGCATCCGCTGTTTCAGTGGTGGTGAGTACAAACGATAAAACGAAATTGATGGCCGCAGGACCAAGCATCAACTTTTCAAGCAGCACCAAAGATGACGACTCCAACACCGTGCTAATCGATCCCACGCAAACGTATCAGTCGATCGAGGGCTTTGGCGCGGCATTTACAGATTCCGCCGCCGATTTGCTGATGAAGGTTGAGCCATCGTCGACGCTGCCTTCCACGCTGAGCGATTTATTTACGCGCAATGGCGGCGGCATCGGTCTGAGCTTCATGCGCATCCCCATGGGCGCTTCCGACATTGCGCTATCGGTGTACTCGTACGACGATATGCCCGCAGGCGACACCGACCTTCCGCTGGCAAACTTCTCCATCGCTCACGATCAGGCTTATATCCTGCCGCTGATTCAGCAGGCCAAAGCGCTTAACCCCGACATGAAGCTCATGGCCAATCCCTGGAGCCCGCCGGGGTGGATGAAGGATCCGGCCTCGATGAGTCCCGTCTCCATGCTGGGCGGCCAGCTGCTGATGACGCCTGCCAACGAGACTGCTTTCGCAAATTATTTTGTGAAGTACATTCAGGCTTACAAAGCAGCCGGGGTCGATATCGATTACATCTCGCTGCAAAATGAACCCGAGAACCCGACGTCTGCATATCCCAGCATGCTGATGTCGGACTCCACGCAACTGGCATTGTTGCAAGGCTATGTTTTGCCGGCCTTCACCGCGAGCAACATCACGGCGAAGGTCTTCGTATGGGATCACAACTGGGATACACCCTCCTATCCGGAATTTGTTCTGAACGGACTGACGGCTTCGCAGTTGAATCAGGTGGCCGGCACGGCGTGGCATGGATACGGCGGCGCGCCCGGCGCACAGCAGTTGGTCCAGAACGAGTTTCCGGCACTGGGCGCGTGGGAGACTGAGCACTCCGGCGGCACATGGCAGAGCGATCAGTTCACCACCGACTTCCTTGAGATCACACAGGTATTGCGCAACTCCGGCAAGGCGTTCGTGAAATGGAGTCTCGCTCTCGACGAGAAACTGGGTCCCGACCTTACGCAGAATGCCGGCCTCGGCGGCTGCAACACATGCACGCCCATCGTCACAGTGAATAGCACGTCGGGCGCGGTGACCAAGGCCATTGAGTACTACACGCTGGGGCACTACAGCAAATATGTGCTGCCCGGTGCGGTACGCATTTACTCAAGTAACACGCCGGCGATCGCCAGCGTGGCTTTCCAGAACCCCGATGGCTCAACCGCGCTCATCGCATACAACAACACCGCGAGCAGCCAGACGTTCCAGGTGAAGTGGGGCAGGCAATCGTTCAGCTACACGCTGCCGGCAACGGCGGCTGCCACCTTCACATGGTCGGGAACGCCCCTGGGCAGCACACTGCCTGTGGCGGCCACCGCGCAGATTCAAGGTTCAAGCTTTTCAAGTGAAACCGGCCTGGAAACCGAGAATACCGGCGACTCAAGCGGAGATTACGATCTTGGCTATCTCACAGCGGGCGCAACTATCACGTTCCCGAATGTTGATTTTGGCACGTCGGTCAGCCAGGTGAATGTGCGCACCGCGAGCGCCGGGAATGGTGGCACAGCAACTTTCTATCTCGACAGCACAACTTCGACGCCCATTGCAACGGTTAACCTTCCCGTCACGGGAGGATGGCAGACCTGGCAGACAGTCAATGCCGCAGTCTCCGGAGCCTCGGGAGTGCACACACTCTACGTTGTATTCGGAGGTGGCGGCACGTCCGACAGCATCGCCAATGTTAACTGGTTTCAGTTCCAATAGCGCGCTCATCCTTCTCGCATAGAGAGTCATCCTCCCCCAACCACCGCGAAAGATCACTCGATCTTTCGCGGCCAACCATCAGCGCGACCGCATCGTATGCATGCCGGAACTCGTTGGTAATTCGCCGCTCCGGTCCGTCTCGATGCAGGAGGTCTCCGGATGAAATCCCCCATTACGGCAACTGCAATTCCCTCCCCCCTGGGCCGCGTGGCCCTTCGCTGTGCGGCGGTTCTTTTCACAATCGCCGCGTGTTCTCACATTTCATTCGCGCAGCTCAGTATGCTGCATACGAACGGCCGATCTGTTGTAAACACCAACGGAGTGACAGTCCCGCTCATGGGCGTCAACCTGGGCGGCTGGCTGGTGATGGAGCCATGGATGTGCCCGGCCGACAGCGGCGGCCTGCCTGATACCTACAGCATCATTCAGGAGCTCGATAACCGCTTCGGCGTAGCCGAGGAGCAAAGCCTCATCGCCACCTACCAGCAGGACTGGATCACCACGACCGACCTTGCCAACATCAAGAACGCCGGATTTAACGTTGTGCGCGTTCCTGTGTGGTGGGGCAACTTCTATCCCCTTGACAATGTCACCAATGCCGGCTGGCGGTCGGACGCATTCACTGAACTTGACTGGCTGGTGAACGCGGCGGCTGCGCAGGGACTCTACGTCATCATCGACATGCATGGCGTGGTGGGCGGACAAAGCACCTCCGACGACACCGGCCAACAGAATCAGAATCAGTACTGGACCAACGGGAACGACCAGGGGAACACGGCCTACATGTGGTGGGAGATCGCCAACCACTACAAGGGCAACGCCACCGTGGCCGGCTATGACCTGATCAACGAGCCCACCGGCGCACCAAGCAACACGGCGGTTATCAACGCCTACGTGAGCCTCTACAACTCCGTGCGCTCGGCGGACCCTTCGCACATCATTTTCATTGAGGGGACTTGGGGCAACTGGGACTGGAGCATGCTGCCGAACCCCTCGTCTGAAGGCTGGACAAATGTCGTCTACGAGATGCACGAGTACCAGTACAACGGCACCGAAGCACAGGTGGAGCAGGGTTCGACCAACCAGGTGAATGACTTCAACAACCACTCCAGTTACAACGTTCCCGGCTATGTCGGCGAGTTCAATGACTTTGGCTACGGAGCGGGTGCCTGGCAATTCTCGGTAAATGCCTACAACGCCGCAGGGCTGAGCTGGACTATGTGGTCCTACAAGGCCACACACGGGCTGAACCCCGATAGCTGGGGATTTTACGATCCAACTTACTGGCCGACGACTCCGAATATTTCAACCGACTCATCATCGACCATCACAGCCGACTGGGCACAGTGGAAGACGCCGGCAAGCTTCACGCTCAACACCTCGCTCGGTCTCAGCGGAAATGTAAACGGCGCGAGCGTGAGCACAACTTCGTGGTTCAATGCCGCCAATCAGAACAGCGGCTCGTGCCCGGATGCAGCCGGATGGGGCACAGGCAACGGAACCGTGCTTCAACAATGGACCTGCGGCAGCCAGCAATATAACCAGGAGTGGCAATTCCAATCGCGCGGCAACGGCACTTACAGCGTTGTTAACCGCAATGCGCCAACCGAGGCCTGGAACGTGGTGAACAACGGAACCGGCAATGGCAGCCTGATGCAGCTATGGACATACGGAGGCGGCGCCAACGAGCAGTGGATGCCCGTGTCGCTGGGGGGAAGCCTCTACAAGTTTGTCGGGGTCGGCAGCGGACGATGCCTTGACGTTCCCGGCGCCTCTACATCCAACGGCGTGCAGCTTCAGATCTACGACTGCAATGGCTCGGCCGCGCAATCCTTCAACCTCAACGCACAGCCCTGAGGGCCGTGTGCAGCGAGGGACGGCACGGCACGCTGTCCCTCGACGCATTGCTTGTTACCGGATCAACTCCACTGCAGTGTGACCACGGAATTCCGCGGCAGATTTACCTTCAGCGACTTCCCTTCAAACCTGCAATCGACTTCCCGCTCGTCGCCCCGGTTGGTAAGCACAAGCACATAGTCCCCATCTGGATTGGAGAATGCCACATGCTCGATTCCCGGCATCGTGCCTTTGGTTGCGATGACGCGCGCATCGCGCCGCACCACCTTGGAATAATGTGCGAACGCCCAGTACTGGCCGCTACGCGATATCTGTTGGGTTTTCGAATCGAGGGTCACAATGCCGCCGCAACTGAATGGCCCGATGTTCGGCCTGCCCTTCTCGTCGAGAACGAAGTTCCATGCCACGATGCAGCGCGCCCAGTTCTTCAGGATTCCAGCGTAAGTGCTTGACCAGGTCGCCCAGTCCGAAGCGTAGTCCGGCGCCAGCACGTCAGGGCCGCCCTCGGTCCAGTAGGCGTGCTTGGTTGGAAAGGCATCGTGCACGCGGGTCATCACATCGGGCGTTCCCATATAGCCGTGCCAGGCGACGCCATCAACCTGCTCGAATACGCCTGGGTCGCTCAGTTCATCCAGAACGCGGCCCCACAGGTTGTAGTTGTGATCCAGCAGCCAGATCTTTGTGTCGAGCGAGGCGTTGCGCAGTGCCGGCCCTAGAAACTCGCGCACGAAGCCCATTTCGTATTCCTGGCCCCAAAGCGCAGCCGGCATTCTGCCTTCCTGCTCGGTATCCACTTCGTTCTGCGAAGTAACGGCGCTTACCTTCACACCGTCGGCTTTGTACTGCTCAATAAACTTCACGAAGTACTGAGCGTAGGCAGCGAAGTATTTCTTGCGCATGGCTCCGCCCAGTATCGTTCCGCCCGACTTCATCCATCCCGGAGGACTCCACGGCGTGGAGAAGTAGAACATCTCCGGGTTGATCGACATGGCGTCGCGCAGCGTGGGCAGAATGTAGGCGCGATCATGCTCGATGCTGAACTTTGAAAGATCGGGGTCGGGCTCCGGCGAGTCGTCATAGCTGTATGCGTTCAGCGAGTAGTCGCTGCTGCCCATGCAGGTTCGCCCCAACGACATCCGCAGCCCCTTCGCGCCGAAGAACTCATCCATCAGTCCCTTTCGCGCCCCCGGTTCCATCCGGCTGAACAGGTAGCAGGAGGCATCGGTAAAGGCGCCGCCGAAGCCGAGGATGCTCTGGAACTTCTTTGCGCCGTCAATTTCGACCGCCGCGGATGACTCCGCTGCGGCCGTCTGCCAGGGCCCAATCGGCAACGGGTCGAAACGCTTCTCGCCGGCAGTGATCCAGGCACGCATGGGAGCCGCGGAGGATTGGGCGGCAGCCCAGGAAGGCAATTCGCTCGCACCGGCGGCCAAAGCTGCCAGAGCGGCGGATTGCCGAAGAAATGTACGTCTGCTCGTCGTTTTCATTTTTGGATACCGTAACTTTCCGGTTGCGTTTTTGCTGCCACATTCAATCAAGAAAATCGATTTTTCACGAACATCGACGGCATCCATGGCGCCTTCTACGGGTGCCGATAGCGGCTTCGCCGCCGCTGCGCCGCCGGGGGCCGTCACTCAGTCACATTATTAGCAAACAAACCGATTGTCTACAGGAAATATCCCAACTTCATTCTCTTGACAATGGCTGTTTCAGCGTGTTGTAATCCTGTCCGCGTGCCGAATTGTCGGCTTTTCATCTTCTAAACAAACGATTGTCGGAACTTTGAACCTTGGAATCCTGGTTCGCACGCAATGCAAAGGGCAGCATCCGCCGGAAGCGGCGCTCGGGGGATCGCCCCCCCCAGGCAAACGACTGCTTCAGGCAACAGAACCGAAAACAGTTTCATTTGCACACCATTCAGGAGGCTATTTCATGCAAAGAACGATGCGATGGATCTTGCCCCTTCTTCTGGTCATTTCAGGAAGTGGGGCATGCTTTTCACAGAGCACAAACTCAGGCGATATTCGCGGCAGCGTGACTGACCCGACCGGAGCGCTGGTGCCCGGAGTCACTGTCACCGTCCTCAATGTCGACACCGGGGTTTCAAAGGATTATGCCACCAATCAGGATGGTCTCTATGACACCTCCTCGATCGTGGCCGGCAACTACAAGGTCACTTTTGCCAAGACTGGCTTTGAAGAACTGGTGCGCGGGCCCATCACTCTGCAGGTTGGCTTCACCACCGTCAATGCGCAGTTAAAGATCGGCGCGGCAACCGTGCAGGTCACCGTCAATACCGACGTCCCGCTGCTACAAACGGAGTCCGGCGACCAGACGGCCACGCTGGATTCGAAGTCGATGGCGCAGTTGCCCCAGGTCACACAAGACTGGGAAAACTTCATGATTCTGCTTCCCGGCACTACTGGCTGCTCGGGGAATAGCTGTAATGAAGGCTCGACAAATCCTGGCCAGGGCGTTTCATCCAACGGCAATCTTCCGTATAGCAATATCCTCGCAGACGGCGCGTCCACCACGTTGTCTCACAGCCAGAACGCGAATCCGGCGATCTTTGAAACTGTGGACGAGCTTCAGGTTTCGCTATCTTCGTTCTCGGCGCAATATGGTATCGGCGGCATGATCATCAACCAGATCAGCAAGGGTGGAACCAACCAGTTCCATGGATCCGGTTACGACTACATGCAGAACGACGACTTCAACTCCCGTCCGTATGACTTTACAAGCTCGCCGAACCCGGTGGCCTTTCTCCGCTATCACAACTTCGGCGCCTCAATCGGCGGCCCGATTCTGAGGAAGAAGATGTTCTTCTTCTTCGATTACGACCAGATTGTTGACCACGGATCGGCCAGCAACAGCACGCAAACCATTCCGACCGCAGCGATCATGGGCGGCGATTTCTCCACGGAAACCAGAACGCTTTACGATCCGACCACTCAGACCATCGCGACCGACGCGAACGGTAATCCGTATCCCGTAAGAAAATCTTTCATCGATGAGTACGGTACGAATGCAATTCCCACGGCGATGTTCGACTCGGTTGCGGCGAACTTCCAGAAGTTCTATCCGACACCCTCGAGCCATATTCCCGACGGCAAATTTGTGAATGGCGCAGTCGACTCCATCGGCCTGCTCCAGAACAACTGGTACTCGAGCGTGCCGCAATCCACCCCCTACAGAAAGTTCTTCGGGCGCCTTGACTACGACGTGACGCCGAACAACCGCATCACCATGTCGGACACTCAGAGCGACACTCCGGTCATCTATCCGAACAGCGTTACGGCTTGCCCCATCGGCTGCCAAGCTGGCGATGTGGACAACAACAACGCTCAAATTTCAGACGTTTGGAACATCAACCCGCATACCATCAATGAAGCCAGAATCGGCTACACCGATCAGCTGAACTTCTTTGCGGACCTTACCCTGGGCAAAGGCTACGCAGCGCAGCTTGGCTGGCAGTTTGCCGAGGCGGACACGATCCCCGCGATTGAGTTCACCAACACCTATCCCTATGCCTGGATTACACCCCAAAGCAACGCCGTCTACAAGGAACACGTCTTCGACCCTTCAGACGTGGTAACCATGATTCACGGCAAGCACATTCTTCACTTCGGCGGCGAAATGCTCATCTATCGCGACGATTCAACCGCGTGGGGCAATACCAACGCTGGAACCTTCACCTTCTCCGGCCAGTACACACAGCAGTGGAAGCTCGATTCCAAGGGTGTAGCGTCGCCTGACACTTCAGGCTCGGGTGTTGAGTACGCCGACTTCCTGCTCGGCCTTTCAACCAGCTGGGGCGCGGCGGTTACGCCGGAATACGGAGGGCGGTTCAAGAGTCCGCAGATGTTTGTTCAAGACGACATCAAGCTGCGGCCGAACCTCACAGTCAATCTGGGGCTTCGCTACCAGATCAATCATGGCTGGAACGAAGTCCACGGTAATGAAGACAGCTTCGACCCCACGGTCATAAACCCTGCAACCAACACGCTGGGCGCCTATTGGTATGGCAACACGCACGCCAACGGCCGCACGGCGCTGCAAGCCAATGTTTTTGACACGATTCTCCCGCGTGTCGGCGCATCGTGGCTGGTCGATCCAAAAACCACGGTTCGCGGCGGCTGGGGTCTCTACTCCTACAACTGGAGCCTGGATAACTATGGCAGCGGCATGGGCTCACCCTTTGGAGCTTCGGGTGGAACCAGCGATCAGACCAACGGCATCACTCCAAATGTGAAGCTTGATGGGACGGGCACCTACTACGGCACCACTACCCCGCTTCCTTACACCCAGGCATCCACAAGCCCCACCCGCTTCAACGGGCAGGGAGCGGGATACAACCCCTACCATACCCCGGTCGCCAAAATCTACCAGTGGAACTTCGCCATTCAGCGTCAGTTGGGCTCGAATTACATGGCTGAGATCGCTTACGTGGCTAGCCACGGATTCGACCTCACCTTCCCAACCGATATCAACGCCATACCGCTTAACGCACTGTCTTCGAATGATGCCAGCAACTGCGGCAGTGGATCCTCTGTGAACTGCGCCCGCCCTTACCCGATCTACCAGGGCATCGGAGGCAATGTCTACAGCGGCATCTCCAACTACAACTCGCTTCAAGCCTCGTTCACCAAACGCCTCACTTCGGGCGTGAGTTTCAGCGTGAACTATGTCTGGTCGCACTTCCTTGACGATCAGGACTCCGCCGGCTGGGGCAGCCATCAAGGGCCGACAAACTATCAGGACGCAGCCAATCCCGCAGCCGATTACAGCAATTCCAACTTCGATGTGCGGAATGTCGCCAAGGGCAACGTAGTTTATCGGCTACCTTTCGGCAGGGGAATGCAGTTCCTGAACACCAATTCCCTGCTCGATCTGCTGATTGGCGGCTGGCAGATTTCGGGAACGGCGGTACTGTCATCCGGCCAGCCTTTCAGCGTCACGGTGAACGGCGGTAACACATATGAGCAGGCCGGAACGCAGTTCCCAAACCGGGTTCCGGGAGTGAATTGGAAGGTCCGCAATCCGTCACTGGACGAGTGGTTTAACCCCGCCGCCTTTAGCGACCCTGGAGCTGGCGGACTCGGCAACGTGAAGAGAAACAGCTTCTACGGACCCGGATACCAGTCCATCAACCTTTCAGGCGGCAAGACCTTCTCATTGCCGTGGGAAAACGTCAAAATCCAGATCCGCGCAGACGCGCAAAACGCATTCAACCACACCAGTTGGGGACAGGTCGGCGCAACAGGCCTTTCATCGCCCGACGCGAACGGAGTGTTCCAGGGCCCAAATACACAGCAAATTACGGGCGACGCTATCTCCGGCCGCAATGTGCAGCTTGGGGCTCGCGTGTCGTTCTAAGTCTGACTAACACAATCTACCTGCTGAGGGGTGGCGGTTCATCTGCCACCCCACTTTTTTGAGTGAACAAACACATTGAACGATCTATATAATCTGGGTTGTATGAGCTCAAAGACAAGATTTGCGGGTGTGGCATTAGCCCTTGCGATGAGCATCCGCTTTTGCATCGCGCAGGCCCCCGAGGATAAGCAGCAGGAATACGCCAGGCATCTTCAAAAGGCTCAGGAGTACTTGCGCGAGAAGCAACCGAACCTTGCCATTCCCGAATTGCAAGCCGCTTTATCGATCAACGCCGACAATTTTGAAATGCAGGCTAACCTGGGCGTCCTGCTTTATTTCCAGGGCAAATTCGCCGATGCTGTTCCGCACCTTCGCGCCGCCCTCGACAAGAAACCGGACCTCACGCAGATCCAGGGCCTTCTGGGCATAGCGGAGTTGCGTACGCTCGACTTCGCCAATGGCCGCAAGGATCTTGAAGCTGCATTTCCTAAAATTCAAGAGACGAAATTCAAAGTTCAGGCCGGGTTGGAGCTGGTGGGTTTTTATACCCAGATTGGGAGCCTGGAGGACGCAGCCGGCGTTCTCGCTCAATTGCGTAAGGATGCTCCGGACAATGCCGAAGTTATGTACGCCGCGTACCGCACATACTCCGACTTATCCGGTGAATCGATGATGGCGTTGGCGCTCAACGCCCCGGACTCCGCTCAAATGCACCAGTTGCTCGCACATGAGGAGATCAAGGAAGGCAACACCAATGGCGCAATTGCGCAATATCGCAAGGCCATCGCCATTGATCCGCATTTGCCCGGCATTCACTTTGAACTTGCCGAACTTCTGAACACCTCGCTTGATCCAGCCGTGAAAAAGGACGCGGTGCAGGAATATCGCGCGGCGCTGCAGGCTAACCCACTCGACGAAAAAGCAGAATGCAAGCTGGCTGACATTGACGCCGCAGATGGAAACACCGCGAAGGCTTTCGAAGAGTATTCGAAGGCTGCCGACTTGCAGCCTACCGACGCCGACGCCAAGCTTGGCCTAGCCAAAGCACTTATCGAGATGAACCAGCAGGATAAGGCCGTTCCCCTGTTGGAACAGGCTGTTCAGCTTGAACCGACAAATCCCAATGCACATTACCGCTTGGCCACGCTCTACCGCAAGCAGGGGCGCGACGACGACGCCCGGCGCGAGGTTGCTTTATACAAGCAGTACAAGGACCTGAAAGAGAAGCTTCGCGCGACTTATAAAGACTTACTGGTGCAGCCCAGCGAAATTCGCGCAGATGAGCGAGATGAGAAATAGATCTCGATTTCAGTGCGCCCCAAACTCTC
>DASXFF010000043.1:0-53110 GCA_036489735.1 Occallatibacter sp. | reverse complement strand
CAAGCCGTTTGGGCCACTTCGAGGAAAGCTTGTGATCTCCGCCTGCAACGTGCGCTACGCGGCTGGGAAAGCTCAATCGGCCACGCATGCGTCTTTGCGATTGTCGCAGAAGATTGGCTGCGTTGACCCTCATTTCTATTGGCAAATAGAATACCTCCAGGGCTTTGTTTTCCGGTGAACGGACAGCACGGCTCAAAACTCGAAAGTACCCACCGTTTTTTTTGAACACCTTCATGCCTATCACTCACATTTCGGTGCGAGGGGCGCGCCAGCATAACCTGCGCGACATCAGCGTGCGCATTCCCCGCAACTCCCTCACGGTGGTCACCGGCCTGTCGGGATCGGGCAAAAGCTCGCTCGCGTTCGACACCATTTACGCAGAGGGCCAGCGCCGCTATGTTGAGACGCTTTCGGCCTACGCACGCCAGTTTCTTGACCAGATCGAGCGCCCGGACGTGGATTCGATCGAAGGGCTCAGTCCGGCCATCTCCATAGAACAGAAAACGACGAGCCGCAGCCCAAGATCCACGGTTGGAACGATCACTGAGATTTACGACTACCTCCGCCTTCTTTACGCCTCGGTGGGCACGCCGCACTGCCCCAATTGCGGCCGGCCCATTGCTCGCCAAACCGCCGATCAAATCGTCCAGCGCATCATGGAACTGGGCCGCGGCGAGCGCGCCACCATCATGGCGCCCATCGTCAGAGGGCGAAAGGGCGAATTTAAGGATTTGCTGGATCAGATTGACCAGCAAGGGTTTCGCGCGCGCGTCGATGGCGAGATCGTCGACCTTTCCGAGCCACCCGCTCTCGACAAACGAAAGAACCACACCATCGAAGCCATCGTCGACCGCGTCCTGCTTAAAGCCGAAGGCGCGCCATCCTCAGCACCGACAAAAGCGGGAAAGCAAGACGCTGCTGCTTCCTCAAAACCCTCCGTCGAAAAGCGACTCGAGCAGGCGATCGCCAAGGCTCTCCAACTCGCGAACGGGCTGGTCCTGGTCGGCTTTAATGCGGGAGATGAGCAGTTGTTTTCCTCCTCAATGGCTTGCCCGGATTGCGGCCTCGATGTGCCCAAGCTCGAGCCCCGCAGCTTTTCCTTCAATTCGACTTTTGGCGCATGCCCCAACTGCCACGGCCTCGGCTCGCTTTACGATTTCGATCCAGCGAAAGTGATTACCGACTGGTCAAAACCTCTGCTCGATGGGGGGCTCGGTCCCGGCTCCTCATCCCAATACCTCATCAAACTGATTCAGCTCGCCGCTGACCGCTACAAGATCGACCTGAAGCAGCCCTTTGAAGATCTGCCTCCGAAACAGCAACACATTCTGGTCTACGGACCGCCTAAGGGCGAAGCGCCTCGCACGGGCTTCCACGGCATCCTCGCCTACCTGCGCGACAACGTGGAAGAAGCGCGCAGCGACAGCTACCGCGAGTACATGATGAGCTACATGTCGGCCGCGCCGTGCCCTGTTTGCCGCGGCAAGCGTCTGCGCCCGGAGTCTCTCGCCGTCAAGGTCGGCGGCCTGTCGATTGCCGATTTCACAGCGCTGCCGCTGAACCGCGCGCTCTCTGCGGCCATCAATCTCAAATTCACCGAGCGCGAGGCGCTGGTAGCTGAGCGAATCCGACGCGAAATTGCCGAGCGGCTCGAGTTTCTCTGCGCAGTCGGGCTCAACTATCTTTCCCTCAATCGCAGCGCCGCCACGCTCTCCGGCGGCGAGGGCCAGCGCATCCGGCTCGCTACGCAGATCGGCTCGCGACTTCGTGGCGTTCTTTACGTGCTAGACGAGCCATCCATCGGACTGCATCAGCGCGACAACAATCGCCTGATCGAGGCTCTGGAAAGGTTGCGCGATCTCGGCAACACAGTTCTCGTTGTCGAGCACGACGAAGAGACCATTCGGCACGCCGATTTCGTTCTCGATCTTGGGCCGGGGGCAGGCCGATTAGGCGGGAATATCGTCGCTGAAGGCACGCCCGATCAGATCATGGCTTCACCTGCATCGCTCACGGGCCGCTATCTAAGCGGCGCCGCCACCATGCTGCAGCGCGCTAAGCCGAGGCCCCTCACCGGCAAGTGGCTCTCCATCTCCGGCGCGCGCGAGCACAATTTGCACGACCTGAATCTCCGCATCCCGCTCGGCCTGATGACGGTCGTCACCGGAGTGAGCGGCAGCGGCAAGAGCACGCTCATTAACGACATTCTCTACCGCTCGCTTGCAAAGACAATCTACGGCTCGCGCGAAGAACCCGGCGCGCACGACGACCTTACGGGCGTGGAGCAGATCGATAAAGTCATTCGCATCGATCAATCGCCCATCGGCCGCACGCCGCGCTCGAACCCTGCCACGTACACGCAGGTCTTTTCGCCGATCCGCGATCTGTTTGCCATGCTGCCTGAGGCGCGCGAGCGTGGTTACAAGCCCGGCCGCTTCAGCTTCAATGTTCCGGGCGGACGCTGCGAGGCTTGCCAGGGCGACGGCCAGCGTCGCATCGAGATGAACTTTATGCCCGACGTCTACGTGCAGTGCGAGGTGTGCAACGGCCGCCGCTACAACCAGGAGACACTCGCCGTGAAATTCCACGGGCACTCCATTGCCGATATCCTCGAACTGACCATTGAAGACGCGCTACCCTTGCTCACCGACGTGCCGCAGGTTCGCCAGAAATTGCAAACGCTGGTCGACGTGGGCCTCGGCTATGTGCATCTGGGCCAGAGCGCGACAACACTTAGCGGCGGCGAGGCGCAGCGCATGAAACTGGCCCGCGAGCTTTCCAAGCGCCAGACCGGGAAAACCCTCTACCTGCTCGACGAGCCAACCACCGGTTTGCACTTTGACGATGTGCGCAAGCTGCTTGAGGTCCTGCACCGCCTTGTCGATCTGGGCAACTCGGTCATCATCATCGAGCACAACCTCGACGTGATCCGCAATGCCGACTGGGTCATCGATCTCGGACCCGAGGGCGGCGAAGACGGCGGGCGCATCGTCGGCGAGGGCCGCCCCGCAAAGATCGCCGCCACTCCAGGCTCCTATACCGGGCAGTTTCTCAAGCGGTATTACAAATTGACGAACGGAAAACTCGCGGCCGCCGATGTGGAAGAAGAGGCCCTTTCGGGCGATTCAAACGGCGGCAACGCCACAGCATTCGGTCCGAATGGCAGGAAGAGCCAACCAGAAAAAAACGGTAAACCAACGCATCAAAAACGCTCAGCGCGAACCGTTCGCCGCGAGAAAAAGCCGGTGGGGCAATGACCAGCCTTCCCCAAGAAGAAGCGGACCAGCCTCTTATGGGACCGGAAGAGGTTGCGGCGCGCGTTGCCGTGTCTGGCGATTCGCGAATGGCCGATCCCTCCACCGATGCGCCGCTGGAAAATGTTGCGCTGGCCGGATCGACATCGGCCGAGTCGACACTATCCGAGCCGACGCCTGCCGAGGACCCTCCTGGTGAGCACACCACATCCGGACCTGATTCCTTTCTGGTTTCGTACGCCGATCCTGTCACGTCCTCAAGCGCCGAGGCTCAGCAACTCTTCCAATCGTTCCTGCAACCTCCGGTCCGCCAGCCCGTGCGCATCCCGCACCTGGGACACGTTTGCGTGCTGGCGCTTCTTCTTGTCATCGGTCTTGTCGCCACCGGCGTGGTCTTCGGTCTCACATCGTATTTCATGCACATTGGTGCGAACGCGCTGGCCCGCTTATCAACCACCAATGTCCCGCTGATGCTGGGCAGCGAAGCCCTTCTCTACGTCTTCACTTTCGCGTTCAGCCTTCTGATCTTTCCATTTTTTTGGCACAAAAACTTCTTCGCCGGAGTGCACTGGCGCGGCGCAGTTGCCGGCAAAAGGTTCTGGCCGCTCGTCGCCACGGCGTTGGGCTGCGCCGGACTGGCCGCGCTGGACGAGATGCTGATGCCAGGCCCCGCAAACGCTCCCATCGATAAAATGTTCAGCGCTCCCGGAGCTGCATGGCTGATGTTCGCCTTCGGAACCACCCTTGCACCTTTCTTTGAGGAACTGTGCTTTCGTGGCTTTCTATTGCCCTCTCTCTGCACGGCCTGGGATTGGACCACCGAGCAAATCACTCACAAGCCCGCTCCGGCGCTCGACTCGAACGGTCACCCGCAGTGGTCGCTACCCGCCATGGCCGTGGCCTCAGTTCTCACCAGCCTTCCCTTCGCCCTGCTTCACGTCGCGCAGCAAGGCCATTCGCTCGGGCCGTTTCTCCTTCTGATTGTGATCAGCCTGATTCTCTGCGCCGTGCGCCTTAAAACTCGGTCCCTCGCCGCCAGCACGCTGGTACACGCCTGCTACAACTTCATCATCTTTTCGCTTGCGCTGGTCGGCACCAGCGGGTTTCGGCATTTCAACTAAATGTCAGAAGTGCGGGGATCAGGGAACAGGGATCAGCGCTTGAAATGGATCGCTCATGAAAGGTGTTTGTCATCCTGAGCGGAGGTCGCCGCGGCGACCCAAGTCGAAGGATCCGCGGTTGTCTTTGGGGTGGATTTCGGTTGAGCGGTCACCCGTCCATATTGACCAAAATCGACTGAAAGTGGAATCGGATGCAGGACTACAAGGTGGCCTTCTTAAGTTTCTTGATGAGTAGCCGAGCCGGTCTGTAGTTATTCTTTGCCGCCCTCTTCAACCATGTTCTCGCGAGACGAATATTCTTTGTGATACCACCGTCTCCGACAAGGTAGGCTCTTCCGAGATTGTATTGCGCCACGTCATCGCCTCTCTTCGCAGCCTTACGAAGCCAACGAATCCCCTCGTCGAGGTTTCTCCGTGAACCACGGCCTTCGAGATACCTCACCGCCAGATTCGACTGTGCCTGTAGGTGGCCTGCATTTGCTGCCTGGATGTATAAACGAAGAGCCCTCGCAGCATTGCGCCGTGTACCCTCTCCCAATTCGCTTATCAGGGCGTAGTTGAACATCCCATCCTTATTCCCGTTGGCGGCGGCCCTCTTGAACCAGTACGCGGCTTTCTTGTGGTCCTGCTTGACACCTCGGCCTTCGCTGTAGCAATAGCCGACGAAACACTGGTAGGGAGGGTTGTTCAACATTGCTCCCTCATGCGCGTCGTCGAATGCTTCTTTCCAAGTGAAGGTTTTCATAGTTCCACAGCCCGATTCCGACCCGTTCCGGAGCAGGATAGTAGCGCGCCCCTTTAGTTTTCAAGACAAGGATTTACAGTTCGATCCACACCAGTTGTGTTCTCGCCTATCCGGAAGCAATCCCGTCCGCTACTGACCCTGTGCTCGCTCTATTAAACTGATTCTCGATGCCCACGCCGACCCACGCCCAGCAACTTCTCTCGCTCCTCGCGCGCACGAGTTTTAAACTCGGCCTTTTCAAGCTCTCCTCGGGCGGCACAAGCGACTACTACATCGACTGCCGCACCACGACCCTGCATGCCGAGGGCGGCCGCCTAACTGGGCACGCCATCCTCGATCTGCTTGAGGCCAATAAGATCGACGCCGAAGCCGTTGGCGGCCTGACGATGGGCGCAGATCCCATCGTGTCGAATGTCGCCACTGCCAGCGCATGGCGCGCTCTGTCGCACCCTCAATCGAATCCGCGTCCGCCGCTGCTTCACGGCTTTTTGGTCCGCAAAGCCGAAAAGACGCATGGTACCGGCCGCCGCATTGAAGGCTTCTGCCGCAAGGGTGCTCGCGTGGTCATCGTCGACGATGTTTGCACCACCGGCGCCTCCACCATCGCCGCCATCGAGACTGCGCAGGAAGCAGGCATGATTGTCGTCGCGGTGGTCTGCATCGTCGAGCGCGAAGAGGCTGCCGGCCGCCCCGCTGTTGAGGCAGCGGCAAACGCCCGTCCTTTGAATGATGAATCCTTCTGGCAGGCACAAAAACACGTTCCGTTTCTGCGCCTATTCACGGCCAACGAGGTTCGCGCCGAACACGTGAAGCAGCTTTCCGCGGCCGGATCGTAGCACCGCCGGAGTGGTCCTCAAATTCTCACTCAAATACACAAAGGGCAGACCCTCTTCGGGGCCTGCCCTTTGCGAACAATCAACAGATCGGGAGAATGTCCGGTTATTCCGGAACGGGTGAGGATGTCGCCGGTCCGGCAGGAGTGTTGGACTGTCCGGTGGTTCCCGGCGCCTGGCTCTGTGCTTCGCTGCTCATGTTCGAGAGCAACTGCACCTGAACGCGGCGATTTTCCTTGCGGCCCGCGGCGGTCTTGTTGTCCGCAACGTACTGATCTTTGCCGATGCCGATCAGGTAGAACCGGTGTGGCGCAACCCCATATTTGGCGGCCAGGTACTGCACCACCGCATCTGCGCGACGCTGGCTCAGATCGTAGTTATACTGCGCCGAACCCACCGAGTCCGTTCCGCCGGTGACTTCAAGGATGTAGCTCTTCGCCGAACCCAGCTGGCCGGCAAAGTTATCCAGTTGCGACTTGTCGTCGGTCGTCAGCGCGGCTTTGTCGAATCCGAATGTCACGGAAACGGTCGCCACCTGCTTGTAGTTATCCAGCCCCTTCACCACGCTATCCAGCGAGTCGGCACGAGTCGCCACTTCGTTCGCAGCCGTGCTGGCGGCGTTCGCGGCCTGGCTGGCGTTCTGCGCATTGCTTTGGGCCGTATCGGCGGAGCCCTGCGCCTTCGAGATCCCTGCCATCGCACGATCGTTCACATCGTGAATCTGGCGGTTGTTGTCGGCGGTCTTCTGCTCAAGCTGGTCTGTGTGGTCGATCAGCGGAGTCGTCTGAGTCCGCACATAATTCTTTGTGGCACATCCCGCAACTCCAAATGCCATCATCGCCGCTGCCGTCAACGCAAATCCAAAACGCTTCATTGTCATGCTCCTCACCTCTCCATTCGCTCTCGGCGCGTTTTGCGCTCTTCCGCCGGGGAAGTACTCTTCTCCCGGCTTAGTCAATTGCACGCCATCAACCAATTGGTCTGTACGATGCAACTCTCTGCAAAATAACGGCATAGGGGCACCGATCAACGACTTCTGCACAACCGAAAACCATGTAATTTTTACGCTTACGGGTAAGGTTTGCCCGGCCTTCGCTGGCACCCGCCAGATTCAGGTCTGGCCGGGCCCATTCGTTCCCCGACCAATCTCCGCGCCAGACCGGTCATGGAGATTCTCGATATTCTAAGAAGGGCGCTTTACGCGCCGACCCGATCACGCCAACATGGACCTCTACGAGAAAATCCGCACGCTGCCCACGCAGCCCGGCGTTTACCTCTACAAAAACGCCGAAGGCGAAGTCATCTACGTGGGCAAGGCCAACAATCTGCGTTCACGCGTGCGCTCCTATCTACTTGAGGCTTCGCAGGCCAACGCCAAAACCGGCTCGCTCATGCGTGAAGCCGTTGACATCGAAACCATTCTCGTCGCCAACGAGCACGAAGCTCTCGCTCTTGAAAATAACCTGATCAAACAACGTAAGCCGCGCTTCAACATTTTGCTGCGCGACGATAAAACCTACCCCTATGTGAAGCTCACGCTGGCGGACCGGTTTCCAAAAGTGTTTGTGACGCGGCGGCTACGCAAAGACAGCTCCGCTTATTACGGTCCGTATTTTCCCGGCAACCTCGCGTATCGCGTGGTCGAGCTCATTCATCGCAGTTTTCTTTTGCCCAGTTGCAAGGTCGATCTCTCTCGTTACCATCCGCGCGCCTGCCTGCAGTACTACATTCATCGATGCCTGGGGCCGTGCGTTGAAGGCCTGACGACTCCCGACGCCTACAGACAGGCGGTGCGCGACGCGCAGCTTTTTCTTGAAGGCCGCCACGCAGAGCTGGAGCGTACCCTCACCGCGCGCATGATGGCGGCCGCCAACGCCGAGCAATTCGAGGCCGCTGCCCGCTTGCGCGATCAGCTCTCTACCGTCCACCAGCTCCAGGAAAAGCAGCGCATCGCTACTGCAGAGCAGGATGACGACGCCGATGTCTTCGGCTACCACTTTGAGGATGGCAGCCTGGCGGTCAATCTCTTCCACATGCGCAACGGGAAAATCGTCGACCGCCGCGAATTCTTCTGGGATGACCTGCCGGTACTGCTGGAGCCGGCCAACCCCGACTCAGCACAAATGTTGGGTGCCCCAGGTCCCTCGCATTTGGGGAGCTGGGACAGCACGAAAACTGAGTCGACCTTTCCCGCCGCTCCTGTCTTCAGCGCTTTGCTTAAACAGCTCTACATCGACCAGCAATATGTCCCGCGCGCCATCCTCGTTCCCGTCGACTTCGACGACCGCGAAGCTCTCGCAGCTTTGCTCACTGAGCGAACCGGCCACAAGATTGAAATCGCCGTCCCGCAGCGCGGCGAGAAGAAATCGCTCGTCGATCTCGCCGGCCAGAACGCGCACCAGTCCTACACGCAGCGCTTCCGCGTGCTCGCGCCCTCGCGGAAGGCGATTCAGGAAGCCCTCGCCGATGCACTCATGCTTCCCGAGCTTCCGCGCCGCATCGAATGCTTCGACATCTCGCACATCCAGGGCGCGGAAACCGTCGCTTCTCTCGTCGTCTGGGAAGACGGCAAGATGAACAAATCGGCCTATCGCAAATTCAAGGTAAAAACCGTCGCCGGCGTCGACGATTTTGCGTCGATGCGCGAGGTGGTCGAGCGCCGTTACCGCCGCATCCGCGACGGCGCGTGTAAACCCTCCGACCCGATTGTTTTGAAAGGCAAAGAATTCGCCGATGCGTCAGAGATGCGCGAGGAATCATCGGATCTAATCCCTGAGGAGCCATCGGCCAAAAGCAAAGAGCCAGCCACGATGCCTTCGCTCATCCTCATCGACGGCGGCCTCGGGCAGCTACACGCGGCAGCCGATGCTCTGGAATCGCTTGGCTTCACTTCGCAGCCGCTGGCCTCAATTGCGAAGCGCGAGGAAGTGATTTACGTCTACGGCAATGAAAGCGAGCCCATCGTCCTCGACCGCCGAAGCCCAGTTCTCCATCTCGTCCAGCTCATTCGCGACGAAAGCCACCGCTTCGCAGTCGGCTATCACCGCCAACGGCGCGCGATGAGAGACCGCGACTCCGAGCTGCTGAATATTACCGGCGTCGGCGCGCAAACCCGTCAGCGGCTGCTGACACACTTCGGCAGCCTGCGCGATGTGCAGCAGGCCACGGCAGAATCGCTCGCCGCGGTCGTGAGCCGCAAGACCGCCAATACGATCTGGCAGCACTTCCACCAGGAAACACCGGAAGCGCCTCTTCCCTGACGCACGACTTCCGGCCAATGTGAATTGTTTTCCCGCCGCGATCTCGCTCGAGCGCTGGTATGCTGTCGTAGGCTATCCAAGCTCGCCCCCCCGCACGATTGGCACGACCACGGAAGTTTCATCGTCTGCGCACGATTGCGTTGCAACGATGAAGGCAACAATGTACAGCAATCGGAGAAATTCGGGCCCGCGGGGCGTGGAGGAACAGATGAAGAGCATAGCTTGGGTAGGCCTGTTTGCATTGACTACACTATTGGCGTCATGCCGATCGGGGCAGGCGACGTCGCCTGCCGGCCAACCAGTCCCTGCCGGCAACAACCCTGCCGCTCCCTCATCCGGCAGCTTCGGCGCGCCGACAGGTGCAGGCGGCGTGATGTGGACAACTGTCCGCGACGCCCGCGAACAGGCATTCTCCATTTCCGTTCCGCAAGGATGGAAGGTGGATGGCGGAATGTTCCGCTACAGAATTGCTTACCCACGGCCCACCGTGGACATGACTTCTCCGGACGGAATGATCAACGTACGGATCGGTGATAACACGATCCCAAACTATCAAACCCCCAATACGAATCCCTACCTGCCCAAAGTGCCCAACAACTTTACCCCGGTGGCCGCTTACACCTCGGGTCAGGTGTTCGCCCAGAAATATGGACTGGCGCGCTTCGGCTCCATGTGCCAGTCGATTCAGGTCACGGGCAGCCAGAGTTCACAGCCCAGGTACTCCCAGCAAGTCCAGGGGTATGTGCAGGCGACCGCGGGCAGCGCGAACTTTAGCTGCACGATGAGAGGCCAGCAGATGACGGGCTACGTCTATGCCGAAACCATGCAGGTTGGAGCGGTGATGGGCCAGCCCGCGAATTGGTATGAGACAGCGCTCGGCAGCTACCTCGCCCCGGCAGCGCAGGCGCAAAACGCCGCAGCCATCCTTACCTACTCGACGGGCAGCCTGGTCATGAACCCCGACTGGGCTGCCTGGCAAGCCTATCTGGTCGCTGTGGCCACCAGGATCAATCTGTCTACCGCCATCAAAAACAAAATAGCCACGGAGCAGATGGACGAGCGCGCAGAACAATGGAGAAAAATGATGGCCGGAGAGGTCGACGATTTCAACGACATTCTCACTGGCACAACCTTCGCGATGAATCCTGCGACAGGGCAGGAAGTTGAGATTCCCACGGGTTCCGGCGGGCAGACGTGGATGGACAACCAGAACAATGTCACCAGCGCGGCGATGCAGCCCGGCCCTGCATATCAGGCGCTGCAACCCATCAGCCACCAGCAGTGAATTCGCTCGGCGACAGGAACCCTTGACCGCGGTTGGTCATTGACTGGGGCAGCATGGCTCTGCGCGGCTTGCGCGGCAGGGACTTCGGCTCTGCGGTTAAAGTAAAGCAAGGAACACCACAGATGCATCTCTCAATGATTCTCAGGGGTGGTCAAGGCAGTGTCCTGCGAGTGGGAATCCTCGCAGTCCTGCTTACCGCCTCACTGTGCGCGCAGACAACCTCCCCTTCCGCCGCCGCACCTAGCCAGTCGGATTTACAACCCTCCTCCTGGTTCAATCAGCAGACCGGCGAGCTTGGCCTCGCGGGCTTTGATTCCACGTCCGTGATCACGTCCGAGTGCTACCTGCGAACGGGTTTTGGAGAGCTCATGTTTTTCTCCGGTCCCAATCTTGAGCCGACAAGCGCCCGCGGGCCTACTCTCGAAAAGGACGGGCGGCCCATCATTCATTGCGAGTTCGAGCGCGACAGCATCACCTACCGCTTCACCATCTTCGCGGCCAAAATCGACAAAAGTGCGATTATCAACGCGAGGCAGCACGCCAAATTCCCTTTTATGCCCGGCTTCAATATTGAATCCGGCATCGTCGAGCCTGAGGTGGACTTCGTTCGCGTCGTTATCACAAACTCGGATCATGAACGACGCCGCGCCGTTTTCGCCTCCGGTGTTCGCTATCAGGATCCCAACGCCACCGGCGCTCGTCAAAACAGCCAGAACCCAGGCCGCCAGAACCCAAGGGACGTAAATGCCGGCGAGGCCTTCAATCCCGGCTGGACGAACAACTTCGACGACGCGAATTTTTACCGTTTCAACCGCGCTCTCTATAACTTTTCGGCGGGCTACGCCGATCGCAGTTTCAACCTCCGCAAAAACTGGAGCGCGCCAAACCCTCAGTATGTCCTCGGGGTAACGCGCCTTGACCCCACTCCCACCACGCCCATCGGCATCGCCACCTATGCTCGGGAGCTCAATCCAGGTGAAACCTGGACGCTCAATTTCAAATTGCCGCTGATTCCCACGGCCGATCCCTTCGTCATCTCGGCCATCGATGACGCGAACCTCGATGTCGACGAGCCACAAGTGCACTCGCAGGCGGCCGCACAGCAATGACGCCGCGCGACGACAGCGTCACCGTCATCGACGATGACGGCGCGCCAACATTGCGGCAAGACTTCTTTTAATTTGCGCTTGAAGGAATCGATTGCCGGATCACTGGCCGCAGCTTCTCTTTCACTGTCGCCAGCAACCGCTCCGGTGGCACCGGTTTGCTGAGCAATGTGAAACGGCGTCCAGCGGTCCCCGCTGCAGCCAGCAAATCAACGGTCGACGCCTGGCCTGAGAAAAGCAGGATTTGGCAATCTGGGAAAACGCGTTGGATCGTAATCGCGAGTTCGATTCCGTTCATTCCCGGCAGCACCACATCGGTGAGTACCAGATGGGGCGGCGAAAGCAAGGCAGCTTCAAGAGCCTCATTCCCATCGTACGCGGCGGTGGCGTCGTACCCGCTCATGGAAAGGATGGTTGCAGTAGTGTCTGCGATCGATGTTTCGTCATCGACCACTAAAACCCGAGGGCGAAAATTAAAGCCATGAAAAGATACAGCCTCGCCAACAGGCACGATAGGGGTGTTTCGTGTTCCGCTCATAGACATAGTCGAAGCCTCGAGATCGTAGTAGCAACCCTCGTGCCATTCATTGCTGAACGATGGAAACCTCGTATCCTTGCATGAGGTTAGCATAAATATAAATCCACTCTTTTCCACAGCAATCTCCGGATTTTTTTACACGCTTAGGCTATTTTTACCCGGCCAATAGCAACTCCATAGGTTTGCTGTACGTTTCGATTCGTCCCGGAATATGTTAGTTGTACGGAACTCTCGTAACCGCTCGCGCAGAAGAGGCATACGCAGTGGGATTTGGATGCATCTCACGAAGAGTGAAGCATTTGATCGACCTTAAGCCAAACTATGGGACCCGGCTCCATGAAATTCCAATCGGTTCAGCAACATGAAGTTCCTAAGGGACGAGCGGGCAAGCACAAGCGGATCGTCACGCTCCTTTTGACCCAACTCGAACGCCTACCCTCCGGCAATGCTCTCAAGGTTCCTCTCTCCGCGTTACCTGACAGCAAAGCGAACATCCGGGCGGCGCTCAATCGCGCCACGCACCAACTGGGAGTGGCCGTCGCGACATCCAGCGACTCAAGTCATCTCTATCTGTGGAAAGCCCGGCAAAAGCCCTGATACATTTGTGCTTTGCGTGAATGGGCGATGGATTCTCTGCGCCGAATGGAAGCATTGCGTATCGACAAGTGGCTCTGGGCAGCGCGCTTTTTTAAGACGCGAGCCGTAGCCTCGCGCGCGTGCGACATTGGCCGCATTCATTCCAACGGCGTGCGATCGAAACCGGCGCGCGAAGTCCGCGCCGGAGACAAGCTGCGCATCGAAAATGAACGCGGCATCTTCGAAGTGGAAGTCCTGGCCGTTGGAGCCGTACGCGGCCCCGCAGCCGTCGCGCAAACCCTCTACCGCGAATCCGACGCCAGCCGCGCAGCGCGTCTCCATGTCGCTGAGGAGCGCAAGGCACTCGAGCAATACGTCCGCCTGCCGGAGGGGCGCCCCACCAAGCGCGACCGGCGCCGCATCATTCAGTTTCGTCGCGGCTTATAAAAATTGCCCAGACGCACGAAAGCCCGGCACGAAGCCGGGCCTTCATTCCAACAAAATCGTTTACGCGATCAGCTTCTTGACCTTCTCTTCAATCACGTCCTGGGCGACGTAGCCCACAACCTGATCCGCGATCTTGCCGCCCTTGAAGAAGAGCAGAGTCGGGATGCCACGAATGCCATAGCGAGACGGTGTCGCGCCATTCTGATCCACGTTCACCTTAGCAACCTTCAGTTTGCCGGCATAGGTCGCCGCCACGCCGTCTACGATCGGTGCAATCGCTTTGCACGGCCCACACCAAACAGCCCAAAAGTCCACCAGAACCGGCTGTTCGCTCTTCAATACTTCCTGGTCAAAATTTGCATCATTTACTTCCAATACGCCTACGCCAGCCATGATCCTCCTTGCGGACCCGCACCCGTCTATTGTACAGGAAACGCTCTCCTGATCTGATGCGGAAACTCGCGTAAAGTCGCAGACCGGTGCGCGGCGCAAACCACGCTGCCTATTCAAATCGGCTCCGTTTCACCGAATGAATTCAGCCGCGATTTCCTCGGCGGCTCCGATCATTTTGTGGCCCGCGGAATCGTTTGAGCACAAAGTAAAAGCGCCCGGATCCATTAAGGATCACAGGCGCTAGAGCAGCCCTCCCCCAGAACTGCCCACGGAGCGAATGTAAGGTGTTCAATCGATAAATAGCAAGCAAACTTCAGTAATAGGCGCGGTAATCAAATTTTTGATGACTACCCACCTAGGCAACTGCCGTAACTGACTCATAACCCTGTGCTTGCAGGCCGACCAGGTCGATCCATCTCTTCAAACTCACATATTTTCAATAGTTTGAAAGGCTCCAAGCCCCGAAAACCGGCAAAGTTGAAGCTCAGCCTCCCTGAGTTTTCGCACTGCAGCTGAAGCATTCGCCAGGTTCTGTTCACCCTCAATAATCATCAGCACCGCAGGTCCCGCTCCACTCAACGCCACGCCCAGAATTCCGTGCTGTCCCACGAGCGGCAACAGAACAGGCAACAGCGGACAGATCGCCGCGCGATACGGTTGGTGAATGCGATCGTTCATCGCGAGCCGAAGCAGATCCGCGCGTGCCTGCGCGAACGCGAGCCCCAGCACCGCCACTGCTTGCAAATTCGCGACCACATCTTCCAGCGGATAACTCGCCGGCAATACCGCGCGCGCTTTGCTGGTCGAAAGCGGTTCGGCCGGCAGCGCGACAATCGCTCGCCACTCCGGCGGCGGATCAACCCTAGCCACGTGCACTTTCGACCCTTCGCACACCGCCGTCACAAAGCCGCCCAGCCAACACGCAGCCACGTTGTCCGGATGCCCCTCGAGTTTGTAGGCCTCTTCAAGAATCCGCGCCGTGTTCCACTGCAGCTTGCCGAAGTTCGCCGCCAGTGCGATCGCCGCCAGCCGCGCTGCCGCCGACGATCCGCATCCCATTCCCAGCGGGATTTCGTTCGTCATCCGGATCGCCAGCGGGATGATCGCACGCTTGTTGCTGCGCATGATCTGCTTGTAGGTTTCGAGAATCAGATTGTCTTGAAGCCGTGCACAGCGCTCTGCATCGCGACCGCTCGCAGTGACGGAGAACTCCTCGGCCGGCTTGGCGTCTACCGTCAGAAAAAAATCGAGCGCCACGGCCACCGCGTCGAAGCCCGGACCGAGATTTGCTGAAGTTGCCGGCAGGCGGAGTCGAAGAGCTTCTGGCTTGCCCAGGTCGATCGGTTGGCCGTTCGTCAAATCTCGCCCCCGATGGCTTCGCCCTCGATCGCCGCCAGCACTGCATCCGGCGTTGCGTCCACCGTGACCGCATCGCGCCGCAGCGCATCAAGCGCGTGCTCCGAGCCTGTCTTCTCCTCATCGGTCAGCAGTGTTCCGCGATGGAAATCAATGGTGTAATCCGCGTCCTTCAGCGTGTGACCCGTCAGCATCAGCACCACGGTCTCCCCTGACCGGACGACGCCCTGCGCGCGCAGCTTCTTCAATCCCGCCAGAGTCACCGCCGAGGCCGGCTCGCAACCCAGCCCTTCCGCGCCAATCTCCGCTTTGGCGATCGCAATCTCTGCCTCCGTCACGTCAAGGCACCAGCCGCCGCTCTCCTGAATCACCCGCGCCGATTTCCGCCACGATGCCGGATTCCCGATACGGATGGCCGTCGCCCGCGTGTTCGCCTCCACCGGCTCGAGCACCGCGCCGTGGTTCAGCTTCATACTGCGTACCAACGGGTTGGCTCCCGCTGCCTGGATCACGCTGATCTTCGGCAGACGCGCGATCAGTCCCAACTCGCGCATTTCGCGGAATCCCTTGCCCAGCGCCGAGCTATTGCCCAAATTGCCTCCCGGAACAATCAGGTGGTCGGGCACATTCCAGTCCATGGCTTCGGCAATCTCGATGGCCGGCGTCTTCTGCCCCTCAAGCCGATAGGGATTGACTGAGTTCAGAAGATAGATCGGCGACTTTCTCACAATTTCAGTCAGCAGGCGCAAGCATCCGTCAAAGTCGGTCCGCACCTGGCAGGTCACCGCGCCGTAGTCCATGGCCTGCGACAGCTTGCCCCACGCAATCTTTCCTTCTGGAATCAAAACCAGGCTGCGCATTCCTGCGCGCGCCGCGTACGCTGCCATCGATGCCGAGGTGTTGCCAGTCGAGGCGCACGCGACCCACGTAAATCCTCGCTCCTTGGCCACGCTCAGCGCCGCCGTCATGCCCGTGTCTTTGAACGAGCCTGTCGGATTCATCCCCTGATGCTTGGCGTAAAGCTGATCGACTCCCAACGCCTTTGCCGAGCGGCGCAGATGATAAAGCGGCACGTTCCCCTCGAGAAGCGTCACCGCATCGCCAAAACTATCGAGAATCGGCAACAGTTCCCTGAATCGCCATACACCCGATTGATTCAGAGCCTCGCCTGAGCAGCGCCGCTCCCGCCACAGCCATTTCAGCGCGCCCGGATTCGGCCGGTCGTTGCCACCGCGCTGGCTCCAGCCCGGATACTCAACCTCGAACAGATCCCCGCAATTGGCGCAGCGAAAGTCCGCACGCGCATCCGCGCCTGGGATGCGGCTGCCGCATCCAAAACAGCGTAACTGATGCAGATTGTCGCCCATACCTAAGTGTTAGCCTAGCAGGTGTACGGCGACCCAAGCTGTGGATGGAGGCGGGGTTCACACCGATGTCAAAGCAAATTTTCTCCGCTCTGTTCGCGCTTATGCTCATCGCACCGCTCGGCGCGCAGGAGCCTCTCCGCGTGGCTGCCGCCGCCGATCTGGAACCTGTTCTTCCACCGATCCTCGTCCAATTCGAGAAAAATACCAGCATTCATGCGGTGGTCACTTACCAATCGTCTGCGACACTCACTACGCAAATTGAGAACGGCGCGCCCTTCGACGTCTTCCTCTCCGCCGACCTCAGTTTTCCGAAGCGCCTTATCGACGCCGGATTGGCTTATGGCACAGCCGTTGCGAACGGAATGGACATAGCGCACGAAAACAATCCCATCACCTATGCGCGAGGCACGCTCGTCCTCTGGACGCGAAAAGACTCCGGTCTGCCTCCGCCCTCACTTAGTCTGCTCCGCTCGCCTGCTCTGAAGCGCCTCGCCATCGCCAATCCTGACCGCGCGCCCTATGGCCGCGCCGCCGTCGCGGCGCTGCAGAGCCTCAAGCTGAACGAAGCTCTCAAGTCGCGAATTGTTACCGCCGAGAACATTGCCCAGGCCGCGCAGTTTGTCGACTCCGCCAACGCCGATGCCGGGCTCATCTCGCTTACCCTGGCGCTCGCGCCGCATCTTTCAGCCGAAGGCTCGTATTTCGTGATGCCCCACGACCTCTATCCGCCCATCGAGCAGGGCGCGGTCATCGTCAGCAACACCAAACATCGCACCGCAGCCCACAAGCTGCTCGACTTCCTTCTCTCGCCCGCCGTGCAGGCAAAGCTCGCCAGATCCGGCCTCACCCCGGTGAAATAACCACGATGGACTGGCAAGCATTCGCGCTCTCGCTTCGTCTCGCCGCCGTCACCACTGCGATTCTCCTCGCCATCGCCGTGCCTCTCGCAGCGTCCATCGTGCTGGGTCGCGCGCGCTGGACCGCCGCCATCGAAGCTCTGGCCACGCTGCCCATGGTGTTGCCGCCCACCGTTCTCGGTTTTTTTCTTCTCGTCCTGCTCGGGCCTCGCACCGCATTCGGCCGCGGCATTGCCGCCTTGTTCGGCCATCCGCTCGCATTTTCCTTCGATGGCCTCGTCGTTGGCTCGGTCATCTATAGCCTTCCCTTTGCAGTGCAGCCACTGGTCGCCGGCTTCTCTGCCGTTGATCGAGATCTCGTGGACGCCGCGCGCCTTCTCGGCGCAGGGCCCGTCCGCCTCGTCTCCAGCATCCTGGTTCCACTTGCCCGCCGCTCAATTCTCGCCGCCATCGTACTCAGCTTTCTTCACACCATCGGCGAGTTTGGCGTCGTCCTCATGCTTGGGGGCGATATTCCCGGAGCCACGCGCACGCTTTCCATCGTCCTCTACGATCAGGTCGAAAGCTTCGACTATGCCGCCGCCGATCACACCGCCCTTTTACTTCTTGGCCTGAGCGTCCTCGCCCTTGCACTGATCTATTCCAAAGCCCAAAAGCGCGGAGCGCCGGGCGATGCTTAGTTTTTCACTCGATGCCCGTCGCGGTGCATTTCATCTCCAGGTGGAATGCACCCTTACTACGGAGTGGACCGTCGTCTTCGGTCCGTCGGGTGCAGGCAAAAGCACATTGCTCCGTCTGCTCGCCGGCCTCGATAATCCCATTCACGCCCGCATCACCCTTGATGACCGCGTGCTTACCGACACAGCCTCCAAACTTCGCATTTCTTTCGGCCACCGCCAAACCTCGCTGGTCTCGCAACAGCCCACTCTCTTCCCTCACCTGAATGCCGCCGCCAACGTAGCGTATGGCTTGTATAAACTCGACCGCCCCGCACGCGAGCGTCGTGTGAGTGAGATGCTCGATCTTGTGGGCGCAGCCGGCCTTGCTGCTCGCCGTCCCGCCGATTTATCCGGCGGCCAGGCCGAGCGGATTGCACTGGCTCGTGCTCTGGCTCCCGCACCAAGCCTGCTTCTTCTCGATGAGCCCTTCTCCGCACTCGACGGAGTCGCCAGTGACGAACTCCTGGCACGCCTGCAAAACTGGCTGCGCGAAAACCACGTTCAGGCCGTGATGGCCACGCACGATGTGAGCGACGCACTCGCTACAGGAGCGGAAGTTCTGTTCCTGCGCGAAGGCCGTCTCGTGGCGCTCGGCCCGGCGCGTGAAATCCTAGCAGCCGAACGCACCCGCCTCCTCGGCCGGCTCGAGCCGCCTACATCCTGATCCGATTTGCGATTATTGCGCGGCGATCACTACCAGGGTGGCATCGTCGCGAAAACGCGCTTCGCAAAACGCCGACACCTCGTCGAGCAGCGCCCGGTTCATCTCCGCTGCGCTACGACTTTTCAGTTCCTGCGCTGCCGCAGCCAGCTTCTCTTCGCCGAATTCCCGATCATCCCCGTCGCTGGCTTCGGTAATGCCGTCGGTCACCAGCAGCAGCCGGTCGCCCGACCGAAGTTCCACCGTCGCATCCTCATATTGCCAAGCCGGAAAAACTCCAAGCACCGCGCCGCTCGAGTCTAATGACCGCACTTCATCCCGCGAAACCAGGATCGGGTTAATATGCCCAGCATTGCAGTATGCGAGCGTGCGTGCCTCGCTGTCGAGTACTCCATAGAGAAACGTGACGAACTTCCCCGTCGCCAGATTTTCGCACAGCAAGCTGTTTACCTTGGCGCACAAATGCGCCGGGCTCTCCGCGCTGCCCGCAAATGCGCGCACCGCAGCCTGAACATTGGCCATCATCAGCGCGGCCGACACGCCTTTTCCCACAACGTCCGCAATGCATACGCCAAGCCGGTGATCGTCCAGCTTGAACGCGTCGTAGTAATCGCCACTCACAGTGCTTGCCGGCTGCCATGCGCCCGCCACTTCAAATCCCGCCAGCTGCGGAATCTTCTTGGGCAGAAGCGATTGCTGAATTTCTCTCGCGCGCTCCAGTTCATGCTCCTGCTGTTCAAGCTGCTTCACGCCCGTCTCCACCGAGCGCAGCAATTCCTTGTTGCGCCGCTCCAACCGGTCGCGGCTGATGTCGTAGAGGTGCGTCGTGACGGCCACGACAAATGTAACGAGAACAGGAAACTTCCACCCGGTAAGAATGAGATGCCCAAGCTGCTGAGGGCTTGGCGGCGCGATCCACCACACGATCACCGTGGAAACAACATAAATCGGTACCAGCAGAATTCCCACCACGGCGAGAAAGAGAATCCAGTTCAAAGGGAACTGCCGTTTCCAGTAGATGGGGTGCAGCGCCTTAAGGGTTGGGATGAGCAGGTTGCCGATAAGAATGGAGTAGAGCAGAACCGTGGCCAGATTGATTGGCTGGTTGTTAGCCCAGAATATGCCACCGACAAGGGATGCGATGGCCACACAAAGAATTTGCCGTCGGGCGATGACAAAGGGCGAAGGGAGGCGAAGGCGCATAAATGCCGCTTCTCTCTGACCTCGCCGGGGACTGCAACGATTCTACAGCGAAACGAATTGCGGCACACGGCCGTGCCGTTGACGCGCAGTGACTATGGATCAAAAGACTGGCGACCGGTTCCGGTAATGATTGTTTCAGCGTTTCGAGTTGACGGCTGAAAACGCGCGACTGAGGGCTATTCCTAAAATCCCACCAGCTCCGGCTCCCGGTCCAGCAGGATCCCAAAACGCGCTTCGACCGCCGCATGAATCTTCTCAGCTAGCGCCAGAATCTCTTCAGCCTTGGCGCCGCCGCGGTTAGTCAGCGCGAGCGTATGCCGCGACGAAATTCCTGCGGCTCCGAGCCTGTAACCCTTCGCAAATCCGGCCTGCTCAATGAGCCACGCTGCCGGAATCTTCATCAATCCATCGTTTGCCGGAAACATGCGGACTGCCGCGCCGGAACTCGCAGCAATTTGCTCCACCCGCTGCGCCACTTCGGCCGACACTGACGGATTCTTGAAAAAACTCCCCGCGCTGCGGCAATCAGGATCGCCTTCAACCAGCAACATGCCTTTGCCGCGACGAATCTCGCGGACCGCATCCGCAACCTCAGTGAGCGTTGGCTCGGCACGGCCGGCAAAGCGATTCTTCAGGTCCTGGTACGCAATCAGAGGGCAACCGTCCTGGTGCAGCCGGTAGTCGACGCGCGTCACAATATACCGCCCGCGGTTCGATGTATTGAACCGGCTCCGTCGATATGCGAATCCGCAATCCGCCGCGCCAAACTCAACAAACTCCCGCGTCTCTAAGTCGAACGCCCGCACGCGGTCGATCACCGACGCAACCTCCTGCCCGTACGCGCCCACATTCTGCACAGGAGTTCCGCCCACCGTGCCAGGAATTCCGGCAAGGCACTCTACGCCGGCACAATCTGTTCCAAGTGCCTGCTGCACGAAACCGTCCCAATTTTCAGCCGCCGCGACCTGAAACCGTTCGCCGTCCCTCTTAATTCCCTTCAGCCCAATCCGCAGCACCAACCCAGGAAATCCCGGGTCGGCGACGAGCACGTTGCTGCCGCCGCCCAGCACAAACAAAGGCTCGCCACGTTCGCGGGACCACGCGCTCGCCTCGGTGATTTCCGCTTCGGTCGTCGCCTCAACAAACCACCGCGCCGGTCCGCCGATACCGAAAGTCGTCAACGGGGCAAGCGGTTGTGATTCTTTAATCTGCATCGGTTCAAGGCTAACGCGTTTTCCCGGAAAACAGTAACCGGAGCCACATAATTCAAGCCGACGCGATCATCCGGGCCCCCACGACAAGTGTTTGTCGGTGGGGTGGGAGCATCAGGGAGCGGCGACCTTGTGTACGCCGGTTCCGCGCTCGTATCCGGAAAAACGCCGTACACCGCGACGGGTGAAGAGGTAAAATGATCTCAGGCAGCTTCTCTTGCCGGAGGCAAACATGTATCCAGAGTTAATGGTGATTCCCATGCGCGAAGAGTTGGTGCGCGCTGGAATTAAGGAGACCCGGACCGCCGAGGAAGTCGACGCGGCACTGGCTGAGCAAGGAACCACGCTCCTCGTCGTCAACTCCATCTGCGGTTGCGCAGCGGGCAAAGCCCGCCCCGGCATCCGCCTCGCTCTCTCCAACACTGCCAACCAGCCCGACCACAAGATCACCGTCTTTGCCGGGCAGGATCGCGAGGCCACGGATCGCGCTCGCAGCTACTTTGAAGGCCATCCGCCGAGTTCGCCGGCAGTTGCCATCATGCGCGACGGCAAACTCGTCTACCTCATGCAGCGTTCCGTCATCGAGCAATCCACCGCGCAGGATATCGCATCCGAACTGGTGCGCGCTTTCGACGAGTTCTGCGCCAAGACGACCGCATAGCGCCGTTTCACCCCGAACCCAGAAAGCGCAACGGCCTCCCGCAAGGGAGGCCGTTGTTTTCTCTGCGAAAATTTGCCGGCTCAGTCTGCCGCCTGCGCCTTGGCCAGCTTCTGCACCTTGCTGTGTTTCACCGAATAGCCAAAATAAATGATCAGTCCGAAGATCAGCCATCCGATCATCACTTCCCAGGTGATGGCCGCCAGCCGCGACATGAGAAAGAGCGCCGACACCATGCCCAGAAATGGCACCAACGGCACAAATGGCGTCTTGAAGGGCCGATGCAATTCAGGATGCCGCACACGCAGTACCCACACTCCCGCACATACGATTGTGAATGCCAGCAACGTCCCGATGTTCACCAAATCCGCGAGCCGGCCGATGGGCAGAAACGCCGGGAACACGGCCGCAAAAATTCCGAACACGATGGTCGTGATCCATGGCGTGCGGAATCGGGGATGAACAGCCGAGGCCCACTTCCACAACAGCCCATCCTTCGACATCGAATAAAACACGCGCGTTTGGCCAAGCAGCATCACCAGCATTACTGTGGCAAGCCCGAATACCGCGCCGATTTTTACCAGCAGCGCGCCCCAGCTCACCCCCGTCGCATCGATGCCAACGGCCACAGGTGCGCCGACATTCAGGGTCTTGTAGCTCACCAGGCCGGTCAGGACCATCGACACCAGGATGTACAGAATGGTGCAAATCAACAGCGACCCGAGTATGCCGATGGGCATATCGCGCTGCGGCTTTTTCGCCTCCTGCGCCGCTGTCGATACGGCATCGAATCCGATGTACGCAAAGAAAATGCGCGATGCGCCTTTCGAAATGCCGCCCCAGCCAAAGTTTCCGTCAGCATCCTTCGGCGGGATGAATGGATGCCAATTCAGTTTCGCCAGCTCTGGATGCCGAATCAGGTAATATCCTCCAACCACCAGAAAAATCGCAACCACGCTCAGCTTGATGAACACGATGGTGGAATTGAAATTCGCCGACTCCTTGATCCCAATCACCAGAATTACCGTGATCACCATGACAATGGCCATGGCCAACAAGTTGAACGCCGCGATCACATGCGGCAACCCAGCGTCGCTCACTCCGGGGGGCAGCGACATCAGAGGCATCCATTGATGCTGATAGAAAACCAGATGCGTGCCTGTTGACGCCGTCAACTGCGGAGGAATATAGATTCCGAACTGCTCGAGCAAGCTGTTGAAGTACCCTGACCAGCCCGATGCTACGGTCGAAGCGCCAAAGGCGTACTCCAGCACCAGATCCCAGCCGATGATCCACGCCACAAATTCGCCCAGTGTCGCGTATCCGTAGGTATATGCCGAGCCCGCAATCGGGATAATCGATGCGAACTCGGAATAGCAAAGCCCCGCGAAGGCGCAGGTGATTCCTGCAAGCACAAAGCTCAGCGCCACCGCAGGCCCCGCATACAGCGCCGCGGCCTGGCCCGTGAGCACAAAAATTCCCGCGCCGATTACAGCGCCGATGCCGAGCGTCACCAGGTTGACGGCGCCCAGCGAACGCTTCAATGTGTGCTCGCCCTGCTCCCCTGCCTCTTCTGACAGCATCGACATGGGTTTAACGCGCAGCAGTCTCGATATCAAGGATCGACTTCCTCCCTGGCGAATTCAAGGCGCAGAGCACAACGAAATTCCGCCGAAACTCGTTACGCAATCATACGATACAGTCCCGCCTAAATCGCGCAATTCGCACCTCCGTTTGGCCATTCACTCTAAGCTCCGCTGCAATGCGAATCCGTCGCGATGTCAGACGGCCTGAGCGTCTCCTAGCTCGTACAGGCGCAGATTCCGTTCACCGAGGCCCAGGGAGGGCCAGGCAGCACGCCAAGCCGCCAAGTGAGCGGTTTTGAAATGCTCATCGAGCGCCTCCCGATCCTTCCAGCGCTCCTTGATATGGATCAAGCCACGGTCGAGCACGTCCTCAGCATAGGAGTACTCCACGCATCCAGCCTCTGCCCTGCTGGCTTCAATGATCGAAGCCATACTTGGCCGCGCTCGATCCAACTGATTTGCAGGAAGTCTGATCGTACCGACAATCATGAACATTGAATTCCCTCCACTTCGCGGAAGGCGTCTCGCCTTGATGGCCAGCGCCTTCAACCTCTCTCATGAGAATTGTCTCGTTTTCAGACAGCCACTGTCTCGATTTCAGCCAGGTGTTGTCCCATCTCCGGTCAAATCTGCCTCAAACAGGCACATTCGTAGTGTCTCAATTGAAGACAACACTGTCTTGTTCTCTGGCACCCGCGATTCGCGCCAGGTCCAGCACGTCTAACCAAGCGCCTCCATCCACCGGCGGAATTCTTGAGCCGGATCCTTCGTACGAAAAATGGCCGCCGACACGCCCACCACACTCGCTCCGGCGGCCAGCACAGCCGGCGCCGAATCGAGCGTCACCCCACCCACCGCAACGAGGACCACATTCGGCCCGGCCTGCTCGCGCAATCGGTGTACGCCCTCCGTGCCAATCGGGGCTTTCGTCGTCTGCTTCGTTGTTGTAGGAAAAATCGGTCCGATGGACAAATAATCCGCCGGCTCGTTCAAAATTCCCGGCAGCAACGCTGCGCTTCCGCCAAACGTTCCGATGATCTTGCCCGGCCCCAGCAGTCGCCGAGCCTCCGCTGGCGTCGCATCGCCCGCATCCACATGCGCGCCGTCAAACTGGCACTTCTCAACCAGGTCGACCCGGTCGTCGAGAATCAACTTGATACTTGGTCCAGGTAATGCCGCGCGCAGAATCGCGGCATCCGAGAGCAACTCAGCATCAGTTCCTGATTTGTTTCGGTACTCAAGCAGCGCTACGCCGGCTTCGGCCAGTTTGCTCGCCAATCGCCGCAAAAATTCTGGCCGCACCCCACGCGGAAGCACTCCCGCATCGAGAATCGGGTACACCTTCGGAAAAGAAAAGGACATGAATCAAGGTTAGCCGACCGAAACCGACAGCCTGACCAGGAACCGGTACCCGGAAACGTCATCGTTCGCAAGAAATCCGCGGCATCCGCAGAGACTCTCGCAGTTCCGAGTCCCTCGTTCCCTTGGTCCCAGCTCCTCTTACATTTCGTCCGCGCTCGGTCCATAAATTCCAGGAACCTTGGCGCCGATCAGCCGCAGATACACAGTCAACTGTCCGCGATGGTGAATCATGTGATTCAAAACGGTTTCACGGAACACGTTCCACTTTGTGTCGTTAATCCACGCCGTCCCGCCAAAAACGAATTGCCAGTTGCGGTCCCATGTCTCGCCGTTCATCGCCACCAGCGCCGGCCGCGTCTCCGCCAGTTTCTTGTCGAACCGTTCCAGCAAGTCCGTTTTGCTCGCCGGCGTATACGGTTCCCACTTATGGTCCGCGGCAAACTCCAGCTTGTCCATCGTCAGCGTGTGATTTCCCCAGTCGCCGACAAAGTCTGTCAGGTGGCCCGCCAGGCGGCCCAGGCTCATCGACTTGGGATGAGGCTTAAAGTTCCAATCTGCGTCGGCGGGAATCGCGTCCAGCATCTTGCGTGTCTTCCCCATCTCGCGGTCAAACTCCGCAATCAGTTCTTTCTGTGCATCCATTCGTACAACCTCCTCGTTGCCCAGACAGCATAGCCGATCTCAGCGTGAAAAGGCGAAGAAAAAGCGATAGTATTTTCCACAGGTCCGCGATCACTCCCGGCTTTCGGGCGTCACGCTACGAAATCATCAACGCGTTTTAGATTTTTGAATCAGGGGTTTATGGGACAAACCAAATGCGTTGCGTCGGGGAAATCGTCTACGCTTTCGGCTTCTCCGCCTCTGCACGGGCCGCCAGAAAGCGCTCCATATATCCGGTATCGAATGTGCCGGCTCGGAACCCCGCTTCCTGAAAAATCGCCTCATGCAGCGCAATTGACGTGTCGATCCCTTGTACGATGAACTGGCTCAGTGCTCGCTGCATCCGTGCGATTGCCTCCTCGCGATCCACTCCGTATGCAATGAGTTTCGCAATCAGCGAATCGTAATACGGCGGGATCACTCCCTCGGCATATTGCGCCGTATCCACGCGAATCCCGTTTCCGCCCGGCACATTGAACGCCGTTATCTTTCCTGCCGACGGCGTAAACCGGTGCGGATGCTCCGCGTTAATTCTGCATTCGATCGCGTGTCCCCGCATCTCCAGCTTCGCCGGCAGAATCGCATCCAGCTTTTCGCCCGCCGCGATCCGCAACTGCGCCTTTACCAGATCCACCCCGGTGATCGCCTCTGTGACTGGATGCTCGACCTGGATGCGCGTGTTCATCTCGATGAAGTAAAGCTGACGGCTCTTGTCCATCAGGAACTCCACCGTGCCCGCGTTCTGGTAGCCAATCTCGCCCATGCATCTGCACAGCGTCTTGCCTATCTCTTCGCGCATCTTCGGCGTTACCTGCAAGCTCGGCGCCTCTTCAATCAGCTTCTGGTGCCGCCGTTGAATCGAGCACTCGCGCTCAAACAGCGAAACCACGTTACCATGCTCGTCGGCCAACACCTGGAACTCTATATGCCGCGGGTCCTCAATAAACTTCTCCATGTAGAGCTCGCCGTTTCCGAATGCGTTTGCCGCCTCGGTAAACGCCGCGTGAAACAGATTGGGCAGGTCCTCGGCCTCGCGCACAATCCTCATGCCGCGCCCGCCTCCTCCGGCCTTGGCTTTGAGGATGACCGGGTAACCAACTTTTTCACCCCACTCGCGCGCCTCTTCAGCCGTCGCAAGAATTCCATCCGATCCCGGCAGAATCGGAACCTTGGCCTTCTTCATGGCCTGACGCGCCTTTTCTTTTTCGCCCATCAACCGCGTCACTTCCGGAGGCGGCCCAATGAACTTGATATTCGATGCGCGGCAAACTTCGGCAAAATTTGCGTTCTCGCTCAACAGGCCATATCCAGGATGGATCGCCTCTACATCCGCGATTTCCGCCGCAGAAATCACCGCCGGCACATTCAGGTAGCTGTCTGAAGCGCGCGGAGGCCCAATGCAGATCGCCTCGTCGGCAAAGCGCACATGCAGCGAGTTGCGGTCGGCCTCGCTATACACGGCAACCGTGCGAATGCCCAGTTCCCGGCACGCGTTTAATACGCGCAGCGCGATCTCGCCTCGATTGGCAACTAAGACTTTTCTGAACATGATTAGCGAGTCAGCAAGTTAGCGAGTTAGCAAGCGAGAGAAAAAATCCTCTCAGGCTCTTCCCAACACTCCCAACAATCCGTTAATGAGTCGCGCGACTTCGTCGCAGGACTCCATGAGGTGGCCAGCGGTGTCACTGCTTAAGAGCGACAAGTCCCCTGCGAGTTCGATTTGAGTTTGCAATTCAAAAAGCGATCCGCGTGAATTAGCCAGAAACTGCCTGAAATATCCGTCATCGAGCCGACCATGTCCCTCGGCAATGTTGTTTGGGACGGACACTGCAGCTCTTCGCATTTGCGCTTGAAGACCATACAACTCAGCCTTTGGCAGATTTTCCGTTTCGCGATAAACGGTTCTTGCCAACTCCATAGATTTCTGCCAAACGTGCAAATCTCGGTAATGTCGAGTCCTGACAGCGTGCTTCGAGCCCGGTGCATCGCTCATTCCTGCGCCCGGTGGCTGACTTGCTGACTCGCTGACTTGCTGACTCGCTATTCTCATGCCGGTCGAACCGAAAACAGCGGCTGCCCGAACTCGATCGCCTGTCCGTTCGCAACGAGGCACTTCACCACTTCGCCCGACACGTCGGCTTCGATCTCATTCATCAGCTTCATCGCCTCGATGATGGCGATCACCTGGCCTTTTTCCACGTGGTCGCCCGGCGTGACAAACGGCGATGCTCCAGGGGATGGCGAACCATAAAACGTGCCTACGATCGGCGACTTCACCAGGTGCAGTCCGGCCTCGGCATTTGCTGCCGCTCCCGCCGCCGCTCCCGGCGCTCCAGCACCTGCTCCCGCCTGGGTCGTCGCCGCCGCGGCCTGCGCCACGTTTTGCGGCGCCGTCTGCAGCAACCGCGCCAGGTCGCCCAATCCGGCGCCCCCGCTCTCCGGCGGATTGAATTTCAGTCGAATTTTCGTGTTGCCGGTATCCGCCTCGTACTCCGCGACGCCGTGCTTCTTCAAGAACTCGATCAGTTCGCGCAGATCGTCAATGTCTTGTTTTTTCATTCTTCCCTTGGCTCTCTACCCTTGGGTAATCCATGTCTCAACCTTGAGACCTGGGAAATCTCGAAACTTTAAAATCGCGCCATCCGCCGCCGGTTAAAGTTCAATCAGCGCTTTGGGCGCGGGAGTCAGAACCTGCCCCCCGCTGCGTGTTACCGCCACCATATCCTCAATGCGTATTCCGAACTTGCCTGCCAAATAAATGCCCGGCTCGATGGTAATCACCATTCCGGGTTGCAACCGCGCCGCTTGTCCGGTGCCTACACGAGGGGGCTCGTGTATCTCCAGGCCAACGCCATGCCCCGTGGAATGTGTAAACGCCTCAGCCAAACCGTCCCTGCGCAACACGCCGCGTGCAGCCTCATCCACCTCGCTGCAGCTCACGCCAGCGGCTACCGCGCTCACCGCATTCTCTTGAGCTTCCAGCACCGCTTCATAAGCCCTTCGTTCCTCTGCCTTTGGCTTGCCCAGAAAAACCGTCCGCGTCATGTCAGAACAGTAACCCTTGTGGATTATACCGAAATCCATCGTCACGAACCCACGCCGTGGCAGCGGCGCACTCGTTGCTCGCCCGTGCGGCAAAGCCGATCGCGCGCCCGCCGCAACGATGGTCTCGAACGACATTCCCTCGGCGCCCATCTTCCGCGCCTCGTGCTCCAGCTCGCCGGCGACGTCGATCTCAGAGATCCCCGGCCGCAGCACGCCCACGATGTGGTCAAACAGCTTGCAACCCATCCGTGCTGCTTCAGCCATCACTGCCAGCTCATCGCCATCCTTTACCGAGCGGAGTTGCTCAACCAGTGACACCGGCAAAGCCTGAAAAAATACCCTGCGCAGGCGACTCGGCAGCTCGCTCTTCCAGCGTGCCAGCTCCGCTACGCTTGTTTTCGCCGGATCGAATCCCCCCATCGCTACGCCCGGCTGCGCCGCCAGCCACTGCACCGCCCCCACTGCGGGCGAACCGGAAGCAATCAACACCTCGGCTGCTTTCACTTCTTCGGCAGCCTGCGTGGTGTAGCGGCCATCCGTGACCAGTCGCGCCGTCCTGCGCGTCACAGCCAGCGCCGCGCTTGAACCGGTGAACCCGCAAAGATAGCGAATGTCAGGTGCGTGTGTGACGAGAAGTCCGGGGAGCCCGGCGCGAGTCAGCCTGCGGCGCAGCGCGCTCATGCGGCGGAAGTGATCCATCGGCTCAGTTTTATCACGACTGGCTTGGCCCGAAACGGCGTGGCAGCGTGTCAATTCGGATCTGATCGGATTTACGCCAGCACGCCCTCAGCCGTAATCTTGACCGACGGCTCAAGCATCTTCGACACTGAGCAATATTTCTCGATCGAGAGCGCGACAGCCTTCTCCAGCTTCTTCACGTCGATCGCGCCATATCCTTTGAAGCGCAGGTGGATTTTGGTAAACACGGCGGGAACTGCATCCGCCCGTTCGGCCTCCACTTCCACTTCAAGGCGTTCCAGATGCTGGCGCTGTTTTTTCATGATGTGCATGACGTCCATCGCGCTGCACCCGGCCAGCGCCGACAGCAGTGTCTCCATTGGCCGCAGTCCCGCATGTTCTCCGCCCAGGTCCGCGGGACCGTCGATCACTCCCGTGGCGCCCGCGGCGTTCGTCGCTACGAACTTGGCCGGCCCGGTCTGCACAAGCCTGACTCGCGTTCTACTGCCACGCGTGTTCTGCGCCATCAGTCGCTTCCTTTCCTGCGGCCGTCCTTCGCCTGATTTGAGAACAGGTCGCTCGAAAGGTAGCGATCACCCTGGTCGCACAGCACAAACACAACGACTCCCGAATCCAAAGTCCCCGCCAGCCGGCAAGCCGCTGCGCACGCTCCTCCCGAAGAGACGCCGGCAAAAACTCCCTCTTCGAGGGCCATCCTGCGCGTCATATTCTCGGCTTCCTCCAGCGTCACGTCCATTTGCTCGTCCACGCGCTGCGGCTCAAAGATAGCCGGCAAATATTCTTTGGGCCACCTGCGAATTCCCGCAATCTTCGCGCCCTCACTCGGCTGCACACCGACAATCCGCACCTGCGGATTCTTTTCCTTCAGGAACCTCGAAGTTCCCATGATGGTTCCGGTCGTCCCCATCGCCGACACAAAATGAGTGACGGTCCCCTTGGTGTCCCGCCAGATTTCCGGCCCGGTCGTCTCGTAGTGCGCGCGCCAGTTGTCCGGATTCGCAAACTGGTTCAGCATCACCACTCCGCCCTTCGCCACTTGCTGGTGGGCGTAGTCGATGGCGCCTTCCATCCCTTTGTCGCCGGGAGTCAACGTGACTTTGGCGCCGAAGGCCTTCATCGTCGCCACGCGCTCGGCGGTCGAGCTGTCGGGCATCACCAGTTCAATCTCAAATCCCTTCACCGCCGCAATCATGGCCAGTGCGATTCCGGTGTTGCCGCTGGTCGGCTCAATGATGCGCACTCCCGCCTTCAGCTCACCGCGCTTTTCCGCGCCTTCGATCATGAACTTTGCCGCACGATCCTTGACCGACGAGCTTGGATTGTTGCCCTCGACCTTTCCTAACAGGTGCACCTTTGGGTTGGGATTCACCCGGCGCAATTCCACCAGCGGTGTATTTCCCACAAGGTCAACGACATTCATTTCCCGCCTCCACGAATCGCTTGTCGTATTCAATTATCGCAACGTGGCAAAGGGTGCATATCGCAACGTGACAAGCAGTACGCGATGCGTGAACACGTGGAGCCGCGTGCGCCCGGCTCCGGACCAAATTGCGTTTGTCGTCTCTGCGTTTTGCTCGCAGGAATGCGCCGCAGGGTCTACGGTCGCGTTGACTTGGTTCTTGCGGGGAACGGTAGAACAGCCCATCAATGAGCTGACGGCTGACAGCTGACGGCTACAAACTGCCAGCTGCTTCCTTCTGCACCGGCTTCTTCTTGCTCGCGTCCACTTCGGCCCCCGCGTGCAGATCGCTCTGGCGATCCATCCACTCATCGAGCCGCGAGCGCTTGAACCGCCACCGGTTTCCCAGCTTGAATGCCGGCACAAATCCGTCGGACGCATATTTATAGAGCGTGTCGGCCGAGATGCCGAGGTAATTCGAGGCCTGGCGAATGTCCATGACTTCGCGAATCTCAGGAACCAGCAGGTTAGAGCGAAGAGCGGCAGTGCGCATAAGTGCCTTCCAAAGAGAGCAGGATGCAAAGCTGTATTGTCGCGGCAACTGGGCCGGTACTTCTGTATTTAACCCGACCTGATTGGTTCATTCAAGGAATTTCCGTAAGTTACAGGAATTAAACAGGGTTTTGTCTGCGCCATTCTTTCGCCGCGCCTGGGCAAAAACCCATCCCCTTGTATCCGGGGCCGACCGGTCCCCAAGCTCTTGCGCCCTTGAAGCAGATGGTCCGCGAGTAGCCGAACAGCCAACCACTGCTACGAACACGCCGATCAGAATCAGCACGGACGCACAGATTTATTGAGGACACGTGTTGTAAATCCGCCTTCGAATCGGCCGGCGAAGTCTGCAATTTTAGCTCGAAGTGATTTTCCTATTCACTACTGGCTGCTGGCTGCTTTCTCACATTTCCTTCCGCCACCATGCCGTCTTTTCGTCGCTCAGAAACTTCGTCTTCTCCCCGCGCGATAAATGAAAGTCCAGCACATCGCTCTTTTGAAACGTCGCGCAGTCCGGCCAGCTCTGGTCTTTATCGAAATGTGTTTCCGTCTGATGCACATCCACCAGCGTGATGTCTGCTGGAGTGCATTCCACCACATGTTGCGCGTACAGCCAGAAGGTATATCCCGATGGCGGGTCCGGCGGAGTCTGGTTGGCAATCTTGGTCAGCAGCAGGATGAGTACAAAAACCGCCGCGACAATGGCAATCTTTTTCATGGCTCAGGGACGCCCTCACTGCGGCAGGCACGAACTTGGCCGAGCTTGTTACGCGAATCCTTCGAACGATGACTCATCCGCGCGCGTCCGTGAGGTCAAGTATAGACAAGCCCATTCCCGCCGGCTGGCCCGCTCCGCTACATCAGCCCAGAAAGCAGAGCGGCTTCCCTTCTCGGGAAGCCGCTCTGCTTTCTGACCCCTTTTTTTCTTGTTCCCTCGTTCCCTTGGTCCCTTGCCCCCTGTCCTTCAGTTCTGATCGTCGCGGCGGTGCAGCGTCGGCGGTCCGTCGTTCGTGTCGCCTGCGTTGCCGCCCGACTGCGTGGTCGATCCGCCCGATCCGCCGGTTCCGTCACCGGTGGTGCTCGCCCTGCGCAATGACGGCTTCGCGCCATTCCGGTTATCAATCAGCCGCCGCTTGTCTTCAATGCGTGCCAGCCGCGCCTTCACGTCGTCGAACTCTGATGTGGTCACCAGATAGTCGTCTTTGGCCGGCAGAATGCGGGCAATCTCCATCTGCGTATGCAGAATCCGGTCCGGGGTCTGCGGGTGGTCGCTGAAGGTCTTCGCCACCAGTCCAGGCTTCCGCTTCTCCAACGCCTGCACCTTCTCAAAGAAGGTGATAAACGCCTGCGGATCGTAACCCGCCCGATACATATACTGCACGCCCAGATAGTCGGCCTGCGCCTCAAAATCGCGCGAGAACTGCAGGAACGTGATCGGGATCGCCAATTGCGCCGCTTCGTAGATCCCGTATCCCGTCCAGTCATAGGGGAGCAAAATTTCCAGCGGCACCATCGCGATTTGCGCGTAACCCTGTCGCGTCATCTCGCGTGCGATGTGGTGTGCGCAAACGTGCGCGGTTTCGTGCGCCATCACTCCCGCCAGCTCCGCCTCTTCGTCCGCCGCCAGAATCAGGCCTGAGTTTACGTAGAAGAATCCGCCGGGCAATGCAAACGCATTGATCTCGTCTGAATCAATGACCTTGATCGTGAACGGCACCTTGCAGTCAGAGTTCTTCACGATGTTCTGCCCGATCCGGTTCACATACTCTTCCACCACGGGATCTGTGATCAGTTTCGAGCTCTTTTCCACCTCGTCGGCGTACTGCTTGCCCATCTTGATCTCGCCGTCGGTTGAGAACCAGTTGCCCAACCCGCGCTTGCCGATGTCGCGGTTACCCACCGCATTCACGTCCTCAATGCTCCCCGTCTTGATCGGGATCATCTGGCTGCCGGGTTCAATCACCTTGTTGACATCGACTTGTTGCGGCCCGGAGCAATCGCCGCCCACCGGTGCAGTGCCGGGCTCGGGATCTTCTTCCTTCTCGTCCTTATTCTTTTTGTCTTTCTTGTCGTCGCTCTTCTTCGTTTCGCAAGGCGGCAGCTGCACGGTGCTGTCCGCGGATGCCGTTCCACCGGCAGTCGTACTCGACCCCGATCCGTCGCCCGGCTTTGCTGGCGCCGGTGCATCGCCATTCGTGCTCGTCGTGCCCGGAGCGGAATTTGCCGCTGGCTGCGATGTCGTCGATGTCGTTGTTCCCGCGGCCGGTGTGCTTGCCGGAGCTTGCGTAGAAGCCGGAGCCTGAGCCGGAGTCTGCGTTGCGGGTGTCGTCGGGGACGTCGTTGCAGGTGTTGATGCCGCAGTTGGGCTGTTTTGAGAATTGTCGGCTGCGGGCGTCGTTGACTGCGCCCAGACTCCTGCAGTCATGGCAAGCGCTAATCCTGCCAGAACCGCCGATCTAAATCCTATGCGATCCATTGCCACCACGACCTCACCTCCGCCGTGCACCCGCTCACCGCTCACGGCCCCGCTTCGCTCTATCTCTTAGACGCAAGTATGTTCCACTTGGGCAACAAAGGCAAAATGGCTTTTTCTGGCCCGGCTCCTCATCCAGAGCCCCATCCCTCATCCCGCCGTTTCGTCCCTCTGGATCGGGCCTTTCTCGGAAAATCGACCCGCTTCCTTCATTCCGTAGTTCGCTACAGGCCCTCGCGGACGGCTATCGGCTACTGGCTTATTGGCTATTCGCGCCTTCCCACGGACTCCCAACGACTAACTGTCAACCATTGGCTGTCGGCTATTGACTGAACAGGCTCCCGGCTCCGCCCATTCTCCCCGTTTTCTATTCCCTGTTCCCTTGGTCACTCGGTCCCTGTCTTTTCCTTGTTCCCTGCACCCCCTCCGAGTAAAGTTGAAAGGAAACAGACAGGGAGGCGCTTTGCGGCTGAGGATTCAAGCAGCAGTCTGGATTGCCGTCTGCGGGGCTGTACTCCTTGCCGCCCAGGGTACTGCGCCGTCTGCGCTCCCAAATCCAATCCCTTCCGCGGCTTCAACCAAGCCTCACGCGAGGCCAGGCCGGCACGCGGCGCCCCCGATCACGACAGCCAACTTCGACGCCACCGGCATCGGCTCTCCCATCGTGCTCGACAAGAACTGGCGCGTCGGCATCACCTCCAACCTCTCTGCTTCTTCGCCCACCTTTGATGACTCCACCTGGGCCATCCGCGACGCCCTGCCGTCCATCGGCGAAGTCCCCGACGAGGATGCGATTGCGCCCGCCGCCCCTCCCGCCAAAAAGTCAGCGACTGCGCATCCCGTTGCTCCTCCGCATAAAACCGCTTCGGCGCACACAACCACACCGGCACCGACAACTTCCCCTTCTCCCGCTCCAGCGCCGGCAACGCCTACGCGCCGTTACGCATGGTTCCGCCTCCACATTGAGCTCGCTCCCCATCACGGCCCCCTTGCTCTGCTCATCGAGCTTCCCATTTCGCACGGCACCCAGATGGAACTCGGATCTCCGGGGCTAAGTCCGGCGGTCTTCGTTAACGGCAACCTGGTCCAACCCGATGGCCCGCACGGTGACGCGCCCGACGAGTATCAGCCCATCTCCCGCCTCTATAACCTCAATATCGATCCATCGCAGACCTCGGTCACCCTGGTCGTGCGTGTCATCTACGCCGCCTTCGGTAACGAAGCCTACACGGGTTTTTTTGCCAACCACACACTCTCGCTCGGCAACCCCGACGACCTGGCGCTCGAGCTCAACCTCTGGTCAGATCGCAGCCTCTTCGAACGCCTGCTGAATCTCATTTACTCCGTCCTTCTCGCCGTTTTGGCCCTCTTTCTCTTCGCGCTGTACTTTTCTGAGAAAGAGCACCGTGAATACCTCTGGCTCGCCCTGCACGAGCTCGCCGCCGCGCCGATCGGATTCATCGAGCTCGCGGGCAACTCCGCGCACATCACCGCATTTTTCTGCGCCACGCTCGTGCTCCAGCTTCTGGTCATCTCCGGGTATCTCTTCTTCGAATTTCTCGTCGCGTTTCTCTCTCTCAAGCCGCGTTGGTACATCAGGACCCTTCGCTATACCTCGCCGATTTTGCTCGGCATCGGCCCAGCCCTCATCTTCCTTTTTCATCGCGGAGCGATCCCTTATTTCGCAGCCATTTTCATTGGCACCGCGCTCTGGATGATCGGTTGGTCAATCTTCGTCTTCGGCACCCTCATCTCCGCTGCGGTGCGCCGCAACTTTGAGGCTGGCCTCTTTCTGGTTCCCATGGGATTCAGTTTGGTGGCCATCATCGATACTGTCGTCGGCAACGCCTTGAACGGCGGCGGACCCGGCACTTCTTATACTTCCCCGCTTACTCTCCATGCCGGACCGATCCCTATTCACGTCTCCACCCTCGGCGGCTACGCGGGCATCCTCGTCATCGTCCTCATCGTCTTTTTCCGTTACCGGCGTGTGCAGCGCGAAAAAGAACATGCCGATAACGAGCTGGCTGCCGCCCGCGGCGTGCAGGAGCTTCTTATCCCGCAGGAAAAACTGGCCACGCCCGGCTTCGAGGTCGATTCCGTCTACAGTCCTGCCAGCGAAGTCGGCGGCGATTTCTTCCATGTGCAGACGCTGGGCCGTGATGGCCTCCTCGTGGTCATTGGCGACGTTGCCGGACACGGCCTTAAAGCCGCGATGAACGTATCTCTGCTGATGGGCGCTTTGCGGCGGATGCAGGATCGCAGCCCTTCAAGAATTCTTCAGGGGCTCAACCGGGTTCTCGCCGGAACCGACAGCTTCACCACCTGCCAGGCCCTCTGGTTCGGATCGAATGGCGAAATGGTCATTTCCAACGCCGGCCATCTTCCGCCCTATCTCAACAGCCAGGAAATCACTCTCCCCGGCAATCTTCCTCTCGGTGTTCTGGGCGAAATCAATTACGAGGAGTCGCGTTTCTTTCTTCATCCCGGTGACCGGATTCTGTTGCTCTCCGACGGCGTCGTCGAGGCCCGCCTCCCCAATGGCGAGCTGTTCGGCTTCGATCGCGTCCGCATGTTGAGCCAGGAAACCGCCGTCAATCTCGCTGAAGCCGCCAAATCCTTCGGCCAGCAGGATGACATCACGGTCCTCACAGTCCGACGCGAAGTCGAAGCGGCAAAGCCGGATGCGCCCGCCGCTGTGCTATCTTCTGCTTTGTCGTGAATTCCCCGCAGAATCCTTCCGCGCGATCTTCGCAGGCGAAACCTTCGTCGCCGCTTTCGGTCATCCTCGAAGGCTTCGCCTTCCTCGCCGTCATCGCCGCGGTCATTTACCTTCTCAAATCCAATTCCACGTCGCTCCACTGGACTCAGGGCTACAACCCCACCGGCAGCTTTCTGCTTTCCACCCTCGTCGCCGCACTGCCCATTGTTGTTCTCCTCGGCGCCATGGCAGTCCTGCGTCTCAAGGCGCATCAGGCGGCGATTGCCGGCCTTGTCACGGCTCTCATCGCCGCCACGCTCGTCTTCCACATGCCTGTGCGTCTTGCCTTTTCTGCCGCTGCTTTTGGCGCGGGCTATGGCCTTTTCCCCATCTGCTGGATCATCCTTCCGATCATTTTTCTCTACGACCTCACCGTCAAAACCGGCCGCTTTCGCACCCTGCAGCAAAGTCTCACCGGCATCACATCCGACAGCCGCCTGCAACTTTTACTCATTGCCTTCGCGCTCGGTGCGTTTTTTGAGGGCACTTCCGGCTTTGGCACACCCGTCGCCGTTTGCTCCGCGATTCTGATCAGCCTGGGATTTCGTCCGCTCAAAGCCGCCGGCCTCTCGCTGCTCGCCAACACCGCGCCGGTCGCCTTCGGAGCCATGGGCCTTCCCATTGTCGCTCTGCACGGGGTCACCAATCTCGATCAGTTTGCGCTCTCGCACGCCACCGCTGTCATCCTGCTGCCGTTCGACGTGCTCATTCCCTTCTGGCTCATCTGGGCATTCGCCGGTTTCGCCGCAACGATCGAAATCTGGCCTGCAATCTTTGTTTCAGGCGTCACCTTCGCCGTCTCGCAGTATCTGATGGCCACGTACAGCGGCCCCTGGCTCGTTGCTATCGTCGCCGCCGCTGCTACGATCGTCGTGCTCGTGGCATTCCTGCGGTTCTGGCAACCGCGCCGCATTCTCGACGTCGATCTCAATGACGTCACCGCCCAGGCTCGCCGGCATCATGGCCACACCAACTCAGCCATCTTCAACGCCTGGCTTCCCTGGCTCGTGCTGAGCGTCGTTGTTTTCCTCTGGGGGCTGCCCCGCATCTCTTGGTGGATGGACGCGCACTCCACCGTGAAGATCCCCGTGGCCGGGCTTCACAACGCCATCCAGCGAGTTCCACCGGTCGTCGCGGCTGCCGTCAAAGAGCCCGCGGTCTTCAATCTGAACTGGCTCACGGCTACCGGCACCGCCGTATTGCTCGCGGCCCTCATCGCCGGATTGTTGATGGGCCTGCCTCTGCGAACGCTCTTCCTGTCCTTCGTCGAAACCATCTTTAAAATCCGCTATACGCTCGTGACCATCGCCGCGATGATGGCCATCGGATACATTACGCGCTATTGCGGTCTCGACGCCACACTCGGCCTCGCCTTTGCCCGAACCGGCCCGCTCTATCCTTTCTTCGGCACACTCATCGGGTGGCTCGGCACCGCTTCCACCGGCTCTGACACATCATCCAATGTCTTGTTCGGGAGCCTACAAGTCATCACCGCTCGCCAGATTGGCGTCTCACCCGTTCTGATGGCGTCGGCCAACTCCGCCGGCGGCGTGATGGGCAAGATGATCGACGCCGCCAGCATCGTCGTTGCCAGCACCGCTACCAATATCTATGGCCAGGAAGGCTCCATTCTACGTTTCGTCTTTTTCCATTCGCTTGTGCTGGCCGCCCTTGCCGGAATTTTCGTCACCCTGCTCGCCTACGTCCCACTCCTCGCCGCCCTCATCGCGCACTGAATTCCCTCATTCCAACAAGCATCATCCAGCTACCGGCCACTTGATACCGGCAACTGGCAGACCTTGCCCCCAATCCACTGACCCTTGATTTCCGTTCCCTGTTCCCTGTCCCCTGACCCCTGACCCCTGTTCTCTGCCGTAAAATTGTTTCGCATCTGAAAAGGACCTCGATGACCCTCTTCAATCCTCAACGCCGCGATCTTCTCCGCGTCGGCTCGCTCGGTGTAGCCGGAGCCGCAATCCCCGCCGTCTCCTTCGCCGCACAACCCGGCCCGCCAAACCCCGATCCTTCGTCTCTCACCGCGGCCATCTTCAGCGTCCGCGCCTTCGGGGCCACCGGCGACGGCAAAACCCTCGACACCGACGCCATCAATCGGGCCATCGGAGCCGCCGCATCCGCCGGCGGAGGGATCGTCCTTTTTCCTCCCGGCACGTATCTCACCTTCTCCATCCGCCTCAAGAGCAACGTCCACCTTCATCTCGACCAGGGTGCGACTATCGTTGCCGCCGAATCGCCCAAGCCCGGCGAAACCACCGGCTACAACGGTGGCACGTACGACGCGGCAGAGCCCAAGACCGCATGGGATCCCTACCAGGATTACGGCCACAATCACTGGCACAACTCGTTGATCTGGGGCGAGGATCTGCACGACATTTCGATCACTGGCTCAGGTCTGATTTACGGAAAAGGATTGAGCTTCGGTGCCGGCCCCGGACGCGCCGCGTCCACTGAAGTGCGCGGCTTCTTTACTGAACGTCCCGCCGCCTCCGGCACCACGCCTGTTGCACCCGAGCATCATTACGATCCGCGCGGCGGCTATCCGATGTACCAGGCCGAGCAGGCCGGCGTGGGCAACAAGGCCATCGCTCTTAAGAACTGCCACAACGTTTTGCTCCGCGACTTCTCCATTCTCAAGGGCGGCCACTTTGCACTGCTGCTCACCGCCGTCGACAACCTCACCATCGACAACCTCACCATCGACACCGATCGCGACGGCATGGACATCGATTGCTGCCAGAACGTCCGTATCTCCAACTGCACTGTCAACTCGCCGTGGGACGACGCCATCTGCCCCAAATCGAGCTACGCGCTCGGCTACCTGCGCGCCACGCGCAACGTCACCATCGCGAATTGTTACGTCACCGGTTGCTATCAGCTCGGGACTGTGCTCGACGGCTCGTGGAAGAAATTTCCTGCAGGCGGCCATGCCTACGGCGCCGGGCGCATCAAGTGCGGGACCGAATCGAACGGCGGCTTCATCAATATCACCATCACCGGGTGCATCTTCGAGGGCTGCCAGGGCTTCGCGCTTGAAACCGTCGACGGCGCTCTGCTCGAGGACATCACCATATCCAACACCACCATGCGCGATCTCATCTCAGGGCCGCTCTTCATGCGCCTCGGCGTACGTCTCCGCGGACCCAAAGACACCACCAAGGTCGGCACGCTCAAGCGAATCCTTGTCAACAATCTCAACTGCCACAACGCGCCGATGCGCCTCAGTTCCATCTTCAGCGGAATCCCGTCGAATGCCATCGAAGACGTCAAGCTCTCGAATATCTTTGTCGAAACTGTCGGCGGCGCAACCGCCGACGCCGCGCAGCTCGTTCCTGCCGAAATGGAAGATTCATACCCTGAGCCCAGCATGTTTGGACAGATGCCGTCTTCAGGATTTTTCCTGCGCCACATCCGCAATCTCGAAATGAGCCACGTCGAAATCGCCACCGCCACGCCCGATGCCCGCCCGGCGTTTTACCTTCAGGATGTAAACCGCGCCGACTTCTTTGCCATCACCGCGCCGCGAGCCGCTGACGGCGCCTTTGCGCTGCACAACGTCCGCGACGTTCGTGTCGGCTGGAGCCGCGCCGCCACCGACACTGTCCTCGACACTGCCGACAACAAAATCATCTGATCGACGAATCTTCTGTTTCGATGCAGCGAGTTTGTTCTGCTGGCAGGCCGGTCTTTCACACCGGGAATGAGCAAGCGGGTAGCTAACTCCTGGACGTTTTTTAGGGAACCAGCAGAACCTTGCCTGTGGTTTTGCGTTCTTCTAAATCGATCTGCGCCTGGGCGGCATCGGCCAGCGGGTAGGTGTGCTCGGTGCGAAGTTTCAGCTCGCCTTTTGCGGCCCAACCGAGAACGTCGCCGGCGCGCCAGTCGAGTTCTGCTCGCGTGGCGATGTAGTGCCAAAGCGTGGGCCGCGTGATGTAGAGCGACCCTTTCTGGTTGAGTTGAATGAGATCGAAGGGCGGAACAGGCCCGCTCGACGCGCCGAACAGCGCGAGCAATCCGCGAGGGCGAAGGCAGTTGAGGCTTTTGTCAAATGTGGTTTTCCCCACCCCGTCGTAAACCACATCGACGCCTTTGCCATCGGTGAGGCGCTTCACTTCAGCCTCAAAGTCCTGCTCCATGTACAGGATGACTTCGGAGGCGCCAGCCTCGTGCGAGAGATCTGCTTTTTCTTTTGTCGAAACCGTCGTAATGACACGCGCGCCGATTCGAGCGGCGATCTGCGTTAACAGCAGGCCCACGCCCCCCGCTCCCGCGTGGACCAGCGCCGTATCGCCCTGCTTCAGCGGGTAGGTGGAGTACGCAAGATAATGCGCGGTCATGCCCTGCAGCAAGACGGCGCCTGCGTACTCCAGGCTTAAACCTTCGGGAACTTTTACCAGTTGAGCTGCCGGAACCAGCGCGTATTCCGCGTAGCTGCCAATGACGCTCGTGGACGCAACGGCATCGCCGGCCTTAAATCCATTCACGCCGGGACCCAGCTCTTCCACCGTGCCCGCAGCTTCGCTGCCGGGAACCATTGGGAACGAGGCCTTGTAAACGCCCTTGCGAAAATAAACCTCGATGAAATTAACGCCGGTGGCCTCAATGCGAATCAGAACCTGACCCGGCCCCGGTTGGGGAATGGGCAGGTCCACGAGCCGCAGCGCCTCCGGCCCGCCAGTGGACTGAATCTGGATAGCTTTCATGACTTGATCAAGAATGAACCTTGAGGGCGGGCTACCGCAAGGAAATAGAGAAATCCGACTTCGCGCTACAGGCTTTCGTCCTTGCTCCCTGACAGCAATGTCCGCTCGTCGGATGATTCCAGCCGAACCAGCCGGTCAATCGTGTACGACGTGGGGCGCTGGCTGCTGTAGTAGTGGCGCACCTGCAGCTCACCGAGCAGCCCGAGAGCGAGCAGCTGGATGCCGGAAACAATGAGCACCGAGGCAATGACGAACATGGGGCCGTGCAATACCATCAGGTCCACGTGTGGACTAAGCAATTTCATTCCCAGCAGTATGGCGGCCATGATGCTGCCGGCGAACATCGCAAAAACTCCGCAGCCGCCAAAGAAATGCAGAGGGCGGCTCATGTGCTTGATCAGGAAACGAATGGTCATCAGGTCAAAGAAAACCTGGAAAGTCCGGCCCAATCCGTAATGGCTTTTGCCGCGGACGCGTTTCAGGTTGCGAATCGGTATCTCGCAAATCGATGCACCGTACAAACTCGCGAGCGCGGGTATGAATCTGTGCATCTCGCCGTAAAGAGGAATATTCTGGATCACCTCGCGGCGATAGGCCTTGAAGGTTGTGCCGAAGTCGTGAATTGGAACTCCGGAGAGCCGCGCCATAATCCAGTTGGCGCAGGCTGAAGGGATGCGGCGAAAGATGAAGTTGTCGATGCGCACTTTGCGCCAGCCCGACACGACGTCATAGCCCTCATCGAGTTTTTCAAGAAAAGCTGGAATATCATTCGGATCGTGCTGCAGGTCTCCGTCCATGGCCAGAACAAATTCGCCCGAAGCGTGATCGAAGCCGGCTGCCAGTGCCGAGGTCTGGCCGAAATTGCGGCGAAGCTTGACGATGAGGACGCGGCTGTCAACGGCAGCCACCTCCTCCAGGAGCTTGAATGTACGGTCGCTCGACCCATCATCAACGAGAATCAACTCGAAGGACTCGTCCACCTGTTCCATGACTTGCTTCAGCCGCGCATACAGAATGGTTACGTTCTCTTCTTCGTTGTGAAAGGGAACAACGATCGAGTATTTCGCCATGGTGCTCCTTTTAGATGCTTTCGATGCACGAGGGATGTCTGGGAATCCCTGGAATCAAATGGATGCGGTTCGCGCTCGAAATTGGAATTTGCTGCAGAGAGGAGAATCAATTTGCGCTGAGTGCCACAAGGCTACTCTCGCATCTCCATCTCGCCAAGCATCGACTGCATCTCATTAAGGGCATGGGTGTTACCGCTTCGCGCGGCACAAGCGATGCCAGCTCTGAGTCGTCCGATCGCCTCCGGCGTTCTGCCCGCGCCAGCCAAAGTCTGTGCAGACATGAAGTAGCCTGGGGTGTAATCAGGATCGTCGGCTATGAGTGTATCAAATTCCGAAATCGCAGCATTGACCTCGCCGCGGCTCGCCAATTCCATGGCAATCCCGTAACGGGCGAAACTGTTCTTTGGGTCGAGCGCGAGAATCTCTCTCAATCCTGCAAGTTTATCCATTTTGCCTGTGTCCGGCCGATTTCACTTCATTGGCCCGTTGAAGATTTGCGGTTTTGCCGCGGATTGCCCACACTGGAAGATAGAAGAATGGGCAAAACTTTCGGGCCAAGGTAGCCGCCTGTTCTATTTTAACTGGCAGGCGATGAAGGCGGAATAAAAAGAAGAGCGTGGAAATGGAGAAGGAATGAACAGCAAGATCCTGCACCCCAAGGTGCGCACGGTCGCCAGTACGCAGTCGGAAAAAACAGAGATTGTGCTGCCCAATGACACAAATATGCTGGGCCATCTGCTGGGCGGGCGGCTGATGCACTTTATTGATTTGACCGGCGCCATGGCCGCATACCGGCATGCACGAACCAACGTGGTGACGGCATCGATGGACCATATCGACTTCATCCGCCCCGTGCACCTGGGTGATTTGGTCACGCTGAAGTCCAGCGTGAACCGTGCATTTTCGAGTTCCATGGAAGTGGGCGTGAAGGTTTGGGCTGAAAACACGCGGACCGGAGAAATAGCGCACGTAGCCAGTGCCTACCTGGTGTTCGTTGCCGTCGACGAGTTGGGACGAGTGCAGAAGGTTCCGCAATTGAAGCCGGAGACACCCGACGAGATGCGGCGTTTTGAGGATGCTCTCCGCCGCCGTGAGCATCGCGAACGCGAGAGCGTGCGGCGCACCGAAGGCAAGGCAACCGTGGCGGCGCTGGCCAGCGAGCAGGAGAATCCCTCCTGACGCTGACACAGAGCGGTTTTCCGAAGCGCTTCTGTGAAACACCGGGGCCCGAGCTTAAAACGGTCGTATCTGGAATTCCTCTATGTCAGTTTCCCTTCCCTCTTTACCGAGTTTCGCTGAATTCCCTCGCCGCATTGTCTGCCTGACCGACGAGACGACGGAGATTCTGTACTTGCTGGGCGAACAGGACCGGATTGTCGGTGTGTCAGGCTTTGCGCACCGGCCTTCCGAAGCGCGCAGCAAGCCAAAAGTTTCTGCATTCCAGGATGCAAACTTCAAAGCTATTCTCGATCTCCAACCGGATTTGATCTTGGGTTTCTCCGATGTGCAGGCGGAAATTACACGCGAGCTTGTATTGCGCGGCGCGACCGTGATGAATTTTAACCAGCGCAGCATCTCCCAGATTCTCGAAGTGATTGCCGTCCTCTCGCGCATGGTGGGAAAGCCGGAGGCCGGGCTGGCCCTGATCGAGACTCTCCGCCGAGGACTGGCCGAAATCGAGGTGTCTGCAAATGCCTTCCCCCGCAGGCCGCGGGTGTTTTTCGAGGAATGGAATGAACCTCTCATCAGCGGCATTCAATGGGTTGAGGAATTGATTGAAATTGCCGGCGGTGAGGTGCTTTTTCCCGAGCTGCGGCGTTGCGGCAAGGCCAAAGACCGCGTCGTCGATCCCGCAGCCGTCGCGGCTCGCGACCCAGAAGTGATTCTGGCTTCGTGGTGCGGAAAGAAAGTCAATAAAGAAGAGATATGTTCGCGCCCCGCATGGGCGGCAACGAGCGCCGTGCGAAATGGGCATATCTATGAGGTGCCGTCGGGGCTGATCCTGCAACCAGGTCCGGCTTCTCTGACGGAAGGCGTCAAACAGCTGCACGCAATTCTGGCGCGCGTCGTCGGAGCGGAAATCGCACCAACGCTTGAGCAGGCGAAAGCGTGACGTTCGGTCCTGTAAACTTTTAGAGAGAAGATCGAAACTCGCATTGCGCCCGTAGTGCGCGGATCGCGAGTTGCAAGCTCCCGGCAACACGGGAAAAGGAGTAAATTCAATGGCGCATTCCCATGCCATGCCTCAACCCGTGGCTTTGCCCGGCGTTTCCAAGATCGTCGCTGTTGGCTCCGGTAAAGGCGGCGTCGGCAAAACAACGATCGCCGTCAACCTGGCCATTGCCCTCTCAAAGCTCGGCCAGCGCGTCGGGTTGATGGACGCCGATGTGTACGGGCCCAATGTGCCGCTGATGATGGGCAGCTCTCAGTCGCCGAAGGTGGGCGCAGGCAACGTGATTGAGCCCAATCTTACGCACGGCCTGAAAACAATTTCGATTGGTTACATTTCGCCGGGTGACAAGCCGCTCGTGATGCGCGGTCCGATGCTGCACCAGATCATCCGGCAGTTTTTGCAGCAGGTGAACTGGGGCGAACTCGATTATCTGATCGTCGATCTTCCGCCGGGAACCGGCGATGTAGCCATCTCTCTCGTGCAGACCGTACCGCTTACGGGGGCAGTGGTAGTTTCGACTCCCAGTGACGTGAGCCTGGAGGACGCCCGCAAAGCTCTGGAGATGTTCGCACAGGTGAACGTGGAAGTGCTGGGTATCGTGGAAAACATGAGCCACTTTACCTGCCCGCACTGTCATCACGAGATTGACATCTTCTCGCGCGGTGGCGCGGAGCGTACTGCAAAGCAGTTCAACGTGCCGTTTCTCGGAGCCATCGAACTGATTCCGGCCATCCGGGAAGGCGGCGACCGGGGACTGCCCGTCGCGCTTGCCGGACCGAAGAGCCCGCAGGCGGCAGCGTTCTACACCATAGCCGAAAAGGTGATGGCGCAGGCCGAGAAGGCAGCTGCGGCAGCGTCCGACGTGATCGAGATCAAGTAAAAGTTGCACATTCCGCAGGCCTTGATCTCTGCGGCTGCGGCAGCATAGGCTCTTGGAGCGATGAGTGAGTTTGACCTGGCGAATCAAGTTGCCACTTGCGACTGTGTTGGCAGTCACAGCAGAATTCGCCGCAGTAAGTGACACTCCGCAGTATATAGGGACTTCCCGAAGTGAAATGGGCCCATCCTCTTTTCCTCAATCTGCTTGAGAATCTTTGTCTGATTGGCGAAGCAATCTACCTTTGTCTAGCCGCTCGTCTCGTCGTCGGTAATCACTCACTTCCAACCTCCGGATAAACTCACAGTGTCTGAGTAAAAAGAGGAGGGTCCATGAAGAAGAGATTTGCATCGGTAATCGACTTTGTGCGTCCGAAATATCGAGCGGGGCTTCGGGTAAGGGTCGGCCTGAACTGGCGAGTTCTGTTGTTAGTGCCTGCAGGGTACCTAGCCCTCTGGGCGCAGCCGCTCAGGCCGCAAGCGCCTCCGACGCCCACCCCGACTCAGGTGCCTCCGCAGTGGGACCTCAGACACCTGATCGCAAACGCAGAGGCCGCCGACACGCCCGAGGGTTCAAAGGCCTATGCGCAACAGCTGGCACAGATGTTCGTCTCGCCCCGGGCCGGGGACCTGTACGTTGATGCGTTTGCAGACAGGCTATCGAAAGCCGACATGCTGGCCCGGCGGGGAGAAAAGAGTTTAATTTCTGAGAGCACGATCACTCAGGCGTTCAACGACTTGATGGGGCGGGTCCACTCGCCGCTGCGGACCGACGCGAAGGTTGTGCATGCCCTCCGAAATACGCTTTACGCGGTGTCTCCGGCCCTCAGCACCGTGAATTCGAATGGCTCAGAGTGCCTGCCCAGCGAGGCGGTTGACCTCATGACGCAGCTCGTAGAGCACAACGGATCGCTGGAAGACCCGTGCTCGCCTTCGATACCTCAAGAGCACCGCTGTGTCGAAAAGTTCGACGCCGGGGTTCTTCTCTTACCCTACTGCCAATCACATCCTGCTTCCCACAACGCAAGGCTTTTTAATAGCGTAGCCAAACTCCTTAAATTTTGAAAAGAGCGGTTTATGCAGGACCGTCGCCGAACAGACCAAGCCTGACTCCAATACGCTACTGACTATTCCATTGCCAGGCACGGGCGGGAACTAAGCCGTCCGCAAAGCTGAAAAAGCGGGGCTCGCGCCCCGCTTTTTCGTTGATCAATTCCGCTTAGCGCCAGTGACCTTCGACCAGAACCCAACCGTCGCCGCGATGTACCCAATGATGGGGAACCCAGACAGCGCCTTCACGCGGCGGATGGTCCCAATGGCCACGACTCCAGACGTAGTGGTGACCATCCCAGCGGTGATAACCGTCGACCCACACCCATCCTGGATGCGGCGCATGCTCGTGATGCTCGACGATCGGTGGGGGCGGCGCAATGCGGACGACGACTTGCGCAATTGAGGCCGCAGGAGTGAGACACAAAGCGAGCAACCCTGCCAAAAATGTTTTCTTCACAGGAATCTTAAACCTCCGTGGTTTAGATCTGCCGGAATCGGGGACCGTATTCCTGGCGATTAATGATAACAACCCCATGGCCCGGAATTCGTTGCGTGCTGTTGAAAAGAGCATCCCACTAGGTTGGATGCGCCTCCACAGGAATGCGCCTAGTCGGCAAAAGCTACCGGCTCCCTCGGCGCGAAAACATTCCCCAGTCGCTGGATCTGGGCGCCGACGCTAATCAGCTTCTCCTCGAACCGCTCATAGCCGCGATCCATATGGTAAACCCGATCGATAATCGTCTCGCCCTCAGCCACAAGAGCCGCCAGCACCAGCGAAGCCGATGCTCGCAAGTCAGAACACATGACGGCGGCCGAGGTGAGCCTGGCCGGGCCGCGCACCGTGGCGGCGCTGCCGTCCACTTTGATGTTGGCGCCCATGCGCACCAGTTCCTGCACGTGCATGAAGCGGTTCTCAAAGATGTTCTCGCGAACCTGGCTTACCCCCTCAGCCTGCGTTGCCAGAGCCATGTACTGTGCCTGCATGTCGGTGGGAAAACCTGGATATTCCTCGGTGGAAATATCGGCGGCCCGCAATTCTGAGGCGCGCACGCGAATCGAATCGCTGCCGAGCACATCGATGCGGGCGCCGGCTTCCTGGAGCTTGGCCATTACCGCGCCGAGGTGCGATGTGTTGCAGTTGGCGACGATTAGATCGCCGCCGGTGATGGCGCCGGCGATGAGAAACGTTCCCGCCTCGATACGGTCGGGATTGATGCGATAGCGCGCGCCGTGCAGGCTGGTCACTCCGTGCACGCGAATCGTGGCCGTGCCCGCGCCCTCAATCCGCGCACCCATCGCAGTGAGCAATGCCGCCAGGTCAACAACCTCCGGCTCGCGAGCGCAATTCTCCATCAGCGTTTCGCCCTCGGCAAGCACCGCCGCCATCAGCAGATCTTCCGTGCCTGTGACGGTGATCTTGTCAAAGACGAGGTGTGCGCCGCGGAGCCGTTCTGCGCGAGCTTCCAGATAACCGTGCTCCTGCGCAATCTGAGCGCCCATCTTCTCAAGTCCCTTGATGTGTAGGTCGATCGGCCGGCCGCCAATGGCGCAGCCGCCGGGCATGGCCACACGCGCTACGCCGGCGCGAGCGATGAGTGGACCAAGCACCAGAGAACTGGCGCGCATAGTCTTCACAATTTCGTAACGGGCCACCGGATCGGAAAGAGTGCGGCAACTGATCGTCGTGCGGTCCTTCATGTCGCCTTCGCGCAGTTCCACTTCGGCGCCCATTGAAGCCAGTAGCTTCCGCTCCGTTTCAATGTCCCGGACCTGAGGGATGTTTTCGAGAGTAACTTCTTCCTCGGTCAGGATGGCCGCGGCCATGCAGGGCAACGCCGAGTTCTTGGCACCGGAGACGGCGATGGTGCCGACCAGGGGATTGCCGCCGCGAATAACGAACTTGTCCATATTGAGTGCGTGCCTGAAGTGAGTGAGTGCCTGACCTGGGATCGGTTGCAGAATTCAGCTTCATGCCACCAGCGTGAAGGTGTCAAATCCTGCACCGCCATCGAATGCAGCGGCCAGCCTCAACACAACTTTCCGCGATCGCGCCTGACGGGGATGACCATAGGGCGATCGGCACATGTAATCTGTGTGGGTGCGGCCAGGCCCCCCGCGAGCCGCGCCCAAACTGCCGGAAGCGAGGCGACCTCATGAAGGTTCCCTTTGCGAACAAGTGGAAAAAGGAGACCGATGCGCTGCGCAAAATCGCGCTCGACTGTTCTCTGACCGAAGAGCTGAAGTGGTGCAAATCCTGTTTCACCTTCAACAAGAAGAATGTAGCGATCATCATTCCTCTGCGCGACTCGTGCGCCTTCTCGTTTTTCAAGGGTGCATTGCTCAAGGATCCGAAGAAGATTCTTCAACGGATTGGCGAGCATACGCAGGCAGGGCGCTGGATCAAATTCACTTCGGCGAAAGAGATTGCGGCTCTTCGCCCGGCGCTGAGCGCGTATCTCTACGAGGCCGTTGAACTGGAAGAATCGGGTAGGAAAGTGGCGCTGAAGAAACCGGCCGAGTATGCCGTTCCCGAGGAGTTGCAGGCCCTGCTGAAGAAAGACGCGGCTCTGAGGAATGCCTTCGACGCGCTGACGCCGGGCCGCCGGAAGTCCTATTTCTTCCACATCTCGCAGGCGAAGCAGGCGGCGACAAGAGTGGCCCGCGCGGAGCGGTGTGTACCATCGATCCTGAGCGGGCGGGGCTTTAATGAATTGCCGCGGTGAGCGTGGACGGTTGGGACGCTGGGCGGCTGCTTAATGTGAGACCTTGAACGACGGCGTAAAGCGCGCCGAGAAGGTTTGCCCGACCGAGGAGAAACGAACCGAGCTCCAGCGGTAAGAATCCGTGGTCTGAAGTTCCGGCCGCTCGCTGAAGTTCCGCTCCGGCTCCGCGGGTCTTTCCCAGTTCGTTGCCACGCGCCGTTCCAATAGCTGACTGCAGTTCATTGCCAACCTCCTGAACTTGCCTTCTTGTTCGATCCGGGCAACGCTCGGCTTGCGCCACGTTGCCGGTCGCCTTGGCTGAACCTAATTGCCTGTTTGAGCCGCGGCGACAAGATGCAGCGGCTCGCTGAGCGTGAAGAGCAAAACTGTGCCGTCGTCGAGCGTTGTCTGCGGATGATCCACCAGCAGGTGAACTGTGATAACGCCAGCGCCGATGATTCCACCTGCCAGCGCGCCGCCGGGGCCTGCGACAATCGCGCCCGTCACCACGCCCGCCCCCGCCGCAGCGCCGTATTCGATGCCGACTTTCTTCAATCGCGAGCCGGGGGTAATCGCGCCCTCACTGCCCACCCGATCGTTGGAACCGGGTGCGCCCGTGGTTTGAGCGTAGAGATGGAATCGCGAGCCGTCCGCAAGAATTACGACCTCGGGCTGCAGCCGCATCGATCCATGGCCGGCAACATGCCCGCTCGATACTGAAGAGATCTTTCCGTCAATCTCCGCACCCGCGGGAATCAGGACCTGGCCGTCTTGAATGACGTCGGAGACAACGCGCGTGCGGAATGTGTCGCCGTTCTCATTCATGGCAGACGAAAGCCGATCCATCAAGCGAACGCGAATCACGGCGCCTTCGTCCAGGGTGCCCGGCGGCAGCGGCGCCGGATGAACAATATCGCCATCGGGATCGCTTGTGGCCGCACGCTCATTCAACACTGGTTGGGCCGGATTGTCTGCCGCCACCTGCACAATACCGTCGTCGGTGCCGTCGACTTGCCTGTCGCGGAGGGTATTGTCGTGAGTGTTGCGGACCGGCATGTTGCTGTCCGGAATGCTATTCGCCGGAACCGTGTAGAGCGACCCGTCCAATGAATGCTGCGCCGGCGCTGCGGGCTGCGCGACAGGGTAATGATTGGGGGATGGCTTGGCTTCCGGCGCAGCCTGCGCATCTGGCGTGGTGATGGTGTCGTCGGGCGGCGGATTGGAAGTGCCCGTGTACTGTGAGTTTGCCTGCTGCGCCCCTAGGAAAGCTGCGCCAGCGGCCAAAACCGCATAGACAACAAAAGTCCGTTTCATCCCCATCTTCCCCTCCCGGAGCAAAGATCTCCTTACCTTGGTCAGACCCTGCGATGACGGGAAAGTTCCGCGCCTGCGGCCCTGTCTGTCGCCGCAGGCGTAAAACCAGCCAATCTAAGCGTAGCGCGACTTTGGGCAATGGCACATTGGTGGAAAACCTGGGCGTTCCGTTGGCGGCAAGAATCAACTTAGTCATCTATGGGATGCGGCGGGATTGGCCGCCGATGTGTGACCAGCGCCACAAGGGCATTCCACAGCCCGTTTGTTAGAATCCGAATGTATAGAAGCAATTTTTCCACAAGTACTTCTTCGCTGGACGGAGAGATATTTTTGCGCGGACAAGGGCTTTTGGACACCATACAAAGCGCCGCCGGAGAGACCCTGGCCGTGGATCGCCGTCCCCAACTGAATGACCGGCTGCAGCACCGCATTTTGAGGAGCAATATGACTGAGATCGTTGCTATTCGTGCCCGCGAAGTCCTGGACTCGCGCGGAAACCCGACCGTGGAGGCTGACGTCATTCTGGAAAGCGGCGAGATGGGCCGCGCGATTGTGCCTTCAGGCGCTTCAACTGGCGAGCATGAGGCCGTGGAGCTGCGGGATGGAGATAAGAGCCATTTCCTCGGCAAGGGCGTGCTGCAGGCCGTAGCCAACGTTGAGACCGTGATCGCGCCGGAGCTTGAAGGCATGGACGCAGCCAATCAGCGGATGATCGATCAATCCATGATTGCGCTGGATGGATCGCCGAATAAGGGCAAGCTGGGCGCGAATGCGATTTTGGCGGTTTCAATGGCCACGGCACGTGCCGTGGCGCAGACGCTGGAAGTTCCACTTTACCGCTACCTGGGCGGTGTCAATGCCAGCGTGCTGCCGACTCCAATGCTCAACGTGCTGAACGGCGGCGCGCACGCCGATTCGAACGTCGACTTTCAGGAGTTCATGATCATGCCCGTCGGCGCGGAGCGCTTCAGCGAGGCGCTGCGCTGGGCGGCTGAGACCTTCCACACGCTGAAGGGCGTGCTCAAGAAGAAGGGCTACAACACCGCAGTCGGCGACGAGGGCGGATTCGCGCCTTCGCTCAAATCGAACGCCGAGGCCGTCGAGCTGATCCTGGAAGCCATTGAACAGGCCGGCTACAAACCGGGTGAGCAGATCGCCATCGCGCTCGATCCTGCGTCGAGCGAATTCTACGACGCGGAAAAGAAAAAGTACGTCTTCAAGAAGGGCGACAAGAGCGAGCACACCAGCGAGCAGATGGTCGATTTCTACGACAACTGGGCGCGCCAGTATCCGATTGTTTCGCTCGAAGACGGACTGGCCGAAAATGACTGGGAAGGTTGGAGAATCCTGACCGACAAGCTTGGCGGCCGCATCCAGTTGGTGGGCGACGATCTCTTTGTCACGAACGTGAAGCTGTTGCAGCGCGGCATCGAGGAGGGCGTGGGCAACTCGATCCTGATCAAGCTCAACCAGATCGGGACAGTGACCGAAACACTCGAGGCGATCGAGCTCGGCCGCCGTTACGGCTACACTTCGGTGATCTCGCATCGCTCCGGTGAGTCGGAAGACACGTTCATTGCGGATTTGGCAGTGGCGACGGGCGCTGGACAGATCAAGACCGGCTCGGTCAGCCGCACCGACCGCATCGCGAAGTACAACCAGTTGCTGCGGATTGAAGAGGAGTTGGGTTCGGGCGCGGTGTATCTGGGCCTGGAAAGTCTGAATTACGAAGGGTAGGCGCTACTGATTACGATTCCGAAGGCAACGTGGAGGGACCGAGGTTTCTCCACGTTGCTTCATGGACAGTCGTCGGTGGAAGACTGGGTATCGCCGGGCCCGAGAATTCTCCCGCCTGACCGCCAATAATCTCTAACAACAAATTCACTATTTGCGAGAAGTAACCCATCCACCGAGCGCACATTGTAGCCGCGCTCATTCCCAAAGTCGCTGAAGATGTTGTACTCCACGAGAACGGTTTGGCCGTTCTTGATCAAGAGGCGCTTTCTTAATTCGTCGGAATCGAATGCCACATAACAATACCCAGCGCCCACGCGTCGATATAACACAATCGGCTCTGTCGTGCCGCCATCGTACACATCTCCCCAAGGTGCATGACCGTCGATCACGACGAACATTTGGTGGCTATGAACGGCGACCTTGTTTGTAAAAAGCCGATCAGTGGCGAATGCACAGGTGACAAACAGGAGAGAAATCAATACTGGGATTGGCCATTTGCGGAATCTGCGTAACCCGAGTGAGGCAAGGATAACTGCCAATAGCAAGGCGATTACGAAACTGACTGCCCAGGTTCTAGAAAACCCCCACATTCCGGGCAGATCCCGCGACATCAGTACCAAAGATAGAAGCGGACCAATACTGAGAGCGGCTCCAAGGTGAGGTCTCCAAAGCCAAAATAGCCCGATAAGCGGCAAAGCCCAGAAGCAGATCAAATACCAGAATCTGGGGGCAGCTCCTATCATCCCCATCAGTGACAGCAGTACCCCACCAACTATGAACAGCAAAGCACCGGTCCACCGCAGGAGACTTTGTGATTCCATCGCTTCGCGATAATTCTAGCCCGTCGGTTGGATCGGCGGACAACTGCAACGCTACTTGCTCGTCCCCGTGCTCTTCGCCTTGTTCACCGCCTGCTCGATCGCCGCGGCATCTCCCAGATAATAATGACGAATTGATTTCAGGTTCTCGTCGAGTTCCTGCACCATGGGCACGCCCGTAGGAATGTTGAGATCGACGATCTTGTCGTCGGGAATGTCCTCGATATATTTCACGAGGGCGCGCAGGCTGTTGCCGTGCGCAGCAATCACTACCTGCTTTCCTAACTTAATGGCGGGCGCAATCGCTTCGTGCCAGCAGGGCAAAAAGCGCTCGACCGTGTCTTTGAGGCATTCGGTGAGGGGAAGCTGCTCCCTGGTCAAGGTTTGATAGCGCGGGTCTTTTCCCGGATAGCGCGGATCGCTCTCTTCGAGCGCCGGTGGTCGAATGTCGTAGCTGCGACGCCAGATTTTTACCTGGTCCTCGCCATACTTCGCCGCGGTCTCTGCCTTGTTGAGTCCTTG
>DASXFF010000020.1:0-28232 GCA_036489735.1 Occallatibacter sp. | reverse complement strand
ACAAGCTTGGGATGCGTACGGGCGAGGGCTTGCGGAAGTGGACCCCCGACCAGATCGACAACACGAAACGCCAGCTATCCGGCCATCTGTTAAATACGCTAAGAAACGGCAAGCATTGATGAGCTTTGAACGATCCCGAAGAATGGCTTTGAATCTGATTTTGGCCGCTCTTGCCGAACGCGCCGCAACGGATGTTGAACTCAGCCTCGCCCGAGACGAGTAATATGACGAAGAACTTAGCCCCCGACACTACCGCACCATCGGTGGAGACCGTTCAATCAGCCGATCTGCTGACGCAGAAGCTCGAGGAAAAACTTAGCCATCCGGCCACATCGCCGGACTTTGATTTTTTCCATGCGGTCAACCAAGTCCTCTCCGATGTTGGCATGACCATCGACGACTGCGGAGGAAAGCTCAGTTTTTACGGACAAGATCCGATCGTCCCGAGTCCTCTTCGCTACGGCACCATGGCGGGCGTCGGCCTGGCCGCAAGAAGTGTGGCACTCGCCGCCTTGTGGAAACAGACCTCGGGTGAAGGACAAGATATTTCGGTAGATGTGAGAAAGGCTCTGCGCCGGTTTTGCGGTTTCGCCGAGCGAAAATGGGAAACCATCAACGGACGCGCGCCCACCCTCGGCTCTTTTGCCAGCAGCCCATTCCTCAATCCTCCCTGGTTTAACGAGACACGCGATGGCCGGCATGCTGTGGCCATCGCCTTTTATCCCGGGATCCGTGCGCGCACACTCAATTTGCTCCGGTGCAGTGAGAGCAGCGAGTCGATCGCCAACGCCATTCGTCGATGGCGAAGCGCGGATTTGGAAGCGGCTGCAGCCGAAGCTGGCGTGCCCATGGCGATTGTGCGCACCAACGAGGAACTCCGTAAAGAAACCCAATACACCGAAGTTCTTTCGAAAATGCCCTTGATCACGGTCGAGAAGATCGGCGAGAGCGACCCAATTCCAGTCTCAAGTCTCGAAAATCTTCCGCTCGCCGGAATTCGCGCGCTGGGCATGGGCCATGTGATTGCCGGCGCTGCAATAGGCAGGTGCCTTGCACTCTACGGCGCGGACGTGCTGAACGTCTGGGGGCTGCACGCATGCGAGATCGATTTCCTTGCGTGGGACGCGCAGGTTGGAATGCGCTCAACCCTACTGGGCGATTCACCGGAGGATCGGACTGCGCTCCACCGATTGCTCCAGGAGGCGGATATCTTCTTCGCCAATAGGCGGCCGGGGTTTTTGAAGCAGCGTGGCTTCGAAGCTGCCGAGCTTTGCGCGCGGAAGCCGGGTCTCATCCACGCCACCGTAGTTCTTCACGGCGAAGAGGGGCCGTGGGCGTCGAGGCCGGGCTTTGATGTACACGGAGCAACCGTAGCGGGCGTTCATTCACTGGAGGGAACTCCGATCCAGCCCAGGCTAGCCCCAATCGGTACGCCGGTTTGCGACAACGTTGTCGGTTGGTTGGGTATAACCGGCATCCTCGCTGCTTTGCGCCGGCGTGCGGTTGAAGGGGGCAGCTACAGGGTCGTAGTTTCGTTAACCAGGACAGCGCTCTGGCTTCTGTCGCTCGGAATCTTCGACAAACAGTATGCACAGGCGATGGCCGGCACCTCAGACGAGCATTTCTATCCTGAACCCGAACTCTTCACAGCGGAAACGCCGTGCGGGACCTACCAGGGGATGACGGACCAGGTGATCATGTCGAAGACACAGGGTTTCTACCGGACCGTCCTCGCACCAATGGGATCGAGCAAACCGGAATGGCTGCCATCGCTCCGAAAGAACTAGGTTTGCAGTTATTCGACAAATCGTTCAACTGCATATTCATGGTGAGCTCCGATCAACAACGGCGATAAGGAACGGCTCGTAGTCGCAGAGCCGGTCTTCTGGGCCTCTTCTATGTTCTCGACCTGCGAATTCGACCCGGGAAGTTTGAGCGAAGGAGATCCGATCTTAAAGTGACCTCTTCTTTTTGGCTGTATTTGGATTCGATTTGGCCATAGTTGGGTTTGATCCACACTCAAATCGCAAACCCTCGAGATCCGGATAAAGAAGAGGTCAAAATCAAGTTGATAAAAAGCTCGGCTAAGCCCTTTGTTTGGTCAGATGGGCAGGCGACGGAAGAAGTGCTTAATCCTGTTCGGACGTGTTTCCATAAGTGCCAATTCTCCTTCCGACTGGCGCTGCGATGGCCGAATCTTAGCTTGGTTTTCTGCTGGCGGGCAGCGGCGAAATTGCCTCAGCGCGGTGGAAGATCATTGTGAAACTCGCTTCAATTGGCAGACCTCCTACAACGATCGACATCGATTTTTATGGAAGAAGCGAATGACCAATCAAATCAATGGCCGGATCGCGCCATGCGACCGCGTCAAACGCTCAAGATTATCAAACAGCGAAATCGGCCTCGCCGTGCGCGCCAAACCTAAACCATCTCCCACTGTTCAGTTCGCCGGTCAGCGAGCACACTTACCGATAGCGATAGAGCCGGACCAGAAAGATTCTGCCTTGAGAGAGATCGGCCGCGTTCAGTTTCAGCACGTGACCTTGAGAACTTTCATCTCCGTTCAGACGCCTTCTTGGCGCCCAGGCGCCATTCTCATAAAACTCCTCGTCGATGCTTTCGATACCGACGTTCGGCGGCCCTGGCGTCTCCGTGGAAAAAGTGATCGTGGCGTCGCCGGTTCCGACGACCAGGAACTCATTTGGGTGAACCTGGATGAACAGCGCGCCGACTCTTGAACCGGGATTAGATGAAGGACCGCCCCTATTCATTGACGCGATATAGTCGCCAATCGACACCCTGGCCGAGCGCTGCGCTTCACCTTCCATCAGCAGAGTGGTAAGGGCGCCGGTTTCCTGCGCGTGCAAGATCGTGGGCGTCAACTCTGACAATTCTCCATATAAACTGCCGATTGCATTGTTGTCTGGACGTTCTACAGGGTTGGTAATACCGGCGAGATCAAGAGGAGCGTTGCCTTGATCGTCGATTCCGAACGGTGAAAACCCAAAAGCCGCAAGACGACCGAAAGCATAGACCGCGTTGGCCGCACCCGTCACGCCTCCTTGCGCTTCCGGAATGAAGAGCGGGTTACCGGGACGCGCGTAGGCGCTTGCCCACGATGCAAACTCATTGAAGTAGATATCGGGCGAATAGAAGTCGAGAGCCGGCGCCGCTACCCGCCAAAGATCGACCGACTGCGGAAGAGGGCCGCCGCTGTTGTACTGTCCCGGTTCGTAATTAGGGCGAATCAGCGCGGCATTTGCGTACATCGGCAAAGCATATTCAGCCTTTCCGGCAGTAGCCACGTGCTGAATATAGGTGGCGAATTGCCAGGCCATGAAGAGATCGTCAGTAAGTTGCTCTTTGCCGAATACCTCCTGCCACGTACCGTCCTTTCTTGCCCCGGCAGCTTCCCAAACGGCGCGAAGTTCAGGATGTAGAGAAGCACGATGTGCCTCAAGATAATCGGTGAGAGTCGCTGGAACTGAAGCCGCGAATGCCGAATTTGCAGCCTCTGAATGATCGCGCGATTCAGGAATAACCCCGACTTCGTTTTCAACCTGGACGAAGAGTACGGTGTGCGCATCGCCATCGGCCTGCTTGAGGTGGCGCAGCAATTGGGCGAACGCTCGGGCGTCAGCATCGCGTACGGCGCTGCTGAAGGGCGATAGACTTTCCGTGTCTCGCCCGTCTGCGGTCTGGATATGCGGAAAGCGATCGATGTCCTTCTTGACCCAGGGTGGCGCATAGCTGGAGTACGTGTTCTTCCACGCGCCAAACCAGAGCACAACCAACTTGAGATGGTTCTCCCGCGCCCCTTCGAGCAGCCCATCCACGCACTTGAAGTCGAACGTTCCTTCTTCTGGTTCGATCGTCTCCCAGGCAACCGGTAGCAGCACGGTATTCAAATGCATCGCAACAAGGCGAGGCCAAACCGGCTTCATGTATTCGACGCTGGAAGAACTGGAATTGTGAAGCTCTCCGCCAAGCACGAGAAACGGCTGGCCGTCGACAATCAGTTGATTGGCCTGGCCTCGTTTTTCAAGGTGAGGCAGGCCATCGTGCGTATCTTGGGCTGCGGCGCCCTGCGGAATGGCAAGCGTCAGAAACTGCAAGAGAACTAAGATCGCAAGTTTGTTCATTTTAAGAGAGTCTCAATCAAGGCTAATCCATGCAAGTTCGTCTGATTCCATGCCGACATGCCACATAGGCAGATCAGTGGAGCGTGTATTCCAGACCATAATTAGGCCTGCGGTGAGCCTGGAAGGTGCAAATGTACCACGAAGCCTAAATTGCCGTTAATAGCGGACGAGATATACCCTATGATCCTGCGAAAAGCGCTCGAAATTCTCTCGGCGGCGAATGAGGGCCGGCGCAGCACCAAGGGGAACCCATGGCAAAGCGAATCAGCATAGCTGCGGTGGCTTGGGGGCTTGCGATCACCGGATTAAGCGGCTGCCGCAATCAGTCGTCCACGATTGCAGTTATTCCGCGGACCACAGCGACTCTCCTATGGGAACCGATGCATCTGGGAGCGGCTGAAGAAGCCCGAGAAAGCGGAATGCATGTCTATTGGAATGCGCCAGCGGGAGAAGGCGACGTTGAAAAGCAGTTGAACGAGTTCTCCTCGTGCCTGGCCAGGCATTATGGCGGGATCATTTTCGCTCCCGATGAAACTCTGGCTTCACGGAGCGTTGTGCTCGATGCTGTGCGCAGCAAGACGCCGGTTGTTGTCGTTGATGATCAACTCGGCCCTCCGGCCGGGCCGTTTCTGTCGTACGTATCGAGCGATGAAGTCGCGGGCGCCCAACTGGCGGCGCAGCGTTTGGCCACGCTGCTTCATGGCCGGGGGGCGATTGCGATCATTGGGATCAACACCCGGCTCGAAAGCGGCATCTCGCGCGAAGAGGAATTCGAGCGGATTCTTGGCCAGGTTGCGCCTTCCATCCAGATCGTTCGCAGATCCTTCGGCGATCCGAATGTGACTCACCAGCAGCAGATTGCGCAGGAGATTCTCGAATCGCAAAAGGTAAATGCGATTTTGGCGATGACCGGGGAGGCCACTCGTGGAGCATATTTCGCAAAGTTGGCCGCCGCCTCGCCCGCGGATGTTGCGATTGTAGGCTTCGATCAGGATATGTTGACACCAATTCGGTCCGGCGAGGTGGACTCGGTCGTTCTTCAGAATACCCGCGAGATCGGAAGGATCGCCACCGCGAACCTTAATGCGGAGATGCACGGGAAGCGAGTGCCCCCGATCACTCTGGTACCGCCGCTCTTGTTGACGCGCGAAAACATGGATGATCCTCAGATCAAGCGGCTTTTGGAGTTCAACGAGTTCGATTGGAGCGAGCAATGAAGCCGGTGGGCTCAACACGCCGAAAGAAAGTCTGGCTGGCTGCTTCTGCGCTTCTGCTCCTCAGCCTTATTGTTTGTGCCGGTCTTGCAATCCGGCTTCGATACAGATTTGTACCGTCGGAGCGCGACTTGCAGGGCGGGTATTTCTCCAGATCCGACTCCTGGAACGCTCTCGGAGGAAGTTGGATCGCGAATGCGAACGGAATCGACAACGATTCCGGAGAGCGCGGCGCCAAGCTCATTACTCGCGCCGCGCCGCGCAAAGATCTCCAGATCGACGTGGACATACAGATAGCGGAGCCTATCGGAGTCGCGGGCGTGATCCTTCGCTCGAGCGGAGAAGAGGACGGCGTAGATGCTTATCGCGGTTATTTCGCGGGAATTCGATCGATGGATTCTTCAATTGAATTGGGCCGCGCCGACTTTGGCTGGCACGCGCTGGCACAGGTTGCGCTTCCGGGCACACCCGATTCCCAGGGTTGGTTTCACATGCACGTCATAGCCGTCGGCTGCAGATTAGGGATGACGGTGACGGCTCCCAGCGGCGAAGCCACCGCATTGCGAGTCGATGATGAAAAATGCATTCGATCGGGTTCCTTCGGCCTCAGATCATCCTTTTCGAGCGCCAAATGGAAGAACCTACGTGTCACCGGCGCCAGTGATGGCGATCTGGCCGCGATGGGAAACGCGACCGCAAGCACAGCAGACGACGATCGTTTCCTGCTCTCTGAGCCCTTAAGCGCTAAGGCTGCCGGCCGCTTTGCAGCGTCGATGCGCGTTGAAGCCGTGAAGCATCGGATTCAACCCGGAGCCACGCCGATCTCTTTTTACCGTTTGCTGCCTGGGCCACACACGAACGTGACGATTGTCGGCTCGATCATCTCGCTGCCGCCTGTCGTAGACATACAAGACAGCACTGGGACGATTCTTGTTTCAAATATCAAGCCCGACGTTCCAATCAAATTAGGGGATGTAGTCGAGGCCCGAGGCACTCTCGTCTCAGACCATTTTCGCAGCTGGCTGGAGGATGCGACTCTCAGGGTCCTGTGGTCCGACGAGCCGTATCCGCCGTTGGTCGTTACCGCCGAGCAACTCACTGGCGGTACATATCGCGGCCGGTTAATCGAAGTTGAGGGCACCCTCATATCGGCACAGCACCTGGCTGACGGTTACGAGCTCGTGCTCAAGGACGGCGACCAGACGTTCAAGGCCTTCGGGCAGAGCGACTTTCATCTCGATCTGGCAGCGCTTGAACCCGGGAGCCGTTTGCGGTTGAGAGGAAATGCAATAGCGCTCGATCAATTTACTCACGGCGTTTATCCCTTTACCGTTGCGGCGGATCGTGTCGACCTGATCAGTCCGCCGCCATGGTGGTCGCCTATCCACATAGTCTGGTTGGCGCTCGGCTGCCTGGTACTGGCCGTATGCGTATTGTGGGGATTGCACCGCGTGCAGGCGTGGCATGTTCGCTCGCTGCTGAAAGAACGCGAAGAGCTTGCGTTCGAGATGCATGACACCCTTGCGCAAAGCTTCACGGGGATCGCCTATCAACTGCAGGCTGCGACCATGGAAACGCGAGGCCAACAGGAAGTGCGTGCGCACGTCGAGAATGCGCTCGATCTGGTCCGCATGAGCCACAAAGAGGCGAGCCGAACAATTGCGGCGCTGCGGCCGCAATACCGGGCAGCATCCGATATCGTCGCGGCCCTCAAGGAACTGGCGGAACGTCTGAGCGACGGCGGAAATCTTCATGTCAAGGCTCAAGTCGAGGGAAAGGATGTGGAATTACCGCTCACAGTAACCGATGCCTTGTTCCGCATCGGGCAAGAGGCTGTCACAAATGCCGTGCAGCATGCGGATTGCAGAAATCTGAAGATATTTCTTGCGCTTACGGTGAGCCATGCACGGCTGATCGTGCAGGACGATGGAAACGGAATCTCACCGCAGGCGCAATCAAACGGACTGGGTATCGCAGGAATGAAGAATCGAGCGTCTAAGATCAAGGCTCATTTCGATTGCACGACCGGAGCCATCGGTGGAACATGCGTAAAGGTTGTAGCGCCCTTGCCGCCTGCAAGCGGATTCATGTCAAAAGCAAGGGCATTTGCAAAAGCGGCGTTCACTCATCAATATCTCCATTAGAGGAGAGTATCGATGTAGCGGACAGGAGCCTCATTGGGAGATGGGAACTCTTTGGAAACTGCAAACCAAATTCGGCTTCTACTCGTCGATGATCATCCCATCGTGCGTTTCGGTCTCTCCGCAGTGCTTGGACTGCAGGAAGACATCACGGTGGTTGGGATGGCCGAGAGCGGCGTTGCCGCCCTGGCATTGTTGAGTACCACTCCGGTTGACGTGATTTTGCTCGATCTGCGAATGCCCGATCTGTCTGGCGTGGAGACCCTCAAGCGAATCAAAGAAGTCGCTCCTCGGGCGCGATCGATCATCTTATCGAGTTTCGAATGCGACGAAGAGATCTATACGGCAATTAAAGCAGGAGCTCAGGGTTACATCCATAAACAAGCAGGCGCTGACCTCATTGTTCAGGCAGTGCGGAAAGTTCATCGAGGGAAGCAGGCGTTCCCCAAGCGCATCGCCAATCTTTTGGCCCACAACAACCTCACGGTGGGCTTGAGCGCTCGCGAATTGGAGATCCTGGAGCTGGTTGCGAAGGGCCTCACCAACAAGGAGGTCGCCGGGACGCTGGCGATTAGCCAGTTCACTGTGAGGAACCATCTGAAAAACATCAGCATGAAGCTTGATGTGCGCGACCGAACCGAGGCAATTGTTGCAGCGATACAGTCGGGCATCATTACCGTGTCTTAAGACTTCGCAGCGCGCTGCGATGACTCACGAACCGGAATTGCGGTCCGCGCTTTTGTTCACCATTTGATCGCAGTTTCAGGCACAGGGCCGTAAGCCTGGTGCGCGCCTGTGAACGCAATCTCAAAGCGATCGAGTGTCACCCCAGGATCGAGTCCATAAACTGTCAGGGTGTGCGGCCCGGGTTGCAATTGCAGATTTGGGACCGTCTCAATCGCCTCATTGTCCATTACGTGCTCGCGCCACGCCGAGCTGAACTCCGGCGCATAGAAATCGATGATTTGCAACGGGCCGCCGTCGATGGAGACGGCCAGGCGGACGCCGTTTTCGCTCGTGATCGGAAAGGTTGGCAGTGCGATGAGGCGCAGCGTCGCTTTGTCATCCGATGTGGTGGTCACAAAGCGATAGACAGCGCTCGGAGCGCTTCGCACCGCTTCGAGATTGCCACTGTCGACAGACTTCATATCGAGGTTGGTTCGCATATCGGCGCCGGTATGGCCCAGGCCTTCGAGCACTTCCCATCCATCGCTCCGTGAGTCCGCGTGAGTTGCGTACATCGAGACAATGCGATCGGCCTCGATAAAAGATGCCCCATGATCTATCTCGCGCGGAGCCACGTGAACATGGATGCCGTATGGCTGCCGAGCCGTGCTGCACTCGATAGAAACTAGCCCATCGCCCGATTTCGGCGCCTTATCCCAATCCAGAGAGATCTCGATTCGATCCTCGAAGTGTCGCGTCGCAGGCGAAAAACCTCCGGCCGTTCGGCTGACGTGGATCCATGGCTGATTAGGAGTCGCCGTCCAGGTGGCTGCTGTCTCTCCTTCGACGAAGATATCGGTGTAGCTTGAGTTGCGCAGCTCAGGATGAAAGGCGGGCAGGTCCGGTGTCCACCAACCTTTGCCATCGAAGTAAGCGCCGCCGTCGATCTGCACTCCGCATCCACGATCACCATTCGAACTCCAATTGGGGACGTGAGGGGCCTCATAAATCGGAAGATCGTGCGGATCTGTAGTTTCCATGTATCTCCACTTGCCGCCCTCCATCACATCGTTGTAATAGTGCGTCTGGGTGTCCATGTCCACTTGCGCTTTTTGTGCTTCTTCGGCATATTCGTTCGCGCTGGCGCGGTGCTGCAGTCCATAGGCGATGGATTTATCGAGGTCGAGCTGACGAAGGTTCAGATCGCGAGAAATGTCCGCGAGGTACTCCACCAACTGGACGAATGCCGCTTTGCGATCATCCGGAAGTTCGGCCATGACCGTGGCGGCTTCGTCGGCAATGCGCTTGTAGGCGGAAGCTCGCCGGGCATTCTCGTCTCCGAAGTCGAGCATGTTGAACCTGGTTTGCTGGATGGGAGTTTCCGGGAATACCTCAGTCCATGCCATGAACTCCGGATTGCGATCGAAGTAGAGCTTGTAATAGATCCAAAGGATTTTGGTAATCTCCGCCGCATGGTCCGCGCCAAAGTTGTCTTCAACCCACTTTGCGAGGTAGGCGTGCACGCTGGAGCTGTCGCCGAAGGACGGAGTATCGAACGCCATATCGAGGAAAAATTGGATCAGGAACTCGCCAGGTTTGATCGAGCCGACGTTTAGCATCCAAAGCCGGCGGGCATTGAACTTGTATGCCTTGGTCATTTCTTCCCACATCAAGGATGGATCTACCGAATCAAGCCACAAATACGACATCGGCGGCCCCCAGAAGTTGTCGTGATAATAGATACCCGATCCTCCGGAGCGCTTACGCTCCTGCGTGTTACTCAATCGCCGGATATAGCCGAAATCATCTTCTGGCCAATTGATCGTCACGTCATCAGGGAGCTTCAACAGGCCTGTGTCGTAGGCGGGCAGAATCTCCTTGTAGGCGGTAAAGACTTGCGGCGCACGGTCCGCCGGCTCATGCAGTTCATCGCTCAGAATCTTTCTCTGCGCGGCGATCACGTCGCTGAGCACAGACGCCATCTCCTCCGGCGTATTCGCCCCTTGCATCGGGAAGTCGCTCATATTGCGCAGGCCAATGGTGTAGAGATTCTCGTGCTTGCCAAATTGCTGAACGGCTCCGCTCCAATACCGAATCATCTGGTCCCGGTTAATGGTCCAGTTATAGGGGCCCATCGATTTTGTATCCCATTCGCTGGAATTCGTGCGCAGCAGCATTTCCACGTGTGAGCTGCCGCGTACAATCGCGTAGTCCCGCGCAACTTCGGCGTTCTCGGGAGTTTTATTGAAGGGAGCATCGGACTCCGTCATCGCCGGCCAAATGGTGTTCGCCTTGAGACGCCACATCAGTTCGTAGATCCTGGCGTAAGTGCGGGGCCCAATGTTGCCAAATGCAGGATCAAAGGTCTTGCTTGCCCAGGGGTTAAGCCCATGAGCGCCGGCATTCAGGAAGATGCCACGGTACTTGACGGACGGCGTTTTTGAGTAGATCAGAGCAGTCCGGATCGGAATACTATCTCGGTGTCGAATAGTTACATCGGCCCACCACTCCCAGGCGGAGACACCCATTTCACGAGTCAGGTCGATGACACCCCAGATGGTTCCGCGAGTGTCGGAGCCAAAGATTATTAGAACCCGTTCGTGTTTGTTCCAGGGCGCGGGAATGACAGCACGGCCATAGGTCTCCCATTTTCCGTCGATAGGTGCCGTGCTGATTTTGTTGGCCGTCAGAATCTGCGCAATCTGTGGCGACGCTGCCAGTCCTATAATGACTCCGGTTCCTCTCGCACTGGTGAAGTTCGATGTGACCGCCGGCTCGTGGCCGCTCATCGCGGTTAGGTCATGCTTCAATAGATCGGCGACTTTGGCGATCGGTACTCCCGCTGTCCCATCGAAAACGACCGCTCTTATCGCAGAAACATCGAAAGTGCTGTTTTGCGCTAAAAGAACGCCGCTGCACTGCGCTGCAATCAGCGCACAAAGCCCATAGCTCCGAGTCAATCGAAACGGAAGCAACCTCTGGATAAACGATTTCATGATTAATCCTGACCTTTCGATTCCCCGCCCCGGTCGTCGGCTTTCCAGGGCCATGTTTGTTCGAATACGCCGATAATCTGGCTCGTAAATATGCCTCGCCAGATCGTACCGCGAAGCGTAAATGCTGGAGATTCTTTGGGAATTGAGGATTTCTATTTGATTTCCTGCCGCAAGGACCCCCGCGAAGTGGTGCCCGATCAAGCTCGACCATTAAGATAGCCGCCTCGCATCGGCTTGGCGTAGTACATCTGCACCATGCCAGCCACATGTGGGCTGCATATAGTGTCAGTCGCGAACTAAAAGGCGATCTCAGCGCCGGTCTGCGATCTGGCAGGATTTGTGCACGGGACCATACGGCGCTGCGGAGTCGAGGAAAACCTAACAGCTACCGGAACGAAGCTTTGGAGGCGAACATGATAGGGATTTTTTCCTGGAGCGATCTCAGCAAACGTTTTCTCGAAGGCGCAGAAGGCCGCTTATACGTCGTGGCGGAATCGGGATTCTCAGTGCGCACCGTTGCGTTAGTGATGGGCATGGCATTTGTGTTCCTGGCCAGCCCGCACGCCCGCTCGCAAGTGTTGTACGGGGCCGTCAGTGGCACAGTAACCGACCCGAACAACGCAGTCGTCGCCGGCGCGAAAGTTGATGCAACGGAGATGCGAAAAGGCATTACCGCCGAGACCACTACCGATAGCAGTGGCTTTTATCGCTTTTCTGAGTTGCTGCCAGGACTCTGGAAGATTGTTGTGTCTGCTCCCGGCTTTACTCCCGATGAGACCGACAACATCACCGTTGACGCGAACTCCATCGTTCAGGAGAACGAAAAACTAGGCATCGCGAAGGCAAATGTGACCGTGACGGTTTCCACAGCGCCCCCTGAGTTGCAGACGGAGCGCGCCGATGTCCACGTCGACCTTTCCACGGCTGAGTTGCAAGAGCTCCCTTCGGTTTCTTCCGAAGGCAAAAATTTCCAGGATCTGCTGCGCATCATCCCCGGCGCAAACATACCGACGGAGAGTAACTCCGCGGGCGGTAATCCCGCCCGTGGCATGACCACCAACGTCAATGGGCAATCCACACAGGGCAATGACACCCGCATCGATGGCATTCTGGACGCCTATCCGTGGCTGCCGAACAACGTCGCCTACATACCCCCCGAGGATGCCGTCGAGACAGTCAATGTCGCCACGAACGCCTACGATGCCGAACAAGGAATGGTAAATGGCGCGGAAATTAACGTCCAAATGAGGACTGGCACCAATCAGTTCCATGGCGATGCTTTCGAGTTCCACACCGACGACCAACTGAAGGCCGAGAATTACTTCTCTCCGCCGCCTTCGCTGTTCAAGCGTCCGATTGACATCTTCAATCAGTTTGGCGGCGCGGTTGGCGGCCCGATCTTCAAAGACAAGTTGTTCTTCTATGGAGATTACCAAGGGACACGGCAGATCATCGCCCCCGCATCCGGTCTCGCGCAGACCGTGCCGACGGCGGGCCTGGAGTACGCTAACGCGGAGAAGGCAGGATATTTCCAGTTCACGAACCTTGATAATGATTCATCCGGCAATCCGACCCACATCTACGATCCGAATACCGGAAACCCCGATGGCACCGGTCGCACTATCATCTCGGCAGCTGGGTGCGGCGGGCCGGCGCAAGACGCTATTTGTCTGAATCGGGTCGACCCTGCGGCTCTGACCATGGCCTCGCTGATTCCCGCGCCGAGCGCAGGCTTGACCACCGCTACAACCAACAACTATCTCGATACGCAGAAGGGACATTTCTTCACCGACGAATACGACGGTAAAATTAACTGGGTCCCGACGCAAAAGTCCACGATCTTTGGTCACTTCAGCACCAACCGTGGCCAGATTTTTGACCCTCCGTCGCTGGGCAAGGCGGAAGGAAACGCGACCAACGGCGGCCAGTTGGGCAATGCCACCACACGCATCTATGTCATTGGCCTTGGAGGTACTCATACCTTCACGCCAAACCTCCTTCTCGATGGGAATATCGGCTACACTCGGCAACACCTGGGTGCGCTTTCTACCGATATTGCGGCCGACGGGCAGTACGGCCTCAGTACCCTCAAGATTCCTGGAACCAACAATAGCGCCGCTCCCGCCGACCAGCTCTATTGGGGAATTCCGGCTTTCCAATTCGTCGGATATACCAATCTTGGCAATCCCAACACCGGCAACCCGTTCGTCTTTCGCGATAACCAATATGTCGCCAACGGTAACCTCACCTGGGTCAAGGGACATCACCAGCTGCGCTTTGGTGGCGAATTGGACCACACGCAGTTGAATCACTTCCAGCCCCAGGGTGGCACGTTCCAAACTGCGCGTGGATCCTTCGGGTTTAACGGCATCGCCACGGAGCAAGCCAATTGCACGGGTGGGCCGCCAGTCAGCGCGGAAAAATGCACGGCTGTCGATCCGCCTAAATCCGCGCAGTTCCATTCGTTCGCCGATTTCTTGCTCGGGCTGCCCTATGAGACCGGCACAGCCAGACAAGATACCAATCCCATCGCTCTGCGCTGGTCGCAATGGGCCATATTTGGCCGCGACCAATATCAGGTCACGCCAAAGTTGAGCATTGACTACGGCATTCGCTGGGAGTATTACCCCATGGCGTACAGCGACCACGGCAAGGGAGCGCGCGTCCTGAATCCCACAACGATGATGGTCCTCATTGGTGGATACGGCTCGATTCCCAAGAATGATGGCGTGCAAGTCGGAGCCGGTGAGTTCTTGCCAAGGGTCGGCATTGATTACAAGTTAAACGAGAAAACTGTCGTGCGCGCAGGCTTTGGAATTTCTGCGGACAGCAACAACTGGCGTTACCTGCGGAACGACTACCCGGCAGACACCGTCTCTACCTACAGCGGGACAAACACAGGCAGCGGGACGAACTACACGCAGTTCGCGCCGGCCGCCAGTTTAACCGGGACTAACGGGCTAAGCGGGACCAATCCGACGACGACGGGACCTGGGCCGTATGTGACGTTACCCACGGGAATTGTCCCCATCATCGTGCCGAGCTTCTCCTCGGGCTCGATCCCGATGCCTCAAAATGTGAGTACCAACACGATTGGGGTATACCCGAAGTTCCGACGCGGATACATCTACTCCTACAACCTCACCCTCGAGCGGCAGTTCGCTGGATTCGTCGGCGACGCCAGTTACGTCGGCGCACGGGAGATTCGGCCGATCCTCAACACCAACCTCAATGCGGGGCCGGCAGGCGGAGGCACGGCTGGACAGTTGCTTAACGCTCAAGTCGGGGGAGGCGCCACCTTTGGATCGATCCAGACTTTGGTCCCACTCGGACACACATATTATGACGCCCTGCAGACCAAGCTAACGCGGCGCTTTGGGCAATCTTCGAGCATCGGCGTCATCTACACTTGGTCGAAAGCCGAAGACTTTGAAGACAACGAAGAGCTGAGTTCCATCATGTGGCCATACCCGGCCTATTTCTCGAGGAACAAGGCCCTTGCAGGATTCAATCGTCGATACAACTTCGAAACCTACGCAGTCTACGACCTTCCATTCGGCGCGGGACAACAATGGGCGACGCACGGTATAGCCTCGGCCTTGGCGGGAGGATGGACCCTCACCGGCGTCCTCAGTAGGCTCGCTGGAGCGCCGTTCTCAATCACCGACTCAGGTGCAGGCAGCACCGCACTCAACGACAACGGCACGAACTCGCAAACTGTCAATCTTGTCGGGCCGGTCCAAAAAATCAACAAGCGCCCTCCTCCGAGCTCGGGTCTGAGCGCTTGCGAATTGGCAGGCAATGCAACTTGCGCGTTTTTCAGTCCTGCCTCTTTCGCGCGGGTAACGGCGGCCAATACCTTTGGCACGACAGGGAGAAACTGGATAACCGGTCCCGGCTATTTCGGACTGGATGCAAGCGTGCTCCGGAATTTCAAGATCGCCGAGTTCCTGACCTTCCAGTTCTCAGCCGAGGCCATCGGCGTCACCAATACGCCTCACTTCGCCAATCCCGACGGCAATATTAATGATGCGGGCTTTGGAATCATCACAGGTGAGGTGCAGGGAACCAATGCGGCTTCTCTTGGAGGCAGTCAGGGCGAACGTTTGTGGTTCTTCCAAGGCAAGTTCATATTCTGAAAATGCCTCCCACTCCGGGGCGCGTCTCCCATTCGGTGCGCCCCGTATTGAGTCGATCTGCCGCGAGAAAGATTGTGTCTGATCAGCCTGCGGCAATAATCAAGAATGCGCGAAATGGCACGCCTTGATGAACGGCGCCTTGGAACTCCTGCGAGTTCAGCCCATATATGAAACCGAAATTGCTTGGCTTCGCGGAGCGGCTGCGCCGGTCCTGGAGCGGCGCTCTTGGCGGTCCGAGAGAAGGGTAGGATTGCTCCCTGAGGGGCATTCCCGCTGGCCAGGCTCGTGTCGAAGTCCAGGATTCCGAACCGGCGTGGGTCTGGGGTTCGAGACAATCTGCAGATCCGAACCGTCCTGCTATCGGGATTACCATCTTTTAGATCGCGTTGAAAGACTGAATCAGAAACCGAAAACACGGACAATTCACGGACATTCGTTCCAAAATAGAAAAGGCCGCAATCTGCGGCCTTTTCTAAGCTCTTTATTATCTTAATCCAATTGGTTGCGGGGGCTGGATTTGAACCAGCGACCTTTGGGTTATGAGCCCAACGAGCTACCGGGCTGCTCCACCCCGCACTTCCATCTTATCAATCCGATGAATTGGGGTCAATCGCGCCGAGATAGAACGCCAGCTTATCCCGTGGCGTGATCGGCCAAACCGTTGTTGGCTGGCTCCGCAAAGTACCGACGCTGGAAGTATAGAGCGACGTTGACCAGTCCGATCATGGCAGGAACTTCGACAAGCGGCCCAATTACGGCGGTGAATGCCGCTCCCGAGTTGATGCCGAAAACGGCAACGGCTACGGCGATCGCCAGTTCGAAGTTGTTGCTGGCCGCTGTAAACGAGAGCGTGGCGGTCTTCGAATAATCCGCACCCATCTTGTGTCCCATATAGAACGAAACCAGGAACATCACCACAAAGTAAATCAACAAAGGCACCGCAATACGGAGCACGTCGAGGGGCAATCGTACGATGTATTCGCCCTTGAGCGAAAACATAACCACGATTGTGAACAGCAGGGCGATGAGCGTTATGGGGCTGATGCGCGGGATGAAGGTCTTCTCGTACCACTCCCGGCCTCTTGCCCGAACGAGAACAAAACGCGTGAGCATCCCGGCAAGGAACGGGATGCCGAGGTACACAAACACGCTTTTGGCGATGTCGCCGATGGAGACGTTAACGACTGAGCCGTGAAGCTTAAGCCACTCCGGCAGCTTGGTCACGAACACCCATGCATACACGGAGTAGAAGAGCACCTGAAAGACCGAGTTGAACGCAACCAACCCAGCCGCATATTGATTGTCACCTTTGGCGAGTTGGTTCCAAACAATAACCATCGCGATACAGCGTGCCAGCCCAATCATGATGAGACCGGCCATGTATTCGGGATAGGCACGCAAAAACACCACCGCCAGGGCGAACATCAACACCGGACCGATAACCCAGTTCTGGAGCAGCGAAAGCCCGAGGATTCGCTTATTCCGAAACACTTCGTGCAGTTCTTCATAACGCACCTTCGCAAGCGGCGGATACATCATGAGAATGAGGCCGACCGCGATGGGAACAGAGGTGGTGCCGACGCTGAAACGATCGAGAAATGGCACGATACCGGGCAGTGCCCATCCCGATGCCACGCCGAGCAGCATAGCGGCAAAGATCCAGACCGTCAGATAGCGGTCGAGAAATGAAAGTCGTGATGTGGTTTGGGACATAGAGGTTCCTTTAGTCTGTGCGAGCGGCGGTCTGGAAAAAGCTTGGCGGCTTATTGCTTGCCGATGTCCTTAATTGCCTGCTGGATTTTCATGGTGTCGAGGGTGTTCAGCGGTAGCGCGAGGAACAGGCTGATGCGCCTGTCCAACATGGAGAACGCTTGCCGAAAGGCTCTTTCAATTTCCTCTCCGGTGCCAGTCACTGCGGCAGGATCTGGAACACCCCAATGCGCCGTCATAGGCTGTCCTGGCCAGTATGGACATTGCTCATTGGCCGCATTGTCACAGACGGTGAAGACGAAACTCATCATGGGAGCATCGGGACGGGCGAATTCGTCCCATGATTTGCTCCGCAGTCCCAGGGTGGACAAGTGAGCAGCTTCCAACTGTCGAAGAGCTTCAGGGCGAACGACTCCGGAAGGATGGCTCCCGGCACTGTAAGCCGTGAAATGCCCTTTACCTTTGTGGTTGAGAATCGCTTCGGCCATAATCGACCGCGCTGAATTCCCGGTGCAAAGAAACAGGACGTTGTAGTGCTCAGTCATCGCATCCCTCATTGAAGCTGGACTGGCGAACAGCAGTCGGGGCCGCAGCAAGCAGCTTTTGGCTTGGTGGCGCGTACGAAAGCGCTGATGAATTTTCCTGCGGCTAATGGCGCAATCTCGTCAACACAGACGCCAGATTGAGAAAGAAACTGCCTTGCATCCTCCACGTCATAGACACGGGTGACTTCAAGGTTGACATCGGCAAAGCCGGCGCTGATGAGTTTCCCTTTGTATTCTTCTTCTTCCAGCGCTCCGGCGATGCAGCCCACCCAAAGCAACATCGAGGCACGGACCGAGTCGGGGACGCTTCCGCGGACGACAACATCTGAGACGGCGAAGCGACCGCCTGGACGAAGGACACGAAAAGCTTCCTTTAACACCTGGTCTTTGTTGGCCGAAAGATTAATGACGCAATTCGAGATGATGACATCGACCGATGCATCGGGGAGCGGGATATGCTCGATCTCACCTTTCAGGAACTCGACGTTCGTCGTCCCAGCTTGGCGCTGATTTTCGTGGGCGAGAGCCAACATCTCGTCGGTCATGTCGAGCCCGTATGCTTTGCCGGTGGGGCCCACTCTCTTTGCGGAGAGCAGTACGTCAATGCCCCCGCCCGAACCAAGATCGAGGACTGTCTGGCCTTCTTTCAAATCGATAAGAGCCGTCGGGTTCCCGCATCCGAGGGACGCCCGCACGGCTTTCTCAGGCAAACCGCCTTTCTCCGATTCTCCATACAAGTTTTTGGTGATCGGGTCGCAGCAGTTCAGGCCCGGAGTGCAGCACGCCGCCGAGCCCTCCTTTTCATTTAAAACCGCCGCTGCCGCGCTTCCGTACTTCTCTTTGACTGCCGACTTGGTGTCCATCTTTACGCCTCACATGCGTTAAAGTGAATATATTCCCGATGGAACATATTCGTCAAATCGAATATAATGGAGGCATGGGCAAATCGAAGCCAATGGATTTTGCCAAGCTATTTTCGGCGTTAGCTGACCCCACTCGGCTCCGGCTGCTGAACCTGATGAACGGCAGGGAGGTTTGCGTCTGCTATTTCGTTGAAATCCTGAAGCAACCGCAGCCCAAAATTTCACAGCATCTTGCGTACATGCGGAACGCCGGCATTGTGAGCGCGCGGCGCGAGGGCAAATGGATGCATTACAGCATTTCGAGGTCGGTGGACAGTGCTTCTGCCGAGATTCTGCAAGCTGCCTTGGGGGCGATTGCCACGAGCAGTCAGATGCAGGCCGACATCAAGCAGTTGAATCAAGCCTGCTGCCAGCCGCGGCGATTCCCGCTGGACGGCGCTCCTCTGCCGGGCGGCGTAGCGGCTGATTGCTTGCGCACTTGAAGCCTCTCCTTATTGAGAAGGATGCGCGCACGGCAACACCCAATGTCGCGTCTCCCGATGGTTACAGCAAAAGCAGGTCGCCAGCGACGCGACTTTGAAGTGCTGCGGAGAGATTGGCGCGCTTGGCAAATTGCGACCAATTATCTATGGCGGCGCGAACATCTGATAAGGCGTTCTTGGGCCGTCTGACGCTGAAACGATCGGCAACCGCGAGCAAATCTTCCTGAGTGATGTCCCCGAACTTCTGATTGACGCTCATCAAATGCTGGTAGGTCCACTCGCCCTTCGGATTGTATGCGTGTGTCACGTCGTAGGCTGGGGCAAGATTCCACGGCTGTCCTTGCCGGAGCATAAACCCGAAGTTCTTGGTGTGATCGTCGCAGTTGCGTGCCATCACGTTGAATGCCATGCGACGAAAAATCTGATCTGCGGCATCGTCACCAAGGCCGAGGATGCCGGCAGTCATGAAGAGCTGGGAATAATCGTGAGTTCCACGCTGCCGAAAATCGAGATGGTTCATCGCGCAGAGCGATTGGAGGTGGTGCTTAACGGTTTTGCCATCGATCACTTCACGATCAAACCGCTTGGTCATAAAGTGAGCGCGCCCATTCTCTTCAAGCAGACGCGAGCTGGACATGCGGATGCCGGCGGCCGTTGCCATCAGATAGTATGCAAATTCAATTCGACAGTAGCCTTCTCCTGTTCCTAGTTCCTTATCTCTGCCAACTCCATCGAATTTGAGCAGCCAATGCTCGAATCCTGGCGCAGCGTCGAATTGTCCGCTCCGCACTTCGTCCGTTGCCGGATTCCAAGCGATGACTGCCTTCGGTCGGGCGCCGCCGGCGGAGGTTCCGACTTTGACGATATTGGCGAGAGCGGCCCTGGCTTCGTGGTCGATCGAGAAGGTTCCCTGGACGAGCCGCCTGGCCTCTTCCACGAGCTCTTTCATCTCCACTGGAGCGGAGCTTTCTTTATGAGCCCCGCGCGCGGGTCGAAACTCCAGCGCCCCCATGCCTCTCTTGCCCATATATGCGAGGCGGTCAAGCGCGGTAACGGAGCCTTTTTCGATGCCTCGTTGAGCCATCCATGCGTCGATGAGAGCGTTTCCGAAATCATCCGGTAGGGCGTCTGCCAAAAGAGCAGGGAGCCGAAAGTATGTGAGTTCAGGCAGTGTCGGAAAGACGTAGACGGAACGGGCGCTGTTCAGAGGCATGTGCAGTGGAGCGAGTTCTGTCCCCGCTCTCTTCCAAGCCGGATCGTATTCGAAGGCGTAGTACGCGAGATCGGGATCAAGAGCGACGGCCCCGACTGAGCGTCCCCATGCTCGCACTTCAATGATCGAGACATCTTTCATTCTCGATTCGCCTCGGTAGCTGAATGACGCACACGCCGACGTACTGCCCCAGAATGACGCAAAAGCGCCAAAGGGCTCACGGAAGGCTTCGGCGCGAGCAAACGCATACCCTCGAGCGAGTCGAGAGCCTTCAAGATTCGCACGAGCGTTTCGACGCTCGATCCCCGACCAGATTCGAGGTTTCTCAGAGCCCTTACTGAAATCCCGGCCTTTTCTGCAGTCGTAATTTGATCGAGGTTCTTCGCTATACGTAATTCCTGAAGCTGCTTCCCAAGAATCGCTTGCAACTCGTCTGCCGACATGAATATCATATCATCCATACAGGTATTATATTACCGCTTATAATTGATATTATATTTATACGGCATTATATTGCCGTTTAATGTATTATAGTTTATGGGCATTATTATGCCTAATATTTGGTATGATAGACTATAACAGTAGACTATAACAGGCTATATTATGCCTATTATACATACATAAAGCTCAAACGGTACGCATTGATCGTCGGGCACTGCAGATCTAATTCTTGATCAAGCTTCAGGAGCGCTGCGGTGGACTGTGGGCACAAGCCGATTTCTATGCGATCTCCGCCAAAAAAGGGAAAGGCGGAAAAGGAATCTATTAGGCTGAAGCACTTACCCGCTGCGCTACACTAGAGCGGTTCCACAATGCACTTGTTCGTTCCAATGCCTTGCAAGGTGGCATTTTCTTGGTGAAAATGCCGCTCAGGAGGCGCGGACCTGGATACAGCAATCGTGGAACCGCTGGACCACTCACCGTAGTGGATTAATCCCTGCTAGCCCAAGGACACCGGTCATGATGCCGGACCAGGACAATTTTTGGGACGAGTTGCTGACCTACATTGACGCGCACAGCGTGGTGTCCGTTGTGGGGCCGGAACTTGTCGTCGTCGAATACGACGGACGGCGTGAACCCTACCATCGGCTGCTGGCGCGCGAACTTGCGAATCGATTGAAGGTGAGCGAGCTGGGGCAAGGGGCCACGCTCGACCAGGTGGTGGGCGCGTATCTGGCCAAGCCGGGCAGCAGAAGGCAGTCGGTGTATCGCGAGTTGGGCGACCTGGCAGCAAAACTTTCCGTCAAGATTCCCGAGCCTCTACTGCAACTGGCGAAGATACGCGACCTGAATCTCTTCGCGAGCTTTTGCACGGACAATCTTTTGGCGCAGGCGATCAATGCGGTTCGTTTTGGCGGACGCGCGGAGACCAAGGAGTTGGCCTTCAATCCCAATGAAGCTGGGGACCTGCCGGACGGCCCGCGCGATGTGCCGGTGGTCTATGGGCTGTTTGGGCGCATGTCGGTGCTGCCGAAGTACGTGATTGCCGAAGAGGACGAACTGGAGTGGGTGACCGCGCTGCAAATTCCCGAGAAGCGCCCGGAGCGGCTCTTCGACGAGTTGGGGCACAACCACCTGCTGTTTCTCGGTTGCCGGTTTCCGGACTGGCTGGCGCGCTTTATCCTGCGCACGGCCAAGAACAGCAAGCTTTCGGCCGAGCGAGGCTTTTCAGAGTATCTGATTGACGCCGACGCGGAATCGAATACGCCCCTGGTCTCGTTTCTGACCAGCTTCAGCCGCGAAACCGTTGTGCTGCAGCTGGACCCGGTGGACTTTGTTGCGGAACTGGCGCGACGCTGGCAGGAACGTCAGGGGGGCGACTCTGCAGAGAAGGCGCCTGAGCCCGGCCCGATGCCGGAAACCATGCCGCCCGGCAGCCTGTTCATCAGCTACGCCAGCGAGGACCGGACAGCCGCGCTGCGGCTCGCAGCGGAACTGCAAGAGGCTGGGCTTCCCGTGTGGCTCGACCGCCAGCAATTGGATTGGGGAAGCGACTATACGGCGCGGATTCGGCTTGCCATCCAGCAATGCGCGTTGTTTGTGCCGGTGTTGTCGCGAACGGCCGAGCAGCGGACTGGATTTTTCCGCAAAGAATGGGCGTGGGCCAGCGAGCGCAATCTGGATTTCACAGGAAGCACACTCGCCTTCTTGTGCCCACTCGTGATCGACGATACGCCTGTGGTTACGAGCAATGAGATTCCTCCGGCCTTCAAAATGGTTCATATCGAGCAAGCCCCTGAAGGCAGCCTGCAGAGCCACCAGGCAGAAGCCATCGTAAAAGCGTTCAACGCCATGCGCGCACGCATGCAAGGCAGGCCATGATCGAGCATCCGACCATCGACGCGGAACGCCCGTGGCCGGGATTGCTGCCGTTCGGCGAAGACTCGCGGATGTACTTTCACGGGCGCGAAGCCGAAAGCGACGAATTGTTTCGCTTGATCGAACGCGAGCCGCTTACCGTGCTGTTCGGGCAGTCGGGATTGGGAAAGTCTTCACTCTTGAATGCCGGCGTGTTTCCGAATCTGCGCCGTGCTGGATATCTGCCGGTGTACCTGCGGCTGAGCCTTGATGCGCAAGCACCCGCGCTGATTGAGCAGGTATGGCAGGCGCTGAGCGCCGCGTGCACGAACCACGAAGTGACTGCGAGCGCGGCATTGCCGGGCGACGGCTTCTGGCAATATCTCCATCGGCCAGGCACTCGATTCCTGAATCCGCATGGACGGCCGGTTGTTCCGGTGCTGGCGTTCGATCAATTTGAGGAGATCTTTACGCTAGGCCGGCAAACGCCGGAGCAAACCGGCCGCACGCAACTGCTGCTGCAACAGCTGGGCGAGCTCATTGAAAACCGCCTGCCGCCGGCGCTGGAGCGCGAACTGACGGTGCATCCGGAGCTTCTGGATCAATTCGATTTGCTGAGCCAGAACATCAAAATGGTCTTCACGTTTCGCGAAGATTACCTGGCTGACTTCGAGAGCCTGAAGACCGTGATCCGGCCCATCATGCAAAACCGGATGCGCCTGACGCCGATGCGAGGCGATCGCGCGGCCGCGGCGATTGAGCAGGCCGGCGGCGGGTTGTTGAGCGCGTCCGTCGCAGCACGAATCGTCCGGTTTGTTGGGGGAGCGGCGAGAGTTGGGGCCGGACAACTGGAAGAGATCGCGGTTGAACCCGCGTTGCTGTCGCTGGTTTGCCGCGAGCTGAATGAGCAGCGCATTGTGCGCGGAAAGGCCGAGATCACCGCCGACCTCATCCAGGGCGAAAACACGCAGCAGATCATTGCGCAGTTCTACAACCAGGGGTTCAACGGGCTGGACGTGAGGGCCCGCTATTTCGTCGAAGACCGGCTCTTGACCACCGCGGGCTACCGCGACAGTTGCGCGCTGGATAATGCGCTAGCCGAGCCAGGCGTGAGCGAGGCGGCGGTTCAAAGCCTGGTGGACCGGCGCATTCTTCGCCGCGAAGAGCGCGGCGGATTGGTTCGCATTGAGCTGATCCACGATGTTCTGGCGATGGTGGCGAAAGAGAGCCGCGACACGCGGCACGAGGCTACCGCACTCGAGGCAGCTCGGCAGTTGTTGTCAAAGCATCGGCAACGGCAACGAGTGATCATGGCTTGGGCTATCGTTTTGATCGCTTGCCTCGTGGGAGTTTCGTGGCTGGCATTGATGGCGAGCCGCGGAAGGAAGGAAGCTGAAGTCGCCAAGCGCGAGGCGGATGAACAGGCCAAGGTGGCGAAGACGCAGGAGGGACGCGCGCAATCCGAGGCCACCCTGGAACGCAAAGCGGAAGACGAAGCCATGCAAAAGCAGGCGCAGCTGGCGGATGCTTTGAAGGAAGCAGACGAGGCAACGCGCTCGGCAAAAAGCGCGGCCGATGCGAGAGAAACGCAGCGCATGCAGGCCGTGGTGTGGGCGGCGGCTGCCGACGAGCAGTTGGACGAGCACGGCTCAGGAGAGCAATTGCGCTCGTGCGTCGACTCCACCAATCGCCTCTCCGACGATCCGGCGAAGGCAACGCGCAACTACATGGTCGGGATTTGGCATGTGGATGAAGGCGTGTCCTCGACAGACGTGAGCTGGAACAGCGACGGCACCTGCGTGAACCGGCATATCTACGAAAACGGATATGAGCTGGACCTGAAGAACGACGTCTGTACCTGGTCGTACAAACCGGTCGCCGGGCACGACGATGAGTTCGAGATGGACTGGGCCTCAAAGATGCTCGGACCCGCATATCCAAAGCAGCTGGTTTTCAAGATCAAAAGCCGAACGCAAATGCGCAACATCAATATTGGCTACGACGCATTCCGTGTTATTTGTCCGGCGGAGGAGCTGACGATCCGGCAGGGCGAGCTCGATACGCTGCAGAAACAAACCAATGCGAATCCCGGCAACCTGGACGACGAAATGGCGCTGGCAAACGGATTCGACAAGCTGGGAATGGCATCGGAGGCGCAAAACGATTTTGCCAATGCCTTCAAGGATTTTGATCAGGAACTTACCGCTTGCCAGAAGAAGCCCGCGGATGCGAACTGTCTGCCGAGAGCGGCAGCTTCATTCGAACAACTCGGGCAACAGGAATTTAATACTGCGGTGACACACGACCAGGCTGGCGACGGCCAGGGGGGCACAGAAGATGCCACGGCGGCGATCGCCTCGTACGACAAAGACCTGACGATTCGCGAGCAGTTGCTCCACGCCGCGCCGCAGGATGTGGAGGCACAACACAACGTGGCGCTGGCGCTGAACCGCGCCGGGATTGCTCTCTATTGGATCGGTCGCCAAACGGACGGAGTGAATGCGATTCGGGCGGCGGCGCAACAACTAGAGAAGATTACCGACGCGCATCGCGGGACTACAGGAATCAGCGTGGATCTGCTGTGGGTTCTCTACAACCTGAGTCAGAGATCGAATGTGGGAACCGAGGCCAAGGATTCTCTGGCGAAATCGCTGGCCATGGCGACGGAACTGGCGCATGAGCGCGATGCGCCGGACAATATGCCATCGGTGGTGAAGATACTGCAGGGTGCCAAGCCTCGGTGAGCGGTGTGCCGCTTAGCACCGGGCACACCAATTCGCATTGCAGGGTTCGACTCGGGTCCCATTCTTTACACGGGCATAAAGCCGGCTGGCGCACACCCTGAAAACGCCATTTTCATGGCCGCTTTCTTTATAAATCTCTTATATCTTCCTTAGCTTTTGCAGACAGCTTGAGCAAGATACTCAGCTCATGTACGTCCTTGGCACGTTCTTGATCCGAGTGATTACTGTCATATTCCTTATCGGAATGGCGGGTTCTGTATTTGTGGTTGCAATATCATTCTTCGAGGATTTCCGGGAACTCTTTGGCCCGGACGAGCCTGGCTCCGGACGGGCGGATGTTCGAAACCCAGTTCCGCCGCCAGACAGCTCTCTATAGCAGGTCAGAATCGCTGCCCTAAAACTGAACAGGGTGCGACCTATTTTTCTGAGCGCGAGAAGCTGTCTTTCCCGACTGAAATCCAGCTAAGAATCACAACCACAAAGCATCCCACCAGCCCGATAAAGAACAGGAGTTCGAAGGCGCGTATTGCGAATACTGTCAGGTTGAACGCCATCGAATCAAAGCTCCATTCGGGAAAAAGCTCAGAGACGTTAATTATAGGTTAGGAACTATTTGAAAGAACACCGATAAATCTTTCCTTCGTGCTCTTAAGAGTGAAGCAGAAGCCGCGGTCGTCTGAGCCCGCAGGCGAAATCCTGACCCCGCAACGGCGGACGAGGGACTTCTGAGTCAAAGTTTTGAGATCTGGATTTGGTGGACCTGGTCGGGATCGAACCGACGACCTCTTCCATGCCATGGAACGACCAGAGGAGCGATTTGTTGACGGTAAAGGACTTATGAGTCGGCTGAGTCGGCAGAACCGGCCCAATCGGCGCTAAATGCTACCAATTTGCTACCAAAATTCCAACCGAGCGGCTTGGGCTGAACCCGTGGGGGGAGCAGCCCAAAATTTTTCAGTACGTTCAGGCAATAGGGCCACAGGCTGTTGCTCTATTGCTGATATAGCGCAAGAGGCAGGATGCTTGGACGATCTGTTAGCCGCTCTGGCCTTGTTATTGCAAGAAAAAAGTGATATTTTTTCTTGCAGATCGAAGGATAAGAAATGAGCCAAACATTCGAAGATAAGGCGCTATATCGAATTCGGGGTACAGGCGGAGGGTGGGCATTCTCACCACGAGACTTTCTGGACCTCGGAGGCCGCCCTACTGTTGACTCTGGACTCTACAGGCTGGAAAAGCGCGGAGAGATTCGTCGCGTCATTCGCGGCATCTATGACTACCCACGTTTCAGCAAATTTCTCGATCAGAGCTTGAGCCCTGACATCGACCAGGTTGCGAGGGCTTTGGCGCGGAAGTTCCGTTGGCGCATTCAGCCCAGCGGTGCAACAGCATTGAACTTCCTGGGACTTTCCACACAGGTTCCTGCCCGTGCCGTCTACCTTTCTGATGGCCCAGATAGGGTCTACCAAATTGGCAATACCGCGCTGGCATTCGAGCACACGGCTTTGAAGGAATCCGCCATCGAACTCAAGGAAAGCGGCCTGATCGTTCAGGCGCTCAAGTCGCTTGGACCGGAAGGAATTACTCCCGAGATCATCTCGAAGATCCGTGCATGGTTGCCAGAATCGCTACGTGCGAAAGTCCTGGCCGATACCAACACCGCGACTGGCTGGGTGTACAGCGCCATTCAGCAGATCGCTCAAGAGGATACTCATGGATAAGATCGCCGCTGGGCCAGCCTCGGACAGGCGGGATCTCTTTCTAGAGTCGGCGAGCCGACTCGGCATGAATCCCGCCATTGTCGAGAAGGACTTCTGGGTCTGCTGGATTCTCAAACTCCTCTTTGCGGAACCGGCCTTGAAGAGCCAGATGGTGTTCAAAGGCGGCACAAGTCTCTCAAAGGTCTTCGGGTTGATTGACCGCTTCTCCGAAGACATCGACTTGGTTCTCGACTGGCGTCTCCTTGGCTACGACCAAGCGGGGGCTAACGATCCATTCCACGCCACGCCCTCCAAGTCAAAGCAAGGCCGTTACACCATGGAGATGAACGCAAAGGCAGTTGCGTACATCCGGGACACGCTGCTTTCTCAACTCAACCATCTCTTCGCGCCAATCTCTGATGTCGTCGCCAGAATCGACGAAGTCGATCCTCATACGGTGAACGTGTTCTACCCGGCGGCGTTCGCGGCGGAATACATCCGGCCCGCCGTGCGGTTGGAGATCGGCCCGCTCGCGTCGTGGGTTCCTTCCAGCTCTCACAGCATCAAGGCGTATGCCGCTCAATCCTTTCCCGAGGCCTTCTCCAATCCTGTCTTTGAGGTCACCGCGATTGATGCCGAGCGGACGTTCTGGGAAAAGGCAACGATCCTTCATCAGGAAGCCCATCGCCCCGGCACGATTCCCGGACGGTATTCGCGGCACTACTACGACCTCTACAAGCTGAGTGAAAGCCCGATCAGGACTTCCGCGCTTTCCAACCTCCCCTTGCTGAAGGCGGTAGTCGAGTTCAAAGAGAAGTTCTACTACTCTTCCTGGGCACGTTATGATTTGGCTGTTCCCGGCTCATTCCGGTTGAGTCCGCCCGATAGCCAACTCCCCACGCTCGAAAGGGACTACCGAGCCATGCGCGATATGTTCTTCCGGGAGCCACCTTCGTTTGAAGCGATCCTGGCCGGATTGGCAGAATTGGAACAGGAGATCAATGCCGAAGAGCCGGTTGGATAGTCTAGAGCTTCGCGGTACGAAGCCGAAGGGAGTTTCCGATGACGGAAACTGAACTGAAGCTCATTGCGGCAGCGGCGATCATCGGACTGAGTAATAGTCCAAATACTGGGTAAAGCACTCCCGCTGCTAGCGGGACACCAAGAGCGTTATAGAAGAAAGCAAAGAAGAGATTCTGGCGTATGTTGCTCATCGTTCGCTGGCTGAGTCGCCTTGCTTTCACGACTCCGCGAAGATCGCCTTTGATGAGCGTGATGCCGCCTGTTTCCATCGCTACGTCCGTTCCCGTTCCCATTGCGATGCCAACGTGCGCTTGTGCGAGGGCAGGAGCGTCATTGACACCGTCGCCGGCCATGGC
>DASXFF010000195.1:0-9113 GCA_036489735.1 Occallatibacter sp. | reverse complement strand
ACCTTTCGTAGCTCTTACTGCCTGTTGCCACTCGGGGCGCCGGCGTTCCGGCTCCAGCCCCCTGAAATCAGCCGCTAGCTTCTAGCTGCCAGCTCTTAGCTTCATCCCGCCTTACGGCCTTCGTCTCGCCAACCTCAGCCTTAACTCTTCGCTCTCCCACTGCCCAAGCTAAAAGCTAGAGGCTAATAGCTGTCTTTCTTACTTGCCTTGCGCCCTGCCAATAATTTCATCGGCAATCATGCGCGGCGCCTCTTCGTAGCGCGCGAACTGCATTGAATACGACGCCCGGCCCTGCGTGGATGAGCGAATTTCGTTCACATAGCCGAACATTTCTTTCAGCGGCACCATCGCCCGAATCACCTGCGAACCCGCTGCGTGCTCCATGCCTTCGATCCGTCCGCGACGCGAGTTGATGTCGCCGATAATCACGCCCATGAACTCCTCAGGCACGGTCACTTCCACAGCCATCACCGGCTCCAGCAGCACCGGCGACGCATGCCTTGCCGCTTCCTTGAACGCAATCGAGCCGGCAAACTTGAAGGCCATCTCGTTCGAGTCCACTTCGTGGTAGCTGCCGTCGTACAGAATCACCTTCACATCGACGATGGGATAACCGGCCAGAATGCCCAACTCAAGCGCACCCCGCACGCCCTGATCGATGGGCTTGATGTACTCCTTGGGAACAGAGCCGCCCTTGATCTCGTTCACAAACTCGTAGCCTGCGCCCGGCGTATTCGGCTCAACGCGCAGCTTGCAGTGGCCGTAGTTGCCCGAGCCGCCGGTCTGGCGAATGTACTTACCCTCCGCCTCAGCCTTCTTGCGGATGGTCTCGCGGAACGCGACCTTGGGCTCGCCCACGTTGGCCTCGACCTTGTGCTCGCGTTTCATGCGATCGACCAGAATCTCAAGGTGCAATTCGCCCATGCCGCTGATAATCGTCTGCCCCGAATCTTCATCGGTCCGCACCTTGAAGGTCGGATCCTCGTCGGCCAGCCGCGACAAGGCGACGCCCATCTTCTCCTGGTCGGCCTTGGTCTTGGGCTCGATAGCCACGGAAATTACGGTGTCGGGGAAGATGATCGCGCCGAGCGCAATCGCATGATTCGGATCGCACAGCGTGTCGCCAGTCTTCAGATCCTTCAGCCCCACGGCGGCGCAGATGTCGCCGGCCAGAATCTCGGTCACATCTTCGCGCTTGTTGGCGTGCATCTTCACCAGGCGCCCCACGCGCTCGGTCTTGCCGGTGCGCGGGTTCTCGACCGTGTCGCCGGTCTTGAGCGAGCCGGAATACACGCGCACAAAGCAAAGCTTGCCGTATTGATCGTTGATGATCTTGAACGCCAGCGCCGACAGCGGTTCGTTATCTTCCGGCTTGCGCTTCTCAATTTTCGAGTGATCGGCTGGATTGATGCCCTCAACCGCAGGCTTATCAAGGGGGCTCGGCAGGTAATCGACAACAGCGTCCAGCAGCGTCTGCACGCCTTTGTTCTTGAATGCGCTGCCGCAGATCACCGGGAACACCTTCATATCGATGGTCGCCTGCCGGATGCCGGCCTTCAACTCTTCCACCGTCGGCGTTTCGCCTTCCAGGAATTTTTCCAGCAGCACATCGTCGGTTTCGGCAATGACCTCAATTAACTGCATTCGGAACGCTTCAGCCTTTTTTTGCAGGTCGGCGGGAATCGCTTCAACCGAGAACTCAGCACCCAGCGTCTCGTCGTGCCAGAGAATGGCTTTCATCTCGACCAGATCGACAACGCCCTTGAAGTTCGCCTCGGCCCCGATTGGAATCTGGAGTGCAACGGGCCGCGCGCCAAGTCGCTTCCGGATAGTCTCCAGAACATGTTCAAAATCCGCGCCGTTCTTGTCCATCTTGTTGACGAAGCAAATCCGCGGAACCTTATACTTGTCGCCCTGCCGCCAAACGGTCTCCGTCTGAGGCTGTACGCCGCTGACGGAGTCAAACAGTGCCACCGCGCCGTCCAAAACTCGAAGAGACCGCTCCACTTCAGCGGTAAAATCCACGTGGCCTGGAGTGTCAATAATATTGATGCGAACATCACGCCAGGTGCAGGTCGTCGCCGCCGAGGTAATCGTGATCCCGCGCTCCTGCTCCTGCTCCATGTAATCCATGGTCGCCGTGCCTTCATGCACCTCTCCCAGCCGGTGCGTGATGCCGGTATAAAACAGGATCCGTTCTGTCGCTGTCGTCTTTCCGGCGTCGATATGCGCCATGATTCCGATGTTCCGGCAGCGATTTAGAGGTACAGTGCGAGCCACGGTGCCAATTCCTTGCGGGACGTCTTTCCCGCCGTTTACCCTAGCTGCCAGCTTCTAGCTTCCGGCCTCTAGATCCTTGTTTCCAGAGCCGCCCAGGGCAGCCCCAACTCTTAACCCATCACCGTCGAGCTAAAAGCTAATGGCTGATAGCTGACGGCTGCTTTTCTACCACCGGTAATGTGCGAAGGCCTTGTTGGCCTCGGCCATGCGGTGAACGTCTTCCTTCTTCTTCATGGCCGCGCCGCGCCCGTTGGCAGCGTCCAGCAGCTCGTTACTGAGTTTGTCGGTCATGCCCTTCTCGCCGCGGCTGCGCCCGTAGGTGATCAGCCAGCGGATTGCCAGTGAGGTTCTGCGATCGGCATTGACCTCGATGGGCACCTGATAGTTGGCGCCGCCCACGCGCCGCGTCTTCACTTCCAGCAGCGGCTTGCAGTTTTCTACCGCCTTCTTGAAGAGCTTGAGCGCGTCGTCTCCGCCACCCTTCTCCTCCAGGTTCTTCATCGCTTTGTAGAAGATGCCCTGCGCGGTCGACTTCTTTCCGCCCCACATCATCGAGTTCACAAACTTGGTCACCAGCGTCGATCCGTACACCGGATCCGCCGCCACTTCCCGCTTCGCAATGTGTCCTTTTCTCGGCATAAATCCTCAAAAACAGCTCTTAGCTTTCAGCCGTCAGCTCTCAGCTTTTCTGTGCTGAGTTCAGCTGACGATTGTTCCCGCGCATCTTGCCCAGCCGCAAATCTCGTCCAAAACCCGAGGCGCGGAGCGCTACTTCGCGGCACCCTTGGCGCGCTTGGCGCCGTACTTCGACCGGCTCTGATTGCGAGCCGTCACGCCTACTGAATCCAGCGTTCCCCGCACCACGTGATAACGCACGCCCGGCAGATCTTTCACGCGGCCGCCGCGAATGAGCACAATCGAGTGCTCCTGCAGGTTATGGCCGATGCCGGGAATATAGGTGGTCACCTCAATCCCGTTGGTGAGCCGGACGCGGGCCACTTTGCGCAGCGCCGAATTTGGCTTCTTGGGCGTTTGCGTATACACGCGGGTGCAGACACCACGCCGCTGCGGCGAGCCCTGCAATGCAGGCGAGGCCGTCTTGTAACGGGGGGCCGTACGCCCCTTGCGAACGAGCTGATTAAAAGTTGGCAAACCGCAACTCCTTACTTCAAAACCTTCAAAATCGATGCGACAGCCGCACACGCCCTTTAGGCCATTCTGGATTTGGTCGGCATTTCAGCCCGCCAAACACACAGAGAAGCCCGGGGTTGCTGCTTCGCGTCTGTCTTCGTTCCACTCTCAGACGAGAACCGCGACGGTGATCGGTCGTCCAGCCAGGAAACCTTTAACCCCGGTCTAGAGCCAACTCCGTTTCGTCGATTCCGGCCCGCATAGCCCTCCAAGGTGGGGGAACGCGCGGACCGCCGATGCAAGTACTGCCGATTGTTTCCTGCCCTCCGCAAGAAGAGAGCCATTCCGGAAACTTGTCTGGCCGGCCGATTTCACCTGGCCCTGGAAATCTCCCCCTCGTCAAAACCAGCCCAGAAGGATTTCCATACCCCGCCCAACTTCACACACACTTCAGGCGGTGTTCTTGCGAACCTTCCAAAGATATCAAGAAAATCCTGGGGAGTCAACGAAATCGGCGAGAACTGGCCGAGGGTTCGTTGAACGTTAATCGCAGCCCTACGCCGCCTTCACACGCTCCACGGCCAGCCTCAATCCCATCGCCTTCAAAACCGCCGTCAGGCTACTCAGTGCCGGGTTGCCATCTTCAGACAATGTGCGATAAAGCTGGGTTGGATTGAGCTCGGCCTTCTCGGCCACCTTCTGCACGCCGCCAAAGGCCTTTGCCATCTGGCGCAGCACGATCAGCAGCTCGCTCTGATCGCCGTCCTCAAGAATGCTGTTCAGCATATCTACGGCATAGGTCGGATTGGCTTGAAACTCCGCAGCCATTGCCTCATCATGCGCTCGGTCTCTCATGTCTCGCCCCTCCTTTGCCAATCCGCCCAGTACGCACATGCCCGATCGATATCCGCGTCCTGAGTCCGTTTATCGCCCCCCGAGAGCAACAAAACGACCTCTGCTCCGGCGATTGCGTAATAGACGCGGTATCCGGGGCCCACATCGATCCGCAGTTCCCAGACACCATCGCGGCAGAACCGGTGATCTCCGAAGTTTTCCAGCTCTATCCGGTTCATTCGCCGGTCAATCGCAATCTTTGCCCGATTGTCGCGGATGCCGCTGCGCCACTCCGAAAACACATCCTTGCCGTTCGGCGCCACATAATGGCGAATCTCGTACACGGCCTATTTTCGTTTATAGACGAAACAATGTCAAGTTGATTTCCACGCTGATCGATGCCAAAATCCATCCCCTGGCCGCTGCACGGTTTGCCGCCCTCGTCTATATCGCAATTCTTCCCGTCGCTCTTGCCGCTTAACAAGAGGTACCAACCCAGTCAGGCAGCCTTGTTATCCAAGTGGATGACGCAACGGGCGCGATTATCCCCTGTGCACAAATCTTAGTGGACGGTGCTTCTACGCCGAGACCGATGCCTACGACCGAAAGGACATTGATCTGGCGTTAGGAACCTACTCGATTGAAGTGAAAGCACCCAGTTTTAAGGTTTATCTTCAACAAGCAGTAGAAATAGCTGACGTCTCGCCCCGGCATCTCACGATCACTCTCAAACCCGGCGATGTTGTCTCCTGTGGCCCATGCGACATGCCCCGTGATACATCTTGGCTCATCCCGCTGGAGTCGGTCGCCGTCGCGGAATCTATCCCGCTCCGTCCAGTCGCAAGTTTTAGTCCACTTCCAGCACCCGTCCTAGACATCACTAACAACCGTTCAGCGCGAGGCCGCTGCTTTCCCCACCTCTTCCTTCACAATCTGCCCATCCCGCATATAAAGGATGCGCCCGGCAATCGCCGCCGCCTCGGGATTATGCGTAATCATCAGCGTCGTCTGCCCCAACTCCCGGTTCGACCGCAGCAGCATCTGCAGCACCGCATCCGAGTTCTTCGTGTCCAGGTTCCCCGTCGGCTCGTCGGCCAGCACAATGGCCGGCCGCGTAATCAGCGCCCGTGCGATTGCAACCCTCTGCTGCTCACCGCCGCTCAGCTCCGACGGCCTATGCTCAAGGCGGCCTTTGATCGCCAGCAATTCGCTCAGATGATCCAGATAGTTCCGGTCTAAAGGCGTCCCGCCCGGACCAGAACCGCGGCCGCTGATCGTATAGGCAATTTCAATATTCCCCATCGCCGAGAGCGTCGGCAGCAGGTTGAACTTCTGGAAAACAAAGCCGATGCGGTGCTTGCGCAGGCGTGTGCGCTCGGCGTCGCTGAGCGAGGCAAAATCGACGCCATCAATCACTACGCGCCCCTCTGTGGCGCGCGTCAGGCCGCCTAACAAATAGAAAAGAGTTGACTTACCGGAACCAGACGGGCCTACGATAGCCACAAACTCGCCAGGCTCGACGGCCAGCGATACTCCACGAACCGCCGGCACCTCGACGCGGCCCGCAGCATAAACCTTGGTCAGATTTTCGGCGAGAATAATGTGTTTTGAGGCTTCCGACGGCACGCTGCCATTGTAAATGCGGAGCCTGAGCCGACCCCAATGGATCTGGCCTCAACTCGGCGATCAGTATTGAAACACCAATGGCAGATGCGGCCTGAAATCCTTGGTCAGGTTAAGTCGCCGATGGTCGAAGTCAATCGTGAGCAGCGAGCGCGGCCCCCCTTCCACGGCGAGAATTCCGCTCTCCACCATAGCCTTAGAAGCCGGAGACCGAAGCGGCTCCGGAGTCGTCAGCGTCAGGCCCGTGATCTCGCGGAGCCCACTTGGATGCTCGACGAACCACTTCTCGCGATCAGCCAATCGCAAAAATCCCAAGTGAACCCACAGTGGCTCCCGAACACTCGCATCTCCGATCAGCATGAAGAGCGGATCGTCGAGATAAGCTGGCCGGTATTCCCAGCCCGGGAATGGCGATTCTGAGATTTGGGACCCTCCAGGACGCACACAAATACCAAACGGCGAGGCGCCGCCCTCGCGATCGCGCCATCTCTCCCAAAGCCGTGTGCGTCTCGTGGCCTCATTTTGAGCTTCAACCGGATCATCTACCCAAACCAGTTCAATCATGGCGTTGGCACATGCGAAGCGCCGGCACGCTGTCCCTTGCCCAGGATGCCGATTGGGAGTTCCTTCACGCAACCCGAATTGAACGAGTTGTTCCGCCTCCGGAGCACCGGCATTGGCACAAAGGAATACGTGATCCAACTCCATCGGCATGCGAGCCAGTCTAGCGGAATCTCGTTCGACAATCCGCTCGTCTCGCACCATCCGACCCGATTCCTGCCTTGAGGCTCTAAAATAAATGGGCAACGACTCCACACCAGGATTCCCCGCGCATGGCTTCTGATCTCAAGACATCGCTCGTCTCATCGCTCGAATCGGCCGCCGCCAAGGCTGGCCTCGTACTCGTTTCCGTCAAGCAAGGCGTCGGCTTTAACGGCCATCCAACTGCCATTTTCGAACTCGGCTTGCCTGCTGCCGAGTCTCCTGGCCGCACGCTCAAGCTCGAATTGAGCGATGTCTTTGACTTCGATAAGGACCACCTGCTGCCTGAGATGACTGCGCACCTGGCTAGCGAAGCCAAGCGGCTCAAGAATCCGCGGCCCGATTGCTACGTCACCATCGGCGGCCTGCCTTTGTCGTTCCGGGATTTCCGCTGGCCCTTCCACACATCCACCTCCGGCGCCGACACCCATATCGTTCATGGCGAGATTCATGTTGCCGACGGTGGAGCGCACAATCTGCACGCGAAGATCTCCGCCGCCGTCACGCTCACGTTCGCTGAGATCGTACCCGCCATGGAACAGCCCTACGCCGAAACCTTCGTCTACAACGCCATCCGCAAAACGGTCGACATGGGGCAACTTGAGTTTGTGAAGTCCGGCAACCGCCAGCCCGTCCCCGTCACCACGCGCTACTACAGCCGCTGGCAAAAGAAGTTCATCTTTACCGAGACCGATGACAACGAACGGCTTCGCTATTTGTTGAGCAAAGTGTATTGGTTGTCAGGAGTGCTCGGTGAAGGTAAGCCGGTTTGGATCGCCGACCCGCGCGACGCGCAGTACTTGAACACCACCGAAGCCGACCTGCTGCGCATGGCCGGCGACGAGGCCGGCGAAGGCCTGATGGTGCTCTCCGGCGAATTCGCCGCCGCCACCCCCGCGCTCATGGAACGTGCCCCTGACTATAACGAAGCGCTCGAAGCCGCGCTCGACTTCTCCAAGCCCAAGTTCAACGAGAGCATGCGCTCCGGCCACGCGAACATGTAATTCGGAGGGCGCATCGCGCCCGCGATGCCCGAGCGCCTACTTCCCAATCATTCCGATCGTCCCGAGCCACGTGTCTACCAAATCAGGCCATTGCGTCGCCGGAAGCTTCGTCGGTCGCAGCCCGAATGCGTGCCCGCCCTGCGCATAAAGATGCATCTCCACCGGAACCCCCGCCTGCTGCAGCGCAATGTAGTAAGAAAGCGAGTCATACACGCTATCGACGTGGTCATCTTCGTTCTGCAGCAGGAAGGTCGGCGGCGTCTGGCTCGTGATGTGGAGATCGGGATTGAGCGCGAGATCCTTTTCCGCAATGGCTGGAGGATCAGCCGCGGGAAGCACAAACTTCTTGGCGCCAAAATCCGCGTCGTTCTCGGCGGCGGCAAGGGAAAGATGGCCCGGATAAATTGCGATCGCGAAATCCGGTCGGCAGCTCAAGTCGTCGGCTGCATCGACGGCCGGGTAGATTCGATTTTCGAAATGATTGCTGATCGCGGCCACCAGGTGCCCGCCTGCTGAAAAACCCAGCACCCCGATCTTGTGTGGATCGATGTGCCACGCAGCCGCGTGCAGCCGCACCAGCCTCATCGCACGCTGCGCATCTTCAAGAGCCATCGGCGATTCGGGATAAGGCCCTGACTTCGGATACGGTCCCACGCTCGTGACGCGGTATTTCAACAGCACGCACGTAATGCCTTTTGACGTCAGCCAGTCGCACACCTCTGTGCCTTCCAGATCGATGGCCAGGATCTGGTAGCCACCGCCTGGGAATACAACAACCGCAGCACCAGTATTCTTTCCCGCTGGCGAGTAGACCGTCATCGTCGGCTGCAAGACGTTGCTGATATAGATCCACGGCTCGCCCGCGACTAGTTCCTTCGTCTCGGGCTTTACACTCTCAGGTCCCGCCACAGGCTGCGCATCCGGCGCGGCTCCCGGCCATATCGGAACTTGCGCGTGTCCCGCTGATGGCTGCCACATAGACTGTTGCGCGGTCGCGGCACCGCACGCAACCGCCACCCAAACCGCAAGAACACAAGCCTTCTTCACTTCTTATCTGTTCTCTGTTCTCTGTTCTCTTTTCTCTGTTCTCTGTTTTTTTATAGCGCCTGCCCGCACCCAGCGCAAAACTTTGCGCCCAACGCATTCGCAAACTGGCAGCGCGAGCAGACTGTGACCGCACCTGCCGGAGCCGCAGCCGTAACCGCAATTGGAGCCGGTAATGGAATCGGAGTTGGCTCCGCGACCACCCCGCTCACCGGTCCAGAAGCCGCGACTCCCGCAGTCCCAGGTCCTGGCGCCGCGCCCGCAGGCGGCACGTTCATCGGTGGCTGCCCCCATCCCGGTACAGGAATCCCCAGAGACGCCGCAATCGCCGCCGCCTGGAAGGCGTTGAACTCACGCACGCGTGCCGGCATGAAGAAGCACTCAATCAGCCCGATGATCCCCGGAATGCCCGTCCAGAAGAAGCAGACATAGAGG
>DASXFF010000194.1:0-68424 GCA_036489735.1 Occallatibacter sp. | reverse complement strand
GAAGCCTTGCTTTCGAAATCGTCGATCAGGCTGTGCGGTCCCTCGTAGGGCGAGTGAAAATGCCCATGCATTTGGAAAATGCTGTTGGCCTGGCCCGAAACCCAGTAGCAAGCCCCGCCCGGGTGCGGAAACATGGTCAGGATCTTGGCATCAGGCGCCGCCGGCTCTGGCGCGGACGGCGTCTGGCTCGGGACCTGCGCAATGGCAAGTGCAGTTGCCGCCGACAAGACCGCGAAGGCCAGGCAGCGGAACAAGCTCACAAGCGGCCTGGACATTCGAAAAAGCGCAAATGGGCGGGGGACAGCCAATGGGAATCCGTTTTCACCTGCAGGATGTCGTCAAAGCGCAAACTGTGCCGAATTTCGCCGCGGATCTGATCCCGGCCTGCCTGCTTATCTCAAATAGTCTCATGCGTTTGCGACTCGAACGCGATCGATACTCCCCTGCACCGCGGCTCGCTGGCCGCTTTACCTCATCCTATCGGCCCGGCAGCTCCTGGGATGTGAACGCCGGTTGAATGCATCCTGACCGGATTGCGAACGCTCCGATCGACCCCGATGAATGCATGCCGGGCTGAATCTACCGCAAGCTGGGTCCTGCGTCCCCGCAAATCTTGCCGTAAATCGTTCCTTCTGTGGGCGCTCCGGCTGCCCGACGCATCCAACGCAATTGGATACAGAGTTTTTCGGCATTCGGGAGTGATCGATGCAGCGATTGGCGGGAAAGGTCGCAATTGTGACCGGAGCAAGTTCCGGCATCGGACAGGGAATTGCGAAACGGCTCGGCAGCGAGGGGGCAAAGGTCATCGTCGACTACATTGGCGATCCGGCCGGCGCCGAGGAAACGAAGCGATCCATCGAGCAACAAGGCGGCAAAGGTGAGATTGTTCGGGCGGATGTAACCAACATCGGCGACGACCGCTGCCTGGTGGACGAAGCGTGGAAGCGCTTCGGCGGGGCGGATTTTCTGGTGAACAACGCGGGCATGGAGCACAAGTCGGACTTCTGGGATACTTCTGAAGCCGACTTCGACAAAGTGATGGCGGTGAATCTGCGCGGCCCGTTTTTTCTTACGCAGGCATTTGTCCAACGGCTGCGCAGCGCCAAGCGCCCCGGACGCATCGTCAATATCAGTTCAGTGCACGAGGACATGGCCTTCCCCGGCTTCGCCAGCTACTGTTGCAGCAAGGGCGGATTGCGCATGTTGATGCGCGATCTGGCCGTCGAGCTGGGGCCACTCGGAATCAGCGTCAATAATGTTGCGCCCGGCGCCATTGCGACTCCCATTAACACTGCGCTGCTCAACGATAAGCCGAAGCTCAACGCATTGCTGGCCAACATCCCGGCGGGCCGGCTTGGCACTCCGGAAGATGTTGCCGGCCTTGTGGCCTATCTCTTCTCCGAAGACGCTGCCTATGTTTCCGGCGCCACCTTTGTGATCGATGGCGGTTTGATGCGCAACTATCGCGAGCAATAGGAGCTATGGCCTCAAAAATCGAAGACTACGCACTCATCGGCGACCTTGAGACCGCGGCGCTGGTTGACCGTAACGGCTCCATCGAATGGATGTGCTGGCCCGACTTTTCATCGCCGGCATGTTTCGCCGCGCTGCTGGGAACCGAAGAAAACGGCTATTGGAAAATCACGCCTTGTGACGGGGAATTCACCGTCTCACGCCGGTACCGCGACCACACTCTGGTGCTCGAGACCACATTCGAATTGCCCGGCGGAACGGTCCGGCTGATTGACTTCATGCCGCCGCGCGGCAGGCACTCCGATGTGGTTCGCATTGTCGAAGGTGTGCGCGGATGCGTTAAGCTCCGTACCGAATTAGCGCTGCGTTTCGATTACGGACGCACGGTTCCCTGGGTCACCGGAATCAGCGACGGCGTGCGTGCCGTCGCCGGACCAAGCCTTGCTGTTCTTCATGCTTCGATGCCGGTTCACGGCGAAAACCTGAAGACCGTGGCGAATTTCACGGTGCACAAGGGACAACGAGCCTGGTTCACGCTCACCTATGGTGCATCGTACGAGCCGGATCCGAAACAGATCGATTTCCGGCGCGCCCTCACTGACACACTGCGTATCTGGCGCGGATGGAGCAAGCGCCTGAGTTACACCGGCAAGTACCGCGAGCCGATCGAGCGGTCGCTCATCACGCTGAAGGCGATGACTTTCAGGCCCACTGGAGGCATTGTCGCGGCCGTCACCACTTCGCTTCCTGAATCGATTGGCGGCGTGCGCAATTGGGATTATCGCTATTGCTGGCTGCGCGACACCACCTTCACCCTCCTCGCGCTGATGAACGCCGGATACTTCGATGAAGCCACATCGTGGCAAGACTGGCTGCTGCGCGCGTTGGCAGGCAGCCCCGATCAGGTGCAAATCATGTACGGGCTCAGGGGCGAGCGCAGGCTCGTGGAGTCAAAGGTCGAGTGGCTTGAGGGATACGAAAATTCCAGGCCCGTGCGAATTGGCAATTCGGCGTCGGAACAGGTGCAGCTGGATATCTACGGCGAAATGCTCGACTCTTTCTTTCACGCTCAGCAGCAGATGCGCCGGCACTCCGAAGACGACTTCCGCGTGCTGAAGCTCCTGCTGGAACATCTGGAATCCATTTGGCGAAATCCCGATCACGGAATCTGGGAAATGCGCGGACACCAGCGATATTTCACCTACTCAAAGATGATGGCGTGGGTGGCTTTCGATCGCGCCGTGCTGCTGGCCGAACATCATCAGTACGATGCGCCGGTCGAAAAATGGAAGGCAATCCGCGACAAAATTCATAAGGAGATTTGCGCCAAAGCTTACAGCAAAAAGAAAAAAAGCTTTGTGCAAGCCTACGGCTCCCAGCAACTCGACGCAGCACTCCTGCTCATGCCCGTGGTGGGTTTCTTGCCGGGGCACGATCCGCGCGTGAGAGGCACAGTAGAAGCAATCGAGCGTGAGCTGATGCCGGATGGCCTGGTCCGGCGCTACAACTGCTCGAAAGTCGACGACGGCCTGCCGCCGGGCGAGGGCGTTTTCCTAGCATGCAGCTTTTGGATGGTGAGTGCGCTGAAGGCTGTGGGCCGCAAGCGCGACGCGCGAGTTCTGTTCGAGAAGTTGCTGCGCTTGCGCAATGACCTTGGACTGCTCTCAGAGGAGTACGATCTTGAGCATCGGCGCCTGGTGGGAAACTTTCCCCAGGCTTTTTCGCACATTGCCATGGTGAACGCCGCTTTTTACCTCGAAACCGGCAAACGCCTGCGCAAGCGCGCGGAAAGAAATCATGGCCGGCCCGGCGCGCTGAGTTCGCCGAAGCGATCGATTACCAAGTCCAATGGCCGCTAAAGCAGAACCAGAATAGCTGCATCCCGCGGCACGCCCTCGGAGTGGCTTTTTTCACCCCAAGTCCCCGGCGACCGTCTTCGTCGCAGGAGTGGAAGGATAAACCACCTTAAAGACCCTGAGATTGGGCACCTGAGTTCTCAAAGCGAGGCTACTGATAGAATGAAGGAGTGCCGCGCAGTGCGGCGCATCAACTATTCTGTCTCCCTCACCATCCCTCGGCACTCGCAGCCGGCCACACGCAAAGGAAATAAAGCACTTGTGAGCCAGACGATACGCAATATCGCCATCATTGCCCATGTCGACCACGGCAAGACGACGCTGGTTGACGGCATGCTGCGCCAGGCCGGAACTTTCCGCGCCAATGAGCAGGTTGCCGAGCGCGTCATGGATTCAAATGAACTTGAGCGCGAACGCGGCATCACCATTCTCGCCAAAAACACCGCCATCAACTTCGGCGGCGGAAAAATCAACATTGTCGATACTCCGGGCCACGCAGATTTTGGCGGGGAGGTCGAGCGCGCATTGAAGATGGTCGACGGAGTGATGCTGCTGGTCGACGCCGCGGAAGGTCCCCTGCCGCAAACGCGTTATGTTCTCTCCAAGGCTCTCGAGGCCAAGCTGCCGCCGATCGTGGTCATCAACAAAATCGACCGGCCCGACGCACGCCCGCAGGAAGTGCTGAACGAGATTTATGACTTGTTCATCGACCTTGACGCGGAAGAATCGCAATTGGATTTTCCTGTTCTGTACGCTGTCGCGAAGGAAGGGCGAGCGACCACCGATCCTGCGAAGCCGGGCGTGGATCTGCAGCCGCTTTTCCAGGCCATCGTGGATACCATTCCTGAAGCGACAGGCGATCCCGATGGAGCGTTGCAGATTCTGGTGGCCAATCTCGATTACTCCGATTACCTCGGCCGCATTGCAATCTGCCGCGTCTTTCAGGGCACGCTCCACGCCGGCGAGGAGGCCAATATCTCCCGCCGCGATGGTTCGCTTTACAAAACGCGCATCACCAAGCTGTTCACGTTTTCGGGCCTCAAGCGGATTGAGACTCAAGAGACGGCGATGGGCGACATTGTTGCCGTGGCCGGCATTGAAGGCATCACCATTGGCGAAACCATCACCGGCGTGGAGAATCCCGCTCCTCTGCCGCTGATTGTCATCGACGAGCCAACCATCGCCATTCAATTCAGCGTGAATACCTCGCCGTTTGCCGGGCGTGAAGGGCAGTACGTCACCAGCCGCAATCTGCGTGAACGCCTGGAAAAAGAGCTGCTCACCAACGTTTCCATCCGCGTGGAAGAAACCGGATCGCCCGACAGCTTCAAGGTTCTAGGCCGCGGCGAACTGCAACTCGCGATTTTGATTGAAATGATGCGGCGCGAAGGCTACGAGCTGATGGCCGGACGCCCGGAGATCGTCACCAAGGTTGTCGACGGCGTGCGCATGGAGCCGGTCGAGCACCTCACCATCGACGTGCCCGAGCAGTTTACCGGCACGGTGATCGAAAAGCTCGGCCCTCGCAAGGGCGAGATGACCAAGATGCACAATCACGGATCAGGCCGCGTGCGGCTGGAGTTTCGCGTGCCAAGCCGTGGCCTCATCGGACTTCGTTCGGAAATGCTTACTGAAACGCGCGGAACCATCGTGATGAACACGCTCTTTGACGGGTACATTCCCTATCAGGGTGAGATTCCGCAGCGGCCTACTGGCGCGCTCATCGCGGACCGCCTGGGGCCGACCACAACTTACGCGCTCAACGGTCTTCAGGAGCGCGGAATTCTATTCGTCGGCGCCGGCGTGGAAGTCTACGAAGGCATGGTCGTCGGCGAGCACTCGCGTGACAACGACCTCGACGTCAATGTTGTCCGCGAAAAGAAAATGACCAACATGCGCGCGTCCACGGCCGACGACGCCATTCGACTGGTCCCCTACAAAACCCTGAACCTCGAGCAGGCCATCGAGTTCATTGCCGACGACGAATTCGTCGAAGTCACGCCGAAGTCGCTGCGCTTGCGCAAGAAAGTTCTGCAGGCCAACCGCCGACCCAAGCGCTGGGAGAAAGCCGAACAGGCCGCCGCGATTTAAGATACTCAATCATTCTGGCGAGCGGATCGCGCGACTCAAGTTGAAGGTGTCATCCTGAGCGCAGATCGCGAAGCGATCACAGTCGAAGGATCTGCGGCTGCTCTTAGCGCCTTAACTTCATCCCGAAAAATGGGTGCCCCAGGTCCCGCTTCTGGGACCTGGGATAGCACGATATCCCTTGCGGTGTTGTCATCCTGAGCGCAGATTGCGAAGCGACCGCAGTCGAAGGGTCTGCGGTTGCTCTTGTCGCTGCATTGAGCTACAGCTTCTTCTTTGCTTCCAGCACCCGTTCGAGCGCTTCCTCAGGCGTCTTCCCTGTCGCCGACAGGTGTCCCATCTTCCTCCCGGCCCGCGGCGTGTGTTTTTCATACAGGTGAAGCCGCACGCCGGGTACCGCGAGCGCCGCAGCGAAATTTGGCTCACCTTTCAGCCACACATCGCCCAGCAGATTCACAATCGCCGCCGGGGAAATCAATTCCGTCGATCCCAGCGGTAAGTTGCAGACCGCGCGCACAAGTTGCTCGAACTGGCTGGTCACGCAGCCGCGTTCACTCTGGTGGTAGCTGTTGTGTGGCCGCGGCGCCAGCTCGTTGATAAAGAGCTCGCCCTGGCGCGTAATGAAGATCTCCGCGCACAGCAACGCCTCGATGCTGAGTTTCGCCACCAAGTCCGCCGCAATCTTTTCCGCCCGCGTTTCCAGTTCTGCCGGCACGCCCGCAGGCAGCACGCTCCATGCCAGAATCTGATTCTCATGGTGATTGCGCGCCGCGGGAAACGCCTTCACTTCGCCAGACGGGCTTCGCGCTGCCATCACGCTGATTTCGCATTCGAGATCCAGCGCTTGTTCCACAAGGACGGGTCGCCCGCCTAATTCGCGCCAAACTTCTCCAAAACCAGAACCGCGCGAAGCGCCGCCAATTCTGGCCTGACCGCGCCCATCGTAGCCGCCGCGTCCGGTCTTCACAAATACGTCTCCGCCAAGCGCGACCACTGCGTCCTGGAGCTCCGCCTCGCTCCGCGCCACGCGAAACGGCCCCACCGGAAATCCATTTTCCGCAAGCCACGTTTTCTGCAGCGTCTTGTCCTGAATGATCCGCACCGGCTCCACGCCAGGCCGCAGCGGCGCTAGTCGCGCCACTTCTTGCAGCGCATCCACACCTATCTGTTCAATCTCCAGAGTCACCGCTTCTGCACCGGTTGCCAGTCGCCGCGCAGCTTCGGTGTCGTCCCACCGCCCCACAATCGTCTCATCGACAACAAAACTGGCGGGGCACTTGCCCTCGGGGTCCATCACGCGCACGCGATAGCCCATAGTGCGCGCGGCCATTGCCGTCATGCGCCCCAATTGTCCACCGCCGAGAATGGCAATCAGCCCACCCGGCTTCACTATTTTTTCAGTTGATTTTGGAGCGCCGCTGCTCACTTCGCCGCGTCCTCGCCCAGCTTCTGGTCGAGTACTTCCTGCGTGCGCGCCGCTCGCCATGCGGCCAGCCGCCCATAAAGAGCAGCGTCGGTTCCGGCCAGAATCTCCGCCGCTAGCAGGGCAGCATTCGCCGCGCCGGCCGTTCCGATTGCCAAGGTCCCCACCGGCACGCCCTTCGGCATTTGCACTATCGAAAGCAGCGCATCGAGCCCGTTTAGTTGCGTTGCCGCTACGGGCACGCCGAGCACCGGAACCAACGTCTTCGCCGCCAGCATTCCCGGCAAATGCGCCGCGCCGCCGGCCCCGGCGACGATTGCGCGCAAACCACGTTCGCGCGCGGTCTCTGCGTACTTAAAAAGCCAGTCCGGCGTGCGATGCGCGCTCACAATGCGCGCCTCATGGGGAATGTTGAGTGCGCGCAAAATCTCCACGGCCGCCGAGAGCACCTCATAGTCGCTCTTGCTGCCCATCACAACGCCTACCAGTGCCTGTTCAGTCTTCTGCCCGCTCATGAGGCCATTATACGAAGCTGCATCCGCAGCGCTGCCTGGAAAGCGCTTAGTGCCTGTGCCAGGCCTCCACCGCAACTTCGATTACGGCAAACACCACGCTCATCGCCGCCAGAAACCCTTTGGCGCGTTGCCAGTTCTGCTCATGACGATCCATGCGCCGCTCCAGGTCCGCCATCCTGCCGCCGCTGCCGTCGCCCATCAGGCCGCTCATCTGCGATTTCAAGACGCTTAGATCGCTCAGCACCTGAGCCTCGAATTCATTCATCATGCGCATCCACCGCACCCCAAGCAGCTTTTATCTCTCTGTTCTCTGACCACTGATTTCTGATTTCTACTAACTGCTCAACGGCAAATTGATAAACAATGCCGTCGAAAACTCCGAGTAATTCGGCGGCGTCGATCCGTCGTACATCCGAATGTAGAACCGGTCGCTCGCCGAAACGCGGGAGAAGGTCAGATTCGGCTCGGAGCCCCGCAGGGCCAAAGTTGGATCCTCACCAGGCAGAAAGGCAAAGTCCCGCCGTCGAATCTCGAAGCCCCCGCCGCTGGGCGGAGTCACTCCGGTGTTCAATGTAACCGTGCTTCCATTCAGCGCGGTTACACTCAGCCATTCGAGATTCGCCAATACTGTGGGAGCGATCGCAGCCGGTAGCCACGCATTTGCCGGTACGGTCGCACTGGTCTTAATGGCCAGGTCATCGGCCCAGTCATTGGCAAACGCGATCTCGTACTCCACCAAGTCGGGATAACTCGCGCTGTAAGTCACCTTCACCGTGCGCACCATGACTTCCGTGTTCAGGTTCAACGAAGGCGCAATGAGAAGCAGTGCGTCACCGGGCCAAACATCCGAGGCGAAGCTGGTTCGGTTTCCTTTATATGTTCCGCTCCATAGCGCGCTCACGCTGGCTGCCGCCTGCTCCATCACCTGCGCGGCGGCGCGGCAATCCGCGGAACATCGCGCCGGTGGACGCGTCACCGAGCCGATCCATGCGGCCACGCTCGGCGATCCCGCCTTCGCCAATGCCTGTTGGCTTGCTGCGTTCACTGCGCGCCCGATGGCCCGGCCAATCGTGCGGTAACTTACCGCAACCTGCTCGCCGGCAACCGGGGCGCATCCGGTATAAAACGTCACCTTGCCCGTGCGCTCCAACTGGCACTCGGCAGCCTCAGCCGTTGTGCCCAGCCTCCGCACATACGCGCCGCCATTCGGTGGAGTGCTCACCACCCAACCGGAGCCCAGGTTCGTAAGATTCACCGAGCGCATGGTTCCGAGCAAATTCATGCTGCTCGCGGGAACGACAAAGCAAACGCCGGGCAGGTAAGTCAGCCCGCCATCGTAAACCGTCACCGGCGTTGCTCCGACGCCGTTAACAAACTCCTGTATCTCCATCTGTATCTTGCCTGGAGCAATTGCCCCCGATCCACCTGCGGCGATTAATCCTGAATCTCCAAAGGAGTAATAGACAGCCCCCAGCCGGTTACATTCCGGACATTGCACGCGAACGCGAAGAGTGTATTGATTGGCCGGGTTCAATGTAAACGGCGATCCTGCGAGGTTGCCCTGCACCATCGGTTGCAGTGTCACCGCCCCCGTACCCGATTGAGTGCTGGCCTGAAGGCCCGCGATGCAATCCGACGCCGTAAACAGACTGTTGAAGAAACCCACTAGAATACCGCTGCTTCCCGAAGCGAGCGTCACTCCCACGGCCTCCAGCAGCAGCGTTCCGCCCAATTCGATTGGATCACGCCATAAAAGCAACGTTTCGCCATCGATGCCATTGCCGCCGTTCATTGCCAGGCCAGCGGGGCCGATCGTCAGATAACCTGAGCCCCCGGCGTCGCCCCACACGGTCTCATCGATTTGGGACTCATTGAACAGTTCGCTGATGATTGTCGACTGTGAAGCGGCAGGGAAATACGGGTCGGCAGCCAGATTGAATTCCGTCGTCACTCCATCGCCCACAAAATATTCCGTAACAAATGCCGCAGGCTCATTTTCGCCGCAGACCGTCACATCGTTAGCCAGAGCACGCTTCACGCTCGACATGAAAGCCAGGTTTCCCAGGTTCAGGCTGCCGTCGGTTTCGTTAAGCGGGTGCACTGTCGATTGCACGGATGAAAGCGTAACCGCGCCGTTCAACGCGCGATACCCGGCCCGCGCCATGTTTGCTGCTTGTCCTACGCTTTTGCTCCAGTTCGCCCCCGGCTCCGGCTTGAATCCTCCCACCATCAGGTTCGGCGAGAGCGTCCGCGCAGCGAGCGATGTCGATCCGGTATGAGCGACCAGTAAATCGAGCAGCGTTCCCGCGTTGCCCTCGGCCATGCCCGCGCTCGGCGGCATTAACATCTGGTCCAGCAGGATTTCATCGCTCATGGCCTGAATGGCAAGCCGATAACGCGGACCTTCAACACCCATTCCCGCATACTCCGGAAGAGGACTCGCTGCGATATAGCCCGTGAAGTAAGTTGTCCCGTCATCGCTTGTTATCGCAATGGATTGAAATCGCGCTGGTGCTACAAGTCCTCCGCTTGCAGGTAAGCTAATGCATAACTCGCACACAGATGGCTCATTCAGCTTGCGCTCGATAGTCAGTGGGCGCACAGCATCGAATGCAGCCGTGTAATCTCGCCCTTGGATCGTGATGTTCATTGCACCTCTCTGCCTGGTAACTTGCTTTGCGTCGAGTAAGTTGTATTTCGGTTCGGCAGCCTGCCTGACTCGAGTCTTTGTGCTGTGTTATGCCAGCGCCTTCGCCGCCGGCACAAAGCTCCGGTAACATACCACTCGCTCCCCGTCGAGCGGGTCCGTCACCGGCAGCGCCCGGAACTGCCCCTTGAGCAGAATCCGCGAATGTCCGCCCTGATTTTTTTGATGGAGCGGTGTAAGCGATTCCTCTGCCCCTGCCATCGCCTGCAGTCTTGGGTAGTGAAAGAAAATCCTCTCTCCCTGGCTGCCCTCCATCACAAACAGCGCCGACCACTCCTGATAGAAGCTTCCGCCTTCTCGATCCACAAATCCCATCACCGCCTGCACCTTCGCACCCGCCGCGGGCGCTCCGCCGGGCAGTGGCTCGGCTAGCATCAACCCAGTCGCGCTCACTTGCGAAATCAACGCGACGTTGTAGGTTACGCGCCGTACATAATCCACATCGGTGAGCGCTTGCCGCACATATGCGCCGGCGACCGGCGTTCCCACATAGCCGGTCTGCCCTGTGTAATCCACATCGGCGGCGACAATCGCACCCGGCATGAACTTAGCCGCGTCTGCGGGCGCCAACACAATCGATGTGCTCGTCGAGCCGGTCTGAGGTGTCACCGCGGGCACAGCCTGTGCTCCGTCCGCTGCAGCAGCCGCGCCCATCGCGGGCGCCAGGATGTTCATATGTTGCGAACCGGTCGCCAGCCCCATGGTCAGCTTCGTCCAGCTGAGGAATTGAAAACTTACTTCTGCGTCCAGGCTCTCGCGCACCTGTTCCAGCACGGCAGCGGGAATGCCGGTCATGAGCGGCGTCGACTTACTCGCCGTTTTGCGCACAAAATCCTGAATCCATCCCAGGCTCAGCCATGGCGCCGGCGGCGCATCCAAACTGAACCCACCCTGCTCCGATGGATCGAAGAGCACGGGCGTCTGCGCCACGCGGTTCACAGGCGCGAAGAAAGCCCGCACCCTTCGCGTCACCGGCGCCGGATCGGAAAACCATGTCGCGGTCATTTACTCCCCCTGCTCCTGATAGCTGTAAACCAATATCGTCGCGCTGCGGCTGAGCCGGTCGCGTTGCGTCACAATTGGCGAAAACACCGGCTCATCCCAAAAGACCTGCGTCTGCATGGCCAGCGGCGGCGTGGTCGCGTAATTCAGCTTCGCTGTATAGAACGGCTGAACCATGGCCATCAATTCCTCGTCCATCGCGCTCAAGGTTCGGCCGCGATCCAATCCGCCGAAGCTCTGTGTTCCGCAGGTCTGATAGACGATTTCGCATTGCTCGCCCGTCATCGTCGATGCCAGGTCCATGTCGACAGCCAGCCCAAGCCAGCGCAACACAAACACGTCGTTAGGGAACTGGCTGAATGGCGCTTCCGCTTCCTCCACCAGAATTCCTGGCCGCACCGAGCCGCGCACCAGAATTGTCCGCTCGGGATTGGCCGCACTCAGCCGCGTGCGCAGCGCCATATAAAAGGAATCTTTCGCATTCTGCATTGGATGTCCCTATTCCCTGTTGCCTGTTTTTTCACACCGCCTGCTGTTGCGCCTCGAGCAAGAGCAACCGGTAGAGATACACCTGGCCGAACGCCTCATTCGAAGCGACCGACTCGATCAGATAGTCCTGGCCGGCTACGGTTACCGCCAGGGTCATCGAGAAGAGCGCCTGTGCCGACGGCAAGTCGAGCGTGTTCACCTGCTGCTCCACACTCGTGGCCGACACCAGCAATTCCCACTTGGACTCCCCGCCTTCCTGCCAAGTCGGCCTGAGCTTGCGCATCAGTGCAGGGCTCACCGGTACATCGGCGAAAGTCGTTGCCACCAGCCCCACCTCGGATTGGCTTGTACCCGTGTTCGTGCCTGTTACCCGCAGTAGCGCCGTGGTTCCAGCCGCGCTGCGCAGCAATGCGTCGGCCAGCATCTGCGGCGCTCCCCTCGGGTTTCGTGAGGCTGTATCGGTCATTTCTCACCCCAGCCTGTTCGCAACGTACGGATTCAGCCAGGCCTTCACCGTCTCGTCGATCAGCGAACTTGAAAAATATTTCATCTGCATGGTGTCGACCCTGCTCATGCTGGTGTTCAGTGACGGAGTGGCCTGGGCATTGCGCACAATCTGCGCACACGCCGACTTCACATCGTCACCAATGATCGTCAAGCCCGCCGTGTAGGTTGCCTGCACTTCGTTGAACGGCAAACCCAGCACGTTCCAAGGCAAGGTCAGCTCCCCGGTATTCTGGTCAAAGTCCACGAGCGCAGGATCGATCGTTGTCCACTGTCCTGGCAGCGCGAACGCACACGCGACCTCCACGAGAGGCTCCTGCGGAATCTCCCCGCGCCTGGGCCTTGCATACCGGCCCTCCAGGCTCACCATCGGCGTGGTCGCCGGCGCCAGCGGCGCAAGCGGCAAATACGTCAGCAGCACCGTCTGCGTTCCCGCTGTTACGCGCAGGCGTTCCGTGTACTGAATGACATTCAGGTCAGGACGCCTGCAGTAACTATTGATAAGCGCTGTCGCCGCCGTGATCCAGTCTGCTGTCGTTCCAGCCGGCAATCCGTAATTCGGGTAATCCGCTGGCTCAAGATATGCCATAGAAATCTCCTCAGGGTTCAGGTGTCAGGATTCAGGTGCCAGGGTGTGCCGGATATAAGAGCCCGCACACTGATCCCTGATCCCTGAAACCTGATCCCTGCTTTATCTACCGATCCACCAGCACCTGATAGTGAGCGAAGTTCGCGCCCTTTACCACCGGAGCGCCGAACTTGACCGCAACATACTGATGGGCCAGCGAGCTCGGCAGTCCAAGCTGGAATACACGTGGCGTGGGATCGCCCAGCCAGTGATACTCAATCAGATCTTCGGTCACGATGTAGGCCGGAAGCACCGCGGTGCCCGATCCCGGCGTGCCCGTGTAGGACAAACTCCAATCGGGAATCAAGGGCAGATCTCCGGCCTGCGTCGAAAGCATCTTCACGCGGAATCCGCCGGTAATCTGGTCGGAATTCAGAACCACGTTGTACTCCGACTTCATCTCCTGGTCGATCAGGTCCAGCAGCACCGGGTTGGCGTAGATCGCGGTCGGCCGCACATGATAGCCGTTGTTGGCCACCATCTGTGCCACCGTGGTCTTCATCGTGTCCACGATCTTCATCGACGTGGTCACTGTCACCGAGTTTCCACCCGCCGCGATCTGCGCCGCGCAACCCATGTATTGCGTGGTCGTCGGTGCGCTCAAGCTGGTGTCGTTGCCGTTCCACAGCGCTACATCGTGCGCCACCATCACGCCGCTCACCGTATCCACAAGATCCTTGGCTTGCAGATATGCGAACTGCTTCTGCTGGTCGCCCAGTTCGATGTCGAACAGGTTGTAATTGATCTGCGCCACAATCGCCTTCAGCGGAACGCTCAGCTCGATCCGAGTCGGGCTCACCACTGTGGGGTTGATGCTGCGCGGATTCACAAAGCCCGCCGTGCCCGGATTGGGGATCGCCGTCTCTTCAAAGAAGCGCGAAGGATGACCCGTCGCCGGTACCTGCTTGATGCGCTGCCCGAAGGCGCTCGACCGCCGGCAAATGTCGAGGATCTCCGTTTGATATAGCGGAACTTCGACAGCGCCCGGCCCGATGTAGTCTGCTGCCGCGTGAATGTCTGCAAAGGTTGCGTTCATAATTTTCTCCGCCCCCTCCAAGGGGCCAATTTCAGATTTCAGGTTTTAGGTGTCAGGGTTCAGCGGTCATTTGCATGGATCGTCAATCTGATCCCTGACCCCTGAAACCTGACCCCTGCTCTTACGCGATCGCCCCTGCCCGCAGCAGTTGCGTCTTCACCGCGATGCGCTGTTCCAGGCTCAGCCCCGACAGCGCTGCATCGAGTGCCTTAACGTCTACCGGGCCCTCGCCGATGCCATGCTTGGCCAGCATCTCGGCTGTGGCGGCGGGCATGGTGCGGCGCAGCGGAGTCAGCACGTTTTGCGCTGAGGCCGCCTTGACCTCGGCCAGTTCCCGTTCCACTGCGGCCAGCTTTTCAGCCAGCTCCGTTTCACGCCGGCTCTGTTCCACGGTCGCTGAGATCCGCTCCACCTCGCCGGAAAGCTCGGTCGCCGCGGCGACGCGATCTTCCAGCAGGCTCAGCGCCCTTTCCAGCGCTGCGGCCGCGGCCTCCAGCCGCTCCACCATGTTTTTCTCTCCGCTTCTCTCTCCTTGCTCCATATCCTTCCTTTCCTGTTTCCCTGAAATTGCGCTCCAACAATCGCTTTCCGCTTCAACAAAAAAAGGCCCCGTTTCCGGAGCCTCTTTTCTCACTCACTTTTCTTAACATTGGGTACCCGGCCCTGCGGCGCCCTTGTTCTTTGCCGCTAGGGTAGGAGCCTCAGCCGCTAACTCACTGACTTACTAACTTTGCTAGCCAACTTACTCCGCTGCCTTTCGCTACCTCGCTGACTCGCTAACTCGCTGCGTTGCTAACTCGCCATCCTGAAGCTTGTCGCCCGGTAAGCCGCCTTGTCCCGAAGCAGAATCGCCGCCCCGGTAAAGGTCACGCGGGTCAGCTTCCAGATCTCAGCCCTCATATCCTCCACGCGTGCATCGGCCAGCTCGTAGCTCATGCCCAGCTTCTCCGGCGCGTGCGCGGCGATGGCTTGGGTCACCTCCGGAAAATCGCGCGCGTACAAGTACCCTCGCACTACCAGCCGCTGCCCGATCACATCGGCTTCGGTCAACAAACCGATCTTGCGCCGCGCATCGTGCCCGTCCCATCCCGGCCGATAATCCACGGCCATCCCCACCAGCGAAGGCAGCGCTCTCTCCGCCGCCTCGCGCGTCAGCACCACACGATGCCCGCGCGCTCCCGCCGGCGCCTTATCGCTGGCCGCGTTCACTACCGTCAACACCCCCTCAAACGGCACCCGGTTGGGGTGATTGTCCACATGAGGAATCTTCACTGCCATTGCTTCCATTCGCATCGTCTCGCTCCACGCGCTAGGTTTCAGGTTCCAGATTTCACAGCTCCGGCTCTGCACCTCAACTGCCCCCTGACACCTGATCCCTGGGACCTGTTTTCAACGGCGATAGCCCGCGCATCGCCCTTACCTCGTCGATGGTCAGCACGCCAGCCTGCAGCAGTTGCACCTGCACCTGCAGCTCCGTCTCCTCGTCCCGCGCGCTCAACTCGTTAAACGCAAACTCAAACTCCCGCCAGCCGATACACTTGGCGAAGAGGTCCCGCGTAATGTGTCCCGCCAGCAGCATGGCCAGCGGCGAGATCGCTCCGCGAAATGCTTCATCGGCCATCTCCGAGGCCGTCGACTGGTTGACGTCTGCTTCCAGGCCCAGCATCAGCGGCGGCAGCCCAAACGCGTTCGCCACCATCCGGATCAAGAACTCCTGCCACTGCAGACGCAAATCCGCGTCCGTGCCCTGAGCGAAACGCAACACCTCCGGCTTCTGTTCCGTCGAAATCAGCGGCACGCGTCCCGTGCCTTCAATCTCGTCCTGCCACCAGCGAATCAGCCGATCGTGTTGCGCCGGCGTCGCTTCGTTCAGCCACAGCGCATATTGCGCCACCGAGTTTGCCGCCAGTTTCCCCGCGAAGCGGTGCGCGCTCAGGAACTGGTTGACCGTCTCGAACGCCACCTCCAGAGGCCCCAGCCCGAAGGGCGTAAAGCTGCGCGGATTCGTCCGGATGTACATCAGTTGCCGGTCCAGCAGCTCCACCGCGGCCGATTCCGCTTGTCCCGCCACAGCCTGCGCATAGCGCGGCGTTTCCTCGCTCCCATCCCACTTGGCGTTGATGCGGATCGAAGCACCATCCACTGGCCACAGCATTGCCGGCCGCGCCGAGTCGCCGGTCGGCTCCATCTCGATGGCTCCGAATCCGCCGGTTAGAGCGTCTTCGATCACCTGCTCCATCAACGTACGAAAACTGTCGGCCGGATTCGGTTCCTCCAGCATGAGCCGCAGCGCCCGCAATTTGGACTCTGCAAAAGCCATGTCTTCGGGCCTCACGCCGCGCCGCACCCGCACCTGCCAGTCCATCGCGGCAATGCGATCCTTGATTACGTTGATCGCCCGGCGCACCACCGGCGTCTCCGCAAACCGGCGCAGGTTCATCGGCGTGGGCTTGGGCAGGTGCCTGCCCGCCAACTGCACCGGACTCAAAATCGACGGCAACGCCAGCGTCTTCCGCCCCGCCTCGGCCTCGAGTTCCACCGCCCGCGCCCCACTGCCATCGCCGCCCTGCATGCCGTGCCGCGCCTGCCGCCACATCTCCCGCAACTGTTCGCCTACCTTCACAAGCACCTTCCTTTACAGCGGTTCGGCCATTGCTCCAACCGCACCCGTCTGCGCCAGGCGGCTTTTTCTTCGAGAAAAAATCGCCCTCGACAACCACGGCGCGAGCTCTGAGATCGTGGAACCGCTGGAAAAAACAAAAGGCATGACCCATGGGCCATGCCTTTTCTCAACCATCGTTCTTTCGAAAATTCAGTTCGCAGCCCCGGGCCTAAACACCGACCCGATCCTGCTTCAATCGCTCTTCAGTTCCGCCTGCCGTACCCCTCAAACTCACCAACGATTTCATCGTACCGCAAAGCATAGAAATGATCGGCAAACTTCAAAAAAATATTTTCAGAAATTTTTGAACGCGGAGAGAAGTCTTCCATGTCAAACAAAACAGACGCGATGAGTCGTGTATTTCCCCTCGATTTCTGCTCCGTCTGCGGGCATTTTTTCTCCCGTCCCCTCTTGACGAGAATTTCCTGGGGTCAGAAAATGCCGAATCCTTCTCAATCCGCAATCGCTAGCCCGAGAGGGCAAAAAGCGCTTATCTGCGCTAAGAATCTGGGCGCGCGTCCTCTGTTCTCCTCACACGCGCAGTTCGCGTCGGGCCGTCTCCGCCACGCGGGCCATGTCCGAGGTGGTCAGCACGCGTATTCGATGCTCTTCCATGGTCTCCACGCCGAACCGGTAAAGCTCAAGCCGCTCCGGCTCCTCGTTGGTCGCCCCCACCCGCGCCGCCGGCTCGATCACCGCCGTCAACTCCAGCTCCGCCTTCTCCACGCGCTCCACCCCGGAACGCAGCGCCGCCGCTGAAAATGCCAGCACCTTGGCCATCTCCAGACCGGGGTCGAAGCTCACCGCATGAAACATGCGCACGATCCCGTTGGGCCGGTACCCCACGTCGATGCGTAGCGGATCGCCGGGCCGCGTATACTCCGACGCGGCAATCCGTTTTCTCAACAAATCCCACACCCCGGCATGTTCGAACTCCGCCCGCATCCGCGACTGAATCGCTGCGCGACCGCTCAGTCTCGCCGTTCGCTCCCGCGGCGGATTCTCCACATAGAGCTTCATCAGTTCTTCCATGCCCGCGGGCATGCTTTCGGCCAGATACGCTTTCGGCTCGGTCATCTGCACGTTCAAGGAGAGCGACTCCTCGAGAATCCGCATCAACCGCCCTCCCGATTCGCCCTCCTGAAGCCTCCGCCTCAATTCGCCTTCCATGCTTTCCAGCAGCGCCGTGTCGGCATCGGGGTCGAGGCAACGCACTCTCCGCCAGTCACGGGTAAAACAGACCTCGATGTGTTCCGATCCTCCATGTCCGGAATCGCCGTGCCCAGATCCGCTTTGTTCTGATCCGCCTTGCCCTGATCCGCCTTGCCCACGCCCGATTTTTTCCGGCGACGCTTTTGCTTGTCCGGCTTTTCCGGAATCATCCACCGTCCCGGACTCGCGCAGGATCACGCCGATGTGCACACATTCGTTCCGCACCGCGTCCGGCACATACCGGAGCAGCCGAAATTCGCACGCACGTCGCCCGATTCCGCCCATCATTTTTCAGGCCTCAGCTTTCTGCCCTTAGCTCTTAGCGATTCGCTCGCCGTTCTCTACGCACTCCGAGAATGCCGTTTTAAGTCCCAGAGATTTCTCAAAAATCCTCTGCCCTCATCCGAGCACGAACAAGCTGAAAGCTGAGGGCTGACGGCAGTCTTCCTCAATTCACCCTCATCGTACCCCACCTCGCCGACCTCCACTCGTCGTCCCCCTCCTCTTTCTCCACCTTCCCCCATTTCGGAAATGGCTTCCGATCCGATTTCCCGAACCCCTCCACCAGTTCCCGGATCCGGCTTTGACGCTTCAGCAGCTTCTCAACCAGCGCCTCCATCTCCGCCTGGTCGCCGCCGTACCATTCGGGCGGCACCGCGTTCGCCACCTCCCACACTGTCTCTGCCGGCATGGTCTCCAGGCGCGTCAGCCACGGTTCAAAGGATTCCCATCCTCGGATCTCCTGATAGACATCGTTGCGGTAATAGACGCCACGCAGCGGAGCATCCTCAAACCTCCACTCGCCGGCGTGAAAGCAGTAACCAAAGTCGATGAAGACCGCTTTGTACCGCCGTTCCCGCTGTTTGCGCGCGAACACCGCCTGGCGCCCATTGGCGTTCCCCGTCCACTTGTCCAGCGCCAGGATGCCGGCAAATTCGCCCAGGTTCCTGAGCTCCGCCAGTTGCTCCGCGGCCAAAAAGTCCACCACTTGGCCGGGCATCGTTCCGCCCGCGAAGCGCGACCCGAATTGCAGTCCCGGCTGGCAGCGCACGCGCGTCCGCCCCAGGTCGATCTCCAGCTCCGGCGTGTTTTCGATCAACCAGGGCGACACGTCCACCAGGTCGGTCTGGGGCACCGTGAGCCCCGCCACGGCCGCCAGCCGCGACGCCATCAACTCGTTAGCCAGCACGCGCGTGTGCTGCGGGTTGTTCTGGAATTTCACTACGTACACGTGACCGTCCGCGCCCAGCATTAACTGGCCCTGTGCGCCGCCCCGCATGCGCCGGATCTGCTGCACCGCCAGAACCGCCAAGCTTTTTCTCCTGATTCTTTTTCGAATTCTAAAGCAGCCGTCAGCCATCGGCCATTAGCTCTCAGCGAACTGGCTCCTCGGTTCGGCCCTGCTTTAGTTCCGCCACCATGGCATCGTCCACCAGATACATCCCGCACTCCATCGGCGGCAACAGCCCTCCGCTTCCGGCCGCCCTGCCCTCTCGAATGCTCCCTCACGCGCTCGTCTTCAAGAGGCATCGAGTGTACCCCGCCTCTGAGCCCACTGGCAGGCCTCCTTAAGCCATTCATTTCAAGCGTTTTCCAAATGATTTCCCCGCCCTTGACCAACCGTGCTACACTCTATGTAATCGTAGAATTCGATTTGAAGTTCTTGCCTGTTCCGGTTACCGCCTGCACGCAACACTCCACATTGTATTCAGCGGTAATTCAGGTTTTTGAGGAGCAACACAATGGAACAAGGCACAGTCAAGTGGTTCAATGACGCAAAAGGTTTTGGGTTTTTGAGCCGTGAGAACGGTGAGGACGTCTTCGTCCATCACACCGCCATCAAGTCCACCGGTTTCCGGTCCCTGCAGGAAGGCCAGAGGGTCCAGTTCGACGTGACCAAGGGCCCCAAGGGCTGGCAGGCCGAGAACGTTCAGGTCATCTAAGAGCCTGTAAACGTTCGGAAACAATTTCAGAACCTGAAAAAGCTCGGAATCAAAAAAGTTCGAAGCCAGAATAAGTTCTGAATCAAAAAATCAAGAGGGACGGCAAATCTGCCGTCCCTCTTTTGCTTTCTCTTAAAGTTTTGGGTGTTCTCTTTTTTCTTTTTTCTGTTCTCTCTTCCCTACCCTTCCTTACGCCGCCAGCTCCGGCTTCTCCTTCTCCGCAGCAGGATGCAGTCCGCCTTTGGGCAGTTCGTGGTCTCCCAGGTAGAGCAGGATGTTATTGATGGAATCCTCAAAGCGTGAGCCTGATTTGTGCGTGACTCTCACGCCTTTTGAAACGAGGCGGCAAACTTCAAAGCGGTTCATTCCTCGCGCCAGTGCGCGGTGGACTTGGTCAGAACGCATAACGAGACTCCCGCCGAACAAGGTGATTGTTGCGTGGAGGTACGAAGCTCGTCAGAAGCGCTCAAAAGCGGTTCCCAAATTGGTGTAGAGCGGAGCCGGGACCCTTAAGTGGCGTTTTCATCAAGAAAACGCCACATCCCAAGTCATCCGAAACTGCACAGGAATTTGGAGAACCGCCGTAGTCAGCCGGAGCCGAGCAGGCCGGAAATGATATCGGCCCTGTCTTCATTGTACGCTGCAATTGCTTTTCTTCCCGGATGCGCCTCACAATGCGGCGTAATGCGCGCGTCGCGCCTTCTCCAGCGCTTCTCAGCCTGTTAACATGAATCACGAATGACCCGCGCTGCGGGTCCAGTCAAACACATTCGATGGAAAGAGGTTAACGTGGCCGACACCACAAAGATCAAAGACAAGGCTGAGCGCAAAAAGCTCAAGCGCGCGGCGCGCAAAAAAGCCGCCCCCAAGGCCAAACGCACCGCTCCCCGCGGCTCGCTCAAGAAGAAAGTCAAGAAGTTGGTCCGCGGCCAGTCGAAGCGCTAAAAACAGCTCCAAGCTTCTAGCCTCTAGCTTCTAGCCCTGCATGCTGCAACGAAATGTTCTCCGGCTCGCAAGGAAAAGCTAGAAGCTAGGAGCTAATCGCTAGGAGCTGCTTTTCATGCCCAGCCAGCTTTTTGCCCGAAAATCGATCGACAAGCTGATCAGCGACTCTGAGGAACCCGAGCACGCGCTGAAGAAGACCCTCGGCCCCTGGTCGCTCACCGCGCTGGGCATCGGCGCGGTCATCGGATCGGGCATCTTCACCGTCATCGGCACGGCTATCTCCGGCGAGCAGTTGCCCAACGCCTCGATCGCCGACACGCCTCTGATCCATTACGTCATCACGCATACCGCGCTCGCCGGGCGTCCCGGTGCCGGTCCCGCCATCGCCGTCTCCATGGTGCTGGTGGCCTTCGTCTGCGCGCTCACCGGCCTCTGCTACGCCGAGCTGGCTTCCATGATTCCTATCGCCGGCTCCGCCTATACCTACACTTATGCCACCCTCGGCGAGCTCATCGCATGGATCATCGGCTGGGACCTGATCCTCGAGTATGCCGGCTCCAACATGAGCGTCAGCGTCGGCTTCGCCGCTCATGTCGTCGACCTGCTCGACTGGTTCGGCCTCCACCCGTCCGCGCGCTGGATCTCGCCTGCCTATCTCCCCGACGGCCTGCAGGATCTTGCCGGCAACAATATCTACAACCCAGGCTGGCACTTCGGATTCAATATTCCCGCGTTCCTTATCGTCCTCATCCTCACCGTCATCCTGGTGCGCGGCATCCGCGAGTCTGCCTCCACCAACAACATGATGGTCGCTTTCAAGCTCATCGCCATCCTGATCTTTGTCTTTGCCGCCATCGGCTTCATCCATCCCTCCAACTGGCATCCGTTCATGCCCAACGGCTGGTCGGGGGTCCTCACTGGCGGCTCCATCATCTTCTTCACTTACATTGGATTCGATTCCGTCTCCACCGCCGCCGAAGAGTGCCGCAATCCGCAGCGCGATCTGCCCATCGGCATTATCGCTACCTTGGTCGTCTGCACGGTGCTCTACGTCGCCGTCGCCGTTTGTCTAACCGGCCTCGTCCCTTGGCAGTCCATGGTCGGCGACGCCGCACCCGTCGTCAACGCGCTGAAAAAACTCTCGATCCTGCCCGGCGGCCATCCGCTCTATTGGATCCGCCTTATCGTCTTGCTCGGCGCGCTCATGGGCATGATCTCCTCCATCCTCGTCTACCAGATCGGACAATCGCGCGTCTGGTTCTCCATGTCGCGCGATGGCCTCTTGCCGCGTGTCTTCTCAAACGTTCATCCGCTTTTCCGCACCCCGGCCTTCTCCACATGGGTCGCCGGCTTCGTCGTCGCCATTCCTTCCGGACTCTTCGACATCGGCACCCTCGCCGACCTCTCCAACATCGGAACCCTCTTTGCCTTCGTTCTCGTCTCCATCGGCGTCATCGTCCTTCGCTACCGCGATCCCCACCGCCGCCGCGGATTCGTCGTCCCCGGCGGTCCCATCATTCCTGCGCTCAGCGTCATCTTCTGCTTCCTGCTCATGGCCGGCCTGCCCATCATCACCTGGTACCGGTTCATGATCTGGCTCGTCATCGGCCTCTTCATTTATTTCCTCTACAGCCGCCACCGCTCCGAATTCGCCAAGCCGCGTTCTTAGCGCCATACTGAACACAGTGAAAACCTGGCACAAAGCCGCCCTCATCACCCTCGTCTCCCTCGCCATCGGCGGCATCTACCTCTTCTCTGTTTTCGAGCATCGCCGCAATCCCGGCGTCCTTCCCGAGACCGCTCCAAATCAGAACCTCACACCTGACGATGTCGCCATCGTGCGCATGAAGTTTCCCACCTCCTTCGACGACGTCCTCAAGCTCGAGAACACCAGCGTCTGGATGAAGAACGGCTACACCATGCCCTACTTCGCCTACAAATCCGGTCATATCGACTTCACCAAAGACCAGGGAAAAATCCCATCGGCTCAGCAACTCGACATCAAGAAAGTCATCAAGGCCGCCCCGCCAGCCGACATCGACGACGGCATCTCCCACGGCACCCGCCAGGCCTTTGCCATCTTCTCGCTTCCGCACAGCCCTGACCTGTATGCCACCGTCGTCGGCGCCATCGATGGCAGCCATGAAGAGTACTTCTCCGACGTGCTCTTCTATTACGACGACCCGCACTCCATTTACGACAACTGGCCCAAAAACGTCTGGGCCGCCGTCGACGCGCATCAAGTCACTCCCGGCATGAACGAGCTCCAAACCCGCATGTCCATCGGCCAGGACCAGCACGTTGACTCGGCCAGCGAAGGCACTCGCACCATCACGTACAATCAAGCCGGAAAAAAGTGGACCATCACATTTGTCGACAACAAAGCCACCACGATCAAATTCCAATAGTGTGTGATCTTCGGGTGCCCCATCCTGGGCGCGTCTTTGTTCCTGCGCCCAGGGTGGGATAGCACTCCTCTCAATCTGTCGTCCTGAGCGACCCTGAACGCAGTGAAGGGGAGTCGAAGGATCTGCGATTGTCTTTGCGAATTCCGCCAGCACCAAAAGCGGGTGCCCCCGGTCTCGATTTTGAGACCGGGGTAAGCAATACGCTCACTCCCCTAGCAGCGCCAACACCGCTAACTCCGCTAGTCTAGAACCGTGACTGCGATTCAGGACTTCATCCGCCGCCTGCCCAAGGCCGAGTTGCACCTGCATCTCGAAGGCACCATCGCGCCCGCTACATTCGTCGAGCTCAGCGCCCGCCACGACACCTATCCTTTATCGCTCCACGACGCCGAAACGCTCTACCGCTTTTCCGACTTCACCGAATTCATCGAGTCCTTCAAGGCCGTCACCCGCCGCCTCCGCGACCCCGAAGACTACGAGCTTGTCGCTTGGCGAATGATGCAGCGCCTCGCCGCCCAGGGAGTCGTTCACGCCGAGGTCTACATCTCAGTCGGCGTCATCTATATGTGGCGCAACTTCGATCCGCGCTGCTTCGAGCCCATTTTTGAGGCTCTGGAGCGCGCCCGAAATCGCGCCGCCCTCGAGCTTGGCCTCTCCCTCTATTGGATTTTTGACGCCGTCCGCCACTTTACCGTCGAGGAAGCCGACCGCGTCTTCCGCAAAGCGGCCGAGATGCGCGAATTCTATCCCTCCATCATCGGCATCGGTCTCGGCGGAGACGAGCGGCGTTGCGGCTCCGAGCCTTTCCGCCACCTCTACGCGCGCGCCCAATCCGCCGGCCTCCGCCGCACTAACCACGCCGGGGAAACTACCGGACCCGAAGCCATCTGGGAGGCGCTCTCCATCGGCACCGAGCGCGTCGGCCACGCCTTGTCCGCCATTCGCGACGAAGATCTCCTCCAAAACCTAAAGGCGCGGAGCGCGCCCCTCGAGCTCAATCCCACTTCCAACGTCCGCACCGGCGTCTGTCCTTCTTTCGCCGTCCATCCCCTGCGTCAATACTTCGATCGCGGCCTTCTCGTTACGCTCAACTCTGACGATCCCGCTTTTTTTGCCTCCGATCTCGAAAACGAATTCCTCCTTGCGCACAGCGAGCAGGGATTCACCCGCGACGAGCTCCGCCAGTTGGCCGCCAACTCCTTCACCGCCAGTTTTCTTCCCGAAACAGAAAAAGCCGTGTGGTTGGCCCAAATTAACACTTTTGCGTGAGGTACTTCCGTGTTTTCCGCGCCGCTCCCCACCCAAACCGCACCTCACCTGAGCTATCATGAAAGCGTGGGAGGCTAGAGTTCGATGTCCGCCGATCCTGAATCTGAATTGCTTGCTCCGGAATCACCCGCAGAGGGAAAAACCGGCTCCATTGCCTTGAAGGTCGTCACCTGGTTTTCCGTCGGCATCGCCGTTGCCGCCGTCGGCATCTATGTCGGCGCTGAGTTGCGCAACCGCTACCGCTTCAAGAAGCGCACTCCCTACGACTTTTATTCCAACGCCGGCTCGCAACAGGCCAGCGAATTCGGCGTCGGCATCTAGCGCCGCGCGCCTCGCCTCTCGTTGATCGGTCATCCTGAGCCAGGGCGCGTAGCGACCGAGTCGAAGGACCTGCATTCATCCGCTCATCCAGAGCGAGACCGCCTGGGCGGGACGCAGTCTAAGGACCTGCATTCCCACGTTCCATCGCTGTCATCCTGAGGCCGAGCGCAGCGAAGCCGAAGGATCTGCGGTTGTTTTCGGTCCCTGATATCTCATATCGCCGGGTGCGCCAGGTGCCTCGCACTTGGGCACCTGGAATAGAACGCCTTTCGCTATTTCCTAGTCCCTAGTCCCTAGTCCCTAGTCCCTGGCCCCTGCCTTTCTCACTTCGTCCCAATCAGCCTGATCCTTGCCGTGAACGCTCGCCCCTCCAACTCGCTGAAGGTTCCAAACTCCGGCGAATCGACGACATTGTTCACTACCGCCGGATCACCCGTATTCGTCGCATTCTGCATGATCCCGCGCAGTCCCCAATACTGTCCGCGAAAATGAAACTTCCACTCGAGGCCCGGAGAAAAGGTAACAAAATCCGGAAAGCGTTGTCCTCCCGCCGCGCCCACCACCTCCTGCTCGGCATTCACAGCGGTGAACGGAAACCCCGTGTGCTCATCCAGGAGATATACGAAATCCCAGCGCTTCCTCAGCATTTTGAGTGGCACCGGCAGCCATCCCCACGAGATCACGCGGTTCGGTACATCCCATTCGAGCGGCCCTCTTTGTTGCGTGCCCAGAGGCGAAGGCGTAGGCAGGTAATCGAGCGCCGCGTTGGTCCGTGCCGAGGAATGTGTGTAAGCCACATACATCGTGTATTCGTTCCCAAACTGTTTTCGCACATCGAACTCTTCTGAGCTGTAGCGATCGAGCCGGTTGTTGGTCAGCAGATACGGTCCGGTCAATGCCGCCGGCGGCCTCAATGCGAACGTGAATCCATCTGACGTCTGCTTCTCCATAAAGTTCGCCCCGGCAAAAATCCGCCACGGCAGCTTCCGCTCCACGCCCACGCTCCAATTCAAGGCGTGCGGGGCACGCAACGAGCTTTCATTCACTGCAAACACTGACTCCTCGGCCGGCCCTGTCAGCGTCGATCCATCCGCCTCGTAGTATGTGTCGTAGCGAATCCCCGCATACGTCTGCGCCAGGTACTCCAGTTGCGTATGCTCGTAGTAGAGCCCGATTCCAGCCGAAACCTTTGTTGTATTCTTGTCTCCCGGCAGCGCCCACACCATCGCCAGCCGCGGAGCAATCACCGGTCTTCGCACAATTTCATCCCAGTCAAAGCGCAGCCCCGGCTCAACCAGCAAACCCTTCCCCGGCTGCCAACGGTCCTGCACATATGCGCCGATCTCGCCATTGTGCAACGTAAAAGCCGGTGCCGGCGCAAACGTGCTTAGGCGTTCGAGTGTGCCATCGTTCTTTCCGGGAACCGAACCTTCGCGCAAATAGCTCACCGGCGCCCTCGTCTGCCTCTGGTCGTAGTCAATGTGATCCGCATCCAGCCCGACCTTCACATCGTGCCGCCCCATCCACTGCCGCGGCGGCAGATACAAGGCCGCAGTCCCCTCCAGCCGCTGCGATCGCCCACTCAGATTTTCAAAATAGCTGCCCTGCGTCTGCTCCGGCGTGTACTCGTAAGGCGCGCTCCCATGCGGCTCATATCCGTCGCGAATGCTCACGAGCCCAATTCCAAGATCCAGCAGCGCTCCCCCGCCAAAACTCTGTTGATCACGCAGGGTTGGCATCCACGCAATCGTGTTGCGCTTCACCGTGCTTTCCTGCGGCGTGAGTGACGATATTCCGTCGTGCGCTGAATGGTAGTTGTTATAGAGCAATCCGCCAGTCAGGATGTTCGCCTGAGTCAGGTTCGCCTGCGCCTTCACCAGGTTGCTGCCGCGCACCAGTTCGTCGGTGTTGGCGTTAGCTGGCAGCTCGCTAATGTAGATGTTGTCCCACTCCGTCTCCACGCCGTCGTACCACCACGCGCGGTCGCGCTTCAGCGGACCGCTGAACGTAAAGCGCGGAACAAACTTGTCGAAGCGGATTCCATTCAGTTGCCGGAACGACGGAATGAAATCCGTCACATTGAAACGGAATTTGTTGTCGCCCATCCCGGTGTAGAACGCGATCACGCCGCCCGTCGCCCGTCCGAATTCCACCGGGTAACGCGTCGTCTGCGCGTCGATCGTACGCACCGCGTCCGCGCTCACCCTCAGGCTCAGCGAGCCGCCAACCGGCGACCGGATGTCGAACCCATCCATCGTGTCCAGCGTTTCCCAAGTCTCTGAGCCTGCCACATGCACCTGTCCCGTCTCATCCTGCAGCACTCCGGGGTTGAAGGGCAGCAAATTCCGAATGTCACGCGAAGTTGGATACGGAATGTTCACAATCTCCGGCGTGTTCATCGTGATTTGGTCGGAGACTTGTTGTGTATCAATGCCCGGCGTCGAGGCCGCAACATCCACCTGTTGGCGCACCATCTGCTCATGCGCCAGCGCCACCCTCACGATGCTTTGGCTCGCTTCCACACCGCTCTGGTCGGCTTTGTAGAATCCGGACTTCTCTACGCTTATCCTGTAGGGCTCGCGTTGTCGCAATGTGAATCCGCAATTTCCCGCGTAGTCTGTCCACAGTCGCGCTGGCTCCATTCCCGGCTCTGCAATCGTCACCTCGGCGCCCTGCACCGCTCGGTCGTTTTCGTCGACCACCGTCACCGTAACGTGCGCGCCCGCAACGTTCGCACCGTTGCCCGATCGCTGGCCGCAGGCAATCGCGACACAGCTCGGAAGCAATAAGCCGGCTGCAATCCGCCGAATGCTAAGGAAACATCGCATCTGGATCATCCGGAATCCGCTCAAATTGATCCACCTGCATCGGTTCAGAATGGAGCTATGCCAGCCGAGGGACATTTTTTAAAAGCAGCGCAGCACTTGAATGCGCTCAAGAGGGCACGCGAGCCCGGTCTCGCCGTCAGTATAGTCCCGCCTTATTCCAGCGGATCATCCGGCGAACTGGCCCTCAACGCAGACTCTCTATGGAGATAGATGCGGCCCGCATGGCCGACCCTTCCTCCGGACGGAGTTCGAAGCAGCGAGTCGAAGCGATTCCTCTGGTTTACCCTTCGCGCACATCGGGGACGGGCTGCCGCACATAAACCCAGAGGTAGAAGACACCCATCGCAAGCAACACCAGCGGGACTGGCCGGGCCAGCAGCACCGTAAGAACCTGACCGAGCAATCCATGTGAGTACTCCCGCAGATGAGCACTTTGGACGGCCAGCAGTTGCACGGGGAAATCGCCGGTAAAAATGGCTCCCGCGCCTGTGAAAAGAAGCGCAAGCCAGGATTTTCTTCCTCCTTTCAGCCAGAGTGTTGCGAAGGCAGGAAAGGCCAGAAGCAAAAGGCTCGTATCGTGCAGTCGGTGATAGAGCGGCAGCATCGAAAGGGCGGCAATCGAAGCCAGTCCCAACCACGCACTCTCGTGCGAGAAGCGCCTACGCACCGTGGTGATCGCCCAAATAAGTAAAAGTGGCAGGCACACCAGATAAGTCAATAAATTGTAAAAACGCGGATTGTCCCAGAAGACGCTGAAGACGGTTTGCAGGCTGATCATGATCGCGCCGTGGAACTGCGGAACAAGAGAGGCGGGCCCGGGATCGTCGGTACTGCCATGCACGGAGGCACTATGCAGATTGGCCTGCAACTCCGCTATCCAATGCGGAGCCACGTGCCAGGCCCAGACAATCGCAGGCAAGCTAACCACGGCCGCAACTCCCAGGGTTTGCCACGCGCGTTTCCGATAGGGACTACCGGCCAAAAGAAAATAGAGCCATACCAATCCCGCAACGTGCGGCTTGCACACCAGACCGATCGCCAGGCATACAACGCCCAACGGCACAAAACGATCCCTGAGAAAACACCAGACTGCAATGACGCAAAGGCTCACCGCAATCCCCGCTGGATTGCCAATCTCGATCAGCATCTCGCTCTCAAAGAGAAACAAGCCGATCAGGACTCCGGTCACGACTGGCGCATCTCTGGCCCCGATACTCCACATCAAATAGGCAGCCAGGATGAAGCTGGTCGCGATCGATACCATCCAAAGCAAGTGTGCCGGACCCCATGGAAGCAGGGCAAAGGGGATGACAAGTGCCAGCATCGTCGGCAGGTTGACACAGATCTTCACAACGTTGCGAACGGTTACAGAGGCTGTGGCATATACCTCTTGGTCGGCCTGAAACGTGCGCACCAGGTTGCTTTGTTGGTAGGGGTCGGCATGCTGCAGCAAGCACCGCGAGCCGTAGTACACGCTTCCGAAATCGGCCATCGACGCACCGGAGATCCGTCCAACGGTGCAGCCTAGGATTACAAACATCAGGCTGCCCAGAACAAACCAAATCAGTCCATCGAAGCGTGCTCTTTTGGTGGCTTCCGTCTCCACAACCGGTGCCATCGCCATCATCGCGACTCGTGGTTCAACCGTGCGATCGCACTCGCAGCCTTGCGGCCCCGAATGGTTGACCATGGCCTCGAGCAGCGATTCCCGGTGAAGAAGCGCTTGGCCCAGAAGATGAACATATCTCCGAGCGACCGCAGAATCACTCGTGGATTGCCGGAAGTCGCCTGCCCGGCAATGCGCGGATGATAATCGACTTCCACTTCCGTGATCCGGAAACCCAATTCGTGGGCGCGAATAATGATCTCCGGGGCGATAAAGACGGTGCTGCGCGAAGTGGGCCGCGCCGCTTCCAGCACCACTCTCTTATAGAGCTGGGTGTAGTTGTAGTCGCAGAGCTTGGGCTCAAAAAGAAGGCGGAGCAGGCCGCGGTTCACCTTCGACGTGAGTTTGCGATAGGGCGAATAACCTGCATGTGCCTTCCTAGCAGCTACCACGACATCCGCGTCATCCAGAAGGGGCAGCAAGATGTCGAGATCGCGCAGGTCCAGGGGGTAATCCATTGCATTTTGGATAACCAGATCGCCCTTTGCACACTGAAACGCATGATAAAGAACCTCTCCAAGCCCCAAATTCCGCCCATGATGCAGCACCGTGATCTCGGGGTAGAGCGCGGCAAGTTCTTCCGCGATCGAACCTGTTTCATCCCGGCTGCCGTCATTAATAATGAGAAGCTCGAAGCTATCAAAGCGCGAATACATCGCCTCCATCGATTGCTCGATCGCCCGCCGAATATTCGCTGCTTCGTTGTAAGCGGGAAAGATGACAGTAATGCTTCTCCGCTCCGTTGGCGGGCGGCTCATGAGCGAACACTGAATCCCTGAATCGTCCACTACAGCTGAACCAGAATAGCTGTATCCGACGGCACTCCCTCTGAGCGGCTTTTTCCCTGAGAAAAAGCCGAGTTGAAGACCCTCAGCCTGGGCACCCGAATTCTGGTTCTGCTCTACAAGCGTCATCGGTCCACAACCTCTATCCTTCCCGTCTTACCCGCGTACAACTGCTCCAAATGCCTTGCCGTTACATTGCCTTTATCGGCCGGCGATGCACTCCGAACACTTCACCGCGGCTCCTCCAAATTTCACCGGTTCTGCTTGATCTCCGAGTAATACTCCTTACTTACTTTTCTTCCCGAGGCGCCAAAACGTGCGGCGTGCATCAGCCCAATCTTCTGCGCCACAAAGCTGAAGGTCGTTGCCACCACCCCGAACCCATACTCCACGCTGCGTTTGAAGTTGATTGACGATGCCTCCTCAAAATACTTCGTGGGGCACGAAATTTCGCCAATTCGAAACCCAAACATCGCCGCTTGCGCAATCATTTGATTGTCGAAAACAAAATCGTCCGAGTTTTCCAGCAGGGGCAGTGTCTCCAGCAACTCCCGCGAGAACGCTCGAAAACCCGTGTGATACTCCGACAGCTTCACCCCCAGAAACAGATTCTGAAAAGCCGTCAGCAGCCGATTGGAAACGTATTTGTAGCGCGGCATTCCGCCCTTCAATGCACCGCCGCCCAAAATCCGCGACCCCAGCACCATGTCGTACACGCCGCTGGCGATCATTCCTGCCATCGCTGGAACCAGCGACGGAGTGTACTGGTAATCGGGATGCAGCATCACCACAATGTCCGCCCCAGCCGCCAACGCCTCGCGATAGCAAGTCTGCTGGTTGCGTCCGTATCCGTAGTTCGCATCGTGCACAAACGTCGCAATTCCCAGCTCCCGCGAAAGCTCCGCAGTTTTGTCCTTGCTCGAGTCATCCACCAGAATCTTGATGTCGACCACATCCGACAGCTCGCGCACCGTCTGCTCCAACGTCTTCTCCGCGTTGTACGCCGGCATCACCACCGCGATCCGTTTTCCGTTGATCAAGGTTTCAACTCCGCGAAATACACGCGCCACTCGTTTCCGCGCTCATCCGGTGTTACTTGGTCCCGGCGCCGCCCGCTTCGCCAGTTCCAGTTTCTTGGTATGGCTCAATCCGCGCCGGAATCGCATCCGGCTCCGCCAGCCAAACTCGCCGGTCTCGGTAGTATTGGGTCAACTCTAAATTATCCTTGGCATCCATCTCCCTCGCCCATACGACTTTGGAACCATCGATGTCAGCCCTGTTGTAAACCCACTCGTCCAGCGGATTATGGTCGTTTCCGTATCGAACGATCACCAGCTGCTTCCCCGGCTGTCTGTCCAGCCCGGCTTCTATCTGGGCCCGTTCTTTGCCAAAATGCTGTGGCCCGTACCAGACGAGGTTCCAGTTTCCGGGGTCCCACTCCGCCGGCTCCAAATGCAGGGGCACGGCTGCCACTCGAACCACTGCCATTGCCAAACAGCCGATAACCGTGAGCCGCACCAGAGCCAGACCGGCGGGACTTTTTCCAGACTTCCATACCCGAAGGTGGCGCATCATTTGCAACCCGATTCCGTAAAAAACTGCGGTAAAGGGAGCCAGATAGTACGGAATGAGATAGATTTCGATCGCCATCCCTCCGGCCAGAAATAGCGCACAAACAACAAGAAGGCGAATACGTCGATCGAGGAAGACTCGGCGGAACATGAAAAGTGGAGGAATGAGGGCGAACCCTGTAAAAAAGAGCACATTGAACGCGCACTTTACCCCCGTCCAGAAAGCAAAGCCCTTTAAAGAGTGCACGCGAGGATACATCGGGAATTCTGTTACTTCATAGAAATTCCGGATCATCGCATGACGGTAGGCAGGCACGGGGTGCGGATGCTGCCAAATGTAATACGGTGCGATCGCATAGGTCTGCCGGTCGATCGTGTAGGGAAGCGTGAGTGGGTTTCCAAATGCCTTAGCGTCGTAATACCCCAACCACGCCAGCGCCGCACAGATCAGCAGCAGCGGAACCACTGCGCGACGCGCCAAAACTCCTGGGGCCGGTCGCTTCTTTCCCTTCAAGATCCAGTGCCCCAGAACCACCGACACCGGCAGGCAAAGCAGCACTCCCTCATACGGCCGTGTCAGGATCAGGATCGCAATTCCAACGCTCATCGACAACCCGTATCGAAATCGTCCCGCCTTCATCAACCGCGGCAGACTGCCCAGCACCAGCGCCCCGCCAAACGCGCTCAGCAATGCGGCGCCATGGTAGGTGTTGATCCAAAAACTGAACAGGCCTAACCGAAGCACCGCAAACACGCCGCCCAGCAGCGCCCACTTTCGCGGCAGCCACCCCTCGAGCATCCACACCAGCGCCGCGCACATCAACCCATCCATTGCCAGCAGTGCGATCCATGGCTGCCCGCAGAGCACCTGTCCCACTGCCAGCAGCAGTCCCTGCCCCGGAAAATACATCGATTGATACGTCGGCTGCATGGTGATGTGAATGCTCTCGAAATGAGTCCACATCGCGGGCGTCGGATTTGTGAGCCGGCCATGGGCAAATGTGTCGGCCGCCAGCAGAAAGCTGAAATCGTCGGGCACGAACGGCAACGGTATGGGAAACCAGGGCAGAAGAGCCAGCCGCAGCACAATCACGCTCACACCGGCGTAGACGGGTAAGCCGCGTCGTTTTGCCAGCCGCCCAAAGTAGCGCTCGCTGCGCTTGAAGAAGTTCGCCCCAAGCTGCGGCCACACGAAAGCTAACGCAACAGCAATCGTAGTGACCATGAATTCGGTCCCCAACAGGAAATGATTGGGTCTTAAATCGGAAGGCACCACCATGGCAGACCGAGACCTCTCAACTCATCATCAAGCGCCCGACTCCGCGCCTTGCGCGCCGACCGCGCCGGCTTTCAAATAAACCCACAAATAAAAAATCCCCATCGCCACCAGCGCAATCGGCTCTGGCCGCAGAAGCACGAGCGAGAGCAATTTCCCGCCGAACCCATCTCCGCTTACATGCAGGGAGTTGGCGATCACCTTGAAAACCGACAGCGCAATATCCCCCGCAAACAGAACAACCGCCGCAGTAATGAAAAATGCGAGCTTCCCCACCCTTCCGCGCTCCGTCCAAAGCTTGCAACACGGCGGAATCGACAACATCGTCAGCTTGGCGTCCCATGGCCGGTGGTACGTAATCAGCAATGTAAAAGCTGCCGCTGCTGCAAGCGCCAGCCATGCGCTGGAGACAGAAACGTGCGCTCGCAGAGTCCAAATGGCCCACACCAGCAAAAGCGCCCCGCAGAAGGCGTAGCTCACAGCGTTATAAAATCCCGGGTCGTCTCGGAAAATGGCGACCGCCGCTTGCAGATCGACAACCGTATAAACAGAGTGGCCCGAAAACGAATGAGGCCCGGGCTCGTTCATGCCTCCGCGCGCCGAAATCGTTGCCAGATTCGTGCTCCAATCGTGTATCCATCCCGGCGCAACACGCCCCACCCATATCACCGCTGTCAGGCCGATGACCGCCGTGATGACCAGGCTCTGCAGGGCACGTTTGCGATAGGCTCCGCCGGCCAATACGAAATAGAGCCACACCCACCCCACGTCATGAGGCTTGATCGCCAGGCTGAGCCCCAGGCACAGAACTCCCATCCGCACAAAACGATTCTCGAGAAAACACCACACCGCGATTCCGCAAAGTCCCACCACGATTCCGGCTGTATTGCCCGCGGCAAAGATCGATGCGCAACTCACCGCGAGCATGCATGTCAACAGCGTCGAAACCTGCGGGGCGTTTTCTGCGCCGGCCCTCCACATCAGCACCATGGCCATAATGAAAGCGCAGCCAGTGACCAGCATCCACAGCACGTGCGCGGGCCCCCACGAAAGCAGTGCGAATGGCGCCACGATCACGAACGTGGTGGGAACATTCACATAGAGTGTGATCGCTTGCAGATTGTACGGAGTGTCCGGGGGGCGTTGGCCGTCCTCAGCCTTATATTCGAGAGCGAGGTCGCTTACCTTGTATGGATTCTGCTCGTGAATCAGGCAGCGGCTTCCTGCGTACACTGCCCGAAAATCAATCCAGGCGTTGCCGCCGCGCCCAATCGAAATTCCCCACAGAACCGAGATCGCAACGCATACGAGTACCCAGATCAATCCATCGCGGCGCCATCTCCCCATGCTTGGCCTCTCGCCTCATTTTAGTGGCCCCATTACGGCTCTTCGCGCACAGAAAAACACGGGAGAGCCACGCTCGGCAATGGAGGAATTTGCCAGGCGTGTCTCTCCCGCTCAACCTGCTGAATTGTCGGTGCGCCGGCGCCGGGCTGTTTCGCTGCCAAGCCATGTTCGGCCTGGCCGCTTCCTACGCGAGCGAGTTGCTGATGTTGCTGAAAGCTGTATTTACGCCCCCAGCCACTTTACTGATGCCGGAGATACAAACCAGCGCAACCAGCGCAACCAGCAGCCCGTACTCCACCAGGTCCTGCCCACCCTCGCCGATTGCAAGCTCCTGCAGCTTTACATGCATGCGCAACAATGCATTGTTCATTTTTGGATCCTCGATGTCGGTGATTTCTAGTTCAACCGGCCTGCGGTATCCCTGCATTTGCGGGTTTTCGCCCGCTCTGTTCATGGGTAGGAAACTCGATGGCGGGGAGTTGAATGACGCTTTGGGAACAAGCCAGCACTTGCTTGTTACTTTCTCTCGAACCTTTTGCTTTGTGGGAGAAACACGCTCCGGCTCACGGCCGGGAGCGTAGTCCTCCCACGAAGATGCTGAGGTTCTCGAATCGATCAGCCTCTCGCCGACTATGCGAGCGAAGTGCTGATGTTGCTGAAGACCGAGTTCACGGCCGTGGCTACGTTGCCGACGCCCGAGATGCAAACGAGTGCAATCAGGGCAACCAGCAGCGCATATTCAACCAGATCCTGACCTTCCTCGCCGTTCTTCAGGCCCTGGAATTTCACGTACAGGTTCAGAAGTGAGTCCCGCATCTCTTAATCTCCTTTGCGTTCTTCCGGCCTGTGCCGGGGGAATTGGGCTGCCACGATTTCGTGGCCTTACGGACAAGGCGCGTTCTTCAATTGTTCGTTTTCGCCCGGTCTGTGCTCTGTTCGAGCGGTTATCCTTGCACAGGAAGGCGCATTCGGCGCCTTGCCGTTACGCGCCTTCCTGCAAAGGGGCTGAGGTTCTGGAAAGGTCTTGCCGAGTCGACTACGCCAACGAGGTGCTGATGTTGCTGAACACAGAGTTGACCGCCGTAGCCACCTTGCCTACGCCGCCGATGCACACCAGTGCGATCAGGGCAACAAGAAGGGCGTACTCGACCAGATCCTGACCTTCCTCACGGGCCATCAGGGTCTGCAATTTCACATACAGTGAAAGAAATAGATTATTCATTTGTTTTCTCTCCGAGGGTACAAATCCCCAGCCTCAGCCGGGCGCACTCTAGATAGCATCTGGCGTGCCAATCTCAGTCAAATCACCCATCGTTTTAAATTCAATGCCTTACGAGAGATTACCCAAATGGTGACCATCGGACCTGTCTACCCGCGTTTACAACTGCTCCCACAATGCCCCTTGCTGTTTACATCTCTGGTTCGCGTTGCCAGCCCTCTGCTGCCGATTTCCTCTTCAAACCCGGCAAATCCGTCTTCCCTTCGCTCATAAAAGCCCCCTTGCTTCCCGCCTTCCAAACCAAGCGAGGAGCCTCATGAATCTGCCCTCATCCGCAACCTCTGCGGCTGCCGTAGAATAGCCACCATGGCCAGCCAGCTGGATTCTCCTCCAGCACAACCTCGTGGCGACTTCGCTGAAGTGGCAATCGCCACCATCGCTGGGCTGACACTGGCCGTCACCATCCTCTACATCTTGGCTGGCCCCATTGCAGGCAAGCTCGCTGCCAATCGCGACTTCCTCTCCTACTGGGCCACCGGCCGCCAGCTCGTTCACCACCACAATCCCTACGACCGAGACGCCATCTGGTCCATCGAGCACGCTGCGGGACTTGATCCGCGAACCGTGCTCATCATGCGCAACCCGCCCTGGGCCCTGCCCCTTGCCTACCCCATGGGCCTCCTTAGCCTCCGTGTTGCGGGCTGCCTATGGACTCTGCTCCTTCTCACCTGCCTGCTCGTCTCCATCCGCATCGTTCATCAGTTCCATGGCTCCCCTCCCACCCGCATCCACTGGCTCGGTTTTGCTTTCACCCCGGCCATCATCTGCCTCACCATGGGCCAGACCTCGCTCCTCGCCCTCCTCGGCCTGGTCCTGTTTCTCCGCTTCCATCGCTGCCATCCCTTCAACGCCGGTGCGGTGCTCTGGCTTTCCGCCCTCAAGCCGCATCTGTTCCTCCCGTTCGCCGCCGTCCTCGCCCTCTGGATCGTCCTCGAGCGTGCCTGGAAGCTCCTCGCCGGATTTGCCGCCGCCCTCGCCTTCACTTCCGCCATCGCCACCGTCATCGACCCGACGTCCTGGCGGGATTACACCGGCCTCATGCGTTCGCCCTCCGTCGAAAACCAATTCATTCCCTGCCTCGCCGGCGCCCTCCGCCACTGGGTCCGCCCTCACGCAGTCTGGCTGCAATACCTTCCCGTCGTCCTTGCCTGCCTCTGGGCCCTCATCTACTTTTGGCGTCGCCGTGCGCGGTGGGACTGGCTCACCAACTCCAGCCCCCTCATCCTCGTCTCGCTTCTCGCCGCACCGTATTCCTGGCTCTATGACCAGTGCTTGGCCATTCCGGCATTGCTCGACGCCGCCTACGCCACTCGCTCGCGCAAACTCCTCGCCGCCCTGGCCATGCTCATCCTGGCCTGCGATATCGAACTCCTCTGCGCCATCAAGGTTGCCTCCACCCTCTATCTGTGGACGCTCCCCGCCTGGCTCCTTTGGTATCTTTTTGCGCGGGCGACAGCCGCAAAAGAGCAGGCGCCCGTACCCGAAACGTCCGCATAAAGTTTTCACGCAGCGCACCGGCCGCCAGGATTTCATTGCGAATTTCCGAAACGCGCGAAACCGTCACCGATCCGATTCCGCACCCGTAACCTCATGAATTCCCACGCCAAAACAGCAACTGAACCGGTGATATGATTGCTCACACATGGATCGGGAAACATTCGCCGCGAATGCTTCGCACGCTGAAACCCCATGGCAAATCTCCCCGCTTTTTCATCGCCTCTTCGGCCGGCACATGTTGAATGCGGCCCTTCTGGTATGCCTCGTAGCAGCCTTCGTGGGACCCATTAACGCCAAAACCGAGCTATTGAACGATCCGGATATTTGGTGGCATCTGGCCGACGCTCGCGTCATGTTCTCCACCCATCACGCGATTCAAATCGAGCCCTACTCATTTACGGTTCGCGGCCAGCGCTGGATCGATCCGGAATGGCTTTCTGAAGTCCCTTACTGGATCGGCTACTCTTCCCTCGGCTTGGTTGGCATCAATCTCGCCGCGTTCATCGCCTTCAGCGCCAATCTATTGTTCGTTTACTTCCGCAGCGCCTCGAAGTCGCGCCACAATGGTGCTGCCTTCTGGACGGCCGTTTTGGGATTTTTTCTGATGGCCGTAAATGCCGGGCCGCGCACCATTCAGTTCGCCTACCTGGCCATGTCCGCCGAGATGCTCATCCTCGATGCCGCGGAAAACGGCAAATGGCGCCCTCTATGGCTGCTGCCGCCGCTCTTTTGTCTTTGGATCAATCTCCACGGCAGTTGGGTGATCGGCCTGGGATTACTGGCGCTCTACATCCTTTGTGGATTGGTCCCATTCAATGCGGGCGTTTTCGCCCAGGATGCCTTTTCACGCACCGATCGCAACCGTCTCATACTGGTCTTCATGGCCAGCGTTGCCGCTTTGTTCGCCAATCCCTATGGCTGGCGGCTCGTTTGGAATCCCTTCGACATGATGCTCAATCAGAAATTGATTGTCGCCATCACCCAGGAGTGGCACCCGTTGAATCTGGGAGCCAGCGCCGGCATGGCGGCTGCCGTCTTCATCGGCCTGATGATCGTCGCCAACTGCGTGCGCGGGCGCAAATGGAAAATCTACGAATTGGCTTTTATCCTTTTCGCCTGGTACGTCGCTTTCGAGCATCAACGATTCGCCTTCATGGCCTGCATCATCACGGCTCCATGGCTTGCCGTCGACCTCGCTCGAAGCTTCTTTCCCCCATCCAGCGAAAAAACCATTCCCGCATTTAATGCCCTCTTCGTCGTCGGCGTAGCGTGTTTCGTCGTCTTCATTCTTCCGTCCCAGACTGCGCTTCAGAGCGGTTTGTCTCAGCGCTATCCTTTCCATTCCATCGCGCTCATACAGCCCTCCTGGCGAACCTTCAATGACCATTCACTCGGCGGATGGATGGACTTTAATTCCAAGCCCACCTTCATCGATTCGCGGAATGACACTTTCGAGCACCACGGAGTCCTGCAGGATTATCTCGCCATTCAGAATCTTCAAGACTCCTCCAAACTCATGGATCGGTACGCGGTCGATCACGCCCTGATTCAGGCCAACACTCCCCTTTCCTTTGCGCTCGAACACTCCCCAAGCTGGCGCGTCGAGATGCAAGAGGGTACCGGGGACAATCAATACGTGCTATTTGCCAAAACCGATGGTCAGCCAGTGGACAAGGCTCGATAGTAGACAAGGCTCGATCATCGTTAAATCATCGCGCCCAGCCATAGAAAGGTGAACTATACGTGACCAACCAGCGCGACTGGACTGCACTATCGATCGCCATTGCATGCGCGCTCGGCGTCGTCTTTACCCTCCTCTTTCTCAGCATCTTGTCCTTCAATCCCGCCCTCGTCGCCCGCCGCGACTTTATCGTCTACTGGGCCACCGGTCACCAGCTCGTCCAGCACGGCAATCCCTATGAACCCGCTTCCATCAGCGCCATCGAACGCGCTGCCGGCTTCCGCGGACCCGGCTCCTTCTACATGCGCAACACCCCCTGGGCGCTGCCGTTGGCTTATCCGCTCGGCTTCTTCTCGCCCATCGCTTCCGCTCTTCCGTGGTCGCTCATCATGCTGGCCCTCCTCATCGTCTCCGTGCGCATTCTCTGGAATCTCTTCGGCCGCTCCGGCAATCACCCCGCGACGCAACTCGCTTGGCTCGGCTACTGTTTTCCTCCGGCACTCTTCTGCGTCATCCTCGGCCAGACCTCCATCCTCGTGCTCACAGGCCTTGCCCTTTTTCTCCGCCTGCATAAATCGCGACCCTTTGCTGCCGGCGCCGCGCTCTGGCTTTGTACCCTCAAGCCGCATCTGCTTCTTCCGTTTGCCCTCATCCTCCTCGCCTGGATCGTCGTCTTCCGCAGCTACCGCATCCTTGCCGGAGCCCTGGCCGCCTTCGCGCTGGGCGCGCTCCTCACCTCCCTCATCGACCCTGCGGCCTGGAGCCAGTATTCCTTTTACATGCGCACCTCCGTCATCACGCGCGAGTTCACCCCCTGTCTCGGCGACCTCCTACGCGACCGCATCAATCCCTCCGCAGAATGGATCGCATTCATCCCCGCCGCCCTCGGCTGCGTCTGGGCCCTCGCGTACTTCTGGCCGCGCCGTCATTCATGGGATTGGCTCGAGCATGGCAGCCCGCTCATCCTTGTCTCTCTGCTCGTCGCTCCCTTCGGTTGGATCTTCGATCAGTCCGTCGCTCTCCCCGCCGTCCTCTACGCCGTTTCCCGCAATCCATCCAAAGCCATGCTCTCGTTTCTCGCGCTCATCTATGTCCTGATCGAAATCCAGATCGTCTCTCCCTTTGGCCTTCACTCCCCTCTCTATATTTGGGTCGCGCCCGCCTGGCTCATCTGGTATCTCTTTGCGCGCGCTTCTTTCCCTCACGCCGCGGTGCCGGTGGTCGCCGCTTCATAATTTCGGCGAATGATTTGGTTTGAACTCGTTTTGAAGGGGCACGACTTCAGTCGGTGCCGATAAAGCCAATCAAATTGATTGGGCTTTAGCCCTGAGGAATGCCGGAGATGCTCATGCACATCGTTCACATTCTCGTCAGTCCGCCGGCCCTGGGCATTCTCGCTCTTTTTCTCTCCGTCCTCTGGATGCTGAAGGACACCAAAGACAAAACCCGCCCCATGCTGGTCTTTGCCTTGGTCCTCAATCTCTTCTACGGTGTTCTTTTCACCCTCTTCATGACCACTGAAGGCGGCCGGTTCCCCTGGAAATTCGATCAGGTCCTCTTGCTGGTCGATCGCTCTCTCGGACTCCAGGCGGCCACCATCGCCCGCCCCCTGCAGGGTTTCATGCGCGTTCCGCTCTGGGTCACCTACCAGTTGATGGTTCCCATGATGATTGTCTGGTTCCTCGTCACCAGCTACCGCAAGCTGCGCGCCTCGGTTGTCCTCGCCTACGTCGCGGAGCTCATTACCGGCCCGCTCCTCTATGCGATCTTCCCCGCCTGCGGACCCATCTACGCCTTCGGCAAGCAGTGGCTCCATCCTCCATCCGTCCATCCCGTCGCCATCCGTCTGGCCGGAATGCCCAATGCCTTTCCATCTCTGCACGTCGCCACGGCTTTTGTGTTCCTTCTCCTCGCTCCGGGTAAATTGTGGAAGGCTGTCGCCTTTGCGTTTCTCGCCTTGACCTGCCTCGCCACGCTCTCCACAGGTGAGCACTATCTCATCGACCTTGTCCCCGGTTTCGCCTTCGGCGCCTTCGCCGCCGCGGTAGGCTCTCGAGATTTCAAACAGGCCGCACCCTTTTTCTCAACCGCTCTCGCATGGTCGCTCTCGATGCGCTTCGCGTCGTCTATCTTCATCGCCCACCCCTTCGTGACGCGCTCCTGCGCTGCCCTCACCATCGCGCTCGCTGTCTTCGCCCTCTTCAAGCAGTGGAGCGCGCAATCCACGCCTGAAGATGACACTGCGCGTGCCCCCGGCCCCTCGCATCTGGGAACCGGGAAATCCGCTCCCCTCAATCTGTCTTCTTAAGGTCGCTTGGCGACGGAAAGATCTGCGGTGGTTTTTCTTCACCTCAATCCACCGCGAACTGGATTGCCCCATCCTCTCACTCGGCGCAGAGCGGCGATAGCACTCCTCGCTGACTTGCCATTGCCTTTGGGCACCGGATATAGGTATTTGTCGGTTTTTGACCGCATGGAATCCCTGCACCATCGGGCGCTTGCGCGCGGATTGCTCGTTTCCCTCCACTCGCATCCAACCGTATTGGAGGAAATTCGATGGAGAAGTTGAGCCAAACCGATAAGCACGATCCCTACGTACATACAGGTCAGCCGAATCCGGAGCAAACCAACCCCGACCAGACCAAGCGTCCGCAGACCAACCCGGAACAGAACAACCCCGGACAAAACAATCCGCAGAACGTTCAGCAGTTCCCGCCCAAGAAAGATGTTCAGAACAGAGAGCAGAAGGCTCAGGACAAGGAGGACGAGCAGAAGAAGACCGGAACGCGGTAAATTTGCGATCCGGAAAAAAGAGGGCTTCAGTCCTTTACGACGGCCATCCTCCTGGGGTGGCCGTTCTGCATGCGGGCCACGGAGAGCTAATGGCGCGGGGCGATTCAGCGGTTTTCGCGATAAAAGCGACGAATTTTGTCGAAATTTGTCGACGGCGATTCGATAAGTAGTTTATTTGCAATCACGTCGCGGAGAGATGGGGACCCCCCGTGCAAAAAATGCTTTTTGATTTTTTGCGCCGTGGTTCGAGTTGCTGCCAAGGCGGGCGATTTCCTTTTTACAGGCATCGTTCCAGGCGCACATGCAGCGCGAGGTCGCCTTTTTGCCGGTGTCGAGTTCGGATGTGTCTGCCATAGAAAACTCCTGCATGATTAAAAATAGCAATGTTGGCGGATGGCCTGCCGCGACGAAAGCTGGTTTTGGAATTCTGAGACCAGTATGCGCCTAAGCGAGCTAATAATCGGCAAACTTGGGAAAAACGGAGATCAGAGATAAGAGATAAGAGGAAAAAGACTTAGGAGAGGTGGACGGAATTATTTTGAGGGAAGGGACTTGACACGGAACAAGAGCCCACGGGCTCGCTCTCTGTGATCTCCAGCGTATCTCCGCGTTCGGTTTGCGTGTTCACGATGGTTCCTGCGGGGAGTTCCAGAATGCTGTGTGCCGAAAGGCACGCCGACAGGCGCCATGGTCCTACCGCGCTGCGTGCTTTCTTAATTCGCTGTTCGCGGTCCAGGTAAACAAGATCGATGGGGAATCGCATGAAGAATGTATGCACCGATTCACAGGGCGCGATCCAAAGTCCTTCACCGGTCGCCAGGCCATCACGGCCCAGCAACCCTTTCCTGCGTTTTGGTCCTGTGTGAGCGGCCTCAAGCCGCGTGGCTAGTACCGTTCCGCGAGTAATGTTCGTCACTCGCAGTGGCTCCTGCGGTCCTGCCTGCGCGGGCGGAGAGATCAACTCCACCACGCCCTTGGCGAACCTTTCGAACGGATTCATCCGCTGGCCTCTGGGTGATTGCGCCCTGCTCAGTCCTTACTGCTGGGGCGGTGCATACCCCGCACCGGTGCTCGCGCCGCCGCCCAATCCCCCTCCAGACGAACCGAATCCGCCCGCCGCGCTCTCGATCACCAACGGCTTCTCCGGCTTCATGCTCTCGACGAGCGTTTCCACTGGAACCGATGTCGGGGCTGGAGGCAGGGTGTTCGCCGCCGTCTTCTCGTCCGGCTGATGCATCGGAATATTCGAGTTCGGCGGCATAAACGGTTCCGGATAATGCAGCGAAGGCAGCTCGGCATTTGCCGGCAGCGGCGACACGATCTCCGGCGTCACAATCACGATCAGCTCGTTGTCGTTTTTGGACTTCAACGTTGACTGGAATAACTTGCCGAGGATCGGAATGTCTCCCAGGAACGGAATCTTCTCGAAGGTATCGCTGGTGCTCTTGTCGAGCAGGCCGCCGATCAGAAAGCTCTCGCCGTCCGCCAGTTCCACTTCGGTATTCACCTTACGCGAAGTGATTCCCGGAACATTGAATCCCGAGATGTCCACCTCGTTGCTGTAGTCCAGCGCGCTCACTTCCGGCGCCACTTGCAGCCTGATGGTTCCGCGCGGCGTGATTGTGGGAATGAAATTCAGCCGGACGCCATACTCCTTGAACTCAATCGTCACTGTTGACAAACCGCCTGACGACCCTTGCGCAACGGGATAGGGAAACTCACCGCCCGCCAGGAAACTGGCTTCCTTGCCGTTGGTCGCCATCAGGTTTGGCTCGGCCAGCATTTGAACGATGCCCTTGGTCTCCAGCGCAGTGATGTCTGCACCCACTCCCAGGCCGGGGAAAAAGGCCAGCAGGTTGAACTCATTTGAAAACGCAGCGCTCCCGCCCGGTCCGCTGACTCCAGTGCCGGATGCACCGCCGCCGCCGGTGATCGATGGCGGCTGGAACTGCGTGGTGGTCACTCCACCGACGGCATCGCCCAGGCCCAAGTTGAACAGGTTAATGCCCAGTTGGCGCGCACGGCTGCGGTCCACGCTCGCGAAACGCACCTTCAGCAGAATTTGCAAGTCGGATTTTGGCACATTCACATCCAGCAGGTTCACCACTTTCCCTGCCGACGACGCAATCTGTACCGCGCGCGTTGAACTGACCAGATCGTTGACTGTGCCGCGCAAAAAGATGGCGTTGTTGCTGTAGCTTACCCGGATCGCCTGCCCCGGCAGCTCCGTCCTCAGCTCGCGCCGGATCGAATCGAGGCTATCGCCGGTTACAGTTGCGGGCGCTCTCACCGTCACGTTGAAAAACTGGCGTCCGCCATGAATGTCCCAGATGATCAAACTGGTTTCGCCCGCGCTTTTGCCGTCGACCATGATCTCGGTCGGATTAATCGCGCTGGCTTCCGCAATATCGCCAAGCCCGATCGCAACGCGCTGGATGGGCTGAGCACAATCGACAAGCACGGATTTTCCTACCGTCACCGTGAGTTCGTTCGTCGAGTCCTGATAGGTGGAACTTGAATCTGCGGCCGGTGGCTGGGAAGCCGTCGCCGCTTGGGCCGGGGCGCTATAGGCCCGCTCGGCTTGTACGGCGAACAACGCCAAGGCCAGCGCGCTCAAAGATACGATGGTGACCCCTGCCTTCGCTCTCAATGCTGTCCCTCGGGTGATCCAAATTTCTCGTCGGTCGTGTGGTTGCCGTTGATGATGACCATTTCGTAAGGTTTCGCCTTCGGCTTATCAGGACCCCGTTCACGTCTCTCGTGCGTCGGCGGAGGATTCTGGTTCCCGAAGAGGTTGCTCATTGCGGTCTCCGGAACCTTGGTCGTCTGCGTATCTAACGGATTGCGCAATACCAGCTGAATCTTCAAAGAGTTGGCCGCCAAGCTCAGCAATTGAGCCTGCTCCGGCGTCACCAGCAGGTTGACCACCTGCACTTGTTGCGGCTTGCCTTCAGCATCTCTCTGAATATCGGTGCCCGCGGAAAGAACCTGGATGTTCTGCAGAATCGTTTCCGTTACGACACCCTGGTTCGGCGGTGCGTCGGGCGGATTCCCTGAAACCAGTACATCCACGCGCATACCGGGAATCACGAACCCGGCGACACCCACCACTTCATCCACTCTCACTGCACATGCCCGCATGCCCTTTGGAATCGTCGGCGCCAATCCGCCGCCGGAACCGAGACCCGCAAGCTGGCTGTCAAGAATCGGCTCGCCTTGGGAGATCTGTGTAATCACGCCGCGGCCGACTGCATCTTCCTGCTTGAGAATTGCGCCTTTGGGCGGCGTACCCCCCAGCGACATTGTGGTCAAGTCTGCCGTGGTCAGCACCGCGCCCAGGGGAATGTCCTTGGCCGCCGCGATTACCTGAGTGGTCGCCACCGGCTTGGCCGCCGACATGCCCTTGCTCACAAGGCGATAGACCAGCCAGCAGCAGCCGCCGGCAATCACCGCTGCGACCAGGAATATCGTCATGAGTCTGCGATTCATCTTTACCCCGTTGAAGCCGGATTGCGCCAGCTCCATCCTTCTCTTCTTGCCCAACTCACTTCGGTTGGCAAGTTCGCCATTCAGTTCATCGGCCCGGACTCGTTCGGAATCGTTTTAAGATCGATTCCCTTTTCAAGAAAAGCCCGTGACGGCGCGCTCACTCCGTTCATACTGATCGAGTTCGGCTCGCAGTGCGGTTTCAGTGTATTCCTTGAAAGCCTCCAAAAACACTTTAGAAACTCTGCGATCTTTCGATGAGGTACCAAAAGTGCTATGGGGGAAAACGTCTCCATGAGCGATTCTGAAATAGGCAATCATCTGCTTCCGGAACCGTTCCATCCGGCTATGCGCCGCACTTGTTTTTGGGTGCCGTTCCTGGCTAAGTTTACCGTGATTTTACTCGGCAATCTGAGGTCGTGCTTGCATCTTCCGTGTTATATCCGCGCGTGTTTTCATGTGCCAAAGTGGGACGGTCCCCAGAGAAAATCTTCCCTGCGAGCGGTCCGAAAGTCATCACTTGTCCTGACAATCTCAAAGGGGGAGCCCAACCTTTGAAGAAGCCTGCTTTCACGATTACGCTCTTCAGCGAGCACGCCGACACCGGCCCGCGCCCGACGACGATTGCGGCTTCGGCCGTGCTTCACGTCGTGGCCATCGGTGTAATCTTGTTCGGCATTGTCTACAGGCCCCCAGTTGCCAGGCTTTCTACAGACCACTATCGTGTTCGCGAACTCGATTTGGACATGCCCGACGAAGCCCGGGTAGCTCCTCCGCGCATCCCTTATCCGGCTGCCAGCCCCGGAGCCCATGCCAAACCTTCAGAAGGCAAACCGGCGCAGAGTGTCCCGGCATTGAACGATGTGGCAAAAGCGCCGGCCGGACCGCAGACCCTCATCCAGCCTGACGTCCTGAAGCCCATTACGCTGCCGATGCCGATTCCTGTGCCTCAGGTCGCCATCTGGGCGCCAAGCAAAGTCATCGTGAAGAAGGTTGCTCCACCATTGCCGCAGAAACCCACAGCTGCCGACGTCCAGCCTTCGGTCGAAAGCCCCAATGAAGAACTAACACTGTCCGATGTCAATGTTGCCTCCAGTTTTCATCCGACGTCGAAGCCGATCATCACCCCAAGCACCACTTCACCGATTGCCGTACACAATCAGAAACAAGTACAAATGCCACCGGTCACGTTCTCGAAATCCATAACCCAGCCCACGCCGGCATCGATTCTGTCTTTGTCGAACCTGCGCATGAAAGAAGGAGTTGCGACCCTGCCGCCGGTCAATGAGGCAGTGGTGGTGAAGGCGCCGGGAGTTCTCGGAGCGCAAGGCAAAGATGCATCGGCTGGTAATCCCAGCTCCTCAGCGAAACCGGGACAAGGTGGAACAAGCCCGGGACCTGGCGGCAATCTGCACAATCAGAGCTCCGGTCCCGGACAAGGTCTGGCTTTCAAGATCGCGGGACCGGGCGTCGCATCTCCGAACGGCAGCCAGGAAGCGCCGGAGTCTGCATCGGGAAACGGAACGGACCGGCTTGAAAACGCCCAGTCTTCTACGACAAACGTATCTCTGCCGAAAGAAGGACATTTCAGCGTATTCGTCGTCGGAAACTCAATTCAGGACCAGTATCCTGAAATTGCCGGCGTTTGGAATGGCAGAATGGCGTACACGGTTTACCTGAAGGTGGGCCTGACACATAGTTGGGTGATGCAATATTCGCTTCCGCGTAATGCAGAGGCGCCACAGACTGGCGCTCCCGCTACGCTCGAAGCTCCGTGGCCCTATAACATCGTGCGTCCCAACCTCGATCCGGGTTCAATCGACGCCGACGCGCTCATGATTCACGGATACGTAAATCAGTCAGGCCATTTCGAAACGCTTTCTATCGTCTTTCCGCAGTCGTTTCCTCAGGCGCAGTTCGTTCTGGCCGCGCTCGAGAAATGGCAGTTCCGCCCCGCGATGCAGCAAGGCCAGTCTGCCAAGGTTGAAGTGCTTCTGATTATTCCGGAGCAGTTCGAGTAATCGACTTCTGGCACGATGCGGGAATTCGCCGCGTTCTGAAACTTGGGCTTGCGCCAAGTGACGGCCCGCAAGGCGGGTGTGCCCATGACAAACTCAAACTGACCCGCTGCGCGGTACGCGATGGCCCTGAATCAGGGCTTTGTCCCAAGCTCCTGGTAGGTCGTCCCGGCTGAAATTGGCGTCACCACCGGTGTCGCCACGCCCACAAACTCTGTCAGCGGACTGACATTGTCATCGCTCGCCACCCAAACGTTACCTGATCCATCGACGGCGATTCCGTAGGGCGAGAACATTCCAACGTTCACGTATCCATTGGGGCCGGAGATCGCAACTCCGCCGTTACTGATCTCGCTGATGCTGTCGCTGTCGCCGCCGTTGTTTGCAGCCCATACGTTGCCAGCGCCGTCGATGGCGATGCCATAAGGATTGTCAAGGCCCCCGCCGCTGAATCCACTCGTTCCGCTGATCGCAGTCGGCGTCACCCCCGACGTCGAAAATTCGCTGACACTGCCGGCGCCGCCTCGGTTCGCGGCCCATACGTTGCCAGATCCATCAATCGCGATGCCATAGGGAGAGTTCAGGCCTCCCCCCTTGAAAAGAGTCACCGTAGGTGGCTGGCCGGGCAGGCCGCTGGGAACCGCTTCTGCGATGGGGGACCCGGCCTCACCATAATTCGCTGTCCAAACGTCGCCATTGATATCGGCCGCAATACCAGCGGGTTCGCCAAGCACGTCGGATCCAAATCCGGCGCTGCTTGAGAGAGCCAAGCCTCCCGATGCGTTGGACTCGAATTCGCTCAGGCTGTTGCCGCCAAAGTTGGCTGCCCAGGCATTGCCAACGCTATCGATTGCGACTCCATAAGGCTCATTGAGGCCGCCGCCGGTGAATCCCGGAGGGCCGGAGATTTTCTGCCCCTGCGCATTGAATTCGCTGAGGTCGTTTCCGTTGTAGTTTGCAACCCACGCGCTGCCGTAAAGGTCAATCGCGACGCTGGTCGGATTATCGAGCCCGGCTGCGATGAAGGGCGAGCCCGTCTTCGGAATCCCATTTGAATTGAACTCACTCAAGCTGCTGGAAGTGAAGTTGGGCACCCAGACATTGCCCCCCGCGTCGATAGCAACTCCTAGCGGGGCCAGTCCAGTTCCGTCCAGCCCGCCTCCGGTGAACGTGATCGCAATCGTGAAGTCATTGGGCTGGAACAGCAACGTTGGCTGGAACGGCAGATCTGTCGGCAGTAGTCCGTACAGTGTTGCCGTATTCGCTCCTGGATTATGCGCAATATTGATCGCTGCCGTCGCCGTTTCGATGGGCTGCGAATTTCCCTTGGTTGCGTTGGCGAATAACGTGGTGCACGGCGTCGAAGACGGGCCTGCCGAGTTCACGCATGCTCCCAGAATGTCGGCCAGCGTGTCGATCGTTGCTTGCGGCACTATTCCGTTGCCGTTGGGCGTTGTCGGCAGTGCGACGCCGCGACCCAAAGATTCGAGATTGGTTACGGTTGCGAATGCATTGGGCACATCGGTCGACGTCGCGAGCGGGGAGCTCGAACTCGACACATGCGTGGAATCGGTGGCAAAACCGGCGATCGCATAGGCTGTACTGATTGTCGAAATCTCGTTGATGACCACGTAAGGCGCGGACGAAAGCGAGCCACAGGTACCGAGGGCTGCCATCAACCCGATGGCCGAATTCGTTCCATCTCCCAGCCCTGGATCTCCGCCCGTCGCGTACAGGTACACCTGCGACCCCGAGCTCGGGCAGGTGAAATCGCCGGTGATGCTGAATGTGCCATTGGATCCCGTCGGGTAATAGTAATTGCCACTGCCATCTTTGACGGTTCCGTTGCCACTGGCCAGCAGCGACGTGGACGCACCGCCGGCGCCGGTGGTATTGGCGGCATAGAGGTAGACCTGGGCCCCGACTATGGGCTGCTGCCCGCCGTGGACCAGGCCGCTGAGTGCCGCTCCAGGAACGGAGCCGCCCGTGGTATGAGTCGGTGATGTTCCCGGCACTCCGGAGCAGCCGGAAACCAAGAGAGCACACGAAGCCAATACAATCGTCCAAGAAATGCGCACGGGGGGAACTCCCTTCGTTCGAGTCGCGTCGTTACCCGGTTTTCTCAGACGTTGTTACCGGATTCTCTACAAGAAGTCAAGCCCGCATATTATGTAGTGCCGGGCGGGATCAGCCTCGGCTCACCCAAATTGTCTACAATCGCGCGGAAGATCGCGGTCAGCTGGGTCAGGTTCTGATTGCTCGGCGCCGTCGCCTCGCAGCCGTTGGCATCATCGGAGTAGAAGTTGGTTGCCGCCGACGCCATTGCCCCAATCGCTGCGCAAGGTTGTTTGCCGGGGCCCCAGCTTCCACCGGGTGTTGAAACCGTCGCGCTGTAGGTGTGATCGGATAGACACCCTCCTGAAGTTGGTGAGCCGTATCCGATCGTGTAAATCGTCGTCCCATTACTTGCCGCAGTCTGCGCCGCCAGAACTGCCTGACCGCACATTCCCAGGGCCGATGGGTAAGCGTAGGACTGATAGCCCGTCGGATTGGTGCTATGAGTTCCAGTTCCGTTTAACATGCCTTCTGACGCCACAATCTGGCTCTTGGTGCTGCACGCGCCAGCTGTCGTGTTGGCGTTCGATGCGCATGCTGTCGCATCACCATCGCTCAGAAGAATGATGGCATTCTGCGACCCCGGATGCTGCGATTGCTGGTACACCAGCGCCGCTTGCGCCGCATAAATTGCCTGCGCGTAATAGGTTCCTTCCCCGCCTGGCGCGGAAATTCCGGGACAGCTGCTGAGTCCCGAGTCGCCCGCCGCGATCACGATGGGCGCTGCCTGGTTCAGGCTGGTTGCCGAATCGCTGGTCTTGTAGTTGTTCGCAAAGGTAGTGACCTGGTAGGTGTCTGCCGTCGGCAGCGTGGTATTGTTGGGCGGATCCGGAAATGTGTACGCCACGATTGTAGGATTTGCCTCAGTCCCGCGCGAGGGGCAAGTGTAATCATCGGGCGCTGTTGAAGTGGTGACCGCTGGGAACACGAACAGGCTCACGCTATCCACATAGGTTGTGGGGTCAGTGCAGGTTTGGCCTAATCCGCATGGGTACAAATCGTTCAGCAACGCCTGTACGCCAAGCTTCGCGCAGGTGATTCGCGTTCCGTTGCATTGGATGCTGTTATTATCCGAATCGTTCATCGACGATGTCGTGTCGACAACGACGGCAATATTCCACGGCGAGTTTTGCCCGCCCGCCATGGCCGCCTCGGCCGTGTACGACATGTTCATCTGTTTCATGCCAACCAGTCCGCCGAACCAAAGGGGGACCGTCGCAGTCTGCGTGACCGACAGCGAGTTATATCCGCCGGTGCCGCCGGTGGAGGTTTGGCACGGCACCTTCAGCGAGTTCGATACGGTGCTCAGGCAAAGGAATGCGGGAGTGGCCACATCGTTCGTCAACATCGCATTCGCGTTTAACTTACCTGACTGCGAACTATATTGAGCAACCATTGTTTTTGCCGTGGTCGTGTTAGGCATGGCTGTCGCGCCGGCCATCACCGACGCATTGGTCGACGCCACAAGCTTCTGATATGCGTAGTAGACGTGACCCGTCTCAATCGATGCTGCCGCGAGAGCCATTATCATGGATGCCGTGATCATTACGAACACCAGCGCCTGGCCCCGTTGATTCTTCACGAAGCGGCGCGTCAACAACTTTACGAATCGTCTCATTCTCATGGTTCAATTCCCTTCTCTCCCGCAGCGATCGCTTTGAGCAACAGCGCAACAAGTCCGACACGCTGGCCTGCGATACCGGGAGCCACCACCTCGCGGCCTAAGCCTTGAACACCGCCGAACATTCATTTCCTGTTCCCCAATTCCGCCGTACAGATAAATGAATTTCCGCTGGTTAAACTCTCAAGGTCGTTGCCGCGTCGCTGGGGAAGTCGATCATCTTGCTTTCAAGGTGAATTCAGCTTCCGTCTCTGGAATCGTGTCGCCGCTTAATAGTTGAGAAGCCACGGCGGCCGTTCCGGAAACTAGGGATGCTCAAGCAATGATCCTGGAGTAATGGTAATCGGAGAATTGCACTTTCGTGCTATAAGAAAGTGACTAGGGTAATCAACAGACGGAAGACGGTAAATTCAACAAAATGTTTCGGAAAACGAGTCATGCCGACCAGCCTTGGCTCCCAAGGCATGCAATCAATCTCGCAAAAAAGGGTAGAGGCTTTTTGCGCCCATACCCTTCAAACACCCTTACTCAACTTGGCCGTTTGCGAAAATGCTCTAGGTCGTTCCGTTGGGAATCATGCGCGGAGTACTCAGACCGCTCACGATCGCCTTGAAGATCTGCGCGAGGCTAGTGAAGTCCAGGTTGGCCTTGGAAAGCGCAGGACACCCGCCCGAATCATCGGAATAAAAGGTGTTTGTGTTAGAAGCCATGGCAGCAATCGCGTTGCAGGGCGTCCTGGGATGCAGGCCGCTCGGCCATGCCTCTGCGCCATCCGTGGAACCCGAGGTGGTGGTGTACGTTTGATCCGTCGTACACCCCGTGGTTTCCGATCCGAAACCGATCGTGTAGACGATCGTTCCCTTCTGTGTAGCCAATTGCGCCTCTGCAACCGCCTGCCCGCACTCGCCCAGCGCTGAAGGGTAGGAGGGGGACTGATAGCCCGTAGGGTTGGTGGTCCTTGTTCCGGTGCCATTTAAGGGAATGCCAATGCAGCCGCCTGTCGGGCAACTGACGGTGCCGGTAGTAGCGGTAGCGGAAGTGCACGCACCCGCCGAGGTAAGCGCCGGACAATTCTGCGCGATGAGCTGGCTGGTGGTGCTGCCGTTGGAACAATCGTTGCCGGTCGATGTTTGCGCATTGCACGCCGTCGCATTGCCGTCGCTCAGGATGATCATCACGTTCTTCGATCCCGGATTATTCGTCTGCTGCGTCACCAGTTGTGCCTGTGCATAGTTGATGATCTGCGCGTAATACGTTCCCTGGCCACCCGGCGCCGAAAGTCCTGAGCAGCCGGTACCGCTATAGGCCACGGCCTCGGCCAACGCCGACGCAACAGCCAGGCTGGATGTCTCGTCGCTGGTCTTATATGTGTTGTTGAAGGGAATGATCTCGTACTCGCCGGCATCGGTGCCGGCGGATTCCATATCAAGATTCTGGTTGGCTCCCGTTGTGACGTTGGTGAAGTTATATGGCACGGTCTTCACTCCGGTTCCACAGTAATCCTTGTTGTAGTTATTGGTGTTGTATGCAGTGCTGGGCGCGGGGAACACGAAGAGGGCCACATCGTCCACATAGGGCGTGCTTGAAGTACAGGTTGTGTTCTGTGCACATGGGTCCATGCTTTCAAGCATGACCTCGAGACCCTGAACGGCACAAACAATCTGCGAGGTGGTGCAATTCTTATCGTTATGGATGGTGGTTGCCATTGAATTCGTGGTATCCATGATGACGGCCAGGTTATAGGGGATGTCCGATCCACCCTTCATCGCCGCGCTCGAGGTGGCGGACAGCTTCATCGACGGAATACCAATGAAGCCTGCAAACCACATATTCACTGTCGCCGTCTGGGTCACCGTAATGGCGTTGTACCCTGTGGTGCTCCCCGGAGGATTCTGGCACTGCACGAAGAATGGCGCCGCCGACATTGTGGATGAACAATAGAGAGTCTGCGATGAAATCGCGGCGCCGGATAGAAAGCTACTCGCGTTCAGTTTTCCGGCCATCGAGCTGTATTGGTTCACCGCCGCGGTCACTGCCGCTGTGTACGCTCCGCTGGAACTGGTATTAAGGAGCGCGTCCGACATGGCTTGCGCGCCGGCCAGTGTCGCTGTGTTGGTGGAGGAGACGAGTTGGCGGTAGGCGTAGTAAACGTGGCCAACTTCCGCACTGCTCACCGCCATGGTGAGAATCGCGCCAGCGCTGATCATGACCATCACGAGGGATTGGCCCTGCTCACTTTTGATGAGTCTGCGTAATTGTCGAGATATAACCCGATTCATTTGAGGAATCCCTCCTTTCACATCTGGATCGCTGGCTGGCTCGCCACCAAAGTCCCCGCAGTGTTGGTGCCTGAATTGAAGAACGGCATCGCGGGAATCCCAAGCCATGAATAGCTGTATGTCACCGTCAGGATCGTCGGATAGTTTGCCCCCACTGTGCCGGCGGCAAGAGCGCAACTGAACGAGGAACCCTTTGTATAACCGTTTGCGGGGTATCGAGTCTGGTTGCCATTATTGTCTGAGACTACAAGCGCGTAAGAAAAATTCGCAGCAGTCCAGGTCGGCAGCGACTTGGTTATCGTGCTCGCTGCATAAGCACATGGGTCGTTGTTCGGATACAAGCTAACATCGCTGCCCACCGCCATCGCGGTGTTAGACGTCGCATTCTGGAGCTGTTGCAGGTTGTACATGCCCAGCGTCAAACTAGCCGACAGATAGATAAGCCCAAAGAGCATCGGCAACGTCAGTGCGAACTCGACCAGGGCCGAGCCTTCCTCACCCCGCCGGCCAAACAGATTGCCGAGCTTTCGCAGGCCATTCTCAATCTTCATCGTTTCACCTCACGGCTAAGCCGGCCTTACCTTCGCATTTCAACCGAGCCTGCCCATCGACTTCCTTGGCGCTCCGGTGCGCCTTACCCTTCCAATTTCAACTGCGTCAGAAAAAGATTGAACTCTTCCCTGGTGGCCGCGTCCAGTATCGCGTGCTTCCCGCTGCGCGCGTCCTTATCGTCAGAGAGAATGAATTGCAAACCAACACCGTCGGGACCCCAGCGTACGGCTCTCGACTGCACGGCGATTGACCGCTCTGCCAACTCCTCACCATGGTCGGTCCTCTGCAATGTCATCAGAACCAGGGTTCCTGGGTACCATCGCTCCTCAGTGACCACATAGAGTCCCGACGAACTGATGTCCCTAACTCCATGCGCCACCGGAGCGGCGCCATTCCAGTAATAGGCAGCCAGGCCCGGCTCCTTGACGCGCGGCGCCTTGCGTGGATCCGGCGACCACCAACGCTCAAACCAGGTTCGCAATTGACCCTTGGTTTTGGCGACAGAAGGTGTCAGATCCATACTGTGCGTTTGCTGGGCTTCCGGCTTGTCGTGTCCATTGCGGTCTTCCAGCTCCAACAGTCCTGGACCTCCGCTCCACAGCGGCTTTTCGCGCAGCAGCGCGGCGCCGGCAATCTGGGGCCCGGCTTCAGTTTCGCCGCGTTTGTTGGTTAACCTCTCCAATTGCCGTTCCATCTCTTCGGCCATGCACAGCACAAGCTGATCGCCAGATTGAGTCTGGGAGGAGTAGATGGAGTGCGCCGGCAACGCCAGCACGCTCTCCGGTTTGGGACTTGAGGAACTCACCTGAAAAGTCGGAAACGACTCCGCCATTTCGATCACTCGGCAATCCTGATCCAGATAGATCAGGTCCAGGGGCGCCGGCATGGCTGTTACCGCGATGCCGCGGAATGGCTTCATCCACACGCCTTCGCCTGACTTCAGCGGTTTCTCCAGCATCATTTCCGCGACGTGCGTTGAAGGAAGGTCGCCAGCCGTCACCTTCAAACCCAGGAAACACTCCCTGGTCTGGTTGTAGGCACAATAAGATCGGTTATCCATCTTCACCTGGGTCCCTGCCGGCAGTGCCGCAGCCCCTTCATTGCCCGGCGATCCGTTCGCCGGTTCGGCTCGATCCATCAATTCCATCTGCGGCTCTGCCCTTTCTCTTCGCCTGCAAACAGGCCTGCGAAGGGAACACTTCACCTGTTCCCATTGCCGAGGCCGCCCAATGAGGGATTTGCCGCCCGCGCGGCATGCCGCCTTGGCAATGGAAGCTTCTTGTCCCAGCCGTGGCTTCAGGTGGTGTTCCTTCACGCCACGGCCTCTTGCCACCCGGCTCTTACTTCACCCGCGTCCGGCGACGTTGAATTAAAACCACCAGAATCACGACCGCCAAAACTGCGGCTCCGACCCTGAGAATCATCTCGCTGCTCATCAAGTTTTCCCCCTTTCCTGTCTCAATTATTTGTTCAGTGTCTTGAACGTGTCAGCCATCATGATCGCGGCTGGCCCCAGTGTAACCAGAAATAGCGCAGGAAAAATAAACAGCACCAGCGGAAACACTAGCTTGACTGAGGTTTTCGCTGCCATCTCCTCGACCAATTGCACGCGCTGTACTCGCAGCGTGTCCGAATGGACGCGGAGCATCTTGGCAATACTTGTTCCAAACTGTTCGGTCTGCACCAGCATCGATACCAGATTGCGCAGACTGTCGACGGCGCTGCGCTCAGCCATGTTCTTCCACGCCTCCGAGCGGGCCCGGCCGGCTCGCTGTTCGAGCACGACGACATTAATCTCATCGCAGATTTCCGGCTGCGACTTTCTCAGCTCTTCCGCGCTGCGCGCCGTTGCCTGATCGAGGCTCAAGCCGGCCTCCATGCAAATGACCAGGAGGTCGAGCACATCGGGCAAGCCACGCGTAATGGCCTTCTGTCGCGCTGTGATCTTTTTGCCTAGCCAGAAGTCGGGCACCAAAAAACCCCCGCCGAACGCGATCAGATAGACGAAAAACGGGCTCATGTCGCCCAATCCGCTCACCAAGGCGATCGCCGCCAGCGTGAGGGGCAACAACACTTTGCAGCCGTAGAAGAATTTCATCGCATTCTCACTGCGATACCCGGCCCGCTGCAGGCGCACCTTGATGACCGAGACCTCTTTTTCGCTCTTGGGCATCAGGTTTTCGAATTTTTTCACCACGTTGCCCAGCGACGAACCGGTCGTCTGGAAGGTCTCGACGATAGTCTTCTGCTTGCGCCCCGGATTGATCACCTGGCTGATACGGTCGAGCGCCGCTTCCTTGTAGAACATCAGCACACCGATGCTCCCAATCAGCACGAAGACAGCCACGAACGCCAGAATTGCATAAATCATTGGTTATTCCTCACACGTCGATATCGACGATCTTCCAAATCACGAATCCGCCAAACGAAATCAATCCTGCTGCGGCCCACATCAACTTGATGCCGATATCGCGATGCCACAAAATGCTGATCATTCCAGGGTCGACAAAATAAATGCCTACGCCCAGCACCACCGGAAGCAACGTAAGAATCAACCCTGTAAAGCGTCCCTGAGCGGTATGCACCATAATCTGTCGCTTCAGCCGGAAACGCTCCCGGATCACATACGAAGTCTTGTCGAGAACCTCAGCCAGGTTGCCTCCACTTTCCTTCTGGATGAGGATGGCGGTGGTGGTGATCATCAGATCCTGCAAAGGAACTCGCGCGATGAGGTTCTCCAAAGCGGCTTTCATCTCCAGGCCGTAGTTCTGTTCCTCAAAGCAAATTTTGAACTCGCTATTTACCGGCGCCGCGCACTCGCGGGCGACCAGAGCCATGGCCGCAAGCAAGCTGTGTCCGGCGCGCAGCCCGCTGACCATCAGGTCCAGAGCCTCGGGCAGATGCTTTTCGAATGCGCTGAAGCGCCTGTGGCGCTTGAATAGAACAAAGCCGTACGGCAGCGCGCCCAGGACACCACCCGCCGCGAATGCCAACACGGTGTTGTTGGTGAACTCCATCAGCGCGTAAGTCGGAATCACAAAGCCGGCCGCGCAAATAACCAGCAAGCGGCCCGCGCTCCAATCCAGGTCGGCCTGGCTCAGGAGCCTGCGCAAATAAGGCGTCAGCTCAAACTTCAGCAGCTTTTCGTTTAACCATGGAATGCTGCTCAAGAGTTCGTTCTTGCGCACATTCAGTTTTTGCGGCAGCAAATCTCTGCGCTCGACCTTGATTGCAGAGTCCAGCGTAGCCAAAGCCTGCTTGGCGCTGCTGGAGGGTCCCATCCCGGCCAGTGGCAGCGCAATCAGCGTGAACACGCCGATGAAAACCAGACCAATGATCAATCCCATTTCGGTTCCCTCCTTTCCCTCTCAGCCAACCGGTGTTTCCCGCTCGAACAGGCTGGGTGGCAGAATGATGCCCGACACACGCAACCTCTCCAGGAACCGGGGACGAATCCTCGAAGGCTTGAAAACTCCGATCACGCGGCCATCCTGGCCGATGCCTTTTCTCTCAAAAGTGAAGATTTCCTGCATGCTGATTACGTTCTCTTCCATGCCCGTAATCTCGGAGATGTTCGTGATTTTGCGCGTGCCATCGCTCATGCGCGTGGCCTGCACCACGATGCTGATTGCCGAAGCCATCTGTTGGCGAACCGATTTTTCCGGCAGGTTCATGTTGGTCATGGCCACCATCGATTCCATTCTGGATAACGCGTCGCGCGGCGTGTTCGCGTGAATGGTGGTCATCGACCCCTCGTGGCCGGTATTCATTGCCTGCAGCATGTCGAACGCTTCCTCGCCGCGCACCTCGCCGATGATGATGCGATCGGGGCGCATACGCAGGGCGTTGATCAGCAGTTGCCTTTGCCGGATTGCTCCTTGTCCTTCAATGTTTGGCGGCCGCGTCTCCAGGCGCACGATATTCTCCTGCGCCAAGCGCAATTCGGCCGCATCCTCGATGGTGACCAGTCGCTCGTTATTCGGAATATATTGCGACAGGATGTTCATGAACGTCGTCTTGCCGGCGCCCGTGCCTCCTGAAACCAGCAGGCTGATGCGCGCTCGCACCGCCGACGACAGGACTTCCATCATCTCTGCCGAAATGCTCTTTAACTGCACCAGCTGATTCGCGGCCAGAGGCCCCGTCCCGAACCGCCGGATCGACATCGATGGGCCGTCCAGCGCCAGCGGCGGGATGACCGCATTCACACGCGAGCCATCTGGCAGGCGTGCATCGACCATCGGCGATGATTCGTCCACTCTGCGGCCAACGCGCGAAACGATGCGATCGATAATCTGCATCAGATGGCGGTCGTCGCGGAAGGTCGTGTCCACTCTCTGCAGCAGGCCGCCCTTTTCCACGAATACGTGGTCCTTATCGTTGACCAGGATGTCGGAGATCTTGGGGTCTCTGAGCAGCGGCTCCAAGGGCCCCAGCCCGAACACCTCATCCAGCAGCTCGGCGTGGATCCTCTCCTGCTCGTCGAAGTTCAGCGGCACGCGCTGGTCCGACATGATCTCTTTCACGAGGCCCGAAACCGCTTGCCGCGCCTGGCTTGAGTTCACCCGCGACAGCTTCTCCAGATCCAGTTTCGAGATCAGCGTACGATGAATCTCTGCTTTGTACGATTCCAAGTTGAGTATTTCCACGTTGTACCTTCGCTCCAGTTGGAGAATTCCGCTCGTTGAAATTTCATCCGAAAAGACTAAAAGCCTTTTTCTTTTTGGCCGGGGTTTCCGTCTTGCCTGTCACCGCACTCACCATCTGCCGCACCTGCCGCGAGATGGCCGAATCTGTAAGCACCAACGGTTTGGCGCTGATCTGCATGTTCCTCACCGACGCGTAGTCGTTGGGAATCTTCCACTGTGCTGCTCTGGTCAGTGCCTTGGTGATGTGCTCCTCCGACACGCCCAGAACGCGCGATTCAAAACGGTTGATGACGATCTCCAGTTTCGGCTGGGGCGCAGAAAAGAATTGCGTGATCAGGCGGTTGGAGTTGCGTAGCTCAGGAATACTCGCCTGCGTGACCAGATATACAGTGGTTGCATCCTTATAGGCGGTTGTTCCCATCAGTTCCAACCTTGACCCGAGATCCACAACCACGTTGTCGAACCCGTGTCGCGCAACCTGCAAGAGCCGGTTGATGCCGTCGTTGTCGACCTGGAATTGAATAAACCGTCCCGGCGCGGCGAGCACCCATAGACCGGTGCTGTGCTTCACGAGAAGCTGCTCGAGAAACTTCGCGTCCAGTCTTTCGACTTGCTGCAAAGCGTCGATGGCTGAGAACTCCGCTGCAATTCCCAGATTCAGCGCGGCATCGCCCAGCGGCAGATCGAGATCGATCAGCAGCGTTTTTTCGCCTGATTCTTTGGCCAGCTCTACAGCGAAATTGCAGGCCAGCATGGTGGTTCCGGCACCGCCCTTGGAACCCATGAAGGCATAGAGCTTGCCCGCCGGCTTTCTAGCCGGCCGGGTCGCCGGCCGCCGCGCCGCAGCTCGCACCAGCGCATCGGCCACTACGTCGGGCGAAAACGGCAGCGTCAGAAACTCGCGCGCTCCGGCTCGCATGCAGCGCACCAGCAGCTCCGGGTCCGAGCTCTCCGAATACACCATCACGGTCGCGACGCCATTGGCGCAGATGCTCTCTACCAGCTCCAATGCCAGCTCCGCATCACCGTCGAGATCGATGAGGATGACGTCTTGCTCCTCATCCAGGCTGGCGGGAAGATCGCCGGTTCCCAACGAATAACTGGAGTACTCGCTGACGTACGCGCCCGTGCACCCGCTCATTGCCTGCGTCGCTTCCATCCGGCTCTCGTCGCTGAGACTAATCACCGCGATGGAGAGATCCTCAACGCCGATTGGATCGGGAAACGAGTTGGCGGAATACTGGGAAGAATTCGTGGCCACGTCCTGTCCGCTCCTTGCTGTGCGATCTGTACGCAAATTGGGCGGCACAGACGCCCAATTTGCGGGAAGCTCATACTTAGCGTGCTTCGAGCTCGACACTGCCTGCTCCGCTCTTAACGTGCAAAAAACGAAATCAACGTACCGATCGCGATCGCCGGCGCATAGGGCATCTTGCGGCGGCGCGGATTGCTTAAAACCGCTTCTCCGCGATCCTGTACGCTGAAGACCAAATCACCGGTGTGTTCAAACAACTCTTTCAGGAATCCGCCCCAGGCGGCGATTCCGAGCGCCATTATTCCGCCTACCAGGCCGGTCATCACGAGCGCCAAAATCAGTTGGTATGGGCCGACCCAGGCTCCAATGGCTGCGCACAACTTCACATCGCCGGCGCCCATTCCGCCCATCCAGAAAAGAAACCCATAAATCAGCAGTCCAAGACCCGCTCCGCTCAAGCTCTGTTCCGCTCCATGCCATCCATGCAGGACACAAGAAACCGCGAGTCCACAACCCCAAAACGGCAGAACGAGCCAATTCGGGATTCGGCGGCTGCGAAGATCGGTGAAGGTCGCCACACCGAGAACAACCACCGTCGGCCACCACGCGAACGAATGCATTACGCCTGCTCCCTGCCCAAAGACATTCCAGAATCGCCTTCCTCAAAGCAATTCCCGCGCCAAACTTTCTGAGCCATGAAAGCAAGCTGATTCAGAGAGATGAGCGCCAAATGGCCCTCCAAGTGTCCACGGATGTTTACGCTCGGCAGCTAACCCGCATCGGCGCGTTTACACCTCGCCGGCTGGTCCGAACGAGCAGCATCGCCGATGTAACCTATTTTTAAATCAGAAGATTACGAGCGAGGTTACTGATCTTCGAATCGCTTGGCATCTATGGAAAACTTGATTTTTTGGGGAATCGACTGCAAGAAAAATTTAGTGATTGTTGTCTGGTGACGGGTCAGGGTGCGCAGGGCCGTTACCAAAGGTCCCTTCGTTGTAGCACGAAAGAGGAATGTTCCCTGCGCCTCCATTTGCCGATGATGAACTCACATCGCCCTAGTTTTACTGAATGGCGTCGTGTCAATCGGCGAAATGGAAGATCGCCCGCGAATGACCAAAATCGGACTTTATTCGGAAGACCGCTCGCTGCACCCGCTTCTTTCTTCTGCCCTTGGTAAGGACTTCGAGGTCCTGCTGCAACCGGATGGAGACGAAGCGGACGCTTTTGCGTCCACACCCGCCTGCGACGTCCTGATTCTCGACCTCTATTCCTCTCAGGACTCACTTCAAGCGCGCCTGGAATTCGCCCGGCGCATGATCGGCGGCAGTGTCCCCGCCATTCTGATGGCCGACGACAGCCTGCGCTCTACCGCCTTCGAACTTGTTCGTTCCGGGGCGTTTGGCTACTGTCGACGCCCTCCCTCGATTCGCGACCTCAAGACCATGCTCGTTCGCGCATGCGAAACCTCATCGCTCAAGCAGCAGTTGCACAATGTGCAGCAGCGCATCGAGGAACCGGGCAATTGCGACCGCATCATCGGATCGAGTTCCAGCATGCAGCGGGTCTATCAACTCGTGCGCAGCGTAACCAATCTGAATGCCGCGGTCCTGGTCACTGGCGAAAGTGGAACCGGCAAGGAACTCATCGCACGCGCCATTCACAATCTTGGCAGTCGCGCGAACAAGCCATTTGTAGCCGTCTCCTGCGGCGCCATCCCTGAAACGCTAATCGAATCTGAGCTATTCGGCCACGAAAAAGGCGCCTTTACCGGCACGGTCGGATCGCGCGAGGGATATTTCGAGCAGGCCGCTGACGGCACCCTGTTTTTGGATGAGATCGGCGACCTCAGCATCTTCACGCAAGTCAAGCTCCTTCGCGTCCTGCAGCAGATGGAGTTCAGCCGCCTCGGCGCGAACAAGCTCATCCCGCTGCGCGCTCGGCTCATCTTCGCCACGCACCAGGACCTTGGCAAGCTGGTGGCGGAAGGTAAATTCCGCCAGGATCTATTTTATCGCATTAACGTGATGCGCATCGATTCGCCGCAGCTTCAGGACCGGCCGGAAGATATTCCTCTGATTGCAGGCCATTTCCTGCGGCACTACGCGAACGTCTTCCAGAAACCAATGGACTCGATCGAGCCGGCGGCAATGGAGATGCTTCAGCGTTACCCTTGGCCCGGGAACGTCCGCGAGCTTGAAAACGTGATGCAGCGCGCCATCATCCTAGCCCGTGGAAGCGTTGTCCGCACCGATGACCTGAACCTCAAGACTCCCGACATGGAAGACGATGATATCGCCTTTGACCAGATCGTTGACATCGCCGATTACCAGTCGTCGGGTTCATTTGAGCGCCAACTCCGCGACTACAAGATCAGGTTGGCTGTGTCCGCCGTGCGTGAGAATAACGGGAACAAGACCCTGGCCGCACGCAGCCTTTCGATCTCGCGTGCATATCTTCACAGGCTGCTCCGCCTTGCCGAGAACGACACTCTGCCCGCGACCGATCATCTGGCAGCGGCCGATCCGCTCTTTGCGGATCATAAGCTGCGCGAGACCGTGACGGCCTGAGTCGGGACTTATTTCGCCAACTGCTTTGCACCGTCCCTCTTCCATCGCCACCTGAGCGATTGCGAAATCACCTTTCTGCTGCCACAAACAGGCGACCCGGGCCGTAGAATGCTCATGTCTCCGAATCGGACCAAATTCCCAAAAGGAAATCCCGCTATGAAAGCCCTTGCAATTCTCGTCTTGGCGATTGTCGCCGTTTCCGCACTCGCGCAATCGCCGACTGCGATGCCGATGGGCTCACCACCCGCGCCTGGAGAGCGGCTGGGCACAGTTTCATTCCCGGTCTCGTGCTCGCCCTCGCAGCAGGCATCGTTCAATCGGGGTGTCGCCCTACTGCATGATTTCTGGTATGCCGAGGCGCGGCCACAATTTGAGCAGATCGCCAAGGCAGACCCGAGCTGCGCCATGGCCCACTGGGGAATTGCCATGAGCATTTTCCACCAGATCTGGGACCGGCCCGACGACAAGGCAATGAAGTTGGGTTGGGATGAGATGCAGAAGGCACAGTCGCCTGCGGCAAAGACCGATCGTGAGCGGGATTACATTGATGCTCTAGCCGTCTTCTATAAGCCCGGCAACGAGGACTTCATGACCCGGGTGACCGCATACACGGCAGCGATGGATGCGCTCTATCGCAGGTACCCTGACGATGTCGATGCCGGCGCATTCTACGCGCTGTCATTGCTTGCTTCCGAAGCTCCAAACGACACCAGCCTGAAGCACGAGCATGAGGCGATGGCGGTTCTTGATCCGCTCTTCGCCCGGTACCCCGACAATCCCGGAGTGGTTCACTACATCATTCACTCCTGCGACAATCCCGCGATGGCCAAAGATGGACTTGTGGCAGCCAAGCACTACGGCGATATCGCGCCTTCAGGCCCGCATGCCGCCCACATGCCCGGACACATCTTTATGCGTCTGGGCATGTGGCCGCAGGACATTGACGCCCAGCTCGCATCTATCCAGGCATCTGAAACCGCGGAGGCGGATCACGAAAACGGCATCACCGACGAGCCCCACTCCTACGACTTCCTTATGTACGCCTATTTACAGAGCGGCCAGGACGCCAACGCGAAGGTGGTGCTTGGGAAGGTTGGCTCCTTACTCGATCATCTCGCGGCTATGCCGGCCATGAGCGCGGCACATCGTCCCGGAATGATTGGTTACTTCCAAACCAAATTCCCCGTCTTTTACGCTATCGAGACGCGCGACTGGCAAGCTGCGTCCGCTCTCAAGCCCGTGCCTGGCGCAATGCCTGAAGACACATCGATGACCTGGTGGGCGCGTGCTATCGCCGATGGCCACCTGCACCATGCTGAACAGGCGCATGCCGATCTCGTGCAGTATGACGCCCTGATCGCTGAGGTCAAGAAAGGTCCGCACGCTTACTTTGCCGAGGGAACCGGAACACAGATCGCACGCAATGAGATCGCAGCGTGGGCCAGCTTTGCGGCCACCCAGGAAGATGAGGCGGTCAAAAACATGCGGGAGGCCGCCGATCTGCAGGACAAGGTGGGCCAAGACGAGGTTGACATTCCGGCTCGGGAAATGCTCGGCGACATGTTGCTCGAACTTCATCAGCCGCAGCAGGCTTTGGCGGAATATCGTGTGGCGCTCAAGCTGAGCCCCAACCGATTCAACGGCCTTTACGAGGCCGGCGTTGCCGCCGAAGAAGCGGGCGATAAGGCCGCGGCCTCGGATTACTTTGCCGTACTTCTGAAATCAACCGGCGACGGGAGCCATTCTACGCGTCCGGAGTTAACTCACGCGAAGCGCTTTGTCGCCACGGAAGGGGTTGTGGCAAGTCAGTAAAAATCGCTCCAATGGGAAGCCTGTCTGCTCAGATCTCGGGGATGGCTCGGTCAGATTCTTCGTTGTTCTTACGCAAAATAATCGACTTGCCTGGCTGCAAGCTCTTGCAGTCTCTCAGTGGCATCGGTTTCGCCATTGAGCATGAGATCGTCTTCCGCGTCTTCTTCGACACCTGCGGCTTTTCGGCCGTTCCGTTGCGCTTGGTCGTCGCCCGGCCTAGACGTAGGATCGATGTCGAAGATGGCCGGCGGCCGCAAATCTCCCTGCGGAGCTTTGACCGCCGGTACCGCTTGGATTCCCGGAATAGGTCCGATCTCCATCTGCGCTCCCCCGATTCCTGACTGGTTCTATCGGCGTCGAAGGGCGAGCCTTTAATCTTTTCTCATCAATTTTGTCCGATTTCGAGACACCGATGAAAACGAGAGAAATGCCCAAAGGGAACCTGACTCGCTACCCGTTCCTTCAGAAGTTCGCCGTCAATTCAGCCGGCATCAACCATCGACTTGCATTGCTAGACTTGGGCCATGCAAAATGAACAGGAGTTTCTGCGCCACGCGCGAGCCGCGCTCGATGCGCTGAAGCGCCATCTTATTCAGCGCGGAGAACACGAACACGCGGCCTTCGAGGTTCAAGACCGGGCCGGAGCGCTGAATATTCTGTTCGATGACCACGGCACGAGATTCGTCTTCACACCAAATTCACTCCTGCGTCAAATCCGGATCACCGCTCCGGCGGGGAACCTCGACCTCAATTGGGATTGGAGGATGGAGGAGTTCGTTCTGCCGCGGACGGGTGAGACGCTGATTACTCTGGTCGAGCGCCTTATCGGCGAGCGCCGCGCCGCCTGACCGGCCACGCCGATCTCTGATTCGAGTCGCGGGTCACTCACTTTCGCCGTGTCTTCCGAATGGTACGATGAATTGCATCCGCATGGGAGGTCACCAACCATGAACGAATCTTCTGCGCCCGCAGCGCTCACCAGTGAAGAAATTTCCAGCCTGACCCGCGAGAACAACTATGGTACTTGGCGCTTTCAGAAAACCTGGAAGCCTCTTTACATCGCCGATGCCGAAGGGTGCTGGTTCACCGACGGCGGGGGCAAGCGCTATCTCGATTTCAGCGCGCAGTTAATGTGTGTGAACCTCGGGCACAAGAATCCCCGCGTCGTCGAGGCAATCGCCGAGCAGGCCCGTGAGCTTTGCTATGTGGCTCCCGGCTACGCCACCGCAGCACGCGCGCGCCTAAGCGCCAAGCTCCTTGAAGTTCTCCCGGAGGGTCTCAATAAATTTTTCTTTGCCACAAGCGGCACTGAGGCCAATGAAGCGGCCTTCAAAATCGCGCGCATGTACACCGGCAAGAACAAGATCATCTCGCGCTATCGCTCCTATCACGGATCGACAGCCGGCTCGCTTGCCGCGACCGGCGACCCGCGCCGCTGGGCCATGGAACCGGCAGGAAAAATCGCCAACGTGGTTTTCGCGCCGGAGACCAACTGCTACGACTGTCCTATCAAGCACACCTACCCGACCTGCAACATTGCATGCGCCGACTACATCGAGCATATGATCCGCAACGAAAGCGACGTTGCTGCCATCATCTTCGAGCCGGTTGTCGGCACCAACGGCGTGCTCGTTCCGCCACCTGAATATTTACCCAGACTGCGCGAAATCTGCGACCGTCATGGCGTGCTCATGATCGCGGACGAAGTCATGGCCGGCTGGGGCCGCACCGGCAAATGGTTTTCTGTCGACAACTGGAACGTCAAACCTGACATCCTCGTTACAGCCAAGGGAATCACTTCGGCCTACGTGCCCCTCGGCCTCTGCGCAACCACTGCCAAAATTGCCGACTACTTCGAAGACCACTACTTCTCGCACGGGCATACATACGAAGCGCATCCGCTCACGCTCGGTCCTGCCGTGACCACCATTGAGGAGATGCAGCGCCTCAAGCTCGTCGAACGCGCAGCGGAGCTGGAACCTTACGTCCGCCAGAAATTGACCGCACTAAAAGAGAAACACCCTTCAGTCGGCGATGTCCGCGGCCTCGGCCTCTTTTTTGGGGTGGAAATTGTGAAGAATCGCAAAACCAAGCAGCTCTTCAATACGATGCGCGACAAGGTGGAAGGCAAGCCGCTGGTCGTCGACCAGATCGCCGCCAAGATGATGGCGCAGGGAGTGTCGATTCAAGCTTGGGTCAGCCACTTCGTGATCGCGCCGCCGCTGATCGTGACAAAAGAAGAACTGGATTTGGGGATCGCTGCGCTGGACGAACATCTTGCTATCGCCGACGCGCTGGTGGAATCCTAGGGTCGGTGTCGCCTGCGAACTCTGAACTAAGAACTTTGAACTGGAGGCTGGCGGCTATTCGCTGTCAGCCTTGTCACGCTACTTCTTCGGCGCGTTTCGCGACTCCAGCCGGCGCCGCAAGCTTCATCAACGCCACATATACAGTCCCCGCCGTGAAGAACCCTATGAACCACGCGTAGTCGTAGAGGAAGTGGAGCGGAGCGACGAAAACTCCAACGAGCGCAATGCCCACGCCGAGTGCCAGAGCGATCAACGCCCGTGGATTAACGCCCTTCGTATAGTGGTAAATGCCGTCGCGGTGATAAAGCGAATTCACATCCAGCTCCGTTCCCCGGATGAAGAAGTAATCGCACACCATGATTCCCGCGACTGGACCCAGCAGACCTGAGTAGCCCACCAGCCATCCGAAAATGTACGCATCTGGCGTCGCCAGCAGCTTCCACGGACACATCGCAATGCCGAGGAATCCCGTAATCAGCCCTCCGGCTCGAAAACTGATCAGCCGCGGATACAGGTTTGAGAAATCGTTCGATGGCGACACTACATTGGCGCCGATATTCACATTGAGCGTCGCGACCAGGACTGCAATCAGCGCAATAAACGCAACCACCGGCTGATGAAACATTCCGATCAGCTGCACGGGATCCCAGATCGGTTTGCCAAACAACACCACCGACGCCGACGTGACCGCGATGCCCAAAAAGGTGTACAGCACCATTGCCACGGGAAGTCCGAAGGCTTGACCCCACGCCTGCGACGTTTGAGATTTGGAGTAACGCGTAAAGTCGGGGATATTCAACGCCAGTGTCGCCCAATAGCCCACCATCGCGGTCAACGACGGGAAGAATACGCTGAGGAACTCACCGCGCGAGTGAAACCGGCTCGGCGTCGACAGCATCGCTCCAAAACTTCCTGCCTTTCCGTGCACCCAGATCAGCAGCGCCACCGCCATCACAAACATGAACGGCGCGCCGAAGGCTTGCAGCCTGCGAATGGACTCAACCCCTCGCCAGACCACAACCATATTCAGGAGCCAGAAGCCCAGAAAGCAGGCCCACAGAATGCCCTGACTCCCCGCTGAGCGGGGCCAGATCACAATCAGCATCGCGTCAATCGCGCTTCCACCGATCCACGATTGAATGCCGAACCATCCGCACGCTACCACCGCGCGCAGCAGCGCCGCGATATTCGCGCCGCGCACACCGAACGAAGCGCGCAGAAACACCGGAAAAGGGATTCCATACTTTGCGCCCGCGTGCGCATTGAGCAGCATGGGAACCAGCACGATCAAATTGCCGAGCAAAACCGTGCCGATGGCCTGCTTCCAATCCATCCCATTTGCGATCAGCCCCGACGCCAGCCGGTAGGTCGTGATCTCCATGCACATCGAAAACCACAGCGCCGTGTAGTTGTAGAAACCCCACGTGCGCTGCGCCGGCGTGGTCGGCGTCAGGTCGCGATTCGATAGAGATGGATCGACGGTACTCACGGGGCCTCCTCCGTGACGAAGTGGTTCTACCTAAATTAGGGCATTTCGGTGCCCGGGTCTCGATTCCGTGACCCTGGAACGCACAAAACCGGCTGAGAGCTGACGGCTAGCCTCGTCACTTCCACGCGCCGCCGCGGGCTTCGCGCCGCAGATACTTGCCGCGTCCCGGCTTGCCGACAAACTTTCCTCCGCTCACAATCAACTCGCCGCGTGAATAGACATCGCGCGCGTTGCCGCGCACGCGAAATCCTTCAAACATCGAGTAATCGACGCGCATGTGGTGCGTCTTGGCGCTAATCGTATAGTCCTCCGCCGGATCCCAAAGCACCAGGTCGGCGTCGCTCCCCGCAGCCAGCACGCCCTTCTTCGGATACATTCCGAAGATGCGCGCCGGCGCCGTCGAAACCAACTCGACGAATCGGTTGATCGAGAAATTTCCCTGCCCCACTCCGTGATGATGCAACAACTGCAGCCGGTTCTCGATGCCCGGTCCGCCATTGGGAATCTTTGTGAAATCGTCCTTGCCCAGCGCTTTCTGGTCCTCGAAGCAGAACGGACAATGATCGGTCGACACCACCTGCAGATTGTCTTGGCGCAATCCATCCCATAACTTGGGCTGGTTCTTCTTTTCGCGCAGCGGAGGCGTGAAGACGTACTTGGCGCCATCCCACCCTTTGCCCTCCATATTGTCTTCAATCGAGAGCAGCAGGTACTGCGGGCATGTTTCGGCAAACGCCGGCAACCCGCGCCCGCGCGCTTCGCGGACTTGATTGAGCGCGTCTTCGCTCGAAAGGTGAACGATATAAACCGGCACGCCCGCAATCTCCGCCATCGCAATCGCGCGATGCACCGCTTCGGCCTCGGCGCGCGTGGGCCGCGTCAGCGCGTGATAAATGGGCGCCTTCTTTCCCTCGGCCAGTGCCTTCTGCACAATGACATCAATTACAGATCCGTTTTCGGCGTGCATGCAGATCAGCGCGCCGTTCTTCGCCGTCTGCTTCATCGCTTTGAAAATCGTGGCGTCATCGACCATCAACACATTGGGATAAGCCATGAACAGCTTGA
>DASXFF010000215.1:0-19610 GCA_036489735.1 Occallatibacter sp. | reverse complement strand
TTTTTTGCTCCAGAGGAGATGAACGAAATGGGTCGATTAGACCGCCGCCAATTGCTGAAGCTCGGCACTGTTGGTTCGCTGGCTGCGATTGCTCCCGCCGCGGCCATGGCTGTTCAATCCGATACGCGGGTAGACGAGCATGCGCCCGTTCCCCAGTGGGAGGTTTTCGAGTTAGCGCTCTCCGGTCCGTCTGCGGGGAACCCGTTTTCAGACGTCCGCTTGTCCGCGACCTTCACGCTCGAGCATCGAACCATAACCGTTGATGGATTCTACGACGGCGAAGGGCGCTACAAGGTTCGCTTCATGCCCGACACACAAGGTGGATGGAAATACACCACACAAAGCTCCGCGCCTCAACTTGCCGGCAGTATCGGGCGATTCTCGTGCATTGCGCCGCTTGCGGGATCTCATGGACCGGTTGCAGTGCGCAATGGCCACCATTTTGGATATGCCGACGGCACTCCCTTCTTTCCCTTCGGTACAACTTGTTACGCATGGGTGCACCAGTCTGAGGATCTGCAGCAGCAGACACTCAAAACACTCCAGACAGCCCCCTTCAACAAGATCCGCATGTGTGTTTTTCCCAAGAGCTACGAGTACAACCACAACGAGCCGCCTTTTTATCCATTCACGCGCGATGCGGCGGGGGTTAGCGATTTCACGCGCCCGAACCCTGAGTTCTTTGCGCACATTGAGCGGCGAATCGCCGATCTGCGTGGAATGGGCATTGAAGCCGACCTGATCCTCTTTCATCCCTACGATCGCTGGGGATACTCAAGTATGCCTGCGGAGGCGGATGAGCTTTACCTTCGCTACGTCCTCGCGCGAATGTCCGCCTACCGGAACATCTGGTGGTCGTTGGCAAACGAATACGACCTGATGAAGGCCAAGACCACTCAGGACTTCGACAGGTTCTTCCAGCTCGTCCAGCAGTACGATCCCGCCGGTCACCTCCGCTCGGTGCATTATTCCAACACCATGTACGATTACGGGCGCTCTTGGGTCACGCACGCCAGCTTGCAGAATTCAAACTTCGATCGGGCGGAAGAATGGCTCAGAGAATGGCGAAAGCCGATCTGCTTTGACGAAGTGATGTACGAGGGCAATTTGAACCGGCGCTGGGGCAACCTCGCTGGCGAAGAGATGGCTCGGCGGTTTTGGCTCGGCGTCATTGCGGGTTGCTATGTGACTCATGGCGAAACCTTGCTTGACCCGCATGGGTCCCTCGATGAGAGCTCGACGCCCACGCTCTGGTGGGCGCACGGCGGCAAACTGCACGGCGCAAGCCCCGAGCGCATTGCATTTCTCCGTAAGCTGGTCGAGAACACGGTCGATGACTCTGGCCCTCAGCGCGCGGGCCTGGAAGCGTTGCCGGGAGCCTATTACCTGAACGCGAGCGTTTCGAACTCGGCCGGCAAAGAGTCGCGGGCAATTGTTTACTATTTCGACTTGCACCAACCTGTCTTCTACGACTTTCCGCTGCCCGACGGAAAGTTTAAGGCGGAACTCATCGACCCGTGGGAGATGAAGATCATACCGCTGCCGGGAACCTATACCGGAAAAACCAAGCTCAAGCTCAGCGGACGCCCATTCCAGGCGTTGCGATTCACGTGGGTGTAGGGGTATACCCTCCGATCATTCCTCGACATGTGCGGGCAGCGCCTTCGAGCGTGACGGCCCGCCGATGCGCACATCGCCGCTTCTGACCCTCGCGTACAATAATCCCTATCCGGTCCGGGAGGCTGAAGCCCTTTTGTCTGCGACTTTTACCCCATTGCTAGCCTCGGTGAGTCCGCGTGGGGCACTGCTGCGTCCGGCCGCCGCTTTTCTCGCTTTCGTCCAGGAAAGCCCCTTCCACCACTATCTGAGGATGCAGTACGCCGACCAGACCTTTAAAGGGCTCTATCACTGGAACTGGTTCGATGCCGTTGTGCTTTTGCCCTACTTCGCGGTCATGATTGTGCTCGCCCTGTACGGCGTCCACCGCTACACCATGGCCTACCAGTACTTTAAGTACCGCAAAAACTACAACCCCAAGCCTCCCTCTCACTTCGAAGAGTTACCGCCGGTGACGATCCAGCTGCCCATCTTCAACGAGCAGTTTGTGATCGACCGGCTGGTTGAGGCCGTTTGCGCGATGGAATACCCGCGCGAAAAGCTCGAGATCCAGGTGCTTGACGATTCCACGGACGAAACTTGCGAAGTCGCCATAGGCATCGTTGAACGCTACGCCGCCCTGGGGCACAACATCGTTTATCTCCATCGCACCAACCGGCACGGGTACAAGGCCGGCGCTCTCGATGCCGGACTGAAAGTAGCGAAGGGCGAATTCGTCGCCATCTTCGATGCCGACTTTGTTCCTCCTCCTGAATGGCTGATGAAGGTGATTCACCATTTTTCCGAGCCCGAAATCGGAATGGTTCAGACGCGCTGGACCTACCTGAATCGCGACTACAGCATCCTGACTCAAATTGAAGCCATTCTTCTTGATGGGCACTTCGTTCTGGAGCACGGCGCGCGCGCCCGCTCCGGCGAGTTCTTCAACTTCAATGGCACGGCCGGCATGTGGCGCCGCCCGGCCATTTCCGATGGCGGTGGATGGCAGCACGATACGCTCACTGAAGATACCGACCTCAGCTACCGCTCCCAGATGGCCGGTTGGAAGTTCAAATACCTACCCGAGGTCGAGTGCCCATCCGAGCTGCCCATCGAGATGACCGCCTTCAAGACTCAGCAGGCGCGATGGGCCAAGGGGCTGATTCAGACCAGCATCAAGATTCTGCCCAGGGTTTTCCGTTCCAACACCTCTCGCCGGAACAAGATCGAGTCCGTCTACCATCTCACCGCCAACCTTAGCTATCCGTTGATGGTGATCATGTCGGCGCTATTGATTCCAGCCATGATCTGCCGCTTCTACCAAGGCTGGTTTCAGATGCTGCTCATCGACGTTCCTCTCTTCACCGCGTCGAGTTTTTCCATTGCCGTCTTCTATGTGATGAGCGAGCGTGAAATCTTCCCCAGGACCTGGAAAAAGACTTTCTACTATCTGCCATTTCTGATGGCCCTCGGCATCGGCTTGACAGTCACTAACACCAAGGCCGTGCTGGAGGCGCTCTTCGGCATCAAAAGCGCGTTCGTCCGCACGCCGAAATATCGCGTGGCGCGTAAAGGCGAAAAATCCCAAGCCGCAAAATACCGCAAGCGTCTCAAGCTGGCTCCATGGATCGAGCTGCTGCTGGGTTGTTATTTCGCCGGGGCCATTTACTACACGTTTACGAACGACAATTTCTTCACCGCGCCTTTTCTGATTCTCTTCGTCGTCGGATACTGGTACACCGGACTGATGAGCCTTTTGCAGGGGCGCTTCGAGCGCTGGCGCACCGGTGTCAACCCCGATGAATCGAGCCCCAAGCCATTCCCGGTCGGTGTGTAGGCCCGAATCAATGCGGCATGTGGTTACCAGTGTGCTGAGAGCCCAAGCGGCGCCGTAATTCGTGTGCTACATTTGCGCCATGGCGTTGAAAAATTTGGGCGTAGCCGCCATTTTGCTTGGCTTTGGTTTTTCCTGGGTGGCCGTTGCTGCACAGACGGGAAATTCTCCGTCGGCGGCCTCAAGCCCGGCAAAGCCCGCTGCTTCGCCCGCACCGCCTCCCACGGCAAACATCATCCCGCGCAGCGACTGCCAGGGCAGTGGTTGCGATGCCACGCCGGCGCACATCACCATCGCCACTCCCGCGCCTGCGCCTTCCCCCTGGCCGTTGCAGGAGCGTATCACCTGGGTGGCCAACCTGATTCTGGTTCTAATTATTTACTTCGGAGCCATGCTCGGTATTCCCGCTCTGCGCAAGATTGCGCGGCAAATGAAATTTATCGAGACTACAGCCCAAGCGGCTGCCGACAGCGCCAAAGCTGCGCTGATGTATGCCGAAGCGCAGGCGCAGTCCCAACGGCCATGGCTGGTTGTGAGCACGGAAGCAGAGCCTGGCCCCAACAATCGATTTACGATCAGTGCCACAAATCGCGGGCGCAGTCCCACGAGAATTGTCACAATGACAGATACGATTGCAATCGCACAGGATGAGGCCGACTTGCCTGCGACCCCGATTTTTCAGGGCGAACCGAAGGCTCCGCGCATTCCCATCATCCTGCTGCCGGGAGAATCGACAGAGCTGAAAACGTTTAGCCGCGACGATGTGAAGTCGGTTTGCGAAACCGCGGAAGACATGCGCAGAGTGGAGCAGTGGGAAGCCAAAGTCTTTCTCTACGGCGAGATCACCTATGTGGATTTGCGCGCGCCGGCTGACAAGGAACCCTATGAGACTGGGTGGTGCTGCTGGTATATCCATGGCCAACAAAAAAGCGGAATGGTCATCGCCGGCTCACCAGAGTACAACCGGCACACGTAGCGGCACACACACGGCCGGTGTCGCACTGCTTCTTAATTCCACCCACTGAAGTGTCATCCCGACGAAGGAGGGATCCGCGGTTGCTTTTTCATGGCCTTGGGTGACGCTATGCGCCACGTACGACTGCGGTTGCCTTTCGCTAGCTTGTGGGTTATTACAGCAGACTTGGATGCGGGAGCTTGACCCCATCGAAGCAATCGCCAAGGCTACACCCCTTATGACGTCGGTAGTGTTCTCCGTGGGCCGCCATCGGGGGATCTTGAGACGCTGACATCAACCTGACCCTTCCATGACACTCAGGACAACGAAATGTCTCGTCGCGAAGCCGCAAGCCATCGACAACTGCAATACTCTGCCACCCAAAAATACGATTACTGGGCTCTCCAGACCATTCTTTTACCTCTATGTCGACCATCCGCGCCATCGATAGTCTCCGCTTACCGTCCCGTTCCGCCAACCGTCATCTTGTCCAGCTTAATCGTAGGCATGCCCACCCCCACCGGCACGCTCTGCCCATCCTTGCCGCAGGTTCCGATGCCTTCGTCGAGCCTCAGGTCGTTGCCGACCATAGATACGAATTTCAGAGCCTCCGGCCCATTGCCAATCAGCGTCGCATCGCGCACCGGCGCGGTCACTTTGCCGTCTTCGATGAGATACGCTTCGCTCGCCGAGAAGACAAACTTCCCGTTGGTGATGTCCACCTGCCCACCGCCAAAATTCACCGCGTAGAGCCCGCGCTTCACGCTGCGCAGAATGTCTTCCGGCGAGTCGTCGCCGGCCAGCATGTAGGTGTTGGTCATGCGCGGCATGGGGATCGACTGGTAGCTCTCGCGTCGTCCCGATCCGGTATTCGCCATACCCATCAGTCGCGCCGAGAGCTTATCTGAAAGGTAGCCCTTTAGTACGCCGCCCTCGATCAGGACCGTCTCCTGCGTCTCCGATCCTTCGTCGTCCACGTTGAGCGAGCCGCGGCGTCCAGCCATCCGGCCATTGTCTACGACAGTGACTTTCGGACTGGCCACCGATTTTCCGATCAGACCCGTAAACGCCGACGTTCCTTTGCGGTTGAAATCGGCCTCCAGTCCGTGACCTACGGCCTCGTGCAGCAGAATTCCAGGCCAACCTGGGCCCACCACCACCTGCATCTCTCCTGCGGGTGCCGGAACCGCTCCAAGTTGAAGAATCGCGCCTCTCGCAGCCTCGTGCGCCAGGGCCTCCGGGCCTTTGGACCCCGTGAATTGCTCCAGGCCGGCTCTGCCGCCGCCGCCAGCCGCGCCCTTGGTGGTTACTGCGCCTTCCTTCGCGATCACCCACACGTTCAGCCTGCACAAAGGCTGCGTGTCGCTGGCGAACGCTCCGTCCGACGCCGCAATCAGAATGCGGCGCAACTCTTCGCTGTAACCGGCTCGCACCTGCACAATGCGCTGGTCGAATGCGCGCGCGGCACGATCGGCGCGGAGAATCAGCTCGAGTCGCGCCGCAAGATCCACGTCGAATCCGCCAAGGGGTACGGGATAAAGATCGGCTCCGCGCGTCTCGGTGAATCCTTGCACCAACTGCTTCGCCGGAGCTGAGGCGATTAGTGCGGCCGTGCGCGCCGCGTGCAACAGGCGCTCCGGGCTCAGATTGTCGGTATACGCGTAGCCGGTTCGCTCGCCGCTCAAAACGCGGATTCCGCATCCGGCGCTCGTACCCTGGCTGGCCGATTTCACAATCTGTTCGTCCACGCCCAAGGACGTTGCCGTAACCGACTCGAAGTAAAGATCCGCGTAGTCGCCGCCGGCGCTCAACGCTTCGCCCAGGCAGCGCTCGAGCAAGCGCTCCGTCAGGCCGAATTTCTCGAAAAAATAACGCCGATGGCTCGAATTTGGGGAAGTTTCCGGGTGCGTCATCGTAATCGTAGTGTACTCCGGCGCGTCTAACGTTTCGATGCGAGTGCGCTCGGTCATTCGCCGCGATCCACGCGGTTCTCCTTTGGGTACCTTGGAGTTTGCCGGGCGTCCGGATGAAGTCGAAACCATGCTAGGATTCGAGCCATGAAGAAGTTTCTTGCGGCAGCGCTGTTACTGATGACGTTCGCAAGTCCGGCGTTAGCATTCGGACAACACCATCACCATCATCACCACCATCATCACCATCCTGCTTAACCGCGATTGTCATTGCACTCTGGCCCTCGAAACCGGCTCAACCGCACATGCTGTGCGTTCGTATTTGTTTATCTCTTGATGCCCATGGTCCCACTGTCCTCCTTTACGAATCTCGCGCATGCTACCATCCGCATCATGAAGAGAACTCTTGCAGCGGCGTTCCTTTTTGCAATGTTTGCCTGTCCATCATTTGCCGCGACGCACTCTCGCCCGCATCATCAGCACGCCAACTACAAATACCGCACCCCGAAATACAAATACAAAACACCTCACATCAAGAAGCAACATTCCAGCCACCACACCCAATAATCCGCGCTCAGCACATTAGGATTCGCTTGCTAACCCGGTGTCCCGCGCTTTCTGGGGACGCGAGCTGTCGTTCGGCTGCCATTCCATTTAAGATTCTTGGCATGCCCGATCAGGAAGATCTTCGTTATCCCATCGGAAAGCTCCAGCCGCCGGCTGAGAGCACGCCGGCCGTTCGCGCTGCGGAAATCGAAACTTTGCGCCGATTGCCCGGCCAGCTACGCGTCGCTGTCGCCGGCTTGAGCGAATCGCAGCTCGACACGCCGTATCGCGATGGCGGATGGACGGTGCGGCAGGTGGTTCATCACTTTGCCGACAGCCACGCCAACAGCTACGTCCGCTTCAAGCTCGCGCTCACTGAAGATTGGCCCACGATCAAGCCCTACGACGAAGCTGCGTGGGCTCGCCTGCCTGATTCGCGCCAGGCGATTGAGCCATCCCTCATTTTCATTGATGGGCTCCATGCACGTCTGGTCGAGCTTCTTGAGTCAATGTCGGAGGAGGATTTCGAGCGCGGTTTCAATCATCCCGAACGTGGCCGCGTGAATCTCGCAACCAATCTCGCGATCTACGAATGGCACTCGCGCCATCACACGGCCCACATCACCAACCTTCGCGCCCGCAAGGGTTGGTAGGGATAGCGTGGACGCCGGCGCATCACCGAATCGGCAAAAGGCCGCCGCCGATATCGAGCCTACTTCACCCGTGTGGTTGGCACAGATCATCGAGTCTTATCTCACCGATCACCCCGCAGCTGCCTTACTCGAGGACGGCCGCGCTGCTTTTGATATGCGCACTGCGCGCTATTTGGTGGGCGAGTCACACGGCCGTTGCTTGCTTGAGGTGTGGAGTGAAGAGCGCAACCTCGTGCGCACCGTAGTGGACGTGAAGGAGCGCGCGCTATGTCTGCGCCTGGTCACGCGCCGAATGGGAACTGCCAAGCCGCAAACGCTTGAGCTTGTGCCCACGAGCGATCGCCGTACTCCCACCACTCGCGAAACCACGCGCCGAAACTATCTTCGGCTCTTGGAGCGCGTGCTCTCGCGCCATTTCATCGGCGCCAAGGTCGATGGCATGCGCACGGCTATGGATTTGGAGCACAGCTTCGGGCCGGCCTATGCGCGCGGGCGCTTGCTCAAAGGCAGTGCGGCCGATGCGGTCATCGGCGTCGGTGAAACTGAATCCGCATCCACGATTGACGGCATACTGACTTTGGCAATTCTCTGGCTCGACTACTGCCGCAATCATGGCGACGCACGTCGTCACTTCGGCGGCCTCAAAGTCGTGGTGCCCGCAGGAGCGTGGCGCACCACGGCTGAGCGCATGGCTTGGCTGAATCACGGCGCCGCGGACTTTGCGTTGTTCACGCTAGACGAACGCACCGAAGAGCTGACTCCGGTCGACTTTCGCGACACCGGCAATCTGGAATCGCACCTGGTCCATGCATTTTCTCCGGCGGCGGCTCTCGAGCGCTGCCAACGCGGGATTGACCGCTTGCTCGCGCTCCTTCCCGATGCGGCGCGCGAGCGGGTAGAGGTCCGTCCCCATTCTGCTACTGAGGTCGGACTGCTTGTGCACGGCCTCGAGTTTGCGCGGGTAAGACATGGGGCAGCAGTGCACTCTTTTGCACGCCAGGATGAAGTGACATTCGGTGCTGGCCCCAACGAGACTCCGCTCAGCGAAGAAAATGAACCCCTCTGTCGCAGCTTGCTTGAGCGCCTGTTTTTAAGCCGCCACGCCGACGGCGTGCATACTGACGCCTTATTTCGCATGGCGCCAGAGCGGTGGCTTGAGTCGCGTCTGCGCTCCGGCATCGCCGAGCTTTTGCCGGAGTTGCGCAGCGACCAGATCTACTCACAGGTCCCCGCGCTCTCCACCGGCGATCGCGGCATGCTCGACCTTCTCACGCTGGACCGCAAGGGCCGTTTGATTGTCTTGGAATTAAAAGCCGGCGAGGACCTGCATTTGCCATTGCAGGCTCTCGATTATTGGATTCGCGTTCGAGCCCTGAATGCGGATCGCCAAGCCGCGCCTTGGGCCAGTACGCCGGTCTCGGCCTTCGAGCGAAACGGCTACTTCGCGGGCGCGGAGGTTTCAATCCTGCCTCCACGCCTGATTCTTGCTGCGCCGGCTCTACGCATTCACCCCGCGAACGAATCGGTGTTGCATTATTTTTCGCCCGAAATCGAGTGGGAATTCATTGCCCTCAGCGAACATTGGCGTCGCGAGCTCAAAATCGTTTTCCGCAAACGCGGCCGCGAGGAGCGCAGGTGAGCTTCGTAAATTGCGCACCTCTTGGAAAATAAAAGCCCAGCCTCCGGCCCTGTAAAACCGGGCAAAAGGCTGGGCCTGTTAGGCAATAAGTTATCGATAATATAACTCGTTAAAACTGAAAGCTCCAACCTTCCAAAAGAATCATTGGCCTCCAAAGTTTGTCCCACGTCCACGCATTTCACGGCCTTCAGCTTTTTTTCTTGTATTGACCGCGCCTTGACGGCAAGATTTCCAACTGCTCCAAAAAATTGCCTGGCTTTTCCCTTGCGCCCTTCTTTTCTAACCGCGATCGTTCTCTGTCTTCTTCGCGGTGTCCGTTGGTTTGGGTGTGTGGCTCAGGCTTGGAAGAACCGGAATTCGACTGCAAATGATCTCCATTTGCGCGATTGCCGTTCACGGCGGTTCCGTTGACGGCTTGGGGCAAATCCCTCGGTTCGAGAATCGGAATGAACGCCCGCAATGCAGGAGGCAGATCAAGGCCGGCGGGCGCCGCATCGGGCGAGTCACCGTTCGTTACTGAAGGTGGCTCCGCTGCCGTGAACATGGGCTCGAAGGGCGCAATCGCATTCATCAACGTCTCAATCCCCGCATTCGGCTGCTCGGGACGTTTGCCATGATCCAACTCCCTGAGCGCTTGCGAAAAGCGCATGCCCCTTAGTTCGCTCAACCGCGGCAGAGAAACGCGGAGGGTCTTTTCCGGTGCGGCACTCGCCGGCTCGCAGCTTGCTCCATTGCCGTTCAGCGCGCTTGGAGCCGCCGGCGGAACTTGGGTGCGCTCAATCTGAGGTTCCGGATGAATATGATTAAACTGCGCTGCAATTCTGGCCAGCGACGAGGGAATCTCTTTACGCGCCTGAAATGGGATCTCTTCACTGGCCTGCATCGGTGGCTCTGCATGCCAACGCTGCCCGTCTTGCGGAATTTGGACCTCACCTTGGACAGCAGGCTCATTCCGATTCGTAGATGCCAGCTCGCGATCCCGACGAGATTCTTGCGGCGGGAGAGCGATTGTCGGAGCGTCCGAAGCGATCTTTTCCTGCGGTTTTGAAGCCGATTGGTTTGACGAGGCCGCAACCTCTATGTCTAGGCTAGCTCTGCCCTTCTCAATGGCCTGCTCCAACGTTTGGAGCATTTGCCAATCCGTGGCATGACCTTGTTTGCGGAGCTGCCTTTCCGATTCCTTGATGGACCGCCGGAAGGCCGGGTCCGCCGTAGCCAATCGCACCCGATTCAGCACAAATCCCACAGCCGGCGCCTTCGCGCGCTGAAGGATGTTGGCCACGGCACGCAATTGTGCACGCGTGGTCACACCTGACTCAATCACCACAATGGTGCAGTGAGCAGTCTGCACGAGACGCTCTGTTTCTTCCGAATCAGTAAGCGGTGCAGCATCAATCAGAACGATTCCTTGGTGATTTCCCTCGAGATCTTTACCGTGTCCGGCGGCGCCAAATGCCGAATTTGAACTGCTCGACGCATCGATAATCACCGCCGCTCGTCCCGTGGACTCCAGCAATTTCTTCAATCGAGTTGTAATAGTTGTGACGCCGGCTTCGGGGCCAGTCCCAGTGAAGACGCAGTCTAGGAGTCTGCGTTCTTTTAACGCCGACTCGATCCCGGAAGCTAGCCGTGAAAGACACTCTTCAGCGACTTCGTTGGCGACTTCTGTAAAGTCGGGCAATTGGGCCATGGGCTTAAAGCCCAGCAGTTGCTCAACATCGGATGCGATATAAACTCGCGGGTCCGCTCTGTGAGCAACGATCGCGATCACTCCTCCCAGAAATGCAAAACTGAGAAGCAGCACCAGCGCATTACGAATGACGCCGGAATCGGGGAAGGACCAGGGAGCGACTGCGGCGGCCACCAGGCCAGAAAATCCAGGACCAGACCCGTTGGTTACAGAGTTTTGGAATTGCCTTTCTGCAGAAAGATCGCGGCCGACGAATTGCTCGACTGTTTTCGCTCGCTGAAGCACCGGCGCGGAGTCCATTGCAAGCGATGATTCTGCAATTGCCCCGGAATTCGCAGGCCGAATTCGGTTCATGTTTTGGGCCGTATGGATGGACCATGAATTGAGCGTGTAAATCAGGGCCAGGGCCAGCCCGAGCAGAGCCAGCCCAATCGCGAGCCGGCGATGCAGCTGTAAGCTGCGGCGAATTTCGAGGCGGAGGATCGGCCGTGCCCGATTGCCCGTCTGATTGAAATGAGGTGCCGGCGCAAAAGTTCCAAATATGCCGGCAGGCGGCTGGGTCGAGTTCGCCGAAACGAATTGTTCGATAGTCTGGCTCATTGAGCCGCTCCAGCAATCGCTAAGTCGGAATCACGCAGAAGGTTCTTAAGCTCGAAATGCGGGCGCTGCCTATTCCCGAAGTAGTGCGTGAGCAATGGCGACGTGGCCCGTTTTTCAGAGTGGAAGCACAGCGTCAAACGTCGTACATTTGCGTGCGTTCCCATAGCTGCCTGGCAATGAACCACGACGTCGCCCCTGCAATCGTCGCCTCTTACTGGTGGAGCATTTCAGGTGCGCTGGAGCCGGCATTTCAGGTTCATGAATGCCAAAGTCCGTGCTATCGAAGCTATCTTTTTGAACCATTTAGAACAATGCCGCAAAGGTGGGACTCACTTCAGGCAGGGACTGCATCCTTAGACACACGTTTGCTCGGCAAGTTGGTAACGGCAGGAGATGACTTTTGTTGTTGAGGCCGTCGAGAAATCCGATCGGCTGCGGTGGGGAATGCAGAACCGTAAGGACTTGTGAAGGTGCCCGATCAGAGTGGATTGGTTTGGATTCGCGAGAGCCGCGGGCCGAAATTTATGCGTCGTTCATCTCGCGCCCGCGGGCCTCATGTCCCACGGATGCCAAAGCCGCGAGCGAAAGCGCGACCACGATCACGGTGATGGCGAGCACGGCCCAATAGCTGCCCCAGCGCTCAGCCGCCAAGGCCTGACCTTTGCCGTTCCACGACGTAATGAGTCCGCCCAGTTGATACGCCAGGCCGGGCGCCGTTGCGCGCACCGGGGCCGGCGACAACTCCGTGAGATAAGCCGGAACGACTCCCCACGCACCCTGCACCATGAACTGCATCAGCACCGCGCCCGCTCCAAGGGTCATTGCGGAATGGCCGAAAGCATAAAGAGGAATCACGGGAATCGCCAGCAGGGCTGCTGCGACAATTGCCCTCTTCCGGCCCCATCTTTCAGACAATGTACCGAAGACGATTCCTCCCGCAATGGAGCCCACGCCGTACAGAACTCCGATGAAGCCGACGGTATGCGGAGAGAACTTCATCTGTACTTCGAGAAATGTCGGATAAACATCCTGCGTGCCGTGCGAAAAGCTCATGAATGCGGTCATGAGAATCACGAGGAAAAGAAATGTGGGCATGAAGCGGAACAACTCTCGCGGCCATGTGGGGCCGGCGTGAACGGTGCCGCGTTCTTTTCGCTTTCGGTTTGCTGCAAGCCAAACGGGGGATTCAGGAACCTGAGCCTGCACATAAAACGCGAGCAACGCGGGCGTCGATCCGAGGATAAACAATCCCCGCCAGCCAATCGCTGGTAGAGACATGCCGTGCCAATGAAAGCCTGCGAACAACAGCCCGAAGGCAGCAGAAGCCAGAATCGATCCGAATGCGTAACCTTCCTGGAGAATCCCAGAGAATGTGCCGCGCCCTTCTTTGGGCAGTGATTCAAACGCCAATGCAGCGCCGACGCCCCATTCGCCACCCATGGCAATTCCAAACAGCGCCCTCAGCACTAACAGCACATTGAGCGTGGGCGCAAACGCGCAACCGAACTCGATGACGGAAAAGCCGACAATGTTTGCCATGAGCACCGGGCGACGGCCGTAGCGATCGGCAAGAATACCGAAGAGGAGTGCGCCCACAGGACGAAAGGCCTGCGTCAGAAAGACCGCGCCCAGAACCGTGGAGGGTCGGGTATGGAATTCGCCGGCAATCGCGTTGACGCAGAAGACGAGCAGAAAGAAGTCCAGGCTGTCGAGCGTCCAGCCTAGAAATGCGGCCAGAAATACATGGCGCTGAGAGCGGTTGAGCTGTCGAAACGGGCCGAGAGCAGACACAGGCGGGAGCATAACAGACGGGCAGGGAATTCCCTCACTGAGAATGTCAGGCTCGCAAGTCGCGTGCACTTTCCCTCTTTCGGACGCCGCGGATCATGTTTGTTGCAACGACGATCAGGCGCAAAGCATCCTTAGAATGTGAGCACTTGCGTTTCATGATGGGCCCGATGGCCCGCGCGGAGCTTGGAGAATCTTCAATGGCAAGCTTGAAGTCTGAGATCGCGCAGGCAGCGCCGTTTTCGAGCCTGGAGGAGGAGGCGTTCCTCAATCTATTGCGCACCTCCGATTGCCTGCAGCGAGCTTTTCAACAGAAAAGCCGCGGCTGGGGGCTTACCTCAACGCAGTACAACGTGCTGCGGATTCTGCGCGGCGCGCAACCCGACGGGTATACATGCGCGGCCATCGGCGAACGCATGATCGCAATGGAGCCAGACATCACGCGACTGTTGCGGCGGCTCAAACGCCTCAAGCTGATCCGCCAGCATCGCGACCGCCAGGATCGCCGCGTTGTTTGGACTCGAATCTCCGATGCGGGGCTCGATCTGCTGCGCAGCATGGATCCCGTGATTCAGAGAGTCCCATTGGAATTGCTCGGGCATATCGGGCGGCCCGAATTGGTGCGAATGATCCAGCTGCTGGAAAGCGCGCGCCAAACCTGTATGGAGACGCACTCGCCCGCCAAAAGCTCACAAGCCACAGAACTGGGTTGAATTTTTGCTGAAGGGCTGGACCTAAGTGGCAACGATCTTCTGCGCCACGGTCTCCTCATCCAGATCCGACTGGATGATCTTGTTGTGCAAGCAATAAAGGGCCAATTCCAACCGGTCTGACACGCCGAGCTTGTCGTAGATCTTGCGCAGGTAATTCTTGATGACTTGCTCGGTGGTGCCCAATTGAAAAGCGATTTCCTTGTTTCGCTTGCCCTGGGTGATGCAGGTAATGATGGACATTTCCTTGGGCGATAGGCGGGGCTGGTTGCGCGGACTGACCAGCGCGGCAGCCTGAGCGCGATAGGCATCGATCACCCAATTGACTGACTGGTTGTCGATCCATGTCTCGCCCGCCGCGATACGGCGCACACACCGAACCAGTAGATCGGGCGAAATGGAGCGGGAAACAATGCCCCGCACGCCGCGCCTGTAGAGTTCGACGGTGTGATTTTCATCGGCCGCAACGGCCTGAACGATCAGTTTTACGTCGGGGGCCAGACGCAGAATTTCAGGAATTGCATTGGCCGTTCCGGCCAGCATGCCGCCCTCTAAAAGCACAATGTCGGTGGGGTAGCGCTCGATTGCAGAGCGCAGATTATCGAGCGAATCAGCCTGTGCGACCACCCGGATGTCATCTTCAAGAGCAAAGACCTTGCGAATGCCAACTCGGTAAATCGCCTGGGAATCCGCGAGTATTACGCGAACGGTACCCGGCTTGACCGGAGTATCAACGCTTTCACCTTCAGGGTTATCGTCGAGGATTTCCATAGTCGGCTGCCATCAGGCCAACCGCAACCTCAATGCTCCGCGAATCGATAGTCATCAATTGTGGCTGCAGCGAGGTGCTCATTGTGGCTTGAGGAGCAGCGTACCACACGTCCCTTGCAGTGGACCAGAACATCCTGAGCGGCCCCTAAAACGGCGCGCGGCATCCGCATCGAAAAGTTGACATCCATTCCAACCGGCAAGTCCTCCTCAAGTGCAAAGAGAACACCGCTTGCGGAGACGTTCCGCGTCAGGCCCGTAATCTCATTTGGGCCTGCTGACAACACCACTGGCAGAGAGAGTGGAAACCGCACTGCGCAGCGAACTTCTTGCCGGCCATGAGCTGCGGCTTGGCTACCAGACGACAGCGGTGATTCTGGTTTCTCTGAGTTCATAAGATCTTGCCCAAATGAGAATGGCTTAACAGTCAATGTATCCAGTTTTGTTGATTTGGCCCACGGCACCAAAGTTTTCTGTGTGGTAACCAAATACGATTGCATCGGCTGATAGGCGTAACCCGCCCTCCTCGGACTCACCCTTCTTGGATTCATTTGACCGATTCGCTCCGCCATCTTCTGTCGGTCACGTCAAATTTCAAATCGCTCTCGTCCAGCTGCTCGACAACCACTCCATGTCCCCGGAGAGCGGCATGCAGGCCATTGAATAGCGCCGCCGTGAGCGCCTTCCGGGTGCCACTTCGCGAAAGAATCTGCCAGAAAGGCGAATAAAAATCAAAAATATTCGATAAGTACCCTGTTTTTTGTTACTTCCGCGTAACGCAAATAAGTACTTCCGTCAAAAAAATTTCTTTATAGCACTTTTGTTGTAGCTTCCCTACATCGTTTGGGTTACTCTAACCAAGCAAAGTTGTTAGGCGGCTGTGTCTGCCGTCTGGGGGATAGCAAATGAGTTCGCGTAAGTTGAATGTCCTGAAATCCGCAGTTCTTGCTTTGATTTTCGGTTCTGTATGCGTGGCTAACGCCGCGCCTTGGGCACCGATACATCTGCCGCCACCGCACGTTGCATTGACCGCGCCTTGGGCACCGATACACCTGCCGCCTCCGAACGTTGCCGAGACCGCGCCTTGGGCTCCGATTCATCTCCCGCCTCCGCACGTTGCAGAGACCGCACCTTGGGCTCCGATTCATCTCCCGCCTCCGCACGTTGCCGAGACCGCGCCTTGGGCTCCGATTCACCTGCCGCCTCCGCAGGTTGCAGAGACTGCGCCCTGGGCTCCGATCCACCTCCCGCCCCCGCACCTCGGATAGCGCTTTGAGTTTACTATGCATAGCCCACCCGTCCAGGGTGGGCTTTTTGCTTTTCGCGCCGATAACTCTAAAGGCTTAGACTGTTTTCACGTCAGTCGCGATTTTGGCTGTTGACTGAAGCGGAGAGAGTGGGCAGTTCCCAGATGAGCATCGATTTACTTATATGGCTCGCCTGTCTATTGGCACAGATTGCCGTCATTGGACTGCTTCTATATCGGGGCGTGTGGAGGACGCTACCCTTTTTTTGTGTCTACTGCATTTGGGACATTTTAGGAAACGTCTCCGTATTCCTCGTGGGTCAATACCATCAGGCGAGCTATTTTCAGGCATACTTCATTGAGGTCGCCGTCGATGCCGCTCTGATGTTCGGCGTATTGGTTGAAGTGGCTTGGTCGGTGCTGCGTCCGCTGCGGGCCTCTTTGCCGCGCGGTGCCGTGGCGCTGATCGGGGTTCTAATTTTGGTGGCGGGCGCGGCGATTTGGCCGTTCGCGGCTCTGCCTGGCCTTGAACATGCTACCACTAGAGCGGGGCTTCTCTTCACGCAACTCGAGCAAACCTCTTCCATCCTTCGGGTTCTTCTCTTTCTGGTGCTCGCGGGCGGCAGCCAACTCCTATCGATTGGGTGGCGCGATCGTGAGCTTCAGGTGGCCACTGGGTTGGGTATCTATTCCATTGTGGGGCTCACCGTGGCCGTCATTGGAACTCACCAGACAACCGAGGCGCAGTACTTTCGCCTGAGTGAAATCCTGTCGATGGCCTACCTTTTTTGCTCCATTTATTGGGTCGTCAGCTTCGCTCAAAAAGAGGCAGAGCGCAGAGAGTTTACGCCACAGATGCGGAATTTCCTTTTGGCGGCTGCCGGGGGTGCGCGCTCGACGCGCATTGCCATGAGCAGCGACTCCGGCAAAGACAAGCCACTGAAAAGAGACGATCGCTGAAGCGGGATTTCCCGCCCAACCTCGACCATCCCCGAGAAGCAGAATATCTACTATCTCTGCCCCAAGCTGTGCATTGACATACACTTCATGGCAGGTTGTAATGGAAGCAGTGGTGAAGGAGTTCACCCTTAACCGCTGTCCCGCCTTTTAGCCGGACAGATGATGACTCCTGACAGGGAATCCTGTCGCGGAGTCATATCCCGGCACGATCCCTGAATACAACGTGAGCAGTACCGAGGCCGCGATTGCTGTGTCGCGTTTGCGACTGCAGCTGATTGCGCACACAGCGGCACCGCTCCCGGCAAACTCTTGTTCAAGGAGATGGCCTTGCAGAAATATCTCTTTATCGCCGCCGGTGGCGCACTGGGTTCGATCCTGAGGTATTGGATTGGCTCTACGATCTCAGGGCGCATGGGAACCAGGTTCCCTTACGGGACGCTGGTCATCAACCTCTCGGCCTGCCTCATTCTTGGATTCGCGCTGACCTACTTCGGCAAACGCGCCGATTTGAGCCCTGCTTGGCGGTTCCTCATACCGATCGGCTTCATTGGCGCCTACAGCACTTTCTCCAGTTACGAGTGGGAAACACTGTCGACAATGCGGTCCGGCGCGTTTCTGCTGGCGGCGCTCTACGCGGTGGGCAGCCTCGTGCTGGGGCTAGCTGCCACCTGGTGCGGAACAGTGGTTGCCGACCTTCTATGAGGAGACTCCAATGACCAGCAATCGGAAAGGCGTTCGCGCAAAGCGCGCATCGAATCGAGTGGGGCGAGAGGGAGTTGCAACTTCCCGCCAAAAGTGCTTCAATCCTTCGTTGACCGATCGCAAGCCCCCGGAAGCGGCAGCATCGTCACCGGGAGATGCGAGCGCAGGGGAATGGCACGACATGCTGACCACGGGCAAAGCGGTTAAAGTTACGCTCTACCTGAGCGACGGGGCAAAGCACCACCATGTTCCGGTCTACACGTCGGTCCTCGACTTTCTCTTCCAAAGCGGAATTGCGGGAGCCACCGTCGTCAAGGGTGTTGCCGGTTTTGGAGCGAAACACCGCATGCATGCCGCGCACATCCTTGAGATATCCGATCATCTTCCCGTGAAGATCGAGTTCATCGAGACACGTGAGAAGGCTGATGCAGTCTTGCCCGAGTTGGAAAAGCGAATTGGGTCCGGCCTGATCGAAGTGCAGGAGACCACGATCATCGTTCCTCCGCATAAGTAGCGTCTGCGGCCAGCCGTTAACAAGCGATATCCTCTCGCAGGCCTGACCCTTGCCGGCGAGCCGCAACATTCGGCCGGAAAGTGCATCTAACCCAAAAGCCCTAAGCCGCGGACGTGTAGCGGAGATTTCCTGCGCGGTCGCCCCGCAGAAGCCCAGGATTATCAACGCCTTAAAGATCGATCGGGATCCAGTTTTATCGGCCCTTCATCGAAATGAATGCATACTGAATGAGAGAGAACCAGTAACTCTTATCCAAGGGAAACCGATGCTCTCGAAGATTTGCAACGTCGTGCTTTTACTTGTGACTGCGGCTTCTGTTTGCGCGCATGGCCACGCGCAGGCGGCACTGCTGATGGAGGAGCCGTACGGCTTCTTCGGCACGCTGAACCCGACAGGGCACAACGCGATTTACTTCGAGCGGATTTGCGCTGAGACGCCGGTGAAGCTGCGCCGCTGCCAGCCTGGAGAACTGGGCGCGGTGGTTGCACGCTACCAGGGTATCGACGGATACGACTGGGTGGCCATCCCGCTGGTTCCCTACCTGTATTCGGTGGAGAATACGGCCGAAGTTCCCGCGCATGTTGACCACGATACGGTGGTCCAGTTGCGCAACCACTATCGCGAGCAGCATCTCCAGGAGTTGGGACCGGATTTGTCGCCGGGCAACCTGGTGCGCGGCGGTTGGACTCAATTGCTGGGCGCGGCTTACGAGCGGCGCATCTACGCATTTCGTTTTCAGACGACGGAAGGGCAGGACGACGCTCTCATCGAAAAACTGAATGCATCGCCCAACCGGACCCGATTCAATCTTCTCTTTGAAAACTGCGCTGATTTCGCGCGTGTGCTGCTGAACGATTACTTTCCCCGCACCTTCAGGCGAAGCATCTTCCCCGATGCAGGCATGACCACCCCCAAGCAAATCACATATAAGCTGGTGCGATTTGGGCGCAAAAATCCGATGACGAATTTGACGGTTTTTGAAATTCCACAGATCCCGGGTTATCGGCACCGAAGCCGCTCCGCCAAAACCATCGACGAATCGTTTGTCACGACGCTCTACGCCATTCCCATCGCACTCGTGAATCCCTATCTTGCAGGCGGGCTGTTTGTGGACTACCTGGTGCGCGGCCGGTACCATCTGATTCCCAAGAATCCAACGGTTCTGGGACCAGACAAGCTGGCCGCGTTGACAGCGCAGGCCCCCACCCAAGAGAATTCGTCCATTGCGGGTCGACAGGCATCGGGCGCTGTAGCCAGTGGATCAACCTTAACGCCAACAGCCGCGAAAGCCAATCCGGACCAGCAAGGAACGAGCGCCACAGATGAGTGAGCCACAAAGTTTCAAGCACCATGCAAAGTTCGACCCTCCGTATCATTTCTTCCTGACCATCGTCTCCATCGCCAGCATCGTCATTGCGATCGTCTATTGCGTCCACCATTTCAACTTTCATGCGGTGTGGCTCGTAGTCATCTCGCTGGCGGCTTTTGTCTTGCTGTTC
>DASXFF010000150.1:0-7084 GCA_036489735.1 Occallatibacter sp. | reverse complement strand
GACCCCTGACCCCTGACCCCTGACCCCTGACCCCTGACCCCTGACCCCTGACCCCTGACCCCTGACCCCTGACCCCTGACCCCTGACCCCTGACCCCTGACCCCTGACCCCTGACCCCTGACCCCTGATCACTGTTCCCTGACCTCTGGCCCCTGCCTCCACTTCATCCCTTCCATGCACCCAGAAGCCGCCTGACCAGAACCAACTGGCCCAGGTGGTAGGCGTTGTGATCGGCTGCGAGAAGCGCTTCGCGCAGGACGGTCTGCCCGCTGCCATGCGGGATTCTGCCGAAAAGATCTGTCCTGGAATTCCCGATCAGATCGCACATTGCATTCAGGTCACGGCGATAGGCGCGCACGCTTTTGTCCCAGGCTTTCGCGTCGGGCGGTGCAGCTGTTGCCGGCCAGTAGCCGCTGGGCCAGTCTGGAGACTCATGGCCCGGATCGCGCGAGAACTCGAGGATGTCATGTTGCGCGATGCGGAGATGCTCCAGAATCTCCCACGGAGAGTGTTCGGCGCCCCTGGGCCGTTTGCCGCGCAATGCGGGCGGCAGACCGCGGACGGCAGTATCGAAATTGGCGTGCGCATGGCCGCCGTGCAACAGCTCCAGCAAGTGCTGGCGCAAGGCTGCATGATGGACCGAGTTGGCAGGGGATTTCCTGGCTGGCATGCGACTCCCTCCACGGAAACTGAGTTGGCGATCGTCCTTTCCAGTGGATTCGATGCCGCTGCCGCTCGATGCATCAATTTTCTTCCGCCCGCGGTGGACGGCGTTCGGGAAGCGAAAAACAAGGGCGCACACAAGATGGCAGCGAATCCTCTTTCTCTGCTGTCGGTCCTCGTTTTCTGGAATCGCTTTTCCCTGTTCCCTATTCCCTGGTCCCTATTCCCTGATCCCTGATCCCTGCGTCTCAAGCACCGCTCTCTGCGCGGCAAAAATCTGCTTGAGTCCGGCTTCAGCGAGATCGATCAAGCCGTTCAGTTGCGCCCGTGAGTAGGACCCTTTCTCGGCTGTTGCCTGTGTCTCCACGAGTCCCCCATCGGCGGTCATCACTACATTCATGTCGACTTCGGCCTGCGAGTCTTCTTCGTAGCAAAGGTCGAGCAGCATTTCTCCGCCGACGATGCCCACCGATGTTGCGGCGACCAGTTGCTTCAGTGGTGAACGCTTCAGTGTTCCGGCCCTCACCAGGGCGTCGAGGGCGATGCCGAGGGCCACCGCCGCGCCGGTGATGGCCGCCGTGCGCGTGCCGCCGTCGGCCTGGATGACGTCGCAGTCCAGAATCACCGTTCGCTCTCCGAGCGCCTGCATGTCGACCACCGACCGAAGACTCCGCCCGATCAGCCGCTGAATCTCGTGCGTCCGCCCACCGATCTTGCCGCGCTCGCTTTCGCGAGGAGTTCTGGTGACCGTGGACCGCGGCAGCATCGCGTATTCTGCCGTCACCCATCCGCGTCCCGAGTTGCGCAGCCACCCCGGCACGCCCTGCTCGATGGTCGCGTTGATCAGCACGCGCGTGTTGCCGAGCGAAACCAGCACCGAGCCCTCGGCGGTTTGCACATACCCCGGCGAGAGCGCCAGCGCACGAAGCTGATCGCGGCCCCTGCCGCCGGGACGAAGAGAGAGCGCTTCCGCTGCTCCCGTTGCATTGCCTTTCTCATTCATAAGCGGATTGTAAGGGAGCGCCGCAGGAAGCGGTGAGTCGGAGGAAACCTGTTCCTTTATGGGAAACGGATTGATTCAAGTGCCGCAGCGGGAAAGGTCAAGTAACTGGCTGATATTGCAAGAGATGTGCGTCGATGGCTCGGGATGGGTTTCCCGATTCGGAATCGCACTCCCGCTTACGTCCACCGAGCTCGGGCTGATTTCAAGGATTTATCTCGTCCATGATCAGGAACTTAGGAAGCGCGTCCCTGTTTGGCACGAGACGTGTATGAAAACAGGACAAAGAAGACAGCACAAAGCAGAAATGGGAACCCTTGAGCACGGGGGACGAAACAGAGAAATGGAGCCGGAGACGCAAAAGAGGGGAACGGAGTTTTCAGAAGCGAAAGGACTCGGCACATGCACCAGACAGAAACATTTACCACAACGGTAAGAAAACGGCCGGTGCGCAAGCAGGATAGCGTGGACTGCAGTTTGGACGTCGACCGCAAACTCGACCGCAAACTCGACCGTAAAGTCGACCGTAAACTCGATGGCCTCCCGCGGCGGAACGGTCTGGACGGCGAGCCTGTGGTTGTGGATCCGAAGTCGAACCGGCAAGCGAATTCTGCTGAAGGCAACCAAGGCTCCCAGCGGAAGCGGGTGGAGACGGTCGTTGAGACCCTCGCGGCGCTGCGCGGCCACGGAGAGACCCTCGCCGAGGTGGCACACGATGCGCGCAATATGGTCACGGCGCTGGGGCTCTATTGCGATTTGCTGGAAGAACCCGGCGTCCTCGCCACTCCCTTCATTCATTACGGGCACGAACTGCGATTGGTGGCCGTGGCCAGCCGCCGCCTGGTGGAGAAAATTGTCGCGATCGACGCGCAACGCGAACGAACGAACACCGCCGGCGGCCTGTGCCGGCCCGCTTCGCCCGCCGCTCACTGCGCCGGCCCTGCGTCGGAATGGCTCTCAGAATCGCGCTGCTGTACCGCGCAGGGAGATCAAGAGTGCGCTGAGTCCGCGATTTCCGGCAGGGATATCTTGGTCTCGCATTCCGTCCGCGAACCTTCCACCCGTGCCGATTCGAGCATTGGCCGTCCGAGTTTTGACAATCTCAGCCGGCGCTGGGATCTCTTGCCGGCCTTACCGGTTGCGAACCTGGCCGCGGAGTTGCTCGCCAACCGCAATCTGCTGGCGGCGCTCGCCGGGCCCGCCATCGCCCTCACGGTTCACGCCGAGGGTGGCGCGAGGCCGGTGCATCTGACCGGCGAAGACCTGACGCGGGTTCTGGTCAATCTCGTCAAAAATGCGACGGAAGCCATGCCATCGGGCGGCCGAATCCATATCGGCCTGCACGAAGAGCCGCCCGCGAAGGGCACTGCCGCCTGCCTGCTGCTCACGGTCGAGGACAACGGCCCCGGCATTGCTAACGATGTCCTGGAGACGATCTTCACCTCCGGCTACACCTCGCAAGGCACCAGCAATGGGTCGAACGGCGACTGGACGCTCAGCCATCGCGGCCTGGGCCTCACCATTTCGCGTTCGATTGTCGAGGGCGCAGGGGGGCGAATCGCCGCCGAAAACCGCGAACAGGGCGGTGCGCGCTTCGCGCTGGAGCTGCCGCTGCGCCCAACGAGCCATTAGCTCTCAGCCATCAGGATCCCGCTTCGATCCGGCTCAGATCGAAGGGAAAAACGTGGGGTTCGCAGTTTTTTATGCTCCATGCTCTAGAGCTGAAAGCTGACGGCTTGAGGGCTGCAAGCTCAAGATCGGGAACTATAGCGATTTTTCGAGACAGCGAAAGGCGAATACAATGCTGGATACAGTCTTCAACACACGAGAGATGGAGTTCATTTCCCAACTCGCCGAGCCGGCGATCCGCCTGCACCTGCTGGTGGTAGACGCGGACGGAGCGGTGCGGTCGGCCTGCGCGGAGATCGCCGCGAGTTTGGGATATGCGGTCGAAAGCACAGGCGACCTTGCGCAGGCACGCAGCCTTTTGCGCGGGCATATCGCGGACATTCTATTGGTCAACCTGCCCTCCGGATCGAACGAAGGATTGGAGCTGGTCTCCGAGGTCAAGCTGCTCTATCCGGACACCTCGGTCATCGCCATGACCGCGACCGGCTCGGTGAGCGCGGCGGTCGAGGCCATGCGCTGCGGCGCCTCCGACTATCTGACCAAGCCTTTCGCCATGGACGAGCTGTCGACGGTGCTGGATCGCGCCGCGCAGTCGCACATGACCGACACCGCAACGCGCCAGTTGCGCGAGCGGCTGCGCCTGTCCGAAGGCCTGGGATCGATGATCGGGCGCTCGCCGGAGATGGAGAAGATCTATCGCATCCTCTCCAAAGTCGCCCAAAGCACGCATCCCGTCCTCATCCTCGGGGAAAGCGGCACGGGCAAAGAACTTGTGGCGCGCACTATTCACGCCTATGGCCCCAACTCCCAGAAGCCGTTCCTGCCGGTGGATTGCGGGTCGCTGGTGCCCACGCTGATTGAGAGCGAGCTCTTCGGCTACGTGAAGGGAGCCTTTACCGGGGCCAATCACAGCAAAGACGGCCTGCTCGTCTCCGCCGAAGGCGGCACTGTTTTCCTCGACGAGATCGGCGAGCTTTCGCTCGATCTGCAGGCCAAGCTGCTGCGCGCACTTCAGGAAAAAGAGGTGCGGCCGGTGGGAGCGACACATCGAATTCCCATCAAGGCGCGCATCGTTGCCGCCACCAACCGCGATTTGGCGGCGATGGTCGAGAACGGAAGTTTTCGCAAGGATCTGTTTTACCGGCTCAACGTCGTCAACCTGCGCCTGCCTTCGCTGCGCGACCGGCGCGAAGACATTCCGTTGCTTGCCGCGCACTTTCTCGACCGCATCAGCCGCGAGCATAACCGCAAGTTCACGCTCTCCGACGAGGCGCTGCGCACCATGATGCGCCACGATTGGCCCGGCAACGTCCGGGAACTGGAGAACTCTCTGGAGCGCGCCACTGCGCTCTCCTCCGGCCCTGTGCTGCATCTGGGCGATCTGCCCACCCAGCTACAGCAGCAGGGATTGCAGCAGAACTTCGACGCGCGCCACGCCGGTGTGGGCGACGAAGCGGGTGATACTGTCGCACTCGGCGTGAAGCCGCTGGCCGACCTCGAGCGCGACGCGATTCTCGGAGCCATCCGCACCCTGAACGGCGACAAGCTCCAGGCAGCGAAGCTGCTGGGCATCGGCAAGACGACGCTCTATCGCAAGCTCAAGGAGTACGGCATCGCCGACCCGCTGCAGGAAAACTAAAAAAGCAGCCTTCAGCTTCCAGCTCTTAGCCTTTAGCTCCTTCGTGCATCCATGAGGCCTATGGGGCTGCCTTTCGATGCGGAATGACGGAGTTCAAACGCAACGGCCGGTAAGCGCAAGGCTGCAAGAGACCGGGTATAAAAACTTAACCTCTCGCCTTCGAATTCGATTCTTTGCTTGAATAGTTAATCGCCAAGATTGAGCTGGAAATTGAACCGGAATTGGGAGCAGTTGAAAACTAGAAGCTGGAAGCTAGGAGCTGAACCATGAGCATTCTGATGGTGACTGGAATCGAAGGCGCTGCAAACTCCGCCGCCACAGTCGGCGCGCAGTTGGGCATGGATGTCGAGATCGCGCAGGGACGCCGCGACGCGCTGGCCGCGCTCCGCCGCCGCGAGTTTCTGGCTGTGGTCGTCGACGAGACCCTCGCGGAGTGCGACCCGGCCGCCGCCGACCGCATCTGCGAACATGCCGGCCTGGCCATTCCCATGCAGATCAACTTCGCGTTGTCCGGAGCCGCGCGCCTCATCCGCGAAATTCGCGCCGCGCTGCATCGCCGCGAGCGCGAGCAGGCGCTGGCCCGCCGCGCCGCCGCCGCGGCCATGGAGGCCGAGCTCAAATCCACGGTCGCGGGTTTGCTGCTTCACTCGCAGCTCGCGCTTTCGGGTGGCGAAGTCCCCGCCCCCGTCGCCGACCGGCTGCGCGTGGTCGCCGATTTGGCCGGCAGCCTGCGCCGGCAGCTGAGCGCACCGATGGCCGCCCGCGCCGGCTGATGCGAGACAGTTCGAGGACAAGCGTCAGGAAAGGCGCTGACTCAGCCAGCCATCGAAGTGGGTCTCCTTGGCTGCGTGGGCGTTCCGCCCGGCGTTTCGCATCTGCTCCACGATCCGATCTGTATCTTTGCCGCAGCAAATTTCTATTCTTGCCGAATAGTTCTCATTGAGAAGCATCTCCCGCGCTCTTTCATCGTAATCAGGAAGGCTGTAACCGCAAATAATGACTTCGGTGCTTTGCTTCAAGGCTTGGGCGGCCTGAGACCAAAGTCCATCCCAAAACTGCGCATGCAGGGGACCGAGGCTTGTCTCGACGAAAAACTGCTTGCAGCGAGCAGGGAGAATCATTGTTCCCAGCGCATCCGGTATTGGGCGCTGATAAAGGGGGTCCGAAAGGCCAGGGAACCCTAGAAACGCAATTTCCGAAGAATCAATAAGTGGGCGCCCATTCGATCCGACAGGGAAACGCCAATTTACGCTCCCATGGAGCTTAAGTGTTCTGACAGGAGAATGATCTTCAAAGCCCTCAATCCGGAACCCGTATCCGTCCCCCAGTCTCCATTTTCCCTCCCTTTTTAGTTGTGCCTCCAGCGAAACGTCATAGTTGAAAGTGATCAGAGAATCCCCGGAGGAAACGATGATCCGCGCGAACCGCTCATAGTCCCCTGCCGAGTTTCTGCGGATTTCAGTGAACCACCTGCGGATCGCCGCAATGATTGTGGGCTTATGGCAGTTGCACAGGGCGACGACATCGTTTGGGCGAGGCATTTGGCCCTTCGCGTCGGCGATCGTTTCTTCGATTCTGGTGAGCAATTCTTCGACGTCGTCGCTGTTCGGAAACCTATCCCGCAAGAACTGTGCAGTCTCATGAAAGCTAAACGGTCCTTGATCCGCATGTTGATCCATCCATCGGAACAGATCCTGTCCCATCGATTTAGCAAAGGGGTAACCGACATGGACCGACGCACCAGCGCCAAACACAAAAGTTCGAATTTCGCACTCCTCGGTTGTTTTTGATTGCCGTGGTGCGCAGCAGCTGACGCGCACGGGTTGTGATTAGTTTAGGCTTCGCGTTGTTCGTCCACAACATGCCAACTGTGCTTCGCATCCAGTAACCTAGATGAGTTGGAGTCGAGGGTATCCCATGACCGTCATTCGCCAGGAAGATTTCATTGCGAGCGTTGCGGGCGCGCTGCAGTACATCAGCTACTACCATCCGGAGGATTACATTCGCGCGCTTGCACAGGCCTATGAGCGCGAACAGTCGCCCGCCGCGCGCGATGCCATGGCGCAGATTCTCATTAACAGCCGCATGTGCTACGAGGGCCATCGTCCCGTGTGCCAGGACACCGGCATCGTGAACGCCTTCGTCAAGCTGGG
>DASXFF010000096.1:0-4400 GCA_036489735.1 Occallatibacter sp. | reverse complement strand
TCAACGCCGTTGAAGCGGGGGCCGGCAACATCCGCATTCGTATTTCAGACAGCCGCGACTGGAAAAAGCCGGCGCGCCGCGGGCTGCGTATCGTGATCGCCGACAATGGAGCAGGTCTTACGCCCGCTGTCGCCGCCAAGGCATTCGAGCCGTTCTTCACAACCAAGGAAGAGAGAGGCACCGGCCTTGGTCTCTGGGTCAGCAAGGGCATCGTGCAAAAAGCACGAAGGCTCCATCGCCATGCGAAGTAGCTATCAGCAGGGCCGTAGAGTAGCTGTCTTCTCGATTTTCCTGCCGACCAGTTAATCGAACGGCGATCGGTCGGCCCGATGACGTATTAATTGCTCTTTGATGGATTAACTGCTCTTTGTCGTTCGGCCCACTAGAAATCCAAAAGCGACACCGACTGCGAGCGAAATCAGCACGGATTGGATAGGGCTGCGCTTCACACGCTTGCTCGTATCGCCGACGAAATCGTCCATTGCCTCTTGCCCTTTTCTGGCGGCGCGCTTCGCTGCCGTCAATCCGTCTTCGACTGCGTCCGCAACGGAAGCCGTGAATTCAGAGGTCTTGCGAACGGACTCCCCGATATATTCGTTTGTTTTATCCATAACTGACTTTGTCATTTTCTTCTCCCGTCATTCTTGTTGAATTCTTGTTGAATTATTCCGCATTGAAAAACCAAGGAGGAAGCCGCCTCCAATCGGTCGCGCCGCCCGTACACGCAACAAACTGCGCTGTCCGAGCATGGGCTCTTGCAAATTCGATGCGGAACAGATCGGTGGGTTGGTCCAGGCTGATCAATTCGGGAGGATGCAGGGGATTGCAGCATGCAATTTGCGTCTCTACGCAGGTCTAAATGACGCGAGCCGACAAGCTGCCCGTAAGTCTTCTGTTGAAGTCACCCAAGAGATTGCGCACAATGCCGGCGATTGACGCAACAACCCCAGCGCGCGAATGGGCGTCAAAGCAAATGTTGGCCAGGCTGGCACAAAAACACGCTGGCGCAAACTGGCTTGCACTGGAGAAATGGATGACCGATGCATCGGATGTACTGATCGAGCGCCTGCTCGCGTGGGGGGTGGACACTGTCTTCGGCCTGCCCGGCGATGGAATCAATGGGGTTTTTGAAGCTCTACGCAAGCAAAAAGATAAGATCCGGTTCATCCACGTGCGCCACGAAGAGGCTGCCGCATTCATGGCCTGCGCCTACGCCAAGTTTACCGGTCGGCTGGGTGTATGCATTGCCACCTCCGGGCCAGGCGGAATTCATCTGCTGAACGGCCTGTACGATGCCAAGCTTGATCACGCCCCTGTTCTCGCCATCACTGGCCTGCAGCACAGCGATCTGATAGGCACCTTCACACAGCAGGACGTTGCCTTAGACAAGCTCTTCATCGATGTCGCCGTGTATAACGAGCGGGTCATGAGCGGCGCCCATATGGAAAGTGTGGCCGACCTTGCCATTCGAACGGCGCTGTCATCCAGAGGCGTAGCTCACATCACCATTCCCGTCGATGTGCAGGTGCAGGAGGTCAAGAAAGGCCGCTCGGAACGCAATCCCGTTCATCACACATCGGCTGTCCCGGCCTACTTCGATCAGGTTCCCGCGCGAATTGAGCTGGATCATGCTGCGGATATTCTGAACCGCGGAAAGAAAATTGCGATCCTCGCGGGCCAGGGATCTCTTCATGCGACCAAGGAGCTGGAAGAGATCGCCGATAAACTTGGCGCGCCGATCATAAAGGCCTTGCTTGGAAAAGCAGCCGTGCCGGATGACAGCCCCTATACCACAGGCGGAATCGGCCTGTTGGGAACGGAGCCATCGCAGGATGCCCTCGAGGGCTGTGACACTCTTCTCATGGTCGGTACTTCGTTCCCTTACATCGAATTTCTTCCCGAACCAGGTTCGATCAAATGCGTGCAGATTGACATTGATCCGCAGCGAATCAGTCTCCGTCATCCCGCCGATGTTGGACTGGTAGGCGACGCGCAAAAAACGCTGCGCTCGCTTATTCCGCTGCTCGATCAACATTCCAAAGGCTTCCTTGAGAAGGCGCAGAAAGCAAAGGCCGATTGGCAGAAGCTGATGGAAGAACGAGGCACCCGCACCGATAAGCCGATGAAGCCTCAAGTCATCGGATGGGAGTTGGGCAAACGCATTCCCGCAAACGCCATCGTGACTTCTGACTCCGGCACGATCACCACATGGTGGGCGCGCTTTGTTCCGGCGTTGCGCGGTCAGAAGCACAGTTGCTCCGGAAACCTGGCAACCATGGCGTGCGGGCTGCCGTACGCTATAGCCGCCGCCGTTGCCTATCCTGACCGGCCGGTGTACTGCATCATTGGCGACGGCGGCCTGAGCATGCTGCTCGGTGAGTTGATTACGGTCGCTGCTTACAAGCTAAACATCAAAATCGTCGTCATCAAGAACAACACTCTGGGGCAAATCAAGTGGGAGCAAATGGTTTTTCTCGGCAATCCGGAATACGCATGCGATCTATGCCCGGCCGACTTTGTCACCATTGCGCGCGGAGCAGGAATTGACGCCATCCAGATTGACGATCCTTCGACCTGCGGCTCGCAGTTGGATAGCGTTGCCAATCGGCAGGGGCCCGTGTTGATTGAGGCCGTAGTGGATCAATTCACGCCGCCCATGCCGGCGAAGATCAAAGCGTCGCAGGCTCTCAAACTAGCGGAAGCTTTGGTGCGCGGCGAACCGAATCGCAGCAAGATCGCCTTTACCAACGCGCACGACAAGATTCGTGAGCTTGTGTAACCAGGTGAGTGAGGGACGGCTTGCATGGCGCTGTCAAGGGCCTTGATCGATTCGGTGGAAGTGTCGGCTTACACGATACCGACTGATGCCCCTGAAGGGGATGGGACTTTATCGTGGGACTCCACGACGCTGGTGCTTTGCGAAGTCCACGCAGGCGCGGAGGTCGGGATCGGCTATACCTACGGAGACCGGTCCGTCGCAACCGTCGCGAATCGTCTCGCGGACAAATGTCTTCTCAACAATTCTGCATTCGACATACCGGGTCTTCATGCGGCCATGTTGAAGCAGGTGCGCAATGACGGCAGCCGCGGCATCGCTTCCATGGCCATCTCCGCACTCGATATTGCCCTCTGGGATTTAAAGGCAAAGCTGATGGGATGCGCCCTTGTCGACCTGCTGGGAGCAGCCCAGCCCAGCGTGGCGGCGTACGGCAGTGGCGGCTTCACAACTTACAGCAACCGGCAGCTCGCCGCGCAATTGTCCGGATGGGTCAAGGCCGGCCTTGAAAGCGTGAAGATGAAGATTGGCGCCGATCCCGATGCGGATCGCCACCGGGTGCATGTCGCGCGCAAAGCTATCGGTTCGCAGACCTCACTGTTTGTCGATGCAAACGGAGCATACGATGCGCGGCAAGCTATCTCGTTCGCGCGATATTTTGCGGAGGATAACGTGACCTGGTTTGAAGAGCCTGTAAGTTCAGACCAGCTAGCCGATCTTCGCCGGGTCCGCGACCACGCCCCCGATGCGATGGAGATCGCCGCCGGCGAATACGGATACGACGGCTTTTATTTTCGGCACATGCTCGAGGCCGAAGCAGTAGATGTGCTGCAACTGGATGCGACGCGCTGCAAGGGATTCACTGGATTTCTTGAAGGCGCTGCCATTGCCGCGAGCTTTGGCGTTCCCATCTCCGCGCATTGCGCGCCCTCGCTTCATATGCATGCCGGCTGCGCTGTGCGCGGCTTTCGCAATGTGGAATACTTCCACGATCACGCACGCATCGAGCGGATGTTGTTTGACGGCTTCGTTGAGCCGATTGCCGGCCGGCTCACTCCAGATAGATCGAGGCCGGGACTTGGCCTGATCTTCAAGCGCAAGGATGCGGAGCCCTTTGCCGCTAAAGGTAGCAAATGACTCACGACGTGTTTGATCGAGGAGAGATGGCATGAGCTTCGTCCTGACGACCGCGCTGGAACACTCGGCCAGCCGTCATTTGCCCGCACCGTTGTCCGATGCAACGGTCACAGCATTGGAACACCTGCGCGAAGGATGCTTTCAGCGGAGTTTGTGCCTTATCGTTTCGATGACCAGCGTCGCCAGCGGTCTTGAAGTTGGCTATGAACACTACAAAGGAAGCTACAGCAATCCGGTAATGTACACGCCCGTTGTTCTCAGCGGTGCGCTCGCAGGGGCGGGATTGCTTGGAGTCTTCAGCCGATGGGGCGCACGCACAATCCTGCGCGCGGTCAGTGTCATCACGCTGGCAGATGGAATCATCGGATTCTTTTTTCATGTCCGTGGAATTTCGCGAAAGCCCGGCGGCTGGCGTCTACCGATTACAAACATCGTGATGGGGCCGCCGATCTTCGCGCCGTTGCTCTTCGGCACCAGCGCCTATCTC
>DASXFF010000206.1:0-4483 GCA_036489735.1 Occallatibacter sp. | reverse complement strand
ACGAAAAACAGTTTGAAATCCGAAGGAAGTGATGCCTATAAGGGAAAACCTGGGCACAGTCTGGGCACAATGTTGGGCACAAAGGATTTGCGTATTTCGTAAGTGATCAATTTTGAAACAAGTTAAGGCTGGTGCCGGGAGGGGGGGTCGAACCCCCATGACCGCAAGGGCCGGCAGATTTTGAGTCTGCTGCGTCTGCCAATTCCGCCATCCCGGCCTCGGGTGGGCGTCCGCTTCCAAAGTATCGCATAGCCTTTGGCCTATCTGCCAGATTCCGCACAGCGCCGATAGGAACCCACGCCGAATGTTTCTGCCGCACCACAGGTGCCGAAGGCGTCTGCCGATCGCAGGATAAATCCTCGATCGCCAGCGCCGCGCCTTTTTTCTGGCACGGACGGCCGAAAAGCATCCACCCACTGCAGGTGGTTTCCACATTGAACCAGCAGGCCGCGCCGCAAGGGCCATGCGACAATGAAGGTATCAACGATGAACAGCTCCTCGGCCGCCGTCGTTCCCGAACCAGTCCAGATCACTCCGCAGATGCTCGCCGCACACAGCATCACGGCGGAAGAGTACGAGCGCATTCTCGCGGCGCTTGGCCGCACTCCTTCGCTCACTGAGCTCGGCATTTACAGCGTGATGTGGAGCGAGCATTGCTCCTATAAATCCAGTCGCGTGCACCTCAAGCGCCTGCCCACCAAAAGCGATCGTGTTGTCCAGGGCCCGGGCGAGAACGCGGGCATCATCGACGTGGGCGACGGCTGGGCCTGCGCCTTCAAAATCGAATCGCACAACCACCCCAGCTACATCGAGCCGCACCAGGGCGCAGCCACCGGAGTAGGCGGCATCCTGCGCGACATTTTTACGATGGGCGCGCGGCCCCTCGCCGTCATGGATTCGCTCCGCTTTGGGCCGATCAGTCCATCCGATTCCACCAATCCTGACCAAAAAGTAAGAGAGCGCGAGCGGAATCACTCCATCCTCGAAGGCGTCGTCAGTGGCGTCGCCAGCTACGGCAACTGCTTTGGAGTGCCCAATCTTGGCGGCGAAACTAAATTCGAGCCCTGCTACAGCGGCAACCCGCTCGTCAACGCCTTCGCTCTCGGCCTGGTCCGCAAAGACGAAATCTTTTACGGCAAAGCCAGCGGCACCGGCAACCCTGTCATATATGTAGGAGCAAAAACCGGCCGCGACGGCATCCACGGCGCCACCATGGCCAGCGAAGAATTCAAGGAAGGCTCGGAGCAAAAGCGCCCCAACGTCCAGGTCGGCGATCCGTTCATGGAAAAGCTGCTGCTCGAAGCCTGCCTCGAGGCCATGCAAACCGGCTCCATTGTCGGCATACAGGACATGGGCGCCGCCGGCCTCACCTGCTCCACATGCGAAATGGGCGCGCGCGGCGGTGTTGGCCTCGACGTCGAGCTGGACCGCGTGCCCCAGCGCGAAACCGGAATGTCCGCTTACGAAATCATGCTCTCCGAAAGTCAGGAGCGCATGTTGCTCGTCGCCGAAAAAGGCCGCGAAGATGAAGTGCTGCGTGTGTTTTCAAAATGGGGATTAGACGCGGTTATCGTCGGCACCGTTGAGCCCGAACCACGCTTGCGCATCCGTCATCGTGGCGTGCTCGTTGCCGACATTCCCAACCAATCGCTCACTGACGATGCTCCGCTCTACCATCGCCCCGTCGGCACATGGAAGGCGCCCGTTCCGCTCGAGCCTGCCGCCGAGGCTCTCGCCGCACTCGGCGAAGACCGCAACTACACCGCCGACCTCAAAAAGCTGCTCGCATCATCGAACGTCTGCTCCAAGCGCTGGGTGCACGAGCAATACGACAGCATGGTTCAAACGAATACCACGCAAGGGCCCGGAGGCGAGGCAGGCGTCATGCGCATTAAAGGAACCGGCGACAAGAATCAGGGATCGGAAAAACCCGAGCGTGGCCTGGCCATGGCTCTCGACGGCAACGGCCGCTGGGCATATCTCGATCCCAAGCTCGGCGCCATGCATGCCGTTGCTGAAGCCGCGCGCAAAGTGGCCATGTCCGGCGCAACCCCCGTCGCCGCCACCAACTGCCTCAACTTCGGCAATCCCGAAAAGCCCGAAATCATGGCGCAGCTCTCCGCCGCCATTGACGGCATCGCCGAGGCCTGCGCCGCTCTCGGCACGCCCATCACCGGCGGTAACGTCTCCTTATATAACGAGACTAAAGGCGAAGGAATCTATCCCACGCCTGTCCTCGGCATCGTCGGCATTCTCGACGACGTCACCAAAGCCGTTCCCGCGCACTTCACTCGCGCTAAGGACGCGATCGTTCTCCTCTGGCCGATCCCCCGCGGTCAGGAGCCCGATCCGAACCTTAAGGTTCCGCTGAACCCACCGCCGATCAGTCAATATCCGCTACCGGCTCTGGAGCGCGAGCCACGAGACCGCGAGCAGCCCGATGCCTCCGACGCCGAGGTCGCAACAAATCTCACCGCATTTGGCTCGTCCGAATTTGCCAAGGCCATCCTCGGCAGCCTCTGGGGTACGCCGCCGGCGCTCGATCTTGAAGCCGAGGCCGCGCTTCACGACCTGCTCGCCATTCTCTCCTGGCGCAAGCTCATTCATTCGGCGCGCGATATCTCCGACGGAGGCATCGCTGTCGCGCTTTCGCAGGCCGCATTTACCCTGGGCATCGGCGCCACCGTCGAGCAGGATCCTTCGCTTTTCGCTCATCCGCTCTTCGGCCTGTTTGCCGAGGCCGCCTCGTCCATCATCGTCACCGCCGATCCCGGCAATGTTTCTGAAATCGACGCCATCGCCGGCCAGCATAATTTCTTCTCTGCGCGTATCGGCGTCACCGGCGGCAACCGGCTGGAAATTTCCGTCGACGGCGAACCTTTCATCTCCGCACCGCTCGCCGAACTTCAATCCCTCTGGGCCTCCGCCCTGGAAGCAAATCTCCATAACGAGGTCACTGCGTGAGCCGATTGCTCTTCCAGGGAGTTGAAGGCGTCGCCGATCTCTCCGCGTCCCTTCGTGTCCCCTCCTCGAACTGTCATTCTGAGCGAGGTCGCGATGGCGAACGAGTCGAAGGACCTGCATTTGCTTTTCCTCTGATCCCCGGTTCTCTGTCCGCTCCCAGATCGGGTGCCGCAGTTCCCGATTTTGAGTCCTGGGATAGCACTGACCCAAAGCTTCGCGAAGAATGTGGCGTCGTCGCCATCTACGGCCATCCTCACGCCGCACGCGAAGCCTATCTCGCCCTCTACGCTCTTCAGCATCGCGGCCAGGAATCCGCCGGCATCGCCACAGCCGACGGCCAGCATCTCGCCAACATCAAGGGCATGGGTCTGGTCTCGGAAATCTTTACTGACGACGTGCTTGCCAAGCTTCCCGGCCCGCTGGCCATCGGCCACACGCGCTACTCCACCACTGGCGACTCGGCGCTTCTCAACGCGCAGCCCATTCGCGTCGATTCCACCAAGGGCCTCATTGCCATCGCGCACAACGGCAACCTGGTCAATCTCGGCAACCTCCGCGCCAGCCTCGAGCGCGATGGCGCTTACTTCCAAACCACGTCCGACTCCGAAATCATCGTCCAGCTCATCGCCCACTCGCACTCGGGCACGCTCGTCGACTGCATCGCCGACTCGCTCTCGCAAGTTGAAGGCGCATTTTCCATTGTCATGATGACGCGCGACCGCATCTTCGCCGCCCGCGATCCGCGCGGCTTCCGCCCGCTCTCCATGGGGCGCATGAAAAACGCCGAAGGGCCCGACTCCATCGTCTTCGCATCGGAGTCGTGCGCGTTCGATCTTCTCCGCGCCGAATTCATCCGCGACGTATTACCTGGCGAGCTCGTCATGGTTTCTGAAGACGGCGTCACCAGCCGTCAATACGCCACCGGCGTGCCGCAATCGAGCTGCGTCTTCGAGCACGTTTACTTCGCGCGCCCCGATTCGCGCATCTTCGGCCGCTGGGTGCAGGAATCGCGCGATCAGATGGGCCGCCAGCTGGCGCGCGAATCCGGCGTCGTCGCCGACGTTGTCGTTCCCGTCCCCGACTCTGGAGTCACCGCGGCACTCGGCTACGCAGAAGAAGCCGGCCTTCCCTTCAGAATGGGATTGATCCGCAATCATTATGTCGGCCGCACATTTATCGAGCCTGAACAGCGCGTCCGCGACTTCGGCGTCCGCCTCAAGCTCAACCCCGTCCACAATCTTCTCGCCGGCAAGCGCGTCGTGCTCATTGACGACTCCATTATTCGCGGCACCACTTCGCGCAAAATCGTCCGCATGGTGCGCGGAGCTGGCGCAACCGAAGTCCATCTCCGCATCAGTTGCCCACCCACCATCTCGCCCTGCTACTACGGCGTCGACACGCCCTCAAAGAGCGAGCTGATCGCAGCCAATCACTCCGTCGAGGAGATTCGCCAGTTCATTGAGGCCGACTCGCTCGCGTATTTGTCTCTAGACGGATTGTTGAAATCAGTCCAGGATAA
>DASXFF010000053.1:0-5694 GCA_036489735.1 Occallatibacter sp. | reverse complement strand
CGAGTGGCCGCCGCGCGCCCGGCGCTACGAGACCGGCGTCTATGCCGACGAAGTGCTGCAGCATTATTTCCCTCCGTCCATGGCGGTGATCTCGAATATCGCCGCGGGCTAACGCATCGCCATGCGGCGGGCCGCCGCCCGCCGCCCGTTGCCTTTTGCTTCGCATTTCCTTCGACCGTCATCACCGGGCCGGCGCACAACGCCGCGACCCGGTGATCCATTTTCAGGTCCTTGGACGGCAGACCTACCGGGTAAGCCCCACACTGATAGGCCGGAGGAGCGCAGCAATGACGCGTCTGCCGCGCGTCCTCTATGCCGTGCCGCCGCTGCAGCACGTGCATCTGGAAATCGCCAAGGCCATTCAGACGCTCGCAGGGCAGGGAGCCTTTGAGAAATCGCAGCGTCCGAGCGAAGCGCAGCCGCAGAGCAACGCGCAGAAGCTCGTTGCGGACGTTGTTCGCGAATTCCTTCACGAACTGCGCAAGGCTGGCTTCAATCCCAACGAGCCACGCGTGCCGGCCAGCAATCCAGACGGCGGGCAGTGGACTGCGGAGGGTGGCGGTAATCCCTCCGCGGCGCCCAGAGCAGTAATGTCCGACGCCACGCCTGACAACAATTGGACGCCAGGCGCTCAATACGCAGCCAACGATCCTCCCGGCATTGGGCATAACCAGGGTCCACCTCTCGAAGAACCGCCTGAGATTCCGCCTCGGGTGCTCGCCACGAAGCAGGCCATCAACGATTTTCTCAAGGCCGCCGCCTACTGGTTGGAAGAGGCTTCTTCTGTAGACAAGCCAGCCGCTACGCTCTTCTTCATTGCTTTGATGTCTACGGCCTGGCTGGCCAACAAATATCTTCCCTATATCATTACGTATCAGGCCTCACCGAGGACCCTGCAGGAATTGCAGCAGGCTGCACAATTGCCCAAGATCGAGTATTATAATGACCACCATTTGGTCGAACAGACTGCGGCCGAAAACGATGGTTTCCGCGCAGCATGATTGATGCGCCCGACAATCTGGTAAGAATTCCGACGCTGAAGCACTGGTTGATCACCGGATGGTATCAGACTCCGAATCCCGAGTTTGACTGGCTTTCACCGCGAGAATATCTACGGGGCAACGGTTGGGAGGTGAGGGTGAGGGTGGGGAAAAGGGCATTGATTGACTTCGGAGTTCTTCAGCCATGACTGAGCTTGACGTCAAGACGATGCCAGTCAATGAGCTGGTGAAACGTTTTGCCGTGATCGGTGTCGAGCAGGACAAGGCGTTGCGTGCTGACAACCTTGAGAAATACAAACGATTATGCACGCAGATGAGAGCGGTCGATGACGAGCTCAAGAGCCGGCCGGGCGATCAGCGACGCTCACTCCTGACGCTTTATGAGCATCCCAATTTCCAGGTGCGGCTGATGGCGGCCAAATTGACCTTGGCGGTTGCGCCCGAAGCTGCACGACGAATGCTTGAACTCATCCGCCAGCGGCACCATCAGCCTCAGTCCGGCGATGCCGGGATGTGTCTTTGGACACTCGAGGAAGGAATTTTTATGCCCAAGTGATTGGGCCATCGCGCTGCTAAGAGCGTCCATGCCGACGGATGGTATCAGATTACGATCCCAGACTTTGACTGGCTTTCACCGCGAGAATATCGACGCTGAAGCATTGGCTTCGGAGTTCTGCAGCCATGAAATCACTTGATATCGAGGCACTGACCGCAAGCGAATTGGTCGACGAAGTGCTGCAGCATTATTTCTCGCCGTCCATGGCGGTGATCTCGAATATCGCCGCGGGCTAACGCAGCGCCATGTGGCGGGCCGCCGCCCGCCGCCCGTTGTTTTTTGCTTCGCATTTCCTTCGACTGTCATCACCGGGCCGGCGCACAACGCCGCGACCCGGTGATCCATTTCAAAGCCTTGGACGCCGGAGGCATTGACGTAGAGGTTTCCGATGATGATTCTGTTGCCCGGGTTGGTTATCAATTCGGTGAGATAAAGCCCCGGACTCCTTCAGGCGAAGCCAGATTCAACAGGCAACTTCAAGAGTGGGGTGTGGGACCCGTTCAAGCCATTACCTACGATGCCGCCGGGAATGTCTATTATGGATTTCGCTGATGGACGCGCTTGATCTCTTACGATCTCATAAATATGCCGAGGCTATTGCCGAGTGTAAGCGACGGCTTTCGACGAACCCCAACGATTTTGGGGCCATGGGCACAATGGCATCGGCATTGCGCGCTCTCGAAAAATACGCACAAGCCATCCCATTATTTGAGCGCATTGGCGCGCACGAAAAGGAACGAAAAATAACGCCGGGTCATCCGGGCCGGCAGATGGATACTGCCTGCCTCTATTGGTTCTTAGGCAATCGGAATGAAGCTATTGCACTGATGCGCGGTATGGTCGACGGCATCCTCGACGGATCGATCCAATACGGCGATCTGGCCGGCGGCTTGAAGCAAGGCCTGCTGCTCTACTATATGGCTGTCACCGAGCGCCAGCCGGAGCAGGCGGCTCGCGCATTGGACTACATGCGAAACCGAATAAATCAACTGGAGCGGTCGTTGCCGGGACTACCAATAGATTATTGGCCGGTTCCGGTGGCGCGTTACTATCTCGGCGGTCTCGCCTTTGACGAGGTGTTGCTTTTCGCCACGGGGCAACGGGACTTACCGGGGGCCCTTGCGGCGGCGCAAGTCAAGCTGATGAGCCGCCGAAAGCTCTGCGTGGCGCTCTTTCACGACGGCGCCAAGAGCCGCGCCCAGGGCGCGGAGAGCCAGTGCCTCGCGCGCATGCGTGAGTGTTACGCGCTCGAAGACCCGCTGATCGAGCCGGAATGGTATCTCGCCCGGCACGAAGTAGAGCAAGCAGCTAACAAGGCTTGATCGTTCACTCAGAAAATTGGCGCGGGCAAACTGCCTCCGTACGCGGCGCTACCGGCATCTATGCCGACGAAGTCTTGCAGCATTATTTCCCGCCGGCCATGGCCGTGATCTCGAACATCGCCGCGGGCTAACGCATCGTCCTGCGGCGGGCCGCCGCCCGCCGTCCGTATTCTTTTGGCTTGGCATTTCCTTCGAACGTCATCACCGGGCCGGTGCCACAGCGCTGCGACCCAGTGATTTGCTTTCAGGACCTTAGACGGCGGACGACCGGGCAAGCCCACACTGATAGGCCGGAGGAGCGCAGCAATGACGCGTCTGCCGCGCATCCTCTGCGCCGTGCCGCAGCTGCCGCACGTGCATCTGGAGATCGCCAAGGCCATTCAGACGCTTTGGGGCCAAGAGAATGAGCAAACCGCAAATCGCTTTGTCGCCAAAGCTGCGGTTGACGACCCTGAACATCCCGGATGGCCGGCTCATACTCCGGACCGCAAGGGCGGTGAGTTTCGGCCAAAGGATGGCGCATTCGATTCGAGTTCATCTGTTCCCGGCAACGGGCCTCGGAATGAGGCGACAGGCGACGTCCGGGTTGCGATGGAGCCTGCGATCGATCCGGCAACGGGGCAGCCGTTTTCTTCCGAAACGCCGCTCGATAGATTGGGAGGTGGGGAGGGGCCTGGCGGCGGGGGTGGGCTTGGCGAGCGTTCAACCAGCGGGTCGTCCGAAGCGGCGACCGCCGACGCGCAGGGTGCTGGTCCGCCGCAGATCGGTGCGTTCACACCGCCCGATAACTTGACCTATGGAACGACTCTGTTTGGAAATTATGCTCACGAGAAAATAGCCGATCTTTTGGGCGAGTTGTATCCTGGAGTGACCTTCAAGTTCAGGGTACTCCCAGGTCAGCGAGGGATTGATGTAACCGTTCCAAACAAATCTGTTGGCCGCGTTGGCTATCAATTCGGCGAGATAAAGCCCCGGACACCCTCAGGTGAATCCGCCTTCAACCGGCAACTCCAACAATGGGGTGTTGGACCCGTGCAATCAATTAGCTACGATGCCGCCGGCAACGTATATTACGGATTTCACTGATGGATGCCCTTGATCTCTTAGAGTCGCATAAATATCCCGAGGCTGTTGCCGCTTGCGTGCGGCGACTTGCGGTGGACCCGAACGACTTTGGCGCTATGGATACGATGGCCTCGGCGTTGCAGGCAATCGAAAAATATGAGGAAGCACTTCCATTACTCGAGCGCGTGGGCGCGCACGAAAAGGAATGCAAAATAACGCCGGGTCATCCGGGTCGGCAAATGGATATTTCCTGCCTCTATTGGTTCTTGGGCAATCGGCAGAAGGCGATTGCGCTCATGCGCGGTCTCGTCGACGGCATGCTCGACGGATCGATCGGATACGGCGATGCGGCGGGCGGCATGCAGCAAGGCCTGCTGCTCTACTACATGGCCGTCACCGCACGACTGTCGGACCAGGCGGCTTGCGCCTTGGACTACATGAGAAACCGATTAAGGCGATTACAGCGGTTGCTGCCGGGACTACCAATAGAGTCCTGGCCGGTTCCGGTGGCGCGCTATTATCTCGGCGATCTCGCGTTCGACCAGCTCTTGGTTTTCGCCACCGGGCAACGGGAATTGCCGCAGGCAACTGCGGCGGCACATGCCAAGTTGATGAGCCGCCGCAAGCTCTGCGTCGCGCTCTTCCACGATGGGGTCAGAAGCCGCGCCAATGGTGCGGAGAGTCAGTGCCTCGCGCGCATGCGCGAGTGTTACGCGCTCGAAGACCCGCTGATCGAACCCGAATGGTATCTCGCCCGGCATGAAGTGGAGCGGGCTGCCGCGAAGCCGTGACCCTTTAGAGGCCGAGACTGGGGGTTCAAGATTTGTCATGACATTGTCGGGCATGCTATGGTACGCTCCCGAATAACAGGAGTTACCCATGGCCCGACGCAGCATCGCCGCCAGGCGCGGCGCGCGCACAGAAAAGCTAGATGTTCGGCTCAGCCGCGCTGCAAAGGAGACACTGCAGGCGGCCGCCGCGGCCGTGCGCAAGTCCGTAAGCGAATTCGTGGTTGATTCGGCTCTTGCCGAGGCGGAGGAGCGGCTTGCCGATCGGCGTCTGTTTACCCTTGATCGTAAGAGCTGGGAAGCCTTTGTCGCGGCGCTTGATGCACCGCCGCGCCGTCATCCGCGTCTTGAGCGTTTGTTTGGCGAGCCCTCCGTGTTCGATCCGAAAAGCTGATCGTGGCGGGTTCCCTCTGCATCGAAAAACTAAAGCGCATCCATGTCGTCGACGCATTTAGCTGCGGACAGCCGGAGCTTGACCGTTTTCTGATACGGCACGCGCTGCAGGCGCAACAGGCAAATTCGTCGCAAACCTACGTCGCCGTCAACGGCAGTGAGGTTCTCGGCTTCTACAGCATGGTTGCCGGCGAGGTTCGACATGCCGATGCCCCCGAGCGCGTCATAAGGGGCATGCCGCGCCATCCGATCCCGCTGTTGGTCCTTGCCCGGTTGGCCGTTCATACAGAAGCGCAAGGCCGTGGACTTGGAGCCGGCTTGCTGCTCGATGCGCTGGGACGAACGCTTCAGGTTGCCGATCTCATCGGAATCCGCGCGCTTGCCGTTCATGCCAAGCACGAGCAGGCGGCCGCTTTCTATCGACATTTTGGCTTTGCCCCGTCACCCACCGATCCGCGGCATTTGTTCATGCTGGTTAAAGACATTCGCGTTGCTGCGAACCAAAAGTGAGGAGCAGCTCCTCCTGTTCCCTTGGAATACTTAGCCGACGGCCGCCAAATTTGGCGGAA
>DASXFF010000221.1:0-7546 GCA_036489735.1 Occallatibacter sp. | reverse complement strand
GTGGCCGAGCCGCATCAGCACATCGCCATCCAACTGCAGATCGTCGCGATCGTGCGCGTTCAATGCCAGCGCCTTCTGCACGTCGCTAAGCGCCTTATCCGGTTCGCCCGCACTCAATTCGATAAGCGCCCGCAGGCGCAGGTAGCTCGCGGTGCCCGCCAACTGGCCACTCAGGCCATCTATCTCTGCTTGCGCGCTTCCCAGTTGACGATGCGCAGACTCATCATCCCCAATATCTTTGTAAACGCCCATCAAATCCATGTGCAGTTGAATGCCATAGAGGGGGCCCTCACTTGGCGCCGCAGGCAAACTGGCAATTGCGGCGTTGTATTCCTTCACCGCATCCTGGTTGCGTTCTTCAATCTTTGCAATCTCGCCGCGTATTGCGTGCACGCGATAGTAGTTCGCGTCGATGGCCGCGGCGCGCGAAAGAAAAGGGGCAGCCTTCGCAGTGACGCCCGTTGCAACTTCTGCCTGTGCCGCGGAGAGTTGCAGGCCAATGTCTTTCGGCACGGCATTCGCAGCTTGCGCATAGAACTTCGCAGCCTCGTCGAGATCGCCATTCAACTGATAGGTGTACGCCAATTCCGCAGTCACATCCGGCTTTGGGTTGTGAATGGACTTGAGCGCGGCAATCGCTTCACGATAGTCTCCCGATTGCCGGTAGTATCCGGCCATCGAGCGCTCTACATCCGGATTGTTCGGATCGCGATGTCTTGCCAGCTCGAGAAAGTGGTTTGCCTGGTCCATCTGATTCAAGTGCTGGTAAGAGATTGCCAGCAACAGCTCCGAACGCGCGCCGGGCTCGATTCTCTCAGCTTTGTTCAGCCACTCCAATGCGTCCTGGTAGTCGCCGGATCGCATATTCAGGTCGCCGAGCAGCAGCGCATCGTCTTTGCGCTTTGGATCTTCGGCGACAATCTGTTTCAGAATTCGTTCGGCGTCGTGCGTGCGGCCCATCAGGCTATAAGTCTGCGCCAGGCCCGATTGCCCTTCGACCGAGCCGGGAGTGATCCGCAGGCCTTTTCCATAAGCGTCTGCCGACTCCTGCAATCTACCGTTCAGCCGCGCGGCGTAGCCCAGAAGAAACCAAAGCTGCGGATCGTTAGGAGCCGCCTGCGCAGCTCTGCGCGCGTAGTCGAATGCAAGCGCATGGTCACCGTGCTGAAGCGCCAACTGCGCGGCACGAGCCAATCGAGCATTCTCAATGTTCGAGCCCCATCCAAGCCCCTGAGACTGGCTTGCCTGCGGCTGTTTCGACTGCGAACTATCCTGCCCTACGCTGTAAACCTGCGCGCTCGCCCCGCAGCAACTTGCAGCAAGCACTGACAGCAACCCAATCTTCAGGAATCCAAGTCTAGCAATCAAAGCGGCCACCGACTTAATTTGACATTGGCTTGTTTGATTCGAAAAGTGCTCTCGATGTTGGCTCGACAAAAGGTTTTCGGCCGTAATCATTTCCATGAATATGAAACTGCGAAGAGAAGAAAAGCGGGAGCAACCAAACGGCATCGATTTCGAATCTAATCGTCACTCATTCCGGTTAACTTATTAAACGTCTGCGTCGGAATGCTGCTCGCAGCGGCGGTAAGCGAGCGGCAGTTGGATTCACAATTCGCGTTTGAGGTTGGCTGAAATGCTGCAGATTTTTCTCGTCTGCTGGGTCACTTTGTTGCGCACGTTCAGCGTGTAGCCATCGAGCAACATTATCGGCATTTCTCGAATCGAATACAGTGCGTCGGAGTAAAAAAATTGCGTCCCATCTCTTCTTTCACACACCGGAAGATTGCGCCGCTTTTCAATCCACACTCCGGCATCCCCCGGATCGGCCCTTACATGACACACTTGCGAGGCAATCGTGCAGAACGCTAATAACATCGCACCATCGCAGCGGCCCATACCCATGAGTCTCATTCTTATGGCGGCCGTTGCGGTTCATTTGCCGCTGCTTCTTATGAAGTTGCCTTTGAAATCCTTCGACACGAATTTCCATATTCTTTTCGCCTCGCACTACGTGCACCACTGGTTCAATCCGTGGAATACGAAGTGGTACGCGGGCTTCTCGCAAGCGACTTATCCCCCTCTGCCGCAGCAATGGGTAGCGGTGGTATCGAGGGTGACCGGACTCGACATGGCTTATATGGCGGTGCAGTTTGCAGCCATACTATTGCTTGTCGTCGGCGTCTATAGGTTTTCGCGGCTGTGGGTGAGCCCTCGCGCCGCATCCATTGCAGCGCTGGCGGCTGTTTTTCTGGGGGCTGAGAGCTTCCTAGTTTACTCCGCCGGCCAATTGGGTACAACCTCTGCCGCTCCCATTTATCTCAACGCGCTTCCTTTTCTTTATGAATGGGTGCGTCACGGCAAATGGGGAGCTTTCATCAAGGGCATCGCGCTCTTCACTGCGGCCGCAGCCGCTCACCACGCGACCCTTTTGTTCGGCTCCGTCTTTTTTGCGCTGCCGGTGCTTGCGTTGGCGCTGCTCGATCGGGACGAAGGCGAGCGCATTTCAGTTCCTCAATTTGCCGGTAGGTCAATCGCCTTCGCAGTGCTTTCCGGCGCAGCGATCGCAATCGTGCTCCTGCCTTTCTGGATCGCACTGATTCACTATCCGGTCACGCAGGCTCCCATCCCGCACGCCAGCCGCGCGAACTACATCCTGAGCCCGCAGGCGGGCCTCAACTACTTTGCTGTTCCTTATGGCGCCTTGATTCTGGCATTGCCGTTCATCTTCTGGCGCGGGTCCACGGCAGCTCGGCTTCGTCCTCTCCTGTTCGGCTTTTGGCTGGCGTTCCTGGTTGGCCTTGGCGGCACAACTCCGGTGGGCCATCTCCTGTTAGGCCGCGCTTTTGAAGTGCTCACGATGGAACGCTTCAGCTACTGGGCCACACTGCTCGCGCTGCCGTTCGTAGGTGTCCTTGCGGCCGAACTGGTGGATCGGTATCGCACCGCGGCCATCGTCGGCTTGTCGTTGGCTGCCACCTTTAGTTGCGCGCTTGCCGTTGGATGGTCGACATATCGCCCAGCCGAAGCTGAAGACTTCAAGGTGAACGAGGTCGCCGCCTGGCTCAATCGCGATGGACACGATCAATATCGATACATCACTCTTGGATTTGGCAACAAGATCGCGCGCCTCGCTATGATGACCGACGCCGGCAGCGTTGATGGCGAATGGAACTCAGGCCGCAGGCTTCCCGAGCTCACGCAACATGGAGCCGGACCCCTCACCAGCTCGAAGTATTACGGTGAATCCGGACTCGACGCACTGCGAGCGATGCTTGCGCACGCCGATCACTATGGGTTGAAGTGGGTCTTTGTACGCGATCGATTCTACGATCCGCTGCTCTCATTTGCGGGATGGCGTCCCGTCGACAGCCTCGAAGACCAGACGATCACGGTGTGGAGTAAAGACGGGGTTCCGCCGGCCACGCCGATCAACGCGCCGCAGGCGCCTCCGCATTGGCAGGGCATCATGTGGGGTATCTTCCCGTTCGGCAGCAGTCTTGTGGCAATTCTCGTCCTCTTGATTCCAGAGAAGAAGCGAGATCGAATGGATGCATCCGGGCCCTATGTCGTGGATCAAAACCTTGCGCAGGGGAGGTTGGTCTCGTGAACAAAGGTCGATTGCTTGCCTGCGTGCTCGGCGCGGTCACACTTGCGCTGATAGTTGTTGGAACCATTTGGCCCGCTGCCTCCGCGGCCGCGTACGGAGGGGCGAGCAGCATGTTGCGTGCGTCGTCAACTCCCGAGGCCGCGGTTGAGAATCTGGGCGATGAGATTCAGGGGCGGGAATGGCAAAAGGCGTATGACAGCCTTGCCAACAAGGCTCAGTTTTCTGAATCCGACTTCGAGCACGACCTCACCGGAACTTATCCAAGCCTCCTCACTTATTCTTCGCTGGGCAGTTTCGATGTAAGACCGCTTCGTTCGTCCGGCACCGACGCTGACGTGCAGTTGAAGCTGCGTTGGGCCACTGTTGTCGGTCCTTCAGCATCCACGCGGCAGCTTCACGTGGTCAAGAACGGCGACCGGTGGCAAGCTGAGTGGCCCATCACAAAACAGCCGACGGTTCCGCCTCAAGTGATTCCCGTGAATTATCTTCGCTGGGATGTCATCTATCGCGGTCCCGGCGATGACTGGGGAGCACAGGATGTTGAGGCCCCCCATGTACGCATCGTCGACATGCATCCGGTTGAGCGCGCCGAGGGAGTTGTTGTGCTGGGCGAGCTTCTGAACGAAGATGTAGTGCCGGCCTATGTTTCGGTATCTGCAACTCTGCTGTCGAAAGACAAAACCCCCATTGCAACGGAAGGCAGCTTCGACAAAATCTCCCACTTGCTGTTGCCGAAACAAGTGACGCCGTTCTTCATCAAGTTTCCGAACACTTCCCTGTCCGATGTGGGCAGCATTCGCATGGACCCGTCCTCCTCTCTGATCGCGGCCTCTGCCGATCCGGTAATAGAAATCTCGGATCAGCAACTGCATCCCGCACCCGATGCGTCGCTCACGGGACAGTTGAGCAACCAGAGCGGCCAGGTAGTCAACGTGGCGCACGTGATCGGCACCTTCTACGACAAAGGCGGCCAGGTGGTGTGGGTCGCCGATCAGTATGTCGACCACGCTCTGTTGCCACAGACCCCGGTTCCATTCCAGATTCATATTCCTGAAGACCTGGCGAAGAACATCAGCAGCCAGCGCACGGTAATTGCTACCTACACAGCCAAGGGGGCACAGTGAGAGCAAGTCTGCCCTTCCTACTCGCCTTGCAGGTTGTTGCCGCATCGAGTCTCGCGCTGGCGCAAGCTCCGGACGTGAGCGTGCCCAAGACTGTCGAGGCTGGCGCCGCATTTTCCATTCAGTGCGCAGGCAATGGCAAAGCCACGCTCTTCATCGTGGGACCAGGCCAGGTGCTTAAACAAGATGTCCAACTGGGCGAATCGGCCGCCTTCCCTGCCGGCTCACTTTACAATGCCGGATGGTACACGGCGATTGTTACCTCGACATCGGGCACACAGAGTGCGTCGTTCGATGTGCTGCCGCAAAGCAAGCCTTCCGACGTGAGCTTTCTTGCGAGACCGTCCCGGCTTCCCGTAGGGATTCATAACGCGATCACCGGCGCGGTCTATGTTTTCGACTCCTATCGGAACTTGATCTCCGCACCCGAGGAAGTTCAGTTCGACTTGTCGAATCCTGCCGGCGCGGTGGAGAAAAAGAGCGTAACGACACACGACGGCGCCGCATGGACAGAGATGGATTCCACCGCACAGCAAGGCTCCGACAAGTTCGCAGTCCACGCCGGTTCTGTCAGCAGCGAGCGCATCGTAGCCCAGGTTCCCGGCGATCCGTGTGGATTGAAGATGAGCGCCAAGCCCGATGGACAGCGGATTCAGCTCACCACTGAACCGGTCCGCGATTGCAATGGCAACGCGGTGCCCGACGGGACAATTGTGACCTTTACCGAGAACTTTCGCGGCACGCAGTCAACGGTTGACGTCCCTCTCAAGCGCGGCATTGCAGAAGTGCAAATGCCCGCTCACCCTGGCGCAACAATCTCTGTTGCAAGCGGGGTTGTGATGGGCAATCAGATCGGATGGCAATGATGAAGACATTCAAGATTGCTTTTGCCATCTCTACCGCCCTGCTTGCTGGAACTCTTTTTGCAGGCGCTCAGCCCACCGTTCGGGTGGAACAAGCTGCTCTTTCGGGCCCGCGCGTACTGCAGGATCAGACTCGGTCGGCCGTTATTCGTGACTATCTTCGGTCGTGGCAGAGCTTCGATGCTGCGCTAGATCAAAATCGTCCCGATCTCCTGAACGCAGATTTTGTTGGTTCAGCCAAAGAAAAGCTCGCAAACACCATCAAAGAACAAGAAGCTCTTGGCGTTCGAACGCAATACCACGACCGCTCACATGATCTTCGCATAGTCTTCTACTCGCCGGAGGGCATGTCGGTGGAGTTGACAGACAACGTTGAATACGATGTACAGGTTGTCGATCATGACAAAACAACAACGACGCAACGGGTAAGCGCTCGCTATATTGTCGTGCTTACTCCCGCAGAGGTGAGATGGAGAGTGCGGGTCTTCCAGGCAGTACCCGAATGAAAGCCGAAATCGGGTCGAATGCGATAGTTCGCTGCTCGGTCGGATTGAAATGCAAGCACGAGATAGAAGTAGCCTTCCCTTTAAAGGCAGAATTCTGATTTTAGGAGCGGGACATGATCTCAGTAGTCGTGCCAATTTATAACGAAGAGGAACTGGTGGTACGGTTCCACGAGGCTGTGGCCAGCGCCATGGAAAGCGCTCGCACGCAGTGGGAAGTGGTCTACGTCAACGATGGATCCACGGATTCCTCTCTCGAACTGCTGAGGGGTTTGCAGAGTCTCGATACCCACGTAGTGGTGGTCGAACTGTCTCGCAACTGGGGCCATATGGGCGCAATCTCCGCCGGCCTGCAAACAGCTCGCGGCGCCGGTGTCATCCTCATGGACGGCGACTTCCAGGATCCGCCCGAGGTTCTTCCGCGTTTGATTGACGCATGGCGCGATGGCGCTGAGGTGGTGGTTGCGGTGAGAAAGAGCCGCCAGGAGCGCCGCAAGGTTCTCGCCAAGCTCTTCCCGCTTTTCTATCGCGTGATGGGCACGCTTTCGGATTATCCGATTCCGTTGAACGCCGGGATTTTCAGCTTGATGAGCCGCAAGGTGGTCGATTCCATCAACCAGATGGGAGAGAAGAACCGCTATTTGCCTGGGCTGCGCGCGTGGGTCGGCTACAGGAACAAGGTCGTCTTCTATGACCGCCATGACCGCCTGGCCGGCGACGGAAAGCTCTCGTTCATGAGCCGGATCAAGTACGCCATGGATGCGATCACCAGCTTCAGCTACAAGCCGTTGCGGCTCAGCTTCGCGCTGTTTACATTTTCGACATTGATGACCGGGATCCTCGCCCTTTCCATGCTGCTTTCAAGCGCACCGGTGGAGACGGCCGCGCTCGGCGTCGGCGCCTCGGTATTCTTTGTCGGCGGCCTGCTGCTGCTCTGCCTTGGCGTGCTCGGCGAGTATCTAGGCCGCGTTTACGACGAGGTTCGCAATCGGCCGTTGTCGATCATCAATCGGGTGCATCGCGCGCCTGCCGTGCTCACTCCCCAGGTTGGCATGATTGCAGTGCAGGGTGGCGATGCCTACCAGAATCGAAACGCTACTGAAGCGGCGTAAAGCCCGTCTATCGAAATCACGTGTAAGAAAACAACCTCCGGCAGCAGCGCCGGAGGTTGTCTTTTGCCCCATTCGTTTTCAGTCGGTAAGCCGGCGGCTCCAGGCCAGTGCAGCCCTCGATTTGCTGAGAGGCGCAATCGCTCAATCGCCGTTACGAGCGTAGCCAATCCTCAGCCTATCGTCGATTACATCTTGGCTTTCATTTTGCATCGGTGTTCTAACGCTGACTCGGAGAGCTTCCGGCTTGCGCGTCGCTTCCCGATCCGCAAGACGGAATTCCATCCTCAATCGCAGTGCCCTCTTCATGGTCGTTCCAGGTTTCAATCATCACGAACGG
>DASXFF010000202.1:0-13099 GCA_036489735.1 Occallatibacter sp. | reverse complement strand
ATGATCGAACCCCCACGTGGCTTCAGGAACCAACCAGACTTCACCGGAGCCGGCAAGCGAATCGAGCCCTTGCGGAGTGAGCTTGCAATCCGACTGAAGTTCCGACGGCGGCTGAGTGTCGCCACCAGGCACAAGCATTCCACCCGACCATCCCGTGACGAGAATGCGGCCGCCTTTGGCAACGATGTCGCGCACAGCCTTCCGATCTTCCGCCGCGATGTCACCCTGATCGGGCTCGGCGAAGATGACCACCGTTTGGCTGTCGGCGCGGTCGGCCAGATCGCTTAACGGCTGCTCCCAGCGCCCCACGTTGTAGCCGCTTGCCTGGAGTAGTTCAAAGGCTGCGCGCGCGCCATGCTTGCCTGTCAGGTAGGAACTGGGCATGGGGTTGTCGTCGTTGTTTTGATTGCGAGAAAGCAATGCCGTGATCAATGCGAGAAAAACAACCGCAATCCCGCAGCCGATGAGCAGCCTGCGGTCCTTAACGTCGAGTGAGGGCAGGAATTTCATTCCCGCGTCACCCCCAGCGCCGCGGCCTGCTCCAGAGCGGCATTAAAGTCAGCAGCCTGCGCCTCGCGGCCGCCATACCAGGTCCGCTCAAAACTCCGTGTAAGTGCCGAGAGATTTGTTTTGCGAGGGTCGGAGCCGGCGATCAACGCGAGATATTCGCGTGGAGTGCGCGCACGATCTGCCGGCCATAGCCGCTTTTGCTCCAGCCGCGCGATCGCCGCCCAGTAAAGAAAGTGAATCGCCTCGCGCCACTGGCCCTGCGTCGCCATCGTTTGCGCATCGCGGAGCCATAGTTGCCACTCGCGCGCGGAGGGCGCGCCGGTCTCAAGCTGGATTTCAGGAACGATGCGGTAGCGCGAGCGGCGCTCGATGCGCAGGATGAACCAGATGAGAGCGGTGAGGGCGGCCATGACGACCAGGATGCGCACAAGCCATACAATCCACGGCGCGTGCTCGCCAAAGCTCACCAGGCCCGAGAAGAATTTATCGAGCAGGTTATCAAACCATTCGCGAAAGCGATCCATGGTCGACACCTGCGTCACACCCTGATAGGCGCGCTGCGACAAAATGGACTGAAGCGATTTTCGCTCTGCGCTGAAGTTTAGAGCTGCCTCAATCGGCGCTCCCGCCTGTGCAGCGTCGTCGTGCAGTCGCTGGCGCGCCTCGGTTAGGAGGGCTTCAACCGAGACCGGCTTGGTATCGGATTTGGCAATCGCACCAAAGATGGTTTTCTGCGGGGCGGCGTTTTTTGTTGCGGCGCGCGTCAGCGCGTAGCGCAGCCAGTCATAGCGAACCTCGCGAACCTGGGATGGCGCAGAGGAGAATCCGTGAACGCGATCGTCAGGGCCGACTTGGACCGGATCGCAGGCCGGAAAATTTGTTTGAGCCGCAGCAGCCGAGGAGCGCTGAGACTGGCACGCGGCAACCATCGCGTCGAGATCCCTGAGCCGCTGCTGGTATTCGGCAACCGTCTCATCGCGCCAACCTGCATTGGAGGGGATCGCCTTGGCACCCGCAGAGAGAATCACGGCAACAGACAGCGCAAGAACCGACGCCGAACGTGCAGCAGCCTGCCAACCTGGCGAACCCAAATTCATGGTTCTTCCACGGTATCAGGGGGCGCAAGCGGCTTGTAAATACCCGGTTCCGGTGCCGTCTGCGCAGCGGATTCGGGCTGCGAAAGCCCTGCCTGCTGCATCATCCACTCAATGTCGAAGCCTTCCTTGCGAACGCGCTGGTCATAGTAAAAGAGCACGAGGGCAAGGGCGGAGATCGGCGCGACCAGTATCTGCAACATGAAGTCCACAACCACCCGTATCACCTCCGCGGCCACAAGCGCCGCCGGGTTTGCCGTCCCGGCTCCAGTCCAGCTGACCAATGCCACAATGATGAGGAAAGGAATCGCGGCCACGATCGACAAAGCGATGCTGATCACCATGACCAGCAGATACATCACGAAGATGCGGCCGCGCGTGCCATTGCCCAGCTTCCACGAGCGCTTCAGCGACTCCCATGCGGGCAAGTTCTCCACCACGCATGCCGGAAGGCCAAGTGAGAAACCAAGCGCAAGCCACACCACGGCCACAAGCGCCGCCATGCCGATGACAACAGCGAGAAAACCCACGGCAATTGAAGCGCTGCCCCCGCCCGCGGCCGCGGCAATCGCAATCAAAACCACAATCACTCCGAATGCAGCGCCCGCCGGAAGACCTGTGAAAAGTCCCTGCAGAAACACGAACCCCAGGTAGCGCCAGAACCTGGGCTTCACGGCCGCGAACGTCCCGCGAATCGTAATCGCCTCGCCGCGATTAACGCGCGCCGCGGCTTCCGTCATTCCCGCGTAGGAAAAAACTGCCGCGGCAACGTAAATGGGAAGCACAATGGCGAAGGCCAAAACGCCTGCGGCCACTTCAATGGCCGTTACTTGCGGGTCTCCGCTTCTCACCCCCGGAATCGCAAAAATCATGACGCCGGCAAGCGCGGTAATCGCAAAAATCACGCCAATGGGCAGGCAGGCCACACCCGTAAACACCCAGAAGTTCCGGCGATAGAGCAGCGCCGTGCGATCGAGAATCTCTCCCAGCGTCGAGGGCCGAAATCTTTCGGTCCGAAACGTCTCGCTTGCAAATGTCTCGCCCATCGCAGTCCTCCCCGGCTCAGGAGTGTTCCGGCGCCGGCAATTCGATTTGCGGCGAAAGGCCGGCTGCCTGCATCATCCACTCAATGTCGAAGCCTTCTTTGCGGATACGCTGATCGTAATAAAAAAGCGTAAGGCCAGTCGCATAGATGGGGCCGATTAAAGTTGTGATGAGAAAGCCGGAGAATTGCTGCTCGAATAGAATCCACAAAGGCAGCGGCCCTCCCAAGTGCTTGAAGAGGTAAATAAAAAAGGGAAATCCGAGAATGATCGACAAAGCGTATTCAATCGCAGTGACAAGCAGCCCCAGAACGAAGATGCGGCCCCACGTACCTTTGGCGAGAACGACGCTGCGCCTGATGGCATCGCTGGTCCTCAGGTCCTCCACCACGCAAGCCGCCATAGCCAGCGAGTAACGCAGCGACATCAACACCCCGTAAATGACCGCGGCGATCATCAGTGGAAACAATGCAAGGGCTTCGAAGCCAACCCTGGCAAGTGAGGCCGGATTTACCGGGGCGTGGTGCGCTGCGGCCTGCGGATCGAACAGAGATCCGCCTGGCAAAAGAGCAAACACGATTGCAAACAGCCCCACATATAAAACCGCAAGCGGCATCCAGGCGCGAAAGGCAATAACGGTCATCAGCCAGAGATACCGCCGGAGGCGCAAAAAGATGCTGTTGATCGCGGCGCTGACGGTCGCTCGCTCGCCAAGGTAGATCCACGCGACCACTCGGTTAAAGGCCGCAACTGAAAGCCCGGCCACCAGCAACACCGCGAGCACTTGCACAACCAGCGTCACCGCATACACCCAGTTTAGGTTCGGCCTTATGTGGGGATAGCCCAGAAGTTTGATCAGGCCAAGGTGCAGGATCTCAAGCACCAGAATCACTCCGGCAAAAATGCTGGAGATCCCGGCAAACAGCAGGAAATGGTTCCGATAGAGCTCTGCGGTGCGATCGAGAATTTCGCCGAGCGTCATGGGCCGTAGCTGAGTATTCATATCAACCTTGGTCTGCCAGTCGGGATCTGCGCTCCAGAGGCGTGCCGCCGGGAAAAGAGTTTCGCCCTTCCCCCGCGCCGGTCTGTGCTGCTCTCTGCGTCTTCCCGGTTCGGATTTGGGGGCCAGTTGTGCCGCGAAGAATTGAGCGAATCTTCGCCTCCAAAAACATCGCCTGAAACGCTTGCACGGATCGTAGCACAGGGCCCAGATCCTGGTTTGCGGCTTCTTCAAACAAGTTGTCCGGCCCACGGGTCGGCTCTCGCCTGAAAACCGTGCCAAGCCGTCATCACGAGGCAGGAACGGCGTCGTGTCTGCCAAATCGGTCCAAATCGAGATCGGAAATTCTCGAACGCCGCAGCCGCCCTGGCCGTCTTACCCTGTGGAGTGGGCAACTTGTTCCGCTCCAGATCGTAAACCCTCATGACCAGACCAATCTTGCACCGCAACGGACTTCTCTACGCGCTCGCGGTCCCGCTTCTCACACCTCTAACGCCACTCGCCCTCGCACAATTGAATGCCCCCTTGGCCGCAACTCCATCCGGCAAACCGCTGGCCTTTGCCATCGTTTCGATCAAACGGCATGGAGACGTCCCAGTCGATGGCGGAAGGGAAGGCTGCTACCTCGACAGATGCCACTTCGTCGATCGGCCGCTGCTTGCCTTCATCATGATTGCTTACAACCTTTCTCAGAAGCCGATCCTCGGCAATCCATTGCCGGGCGATTCAGAACTCTACGATCTCGATGCCAAAATAGACGAGGCCGATTTGCCGGCCACGCCGCTCACTTCGCGCCAGCTCGCCGACTTATTGCAGCCTGTATTGACCGATCGATTCCACCTCCGCGCCCGCCATGAAACGCGCATCCTGCCGGTTTACAACATCGTTCTTGCCGGCAACGGTTTGAAGATGAGGCAATCGGCGCCGCTTGCTCTCCCCGCGACGCAGCTTGGCACGCATCCTGAACCCTGCTCCCACACCTCCGTCGGCGATGGCATACGCGTTGAGCACAGTTGCACGATGAGCGATATCAGAAACATTCTCGAAGGCCCCTCCGGCCGCTACCTCATCGACAAGACCGGCCTGACCGGGCGCTATGATTTCGAGCTGCATTGGACGCCCGACGACGCGCCCGCCGACTCGCCACTCGCTGGCGGACCGTCTATCTTCACCGCGGTGGAGGAGCAGCTTGGCCTCAAGCTCGAATCTGCCAAGGCCCCCGTCGATGTCCTTGTTATTGACTCCGCCCAAACGCCGTCTCCCAATTGATCGCGCCACAAATGCAACCGCGCCTTTTGTAGGAGGCCCCTTGAAAAACTTTCGCATTTCTGATAACTAATACTTTAGTTGGTCGTCAATAAGGTAGATCGGGCCGACAGGCCGTGACCGAAATTCCTTGGAGATCAATGAGTTAACGATGCCGCCGAAGAAATCCAATACGTTGACCGAAGCCGAGTTGAGGCTGATGAAGATCCTCTGGCGGCGTGGCGAATCGGCCGTCACGGACCTCGTTGCGGCACTGCCTGAGGGCGAGCAACTTGCCTACAACTCCGTGTTGACGACCATCCGAATTCTGGAGCAAAAGGGCTACGTCGAGCACCGGCAGGAGGGGCGAGCCTTTGTGTATCGCCCCAGCGTCAAAGAAAATGAGGCCAGCCGTACGGAAGTGCGCAACGTGCTGGATCGCTTCTTTGGCAATTCGCGCGAAAAGCTCGTGTTGAGTCTGCTGGGCGACGAGGAAATTTCTCCCGATGAACTCATGCGCCTAAGAGAAGCAATCCGCAACACGACAGCTGACGAAGAGAGATAAGAATGTCCTTGGTACACATTTCGGGTGCTGTCCTGACGGGGCTTGGCGTCAGCGTAAAGTGGGCCGGCGCGGCATTCTCTAGTTTTGCGCACGCCGCAGCGCCGGCTGCCGTGGCGGCTCTTTGGCAGGGCCTGATGGTTGCACTGGTCATGGTCCTCTGTCTGCGCTTGTTGCTTCGCGCATCCGCGGCGCACCGTTTTGCCGCATGGGCCGCGGGATTTGTGGTTGCTGCTTTGTTGCCGCTTCTGCCCCCGCTCGAAAGATCTGTCGAACACTTGTTCGAGTATTCCGGCGCTTCGCTTGCCGCCGCGACCGCTCCCGGATCAGCGGCAAGGCCCTGGTTCGAACTAGACAGCAGATGGGGGCTGGCAATCGCAGCCCTCTGGCTGGCTGCTTCAACTTTTCGAGCTGTCGAGCTTGCAATTGATTTGCTGCGTCTGCGTAAACTATGGCGCGGCGCAACTCCTGTCGAAGCCCACGGCCTTCGCCCTCTGCTTGCCGCCGGATGGTCCGCCCGGCGCGTTCAAATCTGCACCACTCCGGATCTCGACCGGCCCAGCGTCATCGGATTTTTCGCGCCGAGGATTCTCATCCCCGATTGGCTCTATCCGCGCCTGACGCCCGGCGAACTTGAGCAAGTGGTATTGCATGAAGCCGAGCATCTGCGCCGGCGCGATGACTGGACCAATCTGCTGCAGAAACTCTCGCTCGTCCTCTTTCCGTTGAATGCGGGACTGGCGTGGATGGAACGCCGCCTTTGCCGCGAGCGCGAGATGGCCTGCGACGAGGGAGTGATCGAGAGAACGCAGGCTCCGCGATCCTATGCCGCCTGCCTCGCCACCCTCGCCGAGCGCGAGTTCGAGCGTCGCAGATTTCTGCGCCGGGCTCACGCGCTTTCATTGGGAGCATTCGGCCGTCGACCGGAGCTTGCTCGCCGCGTGCACAGCATCCTGAGACGCAGGCCGGCGCTTCATCCGTTTGCGGCGGGCGCGTTGGTATCCGTAGTCGGATGCGGCTTGCTTGTTGGCGCAATTGAATTGTCGCGCGGCCCGCAGATGGTTGCGTTCGTCACCGCTCCGGCGACGCAAGCGCAATCGGCCGCCCTCGCGCCACCGCCGAGGGAAACTCCGGTGTTGCCGCGGGTTTCCAATCCGCAGTCCGGTCGACAGAACACAATTCCAGCGGCCTCGGATGCGGAATTCCATCCCTCTGAGCAGTTCCCCGAAATCGCGACCAGTGCCATCAGGCCTGCAAGCGGCAAGATCGTCACTCAGCCACCGCACATCCACGAGGCGCACGCAGGTCCAACGGAAACGGCGATGACGACGCAGCAAGATTCTCGCCTGCGCGAAGTGCCCGCGATCGCCGAAACACCGGCGGCGACCGCCTCGCAGAGTCAGGAATTCGTTGTATTCACAGCCTGGCAAGAAGTGCGGACTTCCGCAGCGCGCACCAGAACTGTCGCCGACTATGACACCGGCTCGAATCCACAGGAGCAATTCAACGCCGCGGTCGGCCGGCCAGAACAAAATGGGCAATCCAACTACGCAGCCAAGACAGATCAAGCCGGCCGGGGAAATCAAATGATTCTTACCCAGCTCATTTTGCTCGTGGTACCGGCAAACTCCGCGCCAGGCTCTCTGTCGAGTGCGACTTCAGACATGAAAAGCGATACAAAGATCGATCCGAAGACCGGCGCAAAACCGGCGCGCACTTCAAATTCACATCGGCCAATCGCACTCGATGGCGGCTGGCTCTTTTTCCAACTTTAATCACGTAAGTCAACAACCATGGAGATGAAGCAATGTCTATAACAACTAATTCATTAGTAGCAGCGGTGAAGAAGCTCGCGGTTCCTGCGGGTATCCTCGCCACGATTTTGTTTTCGCTCGCGTTCTTCTTTGACCACAGCCGAGCGCACGCCGCCGCCGCGGGCCCGCTCGACGAGAGCAGCGTGTCGTCGCTGGTTGCGCTCGACAACGCTGTGGAAGCCGTTGCCTCGCGGGTCACACCCGCGGTCGTCAACGTAGCCGTCACGTCACGCGTCTCGCAAGACGATCAGAACTCCGAGAATGGCGCGCAGCAACAGGGCGGCATCAATCCGCAGGATCTGCCTCCGGGCTTTCGGCAGTTTTTCTTTGGTCAAGGCGGCGGGCAACAGATGAGGCCGCAGCCGCAGTTTGAGCATGGCATCGGCAGCGGCGTCATTCTCACTCCGGACGGATACATCGTCACCAACGATCACGTCGTCGATGGCGCCACGCAGATTCGCGTCACGCTGAACGACCGGCGGGTCTTCAACGCGAAGTTGATCGGCGTTGATAAGCTCAACGATCTGGCGGTAATCAAAATCGATGCGCACGATCTCACCAGCGTGCCATGGGGCGACTCCAGCAAAGTGAAGCCGGGCGAAACCGTACTGGCCTTCGGCAATCCCTTCGGCGACTTTCCGTTTACCGTTACGCGCGGCATTATCAGCGGCCTCAATCGTCCCAACCCTTACCGTGACGATCCGCGCAAGCCGGGCGACTTTATCCAGACCGATGCGGCCATCAATCCCGGCAACTCCGGCGGCCCTCTGGTGAATGCATACGGCGAGGTCATCGGAATCAACACGTTCATCATCTCGGGCAGCGGATCGTTTGCCGGCGCAGGATTTGCGATTCCCTCGCAGATCGCCGAGTCTACCGCCCAGCAGATCATCAAGAACGGATCGGTTCGCCACGGCTACCTGGGTATCACCATGAACGATGTGACGCCCGACAACTCGAACTTCTTTAACCTGCCGGATGCGACCGGCGCCATCGTCAGCCAGGTCACGCCGGATTCGCCGGCCAGCCGCGCGGGCCTCGAAAGCGGTGACGTGCTGCGCGAAGTCGATGGCAAGAACATTCCCAACGGCAGCATGCTGCAGGTTACGGTGAGCGAAATGACTCCGGGCACCGCGATCACGCTGGGAATCCTGCGCGATGGCAAGCCGCAAACCCTGCACCTGACGGTGGGCGAGTTCCACGCCAACACTGAGACCGCGAGCAACGGCGGCGAGAACGGCCAGCAGCGCGGCAAACTCGGGCTCACGGTCGCCAACCTCACTCCCGATCTGCGGCAGCAATTCAACGTGCCCGATCAGGTGAAGGGCGCGGTCATTCAGTCCGTGCGCCCAGGCAGTGCGGCTGAAGATGCGGGCCTCGCGCCGGGCGTTGTGATTCTCGGGGTCGACCGTCATCCTGTGGCGGATGCGGACAGCTTCGTGAATCAGCTTCACTCGGAGCCGGCAGGGAAAGACGTCCTGCTGCTGGTCTGGGCCAACGGCGGCCAGAGCTATCTGGTGATTCATCCGGATCAGAATTCGCAGAACGGCGAATAACGGCTCCGCTCAAAACAATGGGTGCCCCACCCTCGCGACGCATTTGTTGTTGTCGCCAAGGTGGGATCCCATCCTTTGATGGTGTCATCCTGAGCGAGTCGCGCGCAGCGTGACGAGTCGAAGGACCTGCATTTGCTTTTACCTGCTCAATTCACCACAAAACTGGGCGCCCCACCTTCGGCGCGTTTTTTCTTTTGCGCCTAGCGTGGGATCCCATCCTTTGAGGTGTCATCCTGAGCGAGTCGCGCGCAGCGTGACGAGTCGAAGGACCTGCATTTGCTTTTACCTGCTCAATTCACCACAAAACTGGGTGCCCCACCCTCGGCGCGTTTTTTCTTTTGCCTAGGGTGGGATCGCACCTCCGCCAACCCAGCACAAAAACCGGGTGCCCCCGGTCTCTCGCCTTCAGGGACCGGGGATCGCGCCAACCCCGCTCCGCACACATTTTCCCGCGCAATGTTTGCAACAAACCTGCCTGATCCGCCGTCAGTTGAAATGCATCGCGATGAGCGCATGCAAGTTCGGCGGGAGAATGCCGGGACAGTTGTCCCGATGCATCACGGCAGGTGGTACGAGGAGCCGGAGTTCGTGACGCGAAGGTAAAAGGCCGTAGTGGTTGGGCGGCTCTGAGAGTTGGGGTCTGCTCGGGGGGGAGACTCGGACTCTTCAGACCTGGGACAACAAAGTGCCTCACTCGGGAGTCGGGGGACATAACGGGTGAGGCACAAATGTTTCATTCAGCAATTTCCTTACCGCTCGGCAGAATTCTAAGAACAATTCCAAAATCCGCCGCTGGCCCCGCCGCCTGCTTGTGCTTTAGCATCGGGAAACGGAGGTCCCGGCAGCCCCATGAAAAAGAAAAGCGATTCGAAGAAAGTCGAGCCTCAATCGAGCGCACTCGCGGCGAAGCAGATCGACATGCGAATCAAAGAACTCGACGATTGGCGCGGACAGATGCTGGCTCGTCTGCGCGCGATCATCAAGCAAGCCGATCCCCAGGTCATCGAAGAGTGGAAGTGGGGCATTCCTGTGTGGTCGCACGACGGAATCATCTGTACCGGCGAAACCTACAAGAAAGCCGTCAAAATGACTTTCGCCAAGGGCGCTTTCCTCGATGATCCCGATCGGCTTTTCAACTCCAGTCTCGAAGGACGCGTGCGCCGCGCGATCGATGTGAAAGAAGGCGAGAAGCTGAACGAGAAAGCCCTCAAAGACTTAATTCTCGCCGCCGTCGCGCAGCACTATCGGAGGTTGCCCCATCCTGAACTGCGCGTCACCGGAGTTTAGGGTGGGATCGCACTGGTCCCAACCCACCACATTGTCATCCTGAGCGACCGAGCACGGCGAGGGAGTCGAAGGATCCGCGGTTGCTTTTCGCCAACTCGCTAACACCGAGCACGGCGAGGGAGTCGAAGGATCCGCGGTTGCTTTTCGCCAACTCGCCAACTCGCTACCTCGCTAACTCGCTGTCCCGCTGTTCAAATTGAATGCCGTTGGGTCTCGATTCATCCCTGCCACTTCATCATTTGCGTGATCTGAAGCAGATTGCCGCACGTGTCATTGACCATGGTGATCTTTGACGCGGTCACGTCGGTGGGCGGCATGGTGAACTCCGCGCCTTTCGCCTTCATTCGGTCGTAATCGGCCTGCACATCGTCGGTGAAGAACATAACCGCCGGCTGTTTCTGCTCGAACAAAGCCTGCTGATACGTCTTGGCTGCGGGATTCGAGTTGAGCGCCAGCTGCAACTCCGTGCCGTCGGGATCATCGGCCGAGGCCACAGTGAGCCAACGATAAGGTCCGTTGCTAAAGTCGGACTTCTTTTGGAAGCCCAGCACGTCCGTATAAAAGCGCAGAGCCTTCTCCTGATCGTCAACAAATACGCTCGTCAGTTTGATTTTCATGGCGATTCTCCTTGTTCCGCGGGTTGGATCGTTACAGATTGCTTTGATGTCGAGGCAGCCCAATCAGGCGACACGACGCACGCTGCGCAATCTCGCAACGCTGCGCCACTTGGCGAAGCAGTGCAGCGCATACAAATACAAGCCGCTGAGAAAGAGCAGCGCAAGAGGCAGCACGGCCACAAGGCCGAGCGCATTGGTATACCTGTGCAGCGCGATGGCGATGAAGTTGACGACCATCGCCACTGTAAGGGCAGCGGAAAGCCAGCGGTGAATCACGCGGATCCATTGATTGCAGTTCATAGCGCACCTCCAAGCACGTTCTCAAGACCATCGAAGAATTTTTTCCAGCCGTATCTTGCGCCGTTGTAATTGGGCTGCTGATCGGGGCGGAAGCCGGACTGCTCCATGCGCAGGTGCGTGCCGCCCTCGGCCGGTGTAAGGGTCCACTCGACGACCCATTCGAACCGGGCGCCGACTACCCAGTTGTAGGTGAGCCGTTTCAGCGGCTCCACAACGAGCACCTCGCAGTTGATGGTGCCGTTCCAGTTCGGCCGGGGCTCGGTTTGGAACTGGAATTTGCCGCCGACAACCGGCGCGAAATCGTTGGGCAGCATCCACTGGGCCAGGGTCGGGCTCTCGGTGAGCGCGCGCCACAATTTTTCCGGCGGGTGCGGGAAGACGCGCTCGACAACAAGGGAGCTTGGGGTTGGGAGCGGATTGCTTTGAGCGGCCGTACTCATGGTTCCATCCTTTTCAAAACGTCTTCCAGCCGGTCGAAGCGCTCGCGCCAGAATGCGCCGTATTGATCGAGCCAGTTCACCATGGGCGCCAGCGAATCGGGCTGCGCCTGGTAGTGAGTTTCGCGCCCATCGCGGCGATGGCGCACCAGCTTGGCGCGCTTGAGCACGGTTAGATGCTTTGAAACCGCCGGCTGCGAGACGCCGGCGTAGCGCGTCAACGCATGAACGGTCTGTTCGCCCTGCCGGGTCAGCTCTTCAAAGATCGCCCTGCGAGTGGGATCGGCTAGAGCACGGAATACGAAGTTGGGGCTGGCTTGCATCACGAATTAAGCATAACCAAATGGTTATGGATTGTCAAGAGCGAAACCAGGACCTGCTTTTGCTTTTCCCGCTGAGTGTACCTGGACATGCGTTACGTTGTGGACCTGAGACATCCGTTACAAGCCCCTTGCGGTGGCGGTAATTCGAGTTGACTGGGCATCAAAAGACATATATCCAGTCGTCGAGGCCGTGGTAATGTGGGAATCCCGAAGGGATTTCCAAAGAGTGTGGGAAGGGTGGGAAGCCGGCTTCATGGCTTTCCATGCTTTCCATACTCTGTCATTTCCATGGCCTGCTTTTAGCCCCGGCACTATTGCGATCAAGACTCGGGACAGATGACGGATAACCCGGATAGTCGTCCGCAGGAATACCGCGCTCGCGCGGTTATGGACCAGGCGCTTGCGGATCTGTCGAATAACCGCGGGCGGCCCTCGTTCTTGAAAGGATTACTTCAGAAGGTCGAGCGCCATGGCGGTCATCGCGGTTACACCGGTTTTTATCGCCGGTGCATAGACAGGCGCGAAGAGCGGCGAATGCAAGCCGGGCAAGGCCACACCGGATTTGAGGCTCTCCGCCAGCTTCTCCGGATCCGCTGCACCAAGCCAGTACATAACGCCCGGAATTTTGCCGTCAAGAGTAAACCGGCCAACGTCCTCGCTTCCCATCATGGCCCTGGCCTGTTCCACATGATCCTTGCCAAGCGCCGAAACTGCACTCTGGCGCAGCCGTTCGGCCATGGCATCATCGTTCATCGTCACCGGCCCGGTACCCAACACGGTGACAATTGGCATGCGGTCCGCAGGAACTCCGTAGGCCTCAGCCAGCCCGTTTGCGGTCCGGCGTATGTCTGCAATGATCTGATCCTGCACGTCTTGCGAATAAGTGCGAAGCGATAATCCCAGCTTGACCTCGTCGGGTATGACATTGCTCTTGGTCCCGCCGTGGAACATCCCAACGGTAAGCACGGCAGGCAGTTGCGGATCGATCTGGCGGCTCACGATGGTCTGTGCGACAAGGACAAACTCTGACGCGAGCACGATGGGATCTTTGCCTTCCTGGGGCGCCGAGCCATGTGCACCGAGTCCGCGGATGGTCACGTCAATGGAGGCGATACCGGCCAGAAATGGCCCTCCCTTAATTGCTACGGAACCTGCCGGAACATCATTCGTGTCGTGTTCTGAAAGGACAAAATCTGGCTGACCAAAGCGGTCGTACAGATGGTCCGCGAGCATTGCTTTTGCACCCTGTCCGATCTCCTCAGCCGGTTGGCCGATCAGGACGAGTGTTCCATGCCATTGGCTTTTGCGTGC
>DASXFF010000024.1:0-12889 GCA_036489735.1 Occallatibacter sp. | reverse complement strand
CGTCTTTGTAACGAAGGACAATGGGACGACCATCGCTTTCGTTGTCAATGACGGCACATGGAACGACGCCACCGCAGTGACTGAATTTGAATCCATCGTGCGCAGTGCGGCTGCGTCGGTGGGCGGGTTGCCCATCGAATTACACCTGGTGAATACAACGCTCGTGGTGGAAAAAGACGAGAAGATCCAGTAGCCGCGCGGCTGGGTTCGATGCAGGCCGGTTCTTTCATCGTGGCATGCGACTCTCGCTCTGTGCAGCCTCTCGGCTCGCTCAGAGTTTGGTGCGATCCCACCCTCCCGCGTTTTTCCGAATGGGAGAACGCGAGAGGGATGGGGGCAACCTCTTGAGTGCGCGTTACGCCTGCGGCTGCGAGTTTTGCTGATCGTGGTGGCGATGTGCGCGCCTTTGTGCCAGCATCTGCTCAAACTGCTGCTTCTGCTGGTCGTTCAGGACCGCTTCAATCTTGCTGTTCGTGTCCTGCATAATCGCATGAGCTTTGGTGTGGCGATCCTGCACGCTTACGGAAGCATCTGCGCGCAAGGTCTGCATCTGCTGCTGGCGAGCCGTCAGAATGGGCGTAATCTGCGCCACCTGATCGCTCGAAAGGTTCAGGCGCTTACCCAGATGCGCGGCAAACTGGCTGGGATCGAACTGGCGATGCGGATGGCCGGGCTGCCCTTGTGTAGCTTGCGGCGCGTTCGCAGGAGCCTGGTTTGCATCGGGCGCCTGCGCGAACATCACGCTCGCTGAAAGCAGCGCGCCAAGAATGATGGTTGCTTTGGTTCGGTTCATTGGTCTCTCTCCCTGGTGGCCTTAATGATCCTCATCGGCCAACGCGTATGTAGACACGGCGGCGGAAAGGAAAGTTTCGAGCGGGCTGGTGATGGCCAATCGTTGGATTGAAGCGGGAACAATTGGGCGCGAATCATGCGTCCAGAGTCAGAGTTTGCACGTCTAATGCGAGCGTATTCCTTCAACAAAAAAAGACCGCGCATCGCGCGGCCTTTTTGCAATTCAAGGTTCGGTGAGGCTCAGCCGGCCTTCTCAAGCAGGCAGAGCGACAGATCGCGGCGCTCGACCATGTCCTTCGTGATCTCAAGATCGCGGACGCGTTTGTTCGAGGGCAGGTGATACATCAGGTCGAGCATGAGCTCTTCCAGAATCATGCGCAGGCCGCGAGCGCCCACTTTGCGCTCCATGGCTTCGCGGGCAACGGCGGATGTGGCTTCGGCGGTAAAGTGCAGGCGCACATTCTCATACTCAAACAGGCGCTGGTATTGCTTGAGGATGGCATTGCGCGGCTTGGTGAGAATTTCGATCAGCGCAACTTCGTCGAGCTCGTCGAGGATGCCCATCACAGGCAGGCGGCCGACAAACTCGGGAATCAGGCCGTACTTGATGAGGTCCTGCGGCTCGGTTTTGCGAAGCAGCTCGGTATCGCGATGCGAGCGCGTGGTGGCCTGATCGGCTTCGGCGTCGGCGGTGCGGAACCCAAGCGCCTTTTTGCCGATGCGACGGCCGACAACCCGCTCGAGCCCGACAAATGCCCCGCCGCAGATGAAGAGAATGTTGGTGGTATCGACCGCGGTGAACTCCTGGTGCGGATGCTTGCGGCCGCCTTGCGGAGGCACATTGGCGACCGTTCCTTCGAGAATCTTGAGCAGCGCCTGCTGCACGCCTTCGCCGCTGACGTCGCGGGTGATCGACGGGTTCTCGTCCTTGCGGCCGATCTTGTCGATCTCGTCGATATAGATGATGCCCTGCTGGGCGCGAGTCACGTCGCCGTCGGCAGCCTGAAGAAGCTTGAGGATGATGTTTTCGACATCTTCTCCGACGTAACCTGCTTCAGTGAGCGTGGTGGCGTCAACGATGGCAAAGGGCACATCGAGCATTTTGGCCAGGGTGTGTGCCAGGAGAGTTTTGCCGGAGCCGGTAGGGCCGATGAGGAGGATGTTGGACTTGGCGAGCTCCACTTCGTTGTTGCGCGCCTTGTTCATCTGGATGCGCTTGTAGTGGTTGTAAACGGAGACAGCGAGCTTTTTCTTGGTCTGGTCCTGGCCTATGACGTAATCGTCAAGGAAGGTTTTGACCTCAGTGGGCTTGGGGAGATGACCGGCCGTGGTGGCGGGAACTTCGCCGCTGCGATCGTCGTCCAGGATGGAGTTGCAGACGGCAACGCACTCGTCGCAGATATAGGCCCGTGGGTAATCGCTGGGCGAGGAGATGAGCTTGGCCACCGCATCCTGCGATTTATGGCAGAACGAGCACCTTAGCGCTTCCTCCGGCCCTGTGCGCGTCTTCATGGTTATGGCTCTCCCTGAAAGAGTTTAGTCCAATTCCCGAAATCCGGCTACGTGCGGGGCCGGGCTAGGTTCGGGGCCGGTCAATGATCTCGTCCACAATTCCGTAGTCCTTGGCTTGCTCGGCGTTCATAATGAAATCCCGCTCGACGTCGCGTTCGATGCGTTCGAGGGGCTGGCCGGTATGGCGGGCGATAAGATTGTTGGTGATTTCGCGGATGCGCAGGATTTCGCGGGCATGAATGTCGATGTCCGTGGCCTGGCCGCTCAAACCGCCCATCGACGGCTGATGAATAAGAATGCGGGAATTGGGCAGGGCGAAGCGTTTGCCTTTGTTACCGGCCAGAAGAAGAAAGGCGCCCATGCTGGCGGCCTGGCCGATGCAATACGTGACGACGTTGTTCTTGATGAACTGCATGGTGTCGTAGATGGCGAGGCCGGCGGTGATCGAACCGCCCGGCGAATTGATGTAGAGAGAGACGTCCTTCTCGGGGTCTTCGCCCTGGAGAAAGAGCATCTGGGCCACGATGAGGTTGGCCACCTGGTCGTCGATGGGGGTACCAAGAAAGATAATGTTGTCGCGCAGCAGACGGGAGTAGATGTCGTAGGCGCGCTCGCCCCGGCTCGTCTGCTCAACCACCATGGGAACCAATGCCATGAACTACAGCTCCTAGCTTCTTTTAAGCTTTCAGCCTTCAGGCTTCAGCTTTCGGCTTACTACTTGCTGGTTTGGGGTATGTACGGGCCGTTTGCGGCGTGTGTTCCGGAAAATCCCCCCTGGTTAGGCCGGCAGGCGCTCATACAAAATGGATGCAGTTTTGTCGCGTCTAAGCTGTTCCCTGATCCTAGCCAGTCCACCGTCTTTGGTCAATCGTACTTTCAGGGCATCCAGCGGTTCGCGTGACTGGATAGATACTATCTGCAATTCCTTATCTAGATCCTCGTCGCTGATGGTTATGTTCTCCTCACCCGCAATGCGGTCGAGCAGCAGGTGCGCCTTCACTTCGGCTAATGCGCTGTCACGTTGGGCAGCGCGCAGGCGGGTAAAGTCGAGCTTGCGCATCTGCTCGGGCTGCATTCCCTGCGCGGCCAGTGCACGCAAGCCGCGTTCCAACCGCGTGTCGATCTGGTCCTGCACCAGCGACTCCGGAACCGGAAAAGTAAACTTCTCAGTCAGCGCGGCGAACAGGCGGTCCTTGGTTTCGCCCTCCACGCTGCGGCGCTTGCGCGCTTCAAGGTAGTCGCGGACGCTCTTCTCAAGATCGGCGTAGCTCTCGTAGTGGCCCAGCTCCTTGGCGAAGTCGTCGTTGAGTTCGGGAAGAATGCGCTTTTTGATGGCCTTGATTTCGACGTCGTAAGCCACGGTTTTGCCTGCCAGCTTGTTCTCGGCGTAATCCGCCGGATAGATGACTTCGAGCTTGAGCTCCTGGCCGGGCTTGGCGCCGCGCAGGGAGGTGGTGAAAGCCTCGACCGTGTCTTTGCCGCCGATTTCGACCAGTGTGTTTTCGCCGGAAACAGATGGAGTGTCGGCAGGTTGAGCGCCGGGGGCTGCAGATTCGGCCGCAGCGTCAGGTGCGGCACCCGCCGCGGCCTGCTCGCCCTGAATCTGGCCCTTGTAGGTGATCTCGGCCCAGTCGCCGTCCTGGAGCGGGCGGTCCTCTTCAACCGGCTCGACGGTGGCGCGAGATTCGCGAAGGTGATCGATTTCGTGCTTGAACTCTTCTTCAGTGACTTCGACGGAGGGCTTGTCGACCTTGACGTCTTTGTAGCCTTCGATGGAGAAATCCGGCAGGTACTCGAAGACGGCTTTGACGTGGAGCGGGGAGCCCTCTTCAAACGTGAGCTCGGTGACCTGCGGCTGGCCAACGGGACGAATGTTCATCTCGTTAACAGCCTTGTTGAAGCGCTCGGGCAGCACCGTGTCGATCACTTCTTTGCGGATCTCGGCGGAGAACCGGCGGCGAATGACCGACTCGGGCACTTTGCCGGCGCGGAAGCCGGGGATTTTGGCGTACTTGCGGTAGCCATTCGTGACCCGGCGCCAGGTCGGCGCGACTTCTTCCGCTGGGACATCGATGACTAATTCACGGGTGCATTCGGGATTGAGAACCGGGCCGTGCTGATGTTCGTGGGTTGCTTCGGCGTGATCGTGTTCGTGCCCGTTTTCGTACTCTGACTCTGCCGTCTCTGGTTTGCTTTCCGTGGTGCCACTGGAGCTCAAGATTGTGCCTTTCGGTCGCTTACGCCGCGTTCGGTCGGGTGCTGATGCTGAAGGAGATCAGCGCCTTCTGGCCCGGGGCTTCTCTCTTCATGGTACGGGGGTTTCAAGGGTGGGTCAAACCGCGAAAGGCAGGGAAAAAGGGATCAAGGGAACGAGTCGCCGTTTTGAAAGGGCACGGATTGCCGGGGTCCCCAGCGATGGGTCCTAGTCGCTGGGGTGACTTTATCCGTGCCAATATAGCCAGTCAAATTGATTGGGCTTTACCGCTGAGGGATGATTTTTTTGCAGGTCGTCCGCTGTCCGGGATCACTGCTCGGCAAGCTCTGGCTTGCGAACATAGGGCAGAAAACGGGGATGCGCTGCGCCGCATTGGGCGTAGTTGGCGCGTGCCTCTTTCAGGCTGAGCTGGCCGTTAACGGTGAGGCGCACATCGGAGGCGTCGTCGTCTTCCTGCCCGTCGTCTTCCCACCAGCAGACCGGGCAAAGCTTCAGCGCTGCCGGGGCATCGAGAGTCTTGGATCCGCAGCAGGGGCAACGGAAACGCGCTTCAACGGCGGAGCTCACACCAAAATGGACGGAGAACCACCGAACCGGATTACGCGAGATGGTCCCCATGGATCGTTTGTCGACAACACGACCTTTTAGGTTTGCTCGCGTGGGTCAGTTTGAATGACGAAAGTCACGTAGCGAGGGAGCGTGATGATCGGCTTAGCCCTCTTCCGCCTCGCGCAAGCACTCTCTACGCGAGCGCAGCTATTTCGGCGAAAGGAACCTTGTAAGAAATTCCCGGCAGCGAAACGATCGACTCAGGAGTGAGCTGCCCGGCCTGAAACCGATAATATGCTTGTTTCGTGGGCTCGATGAGCCAGATCGCAGCAATGCCCATCCGTTCGTAGTCCGCCAGTTTTTCAAGCATCCTTCCCATCGTGTCTTCCGGGGAAAGGATTTCGAAGACCGCAAGCGGCGGCCTCGTGATGATCTGTTCGCGCGGAGCTTCCCGGCTCAAAAGCGTTACGTCAGGAACACGGAAGCGGCGCGGCGCTACCTGCACGCGCAATTCAGTTCTCGCTTCGATTCCCAGCTCTGCCTGCCGCATCGTAAAAAACGCCGCCAAAATCGTCTGCCAGGTCGCATGATCGTACTCGCCCACTGCTCGCTCCTCGATAACTCCATCCACATACTCGCAGTCGGGATCGGAAGTGGTCCTCAGGTATTCTTCGATCGGGACGAGGGAAGTCTGTGCAGCCATGGTGAAGCGCTCCGTGGCTTATATTGTACGCCGATGCGGATTGGCCTCTTTTCAGCCCTCTTCCGCCTCGCGCAGCTTGGCAATCACTGTAAAGTCTTCCAGCGTGGTCACGTCGCCCTTGATTTCGCCGTGGGTGGCGAGGTCGCGCAGCAGGCGGCGCATGATTTTGCCGCTACGGGTTTTGGGCAGCGCCTCGGTGAACCTTATATCGTCCGGGCGAGCCAGCGCGCCGATCTCCTTCGTGACCCACTTGCGCAGCTCTTCTTTCAGCGCGTCACTGGGTTGATTGCCGCTCTCGAGCGTGACGAAGGCGGCGATGGCCTGACCCTTTAAATCGTCGGGGCGGCCCACGACGGCAGCCTCCGCAACCTTGGGATGCGCAACCAGCGCGGACTCGACTTCCATGGTGCCGAGGCGATGGCCCGAAACGTTAATCACATCGTCAACGCGACCCATGAGCCAGAAGTATCCATCGGCGTCCTGGCGCGCGCCGTCGCCGGTGAAGTAGCAGCCGGGAACATCGGACCAATAAGTCTTCTGGTAGCGCTCGGGGTCACCGTAAATCGTCCGCGCCATCGAGGGCCACGGCTTCCTGACGACCAAGAGCCCGCCAGATCCGGCGGGAACAGTTTCAAAGTGGCCGTTGGCATCGGGGCGCGTGACCACTTCCGGCTGGATGCCGAAGAAGGGCCGCGTCGCCGATCCGGGTTTAGTGGGGACAGCGCCTGGAATGGGCGCGATCATAATGGCGCCGGTCTCAGTCTGCCACCATGTGTCGACGATCGGGCAGCGGTTGTGGCCGATCTTCTCGCGATACCACATCCACGCTTCAGGATTGATGGGTTCTCCCACAGTGCCCAGAAGGCGAAGCGAGTCGAGCTTGTACTTGTCGACGAATTCACTGCCCCACTTGATGAACGCGCGAATGGCGGTAGGCGCGGTGTAGAAAACCGTGACCCGATGGTCGTCGACGATTTTCCAAAAGCGCGAAAAATCGGGGTGGTTGGGCGCGCCCTCGTACATCAGAACCGTGGCCCCGCATTGCAGCGGTCCATACACAACATACGAGTGCCCGGTGACCCAGCCGATGTCGGCCGTGCACCAGTAAATGTCGTCGTCGTGCAGATCAAAAACGTACTTCGTGGTGATGTACGTTTGCACGGCGTAGCCGCCGGTGGTGTGGAGCAGGCCTTTGGGTTTTCCTGTCGATCCCGACGTGTAAAGAATGTAGAGAGGATCTTCGGAGTCCATCGGCTCTGCGGGACACTCGGCCGCCTTTGCTGTCAGGTCGTGCCACCAGTGATCGCGGCCCGCAACCATCGTCACCGGCGAGCCCGTGCGCTTGTAGACCACCACGTGCTTCACCGTGGGGCAGGCGGGCATGGCTTCGTCGACCGTTGCCTTGAGCTGAACCTCCTTGCCGCGGCGGTAGCTCGTGTCCTGCGTGAGGATCGCGACGCAGCTGCAGTCGGCGACGCGGTCGGCGATGGCGTGGGCGGCAAATCCGCCAAAGATCACGGTATGCACCGCACCGATGCGCGCGCAGGCAAGCAGAGCGATGGCCAACTCGGGCGTCATGCCCATGTAAATGGCGACGCGATCGCCTTTCTTGATGCCGAGCGACTTCAGCGCGCTGGCGAATTTCTGCACTTCGGCGTGAAGCTCGGAATAAGTGAGGCGGCGAATCTCGCCCGGCTCGCCTTCCCAAATGAGGGCGGTTTTGCCGGCGCGCTCGCCCAGCGCGTGACGGTCGACACAGTTATACGAAAGATTGGTTTTGCCGCCGACAAACCACTTGGCCCACGGCAAATTCCATTCAAGAACTTTGTCCCAGGGCTTAAACCAATGCAGTTCCTTTGCCACGCCGGCCCAGAATTTTTCGGGGTCCTCAATGGATTGTTTGTAGAGAGCTTCGTATTCTTCGAGGCTCTTGATGTGAGCCTTGGCGCTGAACTCCGGCGGCGGCGGAAAGACGCGGTGTTCGCGAAGCGTAGAGTCGATATCCCGGTTGGCGACAGAAACTGGCGTGGAAGACATGCGGAATTCCTCTAGGAAAGCGGTTGGACGTGGCCTGCGGGCGCTCAGAGGCGATGATTGAGCTGGAGAAGCCCCGGCTGAAACTTTAGCGGGTGGGACGCCCGCTGAGCAAGTGTTCAAAGCGAGCAAATTCGTGAATTGATGTGAGTAGAATGACAGTTACGATCTGACGGTTATGTCAACTCGACCACCAGAAACGATTCTCGAGCCGGTCGTGCCGGCAGCTGGGCGCCCGCAATTGGTGGAGCGGTACGCGGCGTATACCCCGCCATTTGATGTCAAAGCGCTCATTCAGAAAATGGTCGCCTCAGTCCCACCGAAGTATCTTGTTGGCCTCGCCGAAATCATTCTTACGGATACTGCGGATTTGCCGAGAACGTTCCGTAGAGGCGTGGTCAACTCGAGAAAGAAGCGGTTCAGGATGATCCAGGCGCGCGGCGTGTACCACCCCAATTGGAACAACCACCCGGCATGGATTGAAATCTTTGTAGACAATACCCTCCGCGCTTGGGAGCGCGGATTGTGGCTGAAATTTCGCTTGTATCGCGAGCCTTTGATCGGCGATGTCCTGTTTCATGAGATCGGCCACCACATACATTTTGCCGTCCGCCCAGAGTACCGTGAGCGTGAAGATGTGGCTGACGTTTGGAAGACCAGGCTTTCAAGCAATTACACCCGAAAAGCGTATCCTCTTTTCGGTGCGATCGCCCGGACACTTCAATTTTTGACCGGACGTCTGATCGCAAAGCTAGTGCAAAAGTCTGCCAAAATGGAGCTTAAAAAGGGGCTAATCTCTCGGGCCGAATTTGATGAACGGATGAAATCGTCCCGGAAACTTTGACGAGACTCAATCTTGCGCGGTCTCTGAGAGCAGGAGAAAGCAATGATTCCGGTTCGATGCATTTTCCACCACTCCCCTAAAGTGACGCGGTCCAACGCCCAATTCACTGAGTTCTGCTAGGATGTTGCGCTTAGAAAGGCAAAGACCATGAAGGCAAGCTTGATTTCGAAACTGGCACTCTTGGCGAGCATCACGACGATGGCTGCTCCTGCCACCTGGGCACAGGCAAAACTTGCAGGCGACTGGCTGGGTGCGTTGAGCGCCGGAGCAGCGCAGTTGCGGCTGGTGCTGCACATCGCCGCCGGTAAAGATGGCGCGCTCACCGCCACGCTCGACAGCATCGATCAGGGCGCTTACGGCATCCCGGTCAGCGCAATTTCGCTCGATGGTTCGAAGTTCAACATGACCGTGGACGCGGTTCACGGAACCTACTCCGGCACGGTCAACAAAGATGCGACCGAGATCGACGGAACCTGCTCGCAGGGCCAGCCGCTCGATCTCAATTTCAAACGTTCCGCAACGCCGCTTCCACCGCCGCCTCCGCCAAAGCCCGCAGCGCCGACCGACATCGACGGCGCTTGGACAGGCACCCTGAATACCGGTGCCACCGATCTGCATGTAATCTTTAAAATCGTCAACACACAGGCCGGACTAACGGCGCAGATGCAAAGCCCCGACCAGAGCCCGGTGTGGATTCCAGCAACCTCGGTGACCCGCGTCGGGGCCACGCTGATCATCACGATTTCAGGCATTGGAGCCTCGTTTCGAAGGCACAATCGGCGGAGATCCAGGAACCATCGACGGATCGTTCACGCAAGGCAACGCAAAGCTTCCGCTGGTGCTGAAGCGTGCCAAGAATTAGGGATGCTTCAGAGACGCAGGAGAAGACGAATAAAATGTCAGAACGTACATGATGTACACCACTTTATGTACGCCATGGTACAATACGGTTTATGGAAGTGCCGATCACGCAATTCCGGCAGAAACTCTTTGATCTCGTCAATCAGGCCCTCGCAGGCAAGGAAGTCTGGGTCCGCCACCGGGGCCGCAGGGTTCGGATTGTGCCCGAGGACGCTCCTTCGAAGCTGAGCCGTATCACGCCAATGCAAATCATTGTGCCTGGCACGGATCTCGATGATGATTCCTGGAAAGCGGATACGATGCGCCAGTGGGAACAGAAATGGAACCGCAAACTTGGACAGTCGGCACAGTCCGCATCGGCACAAGGTGCCAAGACCTCGCGTAAGGCTCGCCGCACGGCATGATCGCTTATCTCGACACCCACATTGCAATCCGTCTGGCGCACGGCAACCTGCGCATTGGACGCGACGCGGCCAGGCTGATCAAAAGCGTTGATCTGCTGGTTTCGCCCATGGTACTTGTCGAGCTTGAGTATTTATATGAGATCAACCGGCTCACCGTTTCCGGCCAAGACATTCTAAGAAAACTGCAAATTGAGATTGGTCTTCGTCTGTGCGATTTACCTTTCGCCGACGTCGCCAAAGCTGCTCTCGATGAGAAGTGGACGCGCGATGTGTTCGATCGAATGATCGTCGCCCAGGCCAAAGTAAATGGTCTCGCTCCGCTGATCTCCTCGGACGAAATCATCGCCGACCACTATCCGCGAACGGTCTGGTAACCGCCAACAGCGAAAAGCCCCGCTCGCGAGCAGGGCCTTTCGTCAGTCCATGCGGTGCACACAATCAGTGCTCCTTCGCAACCTCGCCCGCCGACGCTATCTTCGCTTCGGCTTCTGAGATCACGCGGAGAGCCTCGCTGTAGGCTTCTTCGCTTTCGCCGGCTTCGTTCCACATTTTGTGGCCGCGCTCCAGTTGCTGCTCGGCGCGTGGCACGTCAATCTCCTCGGGCTTGAGCGCGTCCGAGGCGAGAATGGTGACCCGGGCCGGCAGAACTTCAACGAAACCCCAACTGACGTTGTAGCGAATGGCAATGCCTGCGCCGTCGCCGCCGCCGGCATCGGCTCCTGACGCACCGTGAATCGTCACATCGCCGGCGCCCAGCTCGGCCATCAGCGGAGCGTGGCCATAGAGCGCTTCCATGTAGCCGGACTTCGACGGTAGCTCGACCGCCGTGGCGTCGGCTTCAAAGAGCGTGCGCTCGGGCGTGACCAGCCGCACGCGAAGTTGGTTGCCGGATGTTGCGTCTGCCATAAAATGCTCCAAGCTACTAGCTTCTAGCTCCTAGCTCCTAGCTCATTTTGCGGAGTGAAAGTCGTCAACTCTGCAAGGTAAAAACTAGAAGCTAGTGGCTAGCAGCTAGGAGCTGCCCTTACACACTCGCTTTCAACTTCTCCGCGGTTTCGAGAACTTCCTCGATGCCGCCCTTCATATAAAACGCCTGCTCCGGCACATCGTCATGCTTGCCCTCGATGATCTCCTTGAAGGCGCGAACGGTGTCGGCGATTTTGACGTAGGCGCCGGGAATGCCCGTGAACTGCTCGGCCACGTGGAACGGCTGCGAAAGGAATTTTTGCACCTTGCGCGCCCGGGCGACCGTCAGCTTATCGTCTTCGGAGAGTTCGTCGATACCAAGAATAGCGATGATGTCCTGCAGATCCTTGTAGCGCTGCAGAATCCGCTTGACGCCCTGCGCCACGTCGTAATGCTCCTCGCCAACCACGCGCGCGGTGAGGATGCGCGAAGTTGAGGCCAGCGGATCGACAGCAGGATAAATGCCGAGCTCCGACAGCGGCCGCGAGAGCACCGTCGTCGCATCCAGGTGAGCAAACGTCGTCGCCGGCGCTGGATCGGTCAAGTCGTCGGCGGGAACGTAGACGGCCTGAACGCTGGTGACAGACCCTTTGCTCGTTGAAGTGATGCGCTCCTGCAGTTCGCCCATTTCCGTCGCCAGGTTCGGCTGGTAACCGACGGCCGAAGGCATACGGCCGAGAAGCGTTGAAACCTCCGAGCCCGCCTGCGTGAAGCGGAAGATGTTGTCAATGAATAGAAGCGTGTCGGCGCCTTCAACGTCTCGGAAATATTCCGCGACCGTGAGCGCGCTGAGCGCCACGCGCAACCGCGCTCCAGGCGGCTCCGTCATCTGCCCGTAGACGAGTGCGCATTTCGAATCCTGCCACTTGCCCGGCTTGATCACGCCGGACTCGGTCATTTCAAGCCAGAGATCGTTGCCTTCGCGCGTCCGCTCGCCCACGCCGCCAAAGACGGAGAAACCGCCGTGGTTTTTGGCGACGTTGTTGATGAGTTCCATGATGACGACGGTCTTGCCTACGCCGGCGCCGCCGAACAGGCCGATCTTGCCGCCCTTCAAAAATGGTTGGATGAGATCGACGACCTTGATGCCCGTCTCGAACATCTCCTCTGAAGTCGACTGCTCGTCGAACAACGGCGCAGGGCGATGGATGGGCATGCGCGTCTTCTCGCCAATGGGGCCGAGATTGTCGACCGGCTCGCCGATGACGTTCAGCACGCGACCCAGCGTCTCTTTGCCCACGGGCATCCGAATGGGCCCGCCGAGGTCGATCGCGTTCATGCCGCGGACCATTCCGTCGGTGGCTTCCATGGCAACCGTGCGCACGCGCCCCTCGCCCAGGTGCTGCTGCACCTCGAGGATCACGTTGATGGGCGTGGGGACTTTGAAGCCGTCCGAGGTAACGCGCAACGCCTGATAAATCGGCGGCATCGCGGCTTCTTCAAATTGAACGTCTACGGCCGGGCCGGAGACCTGAATCACTTTACCGATGTTTTCTGCCATTGACTACAGCTCCTAGCTACTAGCTCTTGGCTTCTAGTTCTTTTCCTGCCGCTTCTGGCCGCGTTTCCTTTTCCGAAGATTACTTCAACTCGGAAGGATAGAGGCTAGAAGCTGGCAGCTAGAAGCTGCTTTTATAGTGCCGCCGCGCCGCTCACAATCTCGATGATCTCCTTGGTGATCGCCGCCTGGCGCACGCGATTCATGTGTAGCGTGAGCGCGTCAATCATGTCGGAGGCGTTGTTGGTTGCCGAATCCATGGCCGTCATGCGCGCCGCGTGCTCCGCGGCCACCGACTCGGTCATGGCATGGAAAAGAACTGAAAAAATGTATTGCGGCAAGAGGCCCTTGAAAAGCTCCTCGGGCGATTGCTCGTAAATGTAGTCGACCTCAGCGGTGCCGAATTTCTTCGCTTCCTCGTCGGACTCCGTGGTGTCGGCCGCTTCAAGTTCGATGCCCGCCGAAAGCGCTGCCTCGGCCACGCGCTCCTTTTCTTCGGCGGAGGGCTCCG
>DASXFF010000216.1:0-2969 GCA_036489735.1 Occallatibacter sp. | reverse complement strand
GAAGTGGCGCGGCAGCCGGTTGAGTTCCTATGGCATGACAGCGAGGATTTGCACGGCGTGGATGCCGTGCTGATTCCCGGCGGATTTGCGTATGGCGACTACCTGAGGACGGGCGCGATTGCCCGGTTTTCGCCGGTGATGCAGTCGGTGAAGAAGTTCGCCGCGGGCGGCGGACTGGTGCTGGGCATCTGCAACGGATTCCAGATCCTGTGCGAAGCGGGTCTGCTGCCGGGCGCGCTGATGCGCAACGCGGGACTGAAGTACATCTGCAAGCAGGTGCACTTGCGAGTGGAGACGACGAACAGCCCGTTCACGAATCAATTGAAAAAAGGTGCAGTGCTGAAGATTCCGATTGGGCACATGGAAGGGAATTACTTCTGCGAGCCGGAGGAGTTGAAGAGACTGAAGAACGAGGATCGGATTGCGTTCCGCTATGCGACGCCGGCCGGCGAGATTACGGACGAGGGAAATCCGAACGGATCGCTCGCGAACATTGCGGGGATATTGAATGAAGGACGAAATGTGCTGGGCATGATGCCGCATCCGGACCGGTCGAGCGAGGCGCTGCTGGGGTCGGCGGATGGATGGGGGATTTTCGCGTCGATGCTGCAAGCGCAGCTACCAGCTTCTAGCTCCTAGCTTCTAGCTCTTGCCGGGAGAGCCAACAACGTTGGATTTTGCAGGGGAAGGCTAGAGCGTGTTTTAAGAATGGTTGTGTAGATTTCAGTTGTCCTTCCCCAGGGGCTGAAGTGTCCGCGTGAGAACTACACAAGGTACTTGTAATCCACGGCAGAGTTGGGCGACAAGATAGGTATGTCGCGTTTCAAGGTATACAGCCCGGAGCAGGCGTATTTGCTTCCTCCGAGCGTGCGGGACGAGTTGGGCGAGAAGCACTTGTGCTTTTTCGTTCGTGGAGTGATTGAGCGGTTGGATATGAGCGTGTTTGAGCAGAGCTACAGCATCGAAGGTGGCGAGCTTTACGCTCCGGAACTGATGCTTGGCGTGTGGCTGTACGCGTACGCGCTGGGCGTCACCAGCGCGCGGCAGGTGGAGCGGCGCGTGGTTGAAGATCTTGCGTTTCGCTACCTTGCGGCAGGAGAGCGTTTGGACAACTGGGCGCTGAGCGCGTTCCGCCGCCGCCACGGGCGTGCCTTGAACGACGCGTTCACGCAGGTGCTGGAGTGGGCGCAGCAGCAGGGCATGGTGAAGCTGGGCCGGGTGGCGATCGACTCGACGCGCATCGCGGCCAACGCCAGCAAGGATTGCGTGGACTCGGAGCAGGCGCTGCGCGATACACGGGCGCAACTGCGCCGTCAGGTGCGGTCCTGGCAGAAGGCAGCCGACCGCGACGACCAGGAGCCAGGCGGGCTGGAAGTGGCCATCGGGGAACTGAACAAGTCCCTGGCCGAGATGCCGCGGCGACTGGAGCGTCTGAAGAAGAGCGGCTTGAAAAAGCTGTCGCGCACGGACGAAGATGCGCGTTTTATGCGCCAGCGCGGAGACAAGTTCGTGCTCGGCTACTCGGCGGAAATTACCGTCTCGGACGATCATCTGATCGTGGCTCAGCGGGTGACGCAGAACGTGACCGACAACGGCTCGCTGGTGCCCATGCTGGACCAGACCGAACAGCGCTGCGGCCGGCCGCCGGGCGCAGCTCTGGCCGACAGCGGCTTCTTCTCGATCAATAACCTCAACCAGATGGAACAGCGCAATATCGACGCTTATGTACCGGACTCCAACATGGCGCGGGCACTGAACCTGGGTGGGCGCTGCCGCACCCGAGCATGCGCCCCGGCTCACCGCCGCATGCGGGCCAAGTTGCGAAGTCCGGCCGGCGAGGCCGCCTACGCGCGGCGCAAGGCGGTCGTCGAACCGGTCTTCGGAGTCTTGAAACAACAACGTGGAATGAGACAATTTCGCGCCCGTGGATTGCAAAACGTAAACAACGAATTCACCCTGGCCACACTGGCCTTCAATATCACGAGGCTGCACGTCATGCGTGCAGCCTGAAATAAGACCACCGATGTCGGTGGGCAAAAACTCAAAACAAGAACGACGTCGCAAAGGGGCTAACGACGTTCTCACGCAGACACTTCAGCCCCCTGGATCAGGACGGAACAGTTTTCCGGCCTTTAGGCGCGGAAGACACCAATCTGATCAGAGGGATCGATGAAGCTGATCCGAACCACAGGACGAAACGCGCGCGAGGCGGCGAGGACGCTCGCCGCCCTCGAACAGCGCGGCGGCGCGGCGCTGGACGCGGTGCTGCCCGCGGTCAGACGCATCGTCGCCGATGTTCGCAAGCGCGGCGATCGCGCGCTGCTCGGCTACGCGGCAAAATTCGATGGTCTTGCCGGGCAGAACGCGCTGCGCGTCACCAAAGACGAAATGGCATCTGCATGGAAGGCCCTCGATCCCGCCCTGCGCGATGCCCTCACCACAGCCGCAAAACAGATCCGCGATTTTGCCGAGCGGCAGATGCCGGAATCGTGGACCGAATCGAATCTTGCCGGCCTGACGACGGGCCAGCTTGTGCGCCCGCTCAGTTCTGTTGGATGTTATGTTCCGAGTGGCCGCCATCCCCTGCCATCCACGCTGCTGATGACCGCGATTCCCGCGCTCGTCGCGGGCGTGAAGCGCATCGTTGTAGTTTCGCCGAAACCGGCGCCAGAAGCGTTAGCCGCAGCACACTTGCTCGGGATCAACGAGTTCTATCGCCTGGGCGGCGCACACGCCGTGGCAGCCCTCGCCTACGGAACCGCAAGTCTCCCGCGCGTTGACAAGATTGTCGGCCCCGGAAACCTTTACGTCACCGCGGCCAAGCGCCTCGTCGCATTCGATTGCGCCATCGAAATGCTCGCCGGGCCGACGGAGATTGTCGTCACCAGTGAGCGCGGCAAAGCGGCCGATATTGCGAGCGACCTCGTCGCCCAGGCGGAGCACGATCCCGAAGCGCTTGCGATCTTCGT
>DASXFF010000212.1:0-12132 GCA_036489735.1 Occallatibacter sp. | reverse complement strand
AGCTTGCGCGCCAGCTCAAACGCAATCGGCGTGGCGATCTCGCCCAGACGCAAATCAGGCGGCGTCTCAAGCGGGACGCTCTCAATCTCCAGTCCGTATTTTTCTTTCAGCACGGCGCGGATGCTGCGCGCAAGCTGCTTTTCGAGTTCCGAAACCACGCGAGAGCCTCAAAAATCCTTGATTTTCTAAGCGATTTTAACAGAGCGACTTTGCATCGTGCTTCAATTGCGCTCACATCGCAAGCCGCATTACCAAAGGGAACTTTATCGGCGCGAGCCTCTGGCGAAGCCGCAAAGCCGGTCGATGAGTGCTTTGTAATGCCATTGGTACCGGCGCTACGAAGCAGCAGCCTCGCCTGAATCGCATCGTGCCGCCAAAGGCAATTTTTTGAAAGGAGGCGCTTATGCGCCCATTTCATTTTCTGGTTACGGTTGCCTGTTTAACTGCGATCGCCGGCTGCAGCGGTGCAAGCCGCAACGACCCAGGATTGACAAGTCCCAGCACTCCTCAGCCAACCAACACCGTCTCCGGCACGGTCACGTTCAAGGGCGCCGCACTCGCCGGCGTCACGATTACGCTGTGGCTCACAAACAGCAACGTCGTTGTCTCAACTGCGACCACCGACTCCAACGGCAATTACAGTTTCTCTGGATTGAGCACCTCGGGCAATGTCCCGGCGGACTATCAAATCTATGCCAACAAGGCCGGGTACGCTTTTTATCCCTCCGCTCCAAGCCCCGGAAAGGTGGAGCGCTTCGATCACACCGGCCAATTCATCGAGTCCCAAACTCTCGGCGTGGCCATGTATTTCACGGTCATCGATTTTGTTTCGTTGCCCAATGCTCCGCTCGCTGGAGCCGACTTCACCGCATACGATGGAACCAATCCGCTGGTAAGTCTCGCCGCCACCGGGCAAACCGAAAGCTACGCCAGCGGCGACGACGGCGCGCTGAAACAAGGCGCCGCGTGGCCCGCAACCAGATTCACCGACAATCAGGATGGCAGTGTCACCAACAATCTCACCGGCCTCATCTGGTTGAAAGATGCTGGTTGCTTTGCGCCCGCTACCTGGCCTACTGCGCTAGCCGATGTAAACCAGTTGGCGAGCGGCGCCTGCGGCCTGAGCGATGGATCGACGGCGGGGAAGTGGCGTCTGCCGAACCTCAACGAGCTCGAGAGCCTCATCGACGTGTCGTCCGCCAATCCCGCACTCGCTCCGAGCAATCGCTTCATCAATGTTGGCGAGGGCATCTATTGGACCTCCACCGGATACTACGGCGGAGTGCTGGGCTCGCCGACCGCATGGGTCATCCGCCTCAGCGACGGGGCGTACGTCAACGATTCACTCCAAAACCTCAAGGCCGCTTCCACCAATGGAGTCTGGGCGGTACGCGGTCCCGGCAACGGCGCGGCCAGGCTGCAGGCCACTGGACTCTTCCAGCCTCCGCTGCAAACAGGGGATGACGGAACATTGCAGATGGGCGTTCCTCTGGCCGGCTCGCGCTTTATTGAAAACGGCGACGGCACGGTGACCGACGCAATGACCGGTCTGGTTTGGTTGAAGCAAGCGAATTGCATTCAGGGCGACTGGGCAACCGCAGTTGTAGCTGTCACCAAACTGGCCAGCGGCCAATGCGGGCTCACGGACGGATCGGCGGCCGGAACGTGGCGCATGCCCAACCGAAAAGAAATGCAGAGCCTGGCCGATCGCAACATTAACAACGAGTCAGACTACCTGAATTTCACCTACCTCAATCCGGACCACTCGGTCTATCAGCGCGCGATCCTCACCTACTTTGTTGAGGCCGAAGACTACTGGACATCGAGCACGTACGCGGCCGACACAACCGAAGCCTGGTCGGTCTACAGTTGCGATTTCGGCGTCTACAACACGCCAAAATCGGCAATTCAATACACGCTTGCGGTGAGAAACGCAACAGACTAAGCCGCCGATTGGGGCCCTGAATGCGATTGGTTGCAAACCGAGGCGTGGTGCGGTTGTACAAACTGCCTGCGCCTCGCGCTCTAATCGGATGCCGTAAGATGAAAGAGTAATTGCCACTATAGCTTTGGCCCTTTGTTCGGGCTTGAGGCTGCAGCGACGATCCTTTCATGGCCGATCCATCTTCCAATTCAAATCGCTTTTACCTCACCACGCCCATCTACTACGTGAACGCGCGGCCTCACCTGGGCCACGCCTACTCCACCATCGTGTGCGACGCCATTGCGAGGCGCAAGCGGGCGCTCGGCATCGATACCTGGTTCTTAACCGGCACCGATGAGCACGGGCAGAAGATCGAGCGCTCGGCCGAGGCTGCCGGGTGCACGCCCCAGGAATTCGCAACAAAAATTTCGGCCGAGTTTCGCGGGCTGTGGGATCGCCTCGGGCTCACCTACGACGATTTCATCCGCACCACCGAGCCGCGTCACATGCGCGGCGTGCAACACCTGTTCCAGACGCTGCGCGATAACGGCTACATCTACAAAGGCTCTTACACCGGCCAGTATTGCGTCTCCGACGAGGCGTATGTCGACGGGCCTCCAGGTACTCTGTGCCCCGATTGCGGCCGGCTGACAGAAACGGTCAGCGAGGAGAATTATTTCTTCAAGCTCTCGGCATTCGAGCGCAAGCTGCTGGAGTTTTACGAAGCCAATCCGGCCTTCATGGGGCCTGAGTCCACGCGGCGTGAAATTGTTTCCTTCGTCCGGAGCGGCCTCAAGGACGTGTCGGTGAGCCGCGCCAACGTTTCCTGGGGCATTCCGGTTCCGGGCGACGAGAAGCATACGGTCTACGTCTGGCTCGACGCGCTCGCGAATTACATCACAGCGCTTGGCTACGGCTCCGATGACGACCAAAAGTTCAGAAAATTCTGGCCGGCCGACATTCATTTGATCGGCAAAGAAATCAGCCGCTTCCATTGCGTGTACTGGCCCGCGTTTCTAATGGCCGCCGGCATCGCGCCGCCGCGCTCCGTGCGCGCCAACGGCTGGCTGCTTTTCGATCAGGGAAAAATGTCCAAGTCGCGTGGCAACATTGTCCGCGCAGAGACCGTTCACACGGTCTTAGGTTCCGATGCTCTGAGGTATTTCCTGCTGAGAGAGATTCCTTTCGGACAGGACGGAAATTTTTCTTTTGATGCTCTCGTTCAGCGCTATAACGGCGACCTGGCCAACGGCTACGGCAACCTCGTCAGCCGCGTCGTGAACATGGTCCACAAATACTTCGGCGGCGTTGTGCCGGAGTCCGGCGCACCCACTGACGCGGAGTCAACGCTTCGCGCCCACGCCGAAGCAGCCATTGCGGCATTCGGACCCGCATTCGACGAGTTGAATTTTTCTGAAGCCCTCAAGAGCCTGTGGCTCCTGGTGGCGGAGACGGACGGCTACCTTACGGCCAACGCACCCTGGAAACGGCCTGAGGACCGCTCCGAAGCAAAACATGCGGAGCATCAGGCACGCGTGCTGACCACGGCTGCGGCAGCCATTCGCGTCATCACGGCGCTGGCCTATCCGATTGTGCCCGACGCGGCATCCAAGGTGTGGGAACAGCTTGGACTAGGCGAGTTGGACGTTGCGGCTAAGCAGGGATTTTTGAAAGAGCTTGCGTGGAGCGGGTTGAAGGCGGGCACGAAATTTGGCGAGCCTTCGCCGCTGTTTCCGCGCGCAGAAAAGGAAGCGGTCGATCGCATGCAGAGCCTTGAGGACGAAAACAACCGCAGTGCGGTGGAGTCGGCAAGCGAACCGGAGATTGTGGCGCCGTCAAGCGCGCCCGCGGCAACTTCTGTCGTTCCCGTTGCGACGCTGCCCCCGTCGCATGAAAAAACACGCGCAGCAGGCGCCACCACGCCCACCACTGCTGCCCCAGCCAATCCCGCCACTCCTGTTGAAACCGCCAAGGTCCACCAGGTTCCGGCGCCTCTTGCCAGCAGCCGCCTGAACTCAACGCCTGCTCCAGCCCCCGTTGATGGCCCGCTGATTCCGGGTTCGCAGCAAAATTCGCAAGCAAGCTCGCAACAGGGAACTCAAGCGCCCAGCGCAACTGAATCGGCCGCGGCGAAGGAAATCGCGCAGCATATTACGATCGACGACTTTTCGAAGGTCGAGCTGCGTGTGGCTCAGATCCTCGTCGCCGAGCGCGTGCCCAAGGCTGACAAATTGTTGCGCCTCGAGGTCGACCTTGGAACCGAGAAGCGCCAGATTCTTGCCGGCATTGCCGAGCATTACGAGCCCGAGAAGCTGATTGGGCGCAAGATCGTGATCGTTGCCAACCTGGCTCCACGAAAGATGCGCGGCCTCGAATCCAATGGAATGTTGTTGGCAGCTTCGCTCGAGGGCGGCGTCCCCGTGCTGGCCGGATTCCTTGAAGACGTGGCCCTCGGCGCGCGCCTCAAGTGAACTCGGCCTTTACATTCGTTGACGTGCAAGAGTGCGGGTATCCCAGGTCCCGATTCTGGGACCTGGGATACCACCGTCGTCCACTCACCACGAAAAGCTGAAAGCTGACGGCTGGCCTCTCAAGTTTCTCCTTGGAAGGCAGGACAAGAAAACAGTCTTGAGCAGGGACCTCGTGCGAGCGATCAGCGAGCGGCTGCTCCATGCAGCAAACCTTAGCCTTGAGCAGGGACCTCGTGCGAGCGATCAGCGAGCGGCTGCTCCATGCAATGGTGCGGAAGGCGGGACTTGAACCCGCAAGCCTTTTGGGCGCCAGCTCCTAAGGCTGGTGTGTTTGCCATTTCACCACTTCCGCACGACGCGGCCGAGTCTCGTCTTCGGCCTTCTCAAGTCTAGAGTGGAATTGCCGCAGGTGGCAATGATACCTCTGGGCAACGGCATGATTGGTCTTTACTGCCCATGCTGGCTTCTTTTTCCTGCGCAGGCGCCCGTTGGCCGCAGCCTTCCCGGAGGGAAGACACGAAAATAGCCCAGGGTAGAGCGCAGCGGAACCCTGGGACAGGATTTCGGTGATGGCCTCGCGCCCCGGAGGGCCGCGACGAGATCGTTCACAGCCCCTCATCGATGTTCATGCGATCGCCCTTGATGATGCGCGAACCATGCGCATCTCAATTCTTCCCTCTCGCAAAATCTCCGCTCTTCCCGCCGGTCTTCGTCTCCAGCCGAAGATCGCGAATCACGATGCCCTTATCCAGCGCCTTGGTCATGTCGTAAACGGTGAGGGCGGCAACAGCGGCAGCGGTCAGCGCCTCCATCTCGACTCCGGTGGGTCCGGTTGTTGCCGCTGACGATGTAATGCGCACGCCCCCTGCAACGACAATTGTCTTCACGTCGACGTGCGTGAGCGCGATGGGATGGCACATGGGAATCAAATCTGCGGTGCGCTTCGCGGCTTGAATACCAGCCACTCGTGCGACCTCGAGCGGATTTCCCTTCGGATTTGCAGGCAGAGCCGCGAGCACAGCCTGTGACAGCTCGACGAAGGCCGATGCGGTTGCAGTGCGGCGTGTGGGCTCCTTCGAGCTCACATCGACCATAGAAGCCTGGCCGGATTCTGCGAAATGTGACAGGCGCGACAGTTTGCGTTGCGAGGGTCGGGATGACTTCGGCATAAAATCCTCAGGGAAGCAGAATGCGCACCGTCGAGCCGGCTGCAAGGCGATCGGCATCTTCGGGTACGACCAAAAAGCAGTTCGCCCGCGCCATGGCGGCCAGATCGCCGGAGCCTTGCCACGAAACAAGCGCGACCTCAGGAACCGGGCCGGCAAAGGTGCATACAGCGGGCAGAAAGCGCGTCAAGCCGGTTTTCGTTTTCACGGCCTCGGACAATCGCGCAAGAGCGAATCGCGCCCCGAACTCGCTCCGCCCTGCAAGAGCAGCCACAACCGGCGCGGCAAAAAGCAGAAACGTTACAGCCGAAGAGACAGGATTGCCCGGCAGCCCGAAGCAGTAGCACTTCGCACTGCCCTGGTTTTGAACGGAATCTGTGCGACTACTTGGCACCTCGCCAAACACCAGCGGCTTGCCGGGCTGGATGCGGACGCCGGTGAAATGAAAGCGCGCGCCTGCGCGGAGCAGCGCCGGCTCAACCAGGTCAAATTGTCCAGCCGAAACGCCGCCCGTAATGAGCACAAGATCGGCAGTCGCAGCACGGCCAATCGCAGCGTCGAGAGATTTTGTCGTGTCGCGAGCGATCGGCAGAATCCACGGATCGCCGCCCGCATCCTTAACCATCGCGGCCAGCATGGCGCTGCTCGAATTGCGAATCTGGCTTGGGCCCGGAGTAGATCCGATGGGCACCAATTCATCGCCCGTCGAGAGAATCGCCACGCGCGGCTTCCGGAAAACATCGAGCGCTGTCGCGCCGCATGATCCCGCCAGCGCGATCTGTGCAGGCGCAATCAGAACGCCGGCAGAAAGAAGTTTGTCCCCTTTGCGCGCCTGTGCTCCACGCGCCATAATGTTGTCGCCCCTCTCAAGGGTTCGCGAGGGAAGCAGGCGAATGGCGCGGTCGGCCCCGGAGCGAGATGGAATTCCAACCTCCTCCACGTGCTCCAGCATCACCACGGCGTCGGCTCCCTCAGGAACGGGCGCGCCGGTCATGATCTCCCACGCAGAACCACGCGGAAGCGGTCCCGACGGACTTTGTCCCGCCCGGGTTGATCCGGCAACGGCGAGCGGCACATACCTTGACGCCTCCTCCGCGCGGCACGCGAACCCATCACGGGTTGAACGTGCGAAGGCAGGCTGATCGGCGTCAGCCAGCAGCGGCAGAGCGACCACCCGGCCGAGCGCCTGGTCCAGCCGCACCCGCTCGATCCCCGCATTACACTGGCCGCGACGAGCACGCAAAATCTTCGCTGCGGATGCAGCCACAAGTGCGGCAGCCTCATCGAAGCTTGGCAGTGCGGGGCTGGGAAATTTGGGGCGTCGTCGCGCCGAACTCATGGAATGGATTGTAGAGCGTCCGGGATGCGCCACGTTATTTCTGTGTAGTTGGACTGGCAGCGGGGCCGGTAGATGGTGCGCCCGACGCACTCCCGCCCTCGCCCGCCTCCTCCAGAATCGCGGTCGCTTCAGATGCGTGGGGGCCGGCGGGATCGAGCTGAAGATATTTTTTGAAGGCTTCGGCGCATCCTGGCGGCAAAATCAGCTTGTTCGTCTCCGGATCGACGCGCGCATCTTCGGCAAGTCCCACCGCCTTGATGTAGTAAAGAACCGCCTGGTTTGGATCGGCTTTGATCGCCGTTTCTGCAGCATCGATTTGTGCGGAAAAATCTCTCGCTTGAAAGAACACCAGCGCCTGATTCCGCAAATACCTCGCGGCATTCGTAGGGTCAGCCTTCGCCGCGGCTTCAAACTCGGCGTCGGCTTCATCGACCATGAGCGTGCGGGCATATACCTCGCCCAGCCCCGCTTCAGCAGCTCCCACCACATCTGGCCGTGGCGGATCGGCCTTCTCCGCCAGCCCAAGCGCCTTCTTGAAGTTGTCTTCCGCGTCAAGATAATTCTCAAGACCGGTTTCGGCCCGCGCCAGAGCAATCCAAACCACAGGCTCGGTTGGATCGGTAGCAGCGTCTTTCGTCATCAGGGTTTCGATTTCCTTGAGTTTCGCATTCTCGATCTCAGTGGTCATTTCATCCAGGCCGGAATCGCTTCCAGCGGCGCCGTCCTTTTCTGACGCGCGCAGGTTCTCGACTGCTGTGACACGCGCATTCTCCGCACCCTGAAAATCGAGATTCACGATCTCGAGGTCGGCCCCGACAGACGACGCATCGCGCTTGGCGTCGGCGTCTGCGGCTGCATTTGCCTCTCTCAGGTCCAGCAACTGTCTTTGCTGTTCCGGCGAGAGCCTGGCGAAGAATTCGCGGCGCGTCATATCCACGTCCTGAGCCGTATCTTGCCCGGCAACAATTTGAACGCCGCTGATGTAATCGACAATTTTGCCTTCGGGTGTGTCGGGCGCGCGGTAAACAACCGTGTATTCTCCCTCCGGTGCTTCGCCCGAGTAGTCGCCCGAAGGCGCGACGGGAAAGTTGTAGCTTAAAGTCAGGCCGCCATCCACTGAGAGGCTGACCGTACCGTCCTTTTGCGGTGCGCCTGAGGGGTTGATCACGCGCCCATGAATCCTGCCCGCTTCGGCGGCGCTCTGTTGAGCCGGCAACGCCGCAGCGACCGCAAAAAGCAGCGCGGTCAGGCCAGCCATCGCTGACTGCCTCCGCTCAAAAATGCGCAAGCCCAGCGCAGAACGCATGTTATGGATTGTAATCGGCGGCACATAGACACAAAAGGCGCCCGCATCGCGAACGCCTTTTGTGGAGTAAAGCCGGTTGAGTTACTTCGGCGCCTTATAGGATGAGCTGACTTTCTCTCCGGCCTGTTGCAAAATGCCGGCAACTTCACTGGCATAGGGGCCAGTGGGCGCCAGTTCAAGGTACTTTTGATATGCTGCTACGCAATCGGGAGGCAGAATGATGCGGTTGGTCTTGGGATCGACGGTCGCATTGGCGATCAACCCCTGGCCCTTGATGTAATACAGGATGGGCTGGGTCGGGTCGATCTTGATCGCCTCGTCGGCCGCTGCCGCCTCGGCTGCATTGTTGTTTTCCTGGTAGAAGATGACGGCCTCATTCCTCAGAAAGAGGGGAGCGCTGGCGGGATCGGCTTTGGCGGCTGCGTCAAAGGCAGCATTCGCGTCAGAAACTTTGCCGGTCCGCGCGTAAATCTCACCAAGTCCCTCGTTGGCCGCGCCAATGACAGGCATGCGAGGCTTCTTCGAAGCGGTTTCGAGGTCCAGCGCCTTTTTATAGGACGTGATGGCATCGTCATAGTTCTTGAGGCCCGCCTGCGCATACGCCAGGTTGTTCCACAGCAAGGCTTCATCCGGCTTGGCGGTCGTGTCTTTCGTCATCAAGCTCTGGATATCGGTGTACTTTGCGGTCTTGATTTCTTCGGTCTTGGCAGCGATATCGGTTTTGGAAGCGTTCGCACCAAGAGTCTGCGTCGCGGTTGCTGAAGCCGTATCGATATCTTTCTTGTCCTGGCCCACCACTTTCAGGTCGGCGTTGAGGTTGGCGATCAACGCGTTCGCCTTGAGCGCCTCGGCATTCACTTTCTTCAGATCGTCCAGCTGCTTCTTTTGATCTGGCGTCATCTTGTCGAGGAATTCCTGGCGTGACATATCGTCGTCCTGCTCAAGGTCCACTCCGGCCACAATCTTGATGCCGCGGATGGAGTCGACCATCTGGCCGGCTGGCGTATCGGGCGCAAGATAGACCAGCTCGTAGGTTCCAGGCTTTGCTTCGCCTGAAAAGGAGCCGGTGGAATCGACCGGGAAAGTGAAGGCTAACGTGTGCCCACCATCGGTGGAGAGGCCAACCTTGCCGCCTCCCTGCGGTTGCCCCGTCGGATTAATGACGCGACCGTGAATCTTACCCATGTTGTCGGCCGGCGTTGTCTGTGACTGACTGGAAGAGCCAGCCAATAAGAGCAGGCCCACCGCAGCGGACAGGACCAACAAGCGTGAAAGAATGCGTTTCATGTCTTCTCCTTGAGAGTTGCGGGACAAGCGATGCTCGCTGTCTCTAAAAATTCCGAATTCCGAAGGCCCGCGGCGAACCAACTTGCCCCCGCAGCAACGGACTGTGCTCGGCAGGACGGACGCAAAAAGCGCAGGTCACTGCTGGCGGAGCACATTTCCAGCAAAACCAACGTTAAATCCAACCCAGCGCCCCGCACAAGGGGATTAGCTCGGACCGTCCCACGACGGCTGAAAACACCACCGTGCCGAACTTCTCGGCCGGCCGTGTGGACCGGAACGTCGCTGTTCCTGATAGATGCCGCTCGGCGCCTTGGGGGCCAACAAAAGCAATCGTAGTGCGACGGGCGCAAGACGTGTGTGGCGCGGATCACACCAGGGTCCTTAGCCCGCCGTCCCGATCGTGTTGGCAGGCCCTAGAATCGGGAGTATGAAGACTTCCATTCGGAAAGCGACCGCAGGGGATGCAGCGCAGATTCTGGAGTTTATTCGTGCGTTGGCAGCCTTTGAGCGCGCGCCGGACGCGGTCGTGGCGACCGAGAAGGGCCTGATCCGCGACGGCTTTGGCCCCCATCCGCTCTTCCATTGCCTGCTTGCCGATTGCGATGGCATGCCTGCCGGATTCGCCTTTTATTTCTTCAATTACTCCACGTGGGTCGGTCGGCCCGGCATTTACGTAGAAGACCTGTTCGTGCTGCCCGAGTTTCGTCGCCTCGGAATCGGGAGGGAGTTGTTAAAGCGGGTGGCCGCTATCGCCGTGGAAAACGGCTGCCAGCGCCTGCAGTGGCAGGTGCTGGATTGGAACACTCCGGCGATCGACTTTTACCGCTCGCTCGGCGCCGAGTTTATGGACGAGTGGCGCACCGTCCGCCTGAACGGCGAAATGCTGGAGAGGCTAGCCACCAGCGAAGGCGCACATGGCGCTTTCGCCCCATAACAGGCTGCGCAAAAACCGCGTCGGGGGAAGCACGAAGTGTCAGGGCACGGCTTCACAGGCTGCGTAAAAACCGCTTCGGGGGAAGCACGAAGTGTCAGGGGCACGACTGCACATGCAGCCAGGAAACTGCTTCGGACGAGCACGAAGTGTCAGGGCACGGCTTCACAGGCTGCGTAAAAACCGTTTCGGGGGAAGCACGAAGTGTCAGGGGCACGACTTCAGTCGTGCCGATAGTACCGGCCAAATCGAAGGGCTTTAGCCCTGAGGGATCTCTCCGAGATTATCTGCCGGGTTTTTCCGGCGACGATAAGGCCGCGGGTTTCGTTTGAGATTCGGTGCGCAACGAAAAAGCTTGGCCGCAAACGGCCATGCAGAGGAAAAAGATGTCGAGGATACGCGTCATCGGCGGAGGACTGGCCGGGCCTGAGGCGGCGCTGACAGCTGCGCGCCTGGGCTGCGAGGTCGATCTCTATGAGATGCGAGCAATGGTGGACGGCAAACTGCGATTGACGCCCGCGCATCAGACCACCGACTTCGGCGAGCTGGTCTGCTCCAATTCGCTGAAGAGCGAATCGGTGAATACAGCGCCCTGGCTTCTCAAGCAGGAGATGCGGCGGGCGGGCTCGGCTCTGCTGAAAATTGCGGACCAAACGGCGGTTCCGGCAGGCCATGCACTGGCCGTGGATCGCGTCGAGTTTTCGCGGCTCATTTCAGAGGCCATCGCGGCCCAGCCGCGCATTCGTGTCATCCGCGAAGAAGTAACTCAACTTGGCGCGTCGTTTGTCGAAGACCAGAAAAGCACGAAGTGCCTCACCATCATCGCCACCGGTCCGCTCACTTCCGATGCGCTCAGTCGCGAGATCGAAAAGCTGACCGGCGCAGGCCATCTGGCGTTTTACGACTCGATTTCGCCGATCGTCGATGCAGACTCGATCGATATGAACCGCGTTTATTTCGCCGCGCGGTGGGACAAGGGAACCGCCGATTACATCAATTGCCCGATGGATCGCTCCGAGTACGACCGGTTTTTGGATGCGTTGCTCGATGCCGAACCCGCTGAAGAAAAGGACTGGGAAAAGCTCGACTATTTCGAGAGCTGCCTGCCCATCGAAGTGCTGGCGCGGCGAGGGCGTGATACGCTGCGCTTCGGTCCCATGAAGCCCGTTGGCCTGCGCGATCCGCGGACCGGCAAAACGCCTTGGGCCGTCGTTCAGCTGCGCAAGGAGAATCTGCGCGCCGATAGCTACAACCTGGTCGGCTTCCAAAATCATTTGCGGTTTGGCGAGCAGGCACGCGTGCTGCGCCTGATTCCGGGCCTCGAGAATGCGCGCTTCCTGCGCTACGGGCAGATTCACCGCAACACGTATATTTGTGCGCCGGCCCTTCTTGATGAAACTCTCGTCCTGAAGGGAAACGCGCGCGAGCGCATCATGTTTGCGGGGCAGATTTGCGGCGTGGAAGGGTACACCGAGTCAATCGCGTCAGGTCTCCTGGCTGGGATCTACGCGGCCGCGTTGGCGCGAGGCGAAGAACCAGTGCCCGTGCCGCGCGCGACGGCTCTGGGCTCGCTGATGCACTACATCACCCACGCCGAAGCGAAGAACTTTCAGCCGGCCAACATCACCTTCGACCTGCTGGAGCCGCTGGACGAGGAGACGCGCAAGAAAATCCGGGACAAAAAAGAGCGGCACCGGCTGCAGTGCGA
>DASXFF010000209.1:0-17350 GCA_036489735.1 Occallatibacter sp. | reverse complement strand
GCGGCGGCGCTGGTGGTCAGGTTTCCAAAGATGGCGACTCCTGCGGCGGTTGTCGCAGTTTCAGTGCCCGACAGCACCGACTGACTATCGGTCATGCCGAGTACGCTGGGAGCAAAACCGGCCAGGTTGCCGCTCTCCATCAAGGTCACGCGCGGAGATGGCCGCATCGCCTCATTGACGAACGAAGATGACGGCGGTCCGACGGTAAAGCTCAGCATATAGTTGGACTGCACCGCGCCGGCGTCTACGGAATTGGCGGGGCACTCGGGATCGAGCGTCATGCCGCGCTGATCGTTTGTCACCCCGGCCGGAATCAAGGCTGAAGAAGCAGCGCAGATGGCGCCGCTTCCGGGCAGTGGGAGCGCGGTTTGCGTGGGTCCGCCGAAGTTGGCCAGAGGGGCCAGGTTGGGGTTGGTTGTGACTTCATTGGTATTGCTCGCGCAGCTGTAGCAATCGTCTTCGCCGCCACCGTTGTCGACATTATTGTAGAAAAGGTTGAAGTTGGCATTGGTGGGTCCGGTGCCATCAATGCCAGCGCCGACGACGGCGGTATTGCCCGAGAAAACGTTGTTGTTGGCGATCAGGGCTCCGGACCCCAGGTTTCCAATGGCGCCCCCGCCTTCTGTCATGGATTTGTTGCCGATAAAGGTGCTGTTGGTCACTGTAGCGCTGCCGTACATGACAATTGCACCGCCATTGTCGATGGCCGTATTTCCCGAAAAAGTGCTTTCGTTTACGGTGATCGTGTCTCCGGTGCCGTAAATCGCTCCGCCGCCAAGTGTGGTGGTGGAGTTCGCGGTGAACGTGCAGCCTTGGATTGTGAGATTGCCGCCGTAGTCGTAAATTGCACCACCCTGTTCCTCGACAGAGTTGTTGATAAAGGTGGAATTCGATACTGTCAGGTTGCCCTCGTTGTGGATGCCGCCTCCGAATGTGGAGGGGGAGGGGCTCCCTGTGCCGTAGCCATCGGTAATTGTGAGGTTGGAGATGGCTGCGGCGGTTACGCCGGCGTTGACCGTGAAGACAGAGATCGGATCCGCCGAGCCGCCGCCGTCCACCGTCACCAGGTTGGCTAGCGAATAGCCGCTGCCGCTGGTTGCCCCGATGATGCTGGTGTAGGACGGGATCTTCAGGGTTTTGGCATCGATCAGCGTTATGGTCTGCGGCGCAGCAAACGCCGTCGAATCGAAAGTGATGCTGCCCGCGCCCAGGCTGGCCGCTTGAAGCAGTGCGTCGCGCAAGCTGCAAGAGCTGTCGGTGCTGTTGGTCCCCGGCGAGGATTGCGGAGTGCAGTTGGACGCGACGCCCGAATCATCGTTGGGGGTGTTTACCACCAGGTTTGCGGAGAAGTTGGCAGTGACCGTCTCGGCTGAGTTCATGACGATGCTGGTGCTGGCCGATGAGGGGCTAGCCACGGAATCGGGGCTCGACGTCCAGCCCAGGAAGGTATAGCCCGAGTTCGGAGTCGCGGAAATCGATACGCCGGCGCCCTGGTCGAAGGAGCCCGATCCGGGACTCACCGTGCCGCCTGCTGACGGGCTGGCCGACTCAGTGAGTTGAACCGATTGCGGATTGACCGTGAGGGTGAAGTTCTGTACTGCGTCCGGAGAGGTCCCATTCGTCGCGGTGATCGTAAACGGGAAAGTGCCAGATTGGGTTGCGGTTCCCGTCAGGGTCGCTGTTCCATCGCCGTTGTTAGTAAAGGTGACGCCGTTCGGCAAACTTCCGCTTTCACTGAGCGATGGGTTAGGAGATCCGTTTGTGGTGACCGTAAAGTAGCCGTTCGTGCCTTCCGTAAAGGTGGTGCTGTTCCCGCTTGTAATTATCGGCGGAGACGTGACATTGAAGGGCTGACTCACCGTTTGGCCATCGAATTGAGCAGATACAGTTCCGGATCCACTGGTGTCGACCGAAATGGTTGGAGAATCGGTACCGTTACTGGCGAAATTCTCGGTCGACGAATTGGATGAGAAGCCGACGCCTGTGACGTTATAAGCGATTGCGGCCCCGGTCACTGCCGGGAAAGCATTGCTGATGGAATTGCTATTGGAATCCGTATTGAGGCTGACAGTCACGCCCAGATCGCTATTGACCGGAAGGGTGGTGGGACTCAAGACCATCGCTAATTCAGCATGCGGCTCTGTCTGCATGTTTCCGAAGGGATCGCTCGAGGGAAACTTTTCAGCTTGATCGCAGCCATTGCCGCTGGTCAGCGGACCGGCGTTGCAGCCCCACCAATTCTCGGTCGCGACGACACTCCCAACATCGGTCGTTTCGGATGGTTCTCCAGGCTCACCCACCGCGAGGCCGCTCGACCCTGCATTCGATGTAGCAGTGTTGCCATAGAAACGGCTCAGGCTGATGGTCAGGCTATTGCCATCGGAACTTGGGGCCGGCCCCTGAGTAACGCCGCCGCCCGACGAATACGCCGAGTTACCCAAAAAGTTTGTACTGGTAATTGTTCCGGCCGACTCCGGACTCTCGACCTCAATGTAAACGCCACCGCCGTTGTAGCCGTTCGGGTTGAGAGATTTTCCCGAGCTCCCGGCATATATGGATATATTGCTGCTCAACGTGGAGGTCAGCAGCTTCAGACCCGTGATTGAATAAATGCCGCCGCCGGGGCCGTTGGCGGTGTTGCCGGAGATGGTTACACCGGTAAGCACGGACTGCGCCGTGGATGATCCGGATTGACGCTCTTCGAGATAGAGCGCGCCGCCATCATCCACACCGTCCCCGCCGCCCGTGTCTGAAGCGTTGAACGTGGCCGAGGCTAAGTTGTTGGCGAACGCGGTATTTGTTGCAGTAAGCGTCACGGCGGGGTAGCCAACGTGGATCGCGCCGCCTTGTTCCGAGGTGGTGTTGCCGGAGATTGAGCCGCCAGTCAACGACAGTACTTCCGCGCCGCCATCGCCATAGGCGTAAATTGCGCCGCCGCCGCCCCATGAGATGCTGCAGTTTTGAATGTCGACGCCGGTAAGGGTCAGGTTGCCGCCGGTGGGGCTCCAGAAGATGCAGCCACCGAAATCGTTTTCGAGCCCGGTAGATGAAGGCCCGCTAGGGTTGTCGCTGTTGGCGCCGTGTTGCAGCGTCACGCTTTCCAGCGCCGCGTCGAAATCTACGTAGCCGGCTTGTCCGTTATAGGTCCCGTATGGGCCCGGGTTGACATTGAAGATCATGTCATTGTTATCGCCATCAATGATGGTGCTGCCGGCGCCGGAGCCGATAATGGTGACCGGACCGTAAAGTTCGAGGTGGGATTCGGAGTTGTCCTGGCTATCCTTATGCCCGCTGAGGTAACTCAATGTGTAGGTGCCGGCGGGGACCAAGATTGTGTCGCTGCCCCCCGAACCGTTGTCAGACGCATCCTCGTTCGCGAAAGTGACAGCGTCGCGGAGCGTGCAGCCACCTGCATCAGGGTTCGAGCAGAGCGTTCCGTTTGAAGCAGCTGGCGCTCCATCGGCTGTGGTGGTCACGTAAAACGTGTTATTGGCAGCGGGAACGGTGATATTCAGCGAAGTCTCGTCTTTGCCCAGAGTTACCAGGCCGGGACGTCCGTCCGCATTGACTCGCATCGGAATGGCCGCAATCAGGTCGCCCGATCCGACGCTATCCACCTTGACGCGCCGCACCGGAGCAGCCTGGCTGGCATTGACGCCGGGATTTCCAGCGAAACTGGAACCTGACCGGTGGCTGATCGTGACGCGCTGGCCGGTCGACTGATCCAACACAACCAGATCGTCTCCGCCAGCGCCGCTGGCACGCGTGCGCAGCAGAAATGGCGTGTCGGAGGCCGAGAAGCCAAAGGCCGGCTCTGAGCGCCGCTCGATTTCGACCCACGGCGCGGAGCCATTTTTCCCTGCCCGATCCGCCAGCGAGAGTGCGTGCTTGTTGTGGCGCGCGTCAAGGCGGGCCTGCACAAGCTCCTGCCTGGTATAGGCGCGGGAGTCAAAGCCCTGATGCGCGAGGATAACGAGTTCCCCGCCTGCGGTCAGCACGGACAACTGCGCACCCTGGTGACGATCGAAGAGGAATGAGCCGGAAGCGACAGCCAGCACGCCGCTCTCGGGCAGCGTCTCCACCTGCCCTTTGCCGTAGATGGCCTGGTAGCCATGAAGCACGACCAGGTGGCCGCCGGCAACAATGGCCGCATCGGGAGTGAGATCGCTATCCAACTGCGCCACGGCAATTGCGGTCGCCGTTCCTGGAAGCGCGTACTTCGCGTCCATTTCCAGGCCGGTCTTGCCCTTGCCTACCAGCGCCACGCGCGCGCCCTGGGCTGTGTTATAACCCACCAGCAACGCGTCGCCCGCAACGCGCACCCCTGGCGTATAGGATGCGAGAGCGGTAATGGCTCCCGGCAACGTGAATGAAGCTGTTTGGGTGCGGAATGTCCCGTGCCCGGTTCCAAACATCACCTGCAGGGTTGCGGAGCCTTTGCTCGCGTAAACCAGGTCGCGATGCCCGTCGCCGTCAACATCGGCAGCCAGCAGCATAGCCGGCGCAGCCTGCAATTTCACAGGAGCCGATTGCGGCAGGAACGAATCGGGAGACTGGCCGTGCTCCAGGGCACGGAAGCTCTCTACCGATTGCGGCGCGAGCGCCTCGCGATTCCCGCGCAGAAGTATGATCGTGCCGCCCGTGCCGGTCCCATAACCGACCGCAACATCGGGCGCTCCATCCTCATCGAAATCCGCCGACACCATCGACAGCGGCGACAACTGCCTGCCGGGCGGCGGCTGAATTTCAGCCCTGCGCTGCGCGTGCAAGGGAGCGCCGGAGAAAAACGTGAAGGACGCCGTAAGAAGCAACGCCACGGTTGAAATCGAACAAAGAGCGATACGGGAATCCCCACGTGATATAGCCAAAGCAAACCTCCGGCGGACGATGCGCGTCGCGCGCCAAATTCGATAAGAGAAGCCCGGGAATTCCGCGAGGATTTACCCGAATTCTCAAGATTGGAAAGTTCTGGTTTTTTGCCTATGCCCAAAATCTTTAGAGCAGACAGAAGAGAGAGCGCCCTGAACGATGAACTCTTAACGGGCAAATCAATGAGGAAGGACCACGGGAAATGGAGGGGCCCAAATCAAGCAGCCCAATTCTCGCTTGCCAAATTGGCAAAGTCAATTATTTCTTTGCAGGAAAGGGAAAAAGTTAGGAGAAAAATATATCGATCTCCGCATGTTGCCTATGCTATGGTTACTCGAATCTTGTCCCCGGTTCGATTTTTGAAGTCTTAGACCGCGCACTGCTTCGATTTAAGACAATTCGAGGCCAATAATGGAGGTTAAACATGCCAGTTTCGCGGCGTAAATTTCTTGGAACAGCTTCATTAACATTGCTGGGAACTACTGTTGTTCCTTCAGCGCTTGCCGAAATCGGCGGCGCCCAGACAGATGACCGCTTCAGCCCTGACCATATGAAGGCGCTGATCGGAGCCACTTCGGCCAGGTTCAAGCCTCTCATCGGCGATAACTTCACAGTTACGGCTCCCGATGGCGCACGTTACTCGTGGAAGTTGATTAATGTTACCGATGCAGAGTCGGCGATTGAACCCGAGGAAGGCCCGGCGTCCTTCCATCCGGCATCGCGGCCTAAGTCTGTGCAGGCCACCAGTTTCACGCTCACATTCCGCGGCGCAGGCGATACCCTTCCCCAGGAGACTTACACATTGGAGCATGAGAGCCTGGGCACTTTTCCGCTCTTTGTCGTGCCCTCCGGGCCGGAAGAGACCCCGCCCCGCTATTCGGCGACGTTTTCCCTGCTCGCTCCCGGCGGAAATGTCCCGACCGCTCCCATTCGCCCAGGGACTATCGGACAGACTTTCGGCCGGTAGCCGGAACGATTGTTTCAGCCCCTGCGGGCCTCAGGCTCCGGAAGAAAACGGCCTTCGGGCCGAAGCTTTCTCCGGAGTGGCTGGCAGCGCTATTCCGGATCGATCCGCAGCCAGCGGATCATATGGGGATAAGCGTGCGTCCCGGCTTCGGCGGCTCGCACGCGATCCAGGGTCAGGCCTATCCATTGCAGCAGCGGTACTCCGGCTTTCCCATCCCGATAGATCTCAATAAGTGTCGCAGCCGAGCCCTTGTAGCCCGTCGCATGGAACACCACCTCAGGCGCAAGCCCCAGATGAACGGCCGCCGCATAGGACCACGTCTGCGCGGCGATTTCATCGCCCATGCCAATTTCCGCATTCTGCTGGGTCGCCGCCCGTTGCGCCGGCAGCATAACTGCCAGGTGGCCAGCCTCGTGCAAAAGGTCGCCAGGGTAAAGCAGGCGTTCGGGGTCAATAACAATCCCGCCCGGCTCTAATGTAACTCCAGGAAGAAACGTCGCCGCCTCGAGGGGTGCGAAGCGAACCGTCAGCCCGATCTCCCGCAGCCAGTCGACGATGAGAGTAGCTGTAACGTCCTGCATCGAAATCGAGTTTACCCGACGATCGTCCGGCCCGGCTCGGAATTCCAATTGCGAAAACCCATATTGATGCCTCCCCCGGCTCTGCCTCATAATGTGAGGCTATGGAATATCGGGTAAGCCCTGCGTCTGCCGAAGACGAGACGTTCTTGAAGGAATTGTTTTTCGATGTTCGTGCATCGGAGTTCTTGCCGCTCCAGCTTCCTCCGCCGGCTCTGACCCAATTGCTTGAAATGCAGCATCGGGCGCAGAAAGCGGGCTACGGTCAGCAGTTTCCTCATGCGGAGGAGAGCGTTATCTGGGTGGGGCCGTATCGGGTAGGCCGAATGCTGGTCGACTACAGTTCCACAGCTATCCATCTGGTCGACATCGCACTGCTGACGCCATTTCGCGGGCATGGCATCGGCCGTTCGCTTCTGGACAGCCTCTGCCAACGCGCCAGCCAGGCCGGCGTTCCTCTAAGCCTCACCGTGCGCTCAACCAATCCCGCGATAAGGCTTTATCAGCGAGCCGGCTTCACCCCCTGCGGGAAGCCGGGAGTTGACGTTGAAATGCAATGGGGAGGGGCAGCCCCGGCCGCGGCCGATGTCCGTGAAGAGACTTCCGAGACCGGGCCCATCGTTCCCGGCCTCAACGGCGACTACTTCCGAAGCATCCGCGGATCTAAAGCTGTCGTCTATCGCGCCGGTTTGGAAAACGTGGCTCTGACTCTGGTTTCTGTGCGAGCCCTTCGAGCCGATCCTGATCCAACTGTGGTTCCTGGGGATTCCTTCGAACTTACTTTTGAGGGCAGTTCGGATGCTATGCTGCAGCAGCAGATCTACGGCCTTGAGTTTGAGGATGAACAGCGGATGGAGATTTTCCTGGTTCCAATAGCGGCGGCAAATGGAATCGCAGTGTATGAATCGGTTTTCAATCGGATGTCTCGTCCCACGGCAAAAAAATGATAACGGGGCATGCGCCCTCTTCACAGTTCCCTCGCTTCATTTTTATCTCTCTCTGAATACCTCTTGGCAAACGCACTTCTGTCCCGTATTATTCAACCGAACCAGCTTCTGCTTGAGTTGCAAGTTCGCCTTTGACGACGCCGAAGCTGCCTTTTTCAGAGATTCCGTTCCATGAAATACGAGGAGTCAATATGGCTACCCCTTATTTAGGAGAGATCCGCTACGTGGCCTTTAACTTTGCGCCATACGGTTGGGCGGTGTGCAACGGTCAGCTCCTCTCCATTTCGCAAAACGACGCACTTTTCGCGCTTCTCGGAACAATTTACGGCGGCGACGGTGTAAGTACTTTTGGGCTGCCTAACCTTCAGAGCAGGGTTGCAATTCATTGGGGAACCAGTCTGCAAGGCAACAATTATTCCATCGGAGAATACGCGGGAGTCGAAAATGTGACGGTCTTGGCCTCACAGGTTGCCGGGCACTCTCATCCCATCGGCGCGGTCTCCGGCAATGGCAATACCTCATCTCCGTCTGGAGCGGTCTTCGCCGCATCTTCTGAGGATCAGTATGTGGCCGTTGCTTCCGCAACCGGCGCCCTGGGAAATGTCGTCATACCGAACAGCGGGAATCAGCCGCATACCAACATTCAGCCTTACCTGACTGTCACTTGCGTCATTGCCCTTGAGGGGATATTCCCCCCGCGGGGCTAGGAGCGGAAAACCATGTCAACTCCATTTCTCGGCCAGATTTCCGTTTTCGGCTTTAACTTTGCCCCAACAGGTTGGGCCCTGTGCAACGGCCAGAGTCTCGCAATCAACCAGAATCAGGCTTTGTTCTCCCTGCTTGGCACAACCTATGGTGGCAATGGCATAAACACCTTTCAACTGCCAAACCTGCAAGGCAGCGTCGCGATAATGGTGGGCCCAGGGTTTGTCCTGGGACAAGTTGGTGGTGAGCCAAATGTCACCCTGACTACCGCGCAGCTTCCTTCGCACACCCATGGGGGAAAAGCAACAACGGCGAATGCCAATTCTGCCACGGCTATCGGCAACTTCCCCGCGACTGGAAGCGCCGACCCCTACTCTACGGCGGCTGCGAACACTCAATTGGGAACTGGAACTACGGCGGGATCATCCCAACCCCATGACAATATGCAGCCTTATCTTGCGGTTACTTTCTGTATCGCGCTGCAAGGCATCTTTCCCTCGCGTAGTTAGTTCTGGAGGTTTCGCATGGACCCATACGTGGGTGAAATTCGTCTCGTTCCCTACAACTTTGCTCCCGCAGGTTGGGCCTTTTGCCAGGGTCAGCTTCTCAACATTTCGCAAAATACGGCACTTTTTTCGCTGGTCGGTACATACTACGGCGGCAATGGAAGTAGTACCTTCGCCCTGCCAAATCTTCAGGGACGCATTGCCATTCACCAGGGGCAAGGTGCGGGGCTCTCCACTTATTATCTCGGCCAACAAGGCGGCTCAGCTGCGATAACCCTCACTCTGGGCCAACTGCCGGTGCACACCCACACTATTCCCGCCTCCGCCGCCGCTGCACACGCTTCTGCGCCGGGACCGGCGTTCGCGCTTGGATCTGGCGCCCGCGGCAGTGGCCCGATCTACGCAACGCCGCTCGAGCAGTCAACGGCCGGTATCAACATGTCGACAACACTATGTGGAGCTGCCGGCGGCAATCAGCCGCACGACAACACGATGCCATACCTTGTGCTCAACTACATCATCGCCATGCAAGGCATCTATCCACCCAGAAACTAAGTAAGGTCGCGGTTGAAAAGTACGGGCTTCACAGGCTCAAAAAGCCTTGTTTGAAGCCCGGGCCTTTAAGGGGTAAAGACTTCAGCCCCGAGGGACGTTCTCTCCAGAATTCGTCACCAAGTCCTGTTAGTAGGAATTAGCAACGTTCCGGCCATCTATTGAAGGTACGGCCAGCCATCGGACGTGAAACTCAGCCGGTTGATCCCCAGCGTCGGTGTCCCATTGTTATTGCCATCGTAATAGTGATACACAAGAGTCGGGATCGACTGTGTACCGTCTGCACCTGTGTCGGTAAAAACACTCTCTCCGCCCGGACCCACGATGTTGCTGTGCGTGCTGAGCAGGATCGTTCCGCCGTTACTGGAAAGGTCGCGGCCGCCTCTATCGAGAAACGGTCCTGTCGGACTGGCGGATCTGCCGTAAACGATGCGGTAAGTGCTGGTGGCGCTGCAGCATGGGTTGATAGAGCCGAAGTAATAGTAGTAGCCGTTCCAGTAATAAATGAACGAGCCCTCTTCACCCCAGTAGCGAAAGGCGACGTTATAAGTCGTCGAATTTGAAGTTAGCCTCAGGCCCGACGACGGATCGAGCTGCACGGTATGCATGCCGTCCTGCCACGAACCCCACTGCAGCCACCACTTCCCATCCGCATCGATAAATGGGGCTGGATCGATCGCGTTCCAGGTAGTAGTGTCCACGAAGCCCCAGGGATTGACCGCAGGTGGCGCGCTCGTTGCCTGCGTCCATGACGTGACGACGTATCCCTTGTCGAGCCAGGGTCCGTAGGGCGTTGTACTGGTCGCCAGGCCGATTACTGCCTCCGCGCCGGTAGACGGCTCATACGGAACCGCATAGTAAAGGTAGTAAGTTCCGTTGGCGTGCAGCAGGCTCGGCGCCCACATGTCGATGTTCGCGCCGTTGTTGTCGGATGGCGGAGTTTGCAGTCCGGTCCACGAGGCAAAGTCCGGCCCCACGATCGGGCAATGGCTATCGTCGGTCAGCCAGAAGCTGCCTTGCCCTGCGGTGCACGCTCCGTGCGCACTTGTCGCTGTCGTGTAAGTGAATGTCGATAAGTCAGCCGAGTAGGCGAGAGTCTGATGCGTGCCATATAACCAATAAAGATGAGTCGCCGGATCCTGCATCATGTACGGATCGTGAACGTAGATTCCCGTACCCGAAACATTCATCGGCGTCGGATAAGCCGCCGTCGTGGTCGTGCTCAGCGTCCACTCCTGGCAGGTGCAACCGGTTCCTGTGGTAGCGCGCGTGCCTTGGTCGATGGTCGCCGCGGAAGTTGTGCCGGAGCCATCGTCCTGGAGATACAGGCTGCTGTAGTGGTTCTGGATAAGATAGTTGCCGTCCTTCAACAGATAGAAAACCCAATCCTCATCGTCGCTGCCGGTATCGCTATATTGGCCGGCCTGCGCGCCTGCGTTCATGGATGCGGAAGATGGAAGCCCCGCGCTCGTTTCGGTGCTGGAGAGACCGATAACCTGATGCGTCAAAATGCTCTCGACGTTGAATCGATTGTCGGCGTAAACATTGGGCACCAGGTGCCACATTGAGTCGGTGGCGCTGGTGTTCGACTCCTGCACAACGTTCGTTCCCTCCAATTGACTTTGCCCATCGATGCCGAGCACCATGCCGCTGGCCGCATTCTTGATCTGGTACTGGTTGGTATAAAGGCTTGAGTTATTGACAGGAACCACGGTACCCATGTCCGGCGAGGCGGGTGGCGCAGGATTTGTTGGCGCGGTCGATCCGCCGCTGCCACCGCCGCATCCAACCATCGCGCCGGCCGAACATAGCAGAAAAGCGCAGACCAGGAGGGCGTTCGCCCTGACTCTCGAATCGCAATGAATGCTCATATATCCTCGCTTCCTGCCGTGCGGCCAGATCGGTGCGCCGCAACTTACGTGGAGTGCGTTGAAAGGCCGCCGCTACTTCGACTCGCCGGATGTGCCGAGAGCCGCATGAGGCCAGCCGCCCGACCACGTCAACGTAGATATCTGCAGAGCCGACTTGCCGGTGACTGCATCGTACGCATGGAAGACAATGATGTCCCCCTCAGGCCGAAGCAGGACCGACTCACCACCGGGGCCGATCCATCGGGAGTTGGGATAGAGAAGCTGCGTTCCGCCTCCCGTCAGCATCGGCTTACCATCCGCATCGGCGTAAGGTCCCGTAACATGCCGCGAGCGCCCAACCATGGTTCGATAATTGCTTTTCGTCCCACGGCAGCACAAATCGAAAGAAACAAACAGATAGTAAAAATCTGCATGATGCACAATGAACGGCGCTTCAATGGCCTGCCAGTCTCCCGGTAATCCCGGCTTCGCCGGCGCGGGATGCTCAGGCACTGCACGCGTCGCAAGCGAATACACGGTTGGATCGGAGGGCGATGTTTTGCCGGTCCCGGCATCGATGCGCCGCATCTTGATGCCGGTCCAGAAGCTGCCGAAGCTAAGCCATGGCTGCCCCTTGCCGTCGAGGACGATGTTAGGGTCGATAGCGTTGAAGTTATCTGTCTGCGTCGACTTCAACACCAGCCCTTCGTCATGCCATTGGTACTTTGGGCTCTTCGGGTCCAGCGTCTCGTTAGTCGCAAGCGCTATGCCGGATGCATTCGAGCCGAACAAAGAATAGGCGTAGTAAAGGTGATACTTACCGGCGAAAAATGATATGTCGGGCGCCCATAAGTCCCTGGTAGTCGGACTCGCCGCATGAATCCATGCAGGTATCTCCGGGAAGACATGTCCGCATAACTTCCAGTTCAATAGGTCGTGCGAGCAGCGGATCGGGAATTGCCCTTCTTTCGCGTCGGAAGTCGTGGCGAAAACGTAGTAAGTATCGCCCTCATGCGCTATGGATGGATCGTGAGTGACTGGATAGTCGCCGCTCAGATTAAGCGCTTGAGGCTGCTGCGAGTTAGCCTGTTGCGAAAGGACAATCGCGAGTGTCGCGGAAAGCAAGAAGACTGCACGCATGACAAAACTCTCCTGTTGCGCTGTTAGAAGCGGGCTCGATGTCACGGATCAGTTAGCTGTAGACGGGGACGGCGGTAACTCTCCATGCGGCTTTCTACCAGCCGCGTCTGCAAGTTTTGTAGCCAGTGCAAGCTCCCGTTCGGAGTCTTGCTTTCGCCCCAGGCGCGCCAGAGTTAGTCCCAGGTAATAGTGGCCTGCCTGATAGTTCGGAGCCGCCGCAACCGCCCGCTCCAGAAAGTCCTCCGCAATGGGATACTGCTTCCGTTTGAAATAGGCCTGGCCGGTCCCCGCGAGCGCTCCTCCATGCTTCGGATCGCGCGCCAGAGTCTTGGCAAATTCGGCGATAGCTTCGTCAAGATTCTCCTGGCCCAACGCCATATCTCCTAACTGGTAGTAAGCTTCGGTCTGCACAGGCTGAAGGTCGATGCTTCGTTGAAATTCGGCGCGAGCTTTGTCAAATTGCAGGCCCAGTTGATAAATGCGGCCCATTCCATAGTGAGCGCTCGCGTCGCCGGGCCGCAGGTCAAGATAGGCCCTCATCTTTGTCTCCGCGGCCGATAACTGCCCCAGATCCATCTTCACGTGCGCGATTGCGTAAATCAAAGTCGCGTTTGCGGGGTTGAGTAACTCCGCAGCCGAAAGTGTGCGGTCCGCATCCTGATAGAGGTGCATGTCATCCTGCTGAATTCCCAGGTCGAGCAGCAGATGCGCATTGTTCGGTACGAATTGCTGCGCTCGAACCAGGCAATCAAGTGCGTCGTTCATGCGGCCTTCTCCGCGAGCCTGAAGCGCCAACCGCTCGCTGGCCGATACCTCGCCATCCTGTGCATCCTTATTCGTCGAGTCAGTCCGCAACACAGCCTCGAATGCATCGCGCGCCTCCGAAAACCTGCCCGACTGAAGCAATTGCTGCCCGTTCCCGGCACCCGCTGAGGACGGAGTTGTCTGTGCCGTGAGGATGCCCGCGGCGGCGAAGAGAATCGCAAGGATTGCTTGTTGTGGAAACGTCATTGAGTTGGTCTGCCGGAGAATTGCCAGGATGAGTCGAACGATCCAATGTTAGCAATATCCCGACTGCATTGGCATTGTGACTTGCACTCAAAGAACCGGCAAGAAGCTCTTTGAATTCGCGTGCTGCGGGTTTGCAGTTGGGGCAAGCGGGCTTGCCCCAACTGGTTCATGAGCGATCGAGAGTTAGAAGTTGATCCGGCCTGAAACCTGCAAGTTGCGGGCCAGTAAGTCCGAGCCGGTTGGAATGCCAAAGCCTGTTGCCGTGCCGGAGTCTCCGGGCGAGAGGTCCGGAATGGCAAAGCGATGGCGGTTGAAGGCGTTGATCGCCTCTCCTTTGAGTTGGAAGGTGACCTTCTCAGTTAGCTTGAAGTTCTTCAGCATGCTGAAGTCCTCAGACTTCCAGATTGGGCCGGTCACCTGTTCGGTCACGCGAGACAATGCGCGGCCGCGCGCAACCAGAGGCGATTGTCCGCTCCAGAAGTACGGGTCGAAAGAGCAATTGTTGTTATCGCAATCGGGAGAGAAATTGCGCAGCCAACCTGGGCCTTCGCGATTTTGATCGATAAGTGAGCCGCTTGCCATTGGTACACCCGGGTCGGCGCCGCCGTTGGTTCCCGGTGCGCGGAACGCGGGGTTGAACCACGACTCCCCATTAAAGAAATTTGGCCCGTTCTTGTTCTTCTTGTATGCAGGACTGGCGAGCGAGACCGCCGAGTTCTGCGTAAAGCGGAAGCAGTTGTCGTAACCGCCTACGCCGGTGTAGTTGCCCAGCGATGCAATTCCCGTTGCGCATCCGAAGGAAAGCGGTTGCCCGCTCTCATATCGCTGAATGCCGCCAAGTTCCCAGCCGCCTACGATTGCATCGAGAACCTTACTCTGATTGAGGAATGGCGTGCCCTTTCCAAACGGCAATTTGTAGAGGTAACTGATTGAGAGAGTGTGCGGAATGTTCTGTGTGCTAACCGATTTCTCTCCCTTGAAGTCAAAGGCATTCTCGCTCTGAGCGCCGCGGTCGTACTGACCGATCTCTGAATCCGCGTCGGTGAGGTTCTTCGCCCAGGTGTAGGAAAGCTGGAGGTTGAATCCCTGGCGGAAATGGCGGTTGAGCGAAACAACCATGGCGTCGTACGAAGAGTGGCCAAAATTCTCAAGGCAGCAATCGTCTGCGATGTATCCATATTGCGGATACGGACGAAGCGCCTGAGAAATTACGCCCGCGAACGTCGAGTAAGGCGCGTTTACGGTAACCGGTGAGCCGCTGCCCTCGGGCGTGAACGATCTGGAGCCGCCTTCGGGAATGTATTCGAGAGGATCGTTAAGGTGATCGCCATAGGCGAAGTCGGACATGGAAATGTTGTTGATGTTCGATATGTACCCGGTGTGCAGATCCTGCGCGCTCTGGCCGATGTAGCCGATGGTCAGAATCAGGTCCTGAGCGACTTGATCCTGCAGTTGGAGGCTCCAGTTGCTGGTCATAGACGGCCGGCCGGAGTTTTTCAAGATCAGTTCGCCGCCGACATTGGTAAAGGTGCCGACGCCGTTCTGTGCGGTTAGCTGCGTGGGGTCAGTGTTAGGTGCGAAGTACGACGGAGTCCACAGGCCGTAGCCGCTATCGAGTTGGAAGGCAGGCGTGAAGTTGTTCACCGAGCCTGTCTGACGGCCCTGCGTGAAGCCGGCATCCATGCTGGCGCCAAAATCGTCATACTGCAGCGGTCCGGCGATCAAAGCACCGCCGCCGCGCAGAACCATCTTGCCCTGCGTGTTCGGCAGTACGTAGGCGAATCCAACGCGGGGACCGAAATCCTTGCGCCAGGTATCGGCCCATGCGCTGTTGCAATTGCAGTTGGTGCCGAATACCAGAGCGCCAGGCAGGTTGCCTGCAGCGGCATCCGGGGCGCTAAGGCTCAGGTTCGACGTATCGTTCAATGCTTCATGACGAGGCACGTCCACGTCATAGCGCAACCCCAGGTTGAGCGTCAGATTCGGCGTCAGCCTGAGGTCGTCCTGAGCAAAGAACGCGTAGTAGTGCGAGTTCCAGCGGGGGTTATGGTTGAAGACGGTTTGGCTGGCGACCGCATCGTCTCCCAGTAGGAAACTGGCAAAGCTGTTGCCGCTGGCCAGGAAGTTGCCGCCGACGGCAGCCGCCGATGTTTCGCCGTGATAGAAGGTGAGGTTGGGGATATTGACGTCTTCAACCGTATATTGCTGGTGACGCCAATCCACGCCGAACTTGAAACTGTTGCGGCCTTTCTCCCAGTTCACAATTTCATTCGCCCGAAGCCCGTTGTCAATATTGTCTCCGCCCTGGCCGATCATCCAAGGGGAATAGCTGTCGAACCCGTCGAAGTTCACAATCGGAAAGGCCGTAGAGTAGAAGTTCGGCGCACCGGCGGTCGTCAGGGTTCGCCCTGCGCCAATGCTGGATGCGAAGTTCTTGCTGTTGGTGCGGTTGTAGCCGATGTTCAAGTGGTTCAACAGCGTGGGCGCGATTGAATAGTCCCAGCCCGCGCGCGTGTAGTGGGTTTCAAAGTCCTGCGGATATGCCGAATCGTTGAACGGCTGGGGAAGATTGGCATAACCATGCACACTGAAGTTGTCGCGCGAACTGTAGGAGCCGAAGATCTTGTTCTTCTGCGTCAGTGTCTCGTCGATGCGGACCGTGTAAGTGGTATTGGTGGTGGGGGCGACAGAACTCCGTGCGTAGTTGTTGAAAAAGCCCCATGGCAAATTGAGGATGGGCGTCTGGTTGGGCGCCGGAAGCCCAGCCATGAGGGCCTTGGCTGCGCTGCTGAAGCGGGAAGTGGGAACGATATTACCTGGGAAAGGATACGCGCAGGGAATCCCGCTCGGGTTAGTCGCCGAGACGGTGGAATTCTGCGTCGCAGGATCGAATATCTGATTCTGCAGGATTGGCTGGCCGGTGCAGGGATTGATGTTGAGCGTCGGCTGTGTGGTCGGTCCGCCGCCTTCGGTCAGAAGGGCCGAGAAATCTCCGCCTTGTTCTCCCGTTCCCGTTGTGCCACCAGTTGTGGTGGGGACTGTGGCTACCGTGGATGAACCCAGGTTGAGCTTGTAGTTTTCCCAGGCGAAGAAGAAAAACGTCCTATCCTTGCCGTTGTAGAGGTTCTTTCCTCTTTTGAAGGGGTTGGGGATTCTGACCGGGCCGCCGAACGTGCCGCCGTAATCGAACTTGCTGTCCGCTTGCCGCAAGTAGCCCTGGCAGCCGGAACTTACGTCCAGATTGGTAGTCCCGGTGCAGTTATAGAACTTGTAGTTGCCGTTGCTGAACCATTGGTTGGCATCGAACGCCGCGTTCTTGAGGATGGTGAATGCGGTGCCGTGAAAGCTGTTTGTGCCCGACTTGGTGGCAAAGCTTTCAAAACCTGCCGTCGTGCGTCCGAACTCCGCCGAAGGAGTTGAGGTAGTGACCTTGAACTCCTGAAGTGCCTCAATGGAAGGCGAGGTTTCGTCGAACGACGATCCGTTTTCACTGCGGGTGATGCTGGCGCCATCGAGCATGACTTCGGCGCCATAACTCTGGCCGCCGGAGAGCTTCATATAAAAGACGCCGTTGTTGTTCAGGCCGCCCACGGATTGTCCGCCCCCCGTACCTGGGCCTGTCGTTCCTGGGACGAGAAACGAAAAAGACTCGGGAGAGCGAAACCCTCCTACACCTGCCGCCATCGATAGCGGCAAGTCCTCGATTTGCTGCTTGGAGATGGTTCCGCTGATGTCCGACGATTCGCTCTCAATGGACGGTGCGCTGGCGTCGACGGTGACACTCTCAGTGGTCGCACCAAGCTTGAGAGAGATGTTGAGCGCGGTGGTCGAATTAATGGTGATTAGAACGCCCTTTTCCGCCGCCACGCTGAAGCCGGGAGCGGAAACGGTGACGTTGTAACGCCCAATTGCCAGCTCCGGAAAGTGATAATTGCCGCTGGATGTGGAGATTGTTTCAGTGCTGACCCCGGTGTCTACCCCAACTGCGACAATCTTCGCGCCCGGAATGACGGCGCCCGAGGAGTCGGTCACGCTGCCGGCCAGACTGCCGCGTGTGGATTGCGCGAACGACCCAACACATAACGCCAGCATGGCTATCAGCAGGCAGGCCAGACTGCCTTTGCCTAGAAGCTTACTCATGGATTCCCCTCCTGAAAGTTCAACGATTACGAAAGACGCCGATCAAACCAGCTCGGCCCCGATTTCTCCCAGCCGGTCCGCGGGA
>DASXFF010000162.1:0-3522 GCA_036489735.1 Occallatibacter sp. | reverse complement strand
AGCTCGGAGATGTTCTCCTCGCCGCGCAGCCCCTCCAGAACGATACGGATCTTCTCTTCCGCCGAATAATGTCGACGCGTCTGACGTCGGATGTCTTTGATGATCTGGTCTGCCGGCGCTTTGCCCAGTACGGATTTCTGCCTCATCTTCGCTCCTTGCGGCTACGATGAACCAGAAATCCTCCCTTCGTGAAGACCCTCAATCTGTCTCAGCGGTGCTGACGGCGAACATTGCCTCATTGGCGGCGATTGTGGGTGAAGCCCAGACTCGCGGTCTCGTGGCGACCAATAATGTACGCGCGGTTACAAAAACCAAGCGGAAACGGGCCGAGGGCCACGGCCAAATGGAAATGCCAACCATGGACGAGCTGCGCGCCATCCTCGTCGCGACCCCGGCGCGGCATCGTCCAATAATCTTAACAGCACTGCTTGCCGGCCTGCGCGCGTCGGAATTGCGGGGGTTGCTCTGGAGTGACGTTGATCTCAAGGCCAGCGAGATCAAAGTCTCGCCGACGGGTCGATCGATTCAACAAGTTCGGACCTCCAAAGTCGGAAGCCGGTACCCGTACCATTCCGATGAGCACTCTTCTGCTCAACACCCTAAAAGGGTGGCGGTTGGCCTGTCCCAAAGGTGAGCTCGATCTCGTATTCCCGAACGGGGCCGGCAACGTCGAGAACCACAGCAATCTCCTGGCGAGAATCTTCTGGCCGATCCAGCTCGCGGCCGGCGTCACGGTGATTCGCGACGGCAAGCCCGACGCCAAATATTCCTTGCACGCTTTGCGTCACGCCTGTGCCGCTTTATGGATCGAACAGGACTTCGGACCAAAGCGGATCCAGGCGCTTATGGGGCACTCTTCCATTACCCAAACCTTCGACCGCTATGGCTACCTATTCGAAGCGCGGGAGGCCGACAGCGCCGCGATGGCGGCAATCACCGCCAAGCTGATTGATCATTAGGACAGAAAGCGAACATCAGTTGCAGCCGCGTTGCATGTAATATCTGGCAACGGGTGACAGTAATTGAAAATACTTGGTTTTTCCGGATAAAAGATGCAACGCGGATTCGACTCGCAAGTTCTCTGCATGTTCCGAACAAGCGCCTGACGCGGTTGAGGAATTTGTGGTAGCGGGGGGCCGTCGTGGTCTTACGACTCCTGCCATTTTCCGGCTTGTGGCCGTCGCTGCCGCATGAGCACAAGCGCTTGCATCGCCATAGGTCGGCGCGCTATTAAGCACGGCGCTTAGCGCTCCCGTGCCCGGCATAGTCCGCGGCCAGACCCACCCCACAGCACCGCCAATTGAACCTTGCTCGCTCGGGCCCCATGCCCGTGCGTGCAGCGTGCGTTTAAGGGAGGCAAAGCCATGCCCGAAATCATTCCGTTCCCCCTCGTGGGACGGCACCGCATTGTTACGAAGATCGCCAAGCAAGCCGTCCGAGCCGCCAGCATTAGCCACCAAGCCGCCCATGACTGGATCCTTGAGTCAGTCCGGATCCAGCGGGATGCATTGCTCCAAAAAGGCGTCACCGTGGCCGTGGCCGAACGGGAGGCTGAGTCGCTTTGGGATTCCCTATGGCGCACCGTCGACCGGCGATCGGAACGGGCGAGCGCGAAATGAAGACGCAAGCAAAAACCCGAGCCGAGGAAACGAGCGAACGATTCCAGGACGCGGATCGTCGCGCCGATCGAGCCAAGCCGCCGAAGAGGCCGCAATCAACTTCGCGGCACAAGCTTTTCCTAACTTTACGATTGAATGACCTGGAGGCGGTCTATCGCCATCGGCACGGCAAGGTCTATCCCGACACACCCGACGGCCGGAAGGCGATCGATGTCATTGCCGGTTACACGGCGATGCGAAGTGACGCGCCTGTCAAAAGCTTCGTGGCTTTCGCGCGTGCGCGCGTGCCGTGGCTGGTGCCAGAGGACGCCACGCGGATCGTCGAAGGCGTCATTGATACGCCCCTTTGCGAGCCGCACCGCAAGCGCGAACTCGGGCGCATCATCGGCTTAACGGAGGCCGAGCGGAGCATGTTGGGCATTCGCACGATAGAAGCTATCGACGTGACGCCCCGACAGAGAAAGGCGATCAATCGCGAAAGGGACGCCGCACGGAAGCGAGCGGCACGCCGTAGGGCTGGGGCAACATCGCATGGCGAATCTCTCGCGCGGAAAGAGCCATGGAAGGCTGCTGGTGTGAGCCGCCGAACGTGGTTCCGAAGGCGTGGCACTGATTCGTCCGGCATAACTTGTTTAAACAGTGACGGACGAATTAGTGCCAAAGGAAGGGCCAGCGGTAGCGCGCTGTGCCGGGGAATCGGCGGCCGCGCGCCTGCGGCGCAAAGGGCTCGCTGCGCTCGCGCCGCCTGACGCCGTGCCCAACTCGTCGCTTTTTCTTTCGGAGGTTTAAGGAACGTAGGCCAACGTGGGCCGAGGCGGCCGTGGCCGGCGAAGAGTCCTTCCCCCTCCGGTAGCTCCTTCCGGCGGTGCCGGTATTTCCGACGCGTCCGAAAAAAATGAACTGGAAACGGCGCTCCGCTCTTTAACAAGTGAGAGGGCTCGCGCCCGAGCAAAAGACAGGATCAGGCTCCCGACGATACCAAGACATACGTTGCCTGAAAAGTCAGGAGAGCAAAATCAATAGCTTAGCTCCAGGAAAGGAAAGCAAATGAAAATCACAAGCTTCACGATCGGCGAGCGGCGCACCAAGCCCGATCGCATTAGCATCGAGCTCATCGACTCCACCGGCCGCCGCGCCGGGCTCGCGTTCTTTGACGCGCCCGCACCGGACGTGGCGGAAAAGCTGGCCGCGGCGCAGCGGATCGTTGTCGAGGGAGGTCCGCAATGAGCGAGAGCATGAAGCACGAGGTGCAAATCTCGCAATCGGCCCTAGCCGAGCTGGTAAAGGGCACCCGCGACCGGGGCGGTAATTTGACCGTCCTATTTCAGTCCGCAGTGGGCGTGGGTGCCTATGGCCTCGCCTCTATCTGCGGCGGCGAGCGAGCGGGCGAGTTGGTCCGAAATGTCGCCGACAGCCAGTCGCTACTGGCGCGCGAGGGGCTTAAGGCCATCAACCCGGATGACCCGACCGAAGAGGACCACAGGCTGTATGTCGCGGGCGTGCTCGATGGTGCGCCGCCAAGCTTCAATCGTGATGCCCTATACGTCGCCGCGGTCATTCATGGGGCGCTTTCAGCCGCCGCCCGCCGCGGTGCCGACGGTATCTTAGCTGTCCTCGAAGACCTGTCCGCGCAGATCCGTGATGGCACCGCTGCCCGCACGTTCCGATCGGGAAAGCTGAGCGACCTTGATTGACCCGCTTGACATCGTGAGACTGTTCACGATATGTCCTAAAACGCGTGCGTGAGTAGCGTGAGTAGCCGGTCAATGTGACCGGGTTCTGGTGGACCGTTTGATTGTGTCATCCCGGGTCCTTTAGGGTGGAGAGCCCACAGTCCGCCTTCGGCACGCGGGACGCTGCCTCAAAGCCAGAAAACGTTGCACCGCGGCCAAGGCCGCAGAGT
>DASXFF010000148.1:0-4887 GCA_036489735.1 Occallatibacter sp. | reverse complement strand
CAGTTTTCGCGAACTTCTGAGCCATCCCGTGTTCCTCCTCGCCGTATTGGCGCAGTTCATGTACGTTGGCGCGCAGGTGGGAACCTGGAGCTATTTCATCCAGTACATTCAGGACTCCACACAGCTTCACGAAAAGACCGCGGGACTCCTGCTCACGGGTACGCTAGTCGCCTTCGGGGTGGGCCGCTTTGCCTCAGCCGAGATCATGCGCCGCGTTCGCCCGGCACGCCTTATGGGCGTCTTCGCCGTCTTGATTGTAGGTCTCGTTGCGATAGGCGTTGCATGGCCCGGCTGGATCGGACTTTGGGCCATCTTCTGCACCAGCTTCTTCATGTCCGTGATGTACCCCACAATATTCGCACTGGGGATCGAAGGGTTGGGCCGCAATACCAAGATAGGAGGCTCCATTGTCGTGATGGCCATAGTTGGGGGAGCCGTCATCACCCCGGTGATGGGTTTGATTTCGCAAAAGTCACACAGCATTGCGCTGGCTTACACCATTCCGCTGGTGTGTTACCTGGTTGTCGTACTCTTTTCGGTCGCTGGGCCGCGAATGGCGGCCCGCTCCCACGCGCGTGCCTGACCGCCGCGAGCGGCCAACGAGAAGCCTGCCCTGAGTGGCTCCAAAATCTCTCCATGGAAGATCGAGGATAGTGATTGAATGAACAGGCGGCGATTTCTCGAATGCGCGGGATTTCTCAGCGCGGGAGCGGTAACTGGTGTTGCCGAATCGCGAGAAAATGTTTCGCATTCTTTTGGCGTGCCCGATGAACCGGCTTTCGACAATCCCATCGCTCTCCATCCCGAAAATCCAAGATATTTTCTCTTTCGTGGAAAACCGCTGGTCTTGATTGCTGCGAGTGAGCACTACGGATCAGTGGTGAATCGGCTGTTCGACTTCTCAAGGTACCTCGAAGATGCCGCCGACAAAAAGCAGACCGTAACTCGAACGTTTCTGCTTTACCGGGAACTGCAGAGCGTGCGGAACCCCAGCTCTCCGATCAAGCCGGAGTCGCCGGATTTTATTACGCCGTGGCCTCGGAACGGTCCTCAAAAGGCGATGGATGGAGAGTTAATATACGACTTGGATAGCTGGAATCCGGAGTACTTCGACCGGCTGCACGCATTCCTTTCCACAGCCTCAAAGCTGGGTATTGTCGTCGAATTGACAGTGTTCAGCAATGAATACTCCGACGAGACCTGGGCGCTGCACCCTCTTCGCGCAGAAAACAACAAGCAAAAAATCGGGAAGGTATCCTGGCAGGAATATACTTCTCTGCGCGACCAGGATTTGTTCGCACGCCAAGAGGCCTATGCGCGCAAGATCGTCGAAGAAACCGCCGACTACGACAATGTCTACTATGAAATCTGCAACGAACCAGGCGGCGGCCTGCCAGGGCATGCGACGACTGCCGAAGTGGATGCCTGGCAGCAGAGAATTGCCGGCATTCTTCGCCAGGAGTTTGCAAGCAGGAACCGCCACCACCTCCTCACGGGTCAGGGCGCCTTCACTTATGCGCCGCGCTTCGGGCAATCCTTCGATGAAAGCTTTTCGGGCTCCACGCTCGACGCCGTAAACATTCACCCATTGCCCGATCTGACCTATCGCAACAGGACATATCAACTCGGGAATTTCATGTCGAAGGAGCTCCAACTGGAGCAATTCCGCGACTTCTTCCTAGCGACAACCTCTGCGCCGAAGCCCAGCATTTCCGATGAGGACAATTGCGCGAGCATGTATCGAGATGACACCGGGTGGACGATTCATCGCAAGCGGGCCTGGATGGCTATCATGTGCGGCGCGCACTACGATTACATCGATTTTTCGATTACGGTGGGCAGCGAGACCGGCAGGAAAGAGTCGCGGAAGAAAATTCGCACATGGATGAAACATCTTTCGGAATTCATTCATTCCTTTGATTTCATCCACGCGCGGCCGGCTCTCGATTGGATCGCGACAAAGCCGGGACCTGTGGTGGTTGGGGCATTAGCGTTGCCAGGCTCGGATTACGCCGCATACCTGGCCGACGCCCGCGAACTGACAGACCCTTCAGCGGGAGAGCCGCTGAGCGGCCCGGTTTCGCTTACGCTTCCTCAAGGAAAATTTCGAGCCTCTCTCTATTCCCCGGTGGCCGGCATGTATTCTCCCGAGTTCCGCGTCGATGGAGGAAGGCGGGTCATGATCGAACTCCCTGCGTTCCAACAAGACATCGTCTTGCGTTTGCGACGCGAACAGGCCGGATAAAAGATCAGGGAAGGCTAGCCGCTGCACCTGCTGCTTGCCTGCACAAGTACCACGATTTATTTTTGCGATTTTGAAAGGCTCCTATGACGCGATTCAGATGTCTTTCGCTTCCGGTGGTATTGATTGTGTTGTCTTCCAGCGCCGGCTTGGGAAGCGGGAGAACCTATCCTGATGGCCGGCCTGTTGCGACGCTCCGCTATGACGCCGTAGATCAAGGCGTTGTTCTGCCGTTCGGAGATTGTCCCGGCGATTGCGACAAATACGGCGCGCGCGATGCATGGGTATTCGAGCACCATGGCACCTACTACATGCACTATGACGCGGCCGGGAATACTGGCTGGCTGACAGCGCTGGCCATTAGCCACGATCTGATCCATTGGGTCAAAAAAGGAGCGGTGATGACGCTGGGCGCGAAGGGATCCGATGACTCAGCCAGCGCCTCGTACGGAACCACTTACTTCGATGGCAAGATCTGGCACATGTTCTATATGGGCACGCCCCATGCGACTCCGCCTCCGGGCCGCATCCCCGAATTTCCTTATCTCACCATGAAAGCGCGCTCGAATTCGCCGACAGGACCATGGGAGAAGGAGCCGCAGGTGGTTCCGTTCCGCCCGAAGGCAGGCACTTATTATTCGGATACCGCGAGCCCTGGACAGATTGTGCGCGTGGGCAACAAATATCTTCAATTCTTCAGCGCGGGAACCGCACAACCCGTGACGCGGACACTTGGCATTGCGCGAACGGCCAATCTTGATGGCGCCTGGACGGCAGACGTCTCTCCAATCCTGCCTTCCAGCGAGCAGATCGAGAACTCTTCTCTCTATTTCGAGCGATCGAATCATACCTGGTTTCTATTCACTAACCATGTTGGGCTTGATGAGGATGGAGAGTATACGGACGCAATCTGGGTATATTGGACCAAGAATCTGAACCAATGGAACCGGGCAAACAAGGCGATCGTCCTCGACGGTAAGAACTCCAAGTGGTCGAAGCGCTGCATTGGCCTGCCGTCCGTGGTGCGCCTTGGCAAAAGGCTGGCCATCTTCTACGACGCGCCCGGAGGAAACAGCGTCTCGCACATGGCGCGCAGTATAGGGGTTGCGTGGTTGAGACTGCCCCTTACGCCGCCTTCGGGTTAGCCCGATTTCGGCTGGTTGGTCTGGTCTGCGAAAGGAAGAACCTTGATCGGACACATGGCAAGTTCGGAAGTCGGGAAATGATATCCCTTTGCGCGCGGGCTTCGCATATGGTTGCCCATTTCTCACGCGTTTGGTACGGTATGGAGGCTCGTAAATGCAGCAGAATACCCCTTATCGAACTGGCTGGCTGGGGATGTTTGCCGGTGCACGGAAACGTGAGTGGATCTCTATTCCATTGAGAAATTCTTGCTTCAGAACATCCTTCAAATGTGCGCGGGAGTGCCTCGTCCTGGCGTCGGTATTAGTCACGTTGTTGATGCCCGGTGCAGCGCAGGAAAAATCCGCGATTCAGTTTGTGAACCGCCAGAAGGCATCGGGCATTCAATTTGTTCTGGACAATTCGCCGACTGAAGACAAGCCGGTGATTGACAGTGTGCTCGGAGGCGTTGCGCTTCTGGATTATGACAACGATGGCTATCTCGACATCTTCTTAACCAATGGCGCCACCATACCTGGCTTGATCAAGGATGGGCCGCGTTTTTATAACCGCCTCTATCACAACAATCACGATGGCACATTCACCGATGTTACGGATCATGCCGGCGTTCGCGGAGAAGGTTACAGCATGGGCGCCGCCGCCGCCGACTATGACAACGATGGCCGCACGGATTTGTATGTTACCGGCGTAAACCGCAATTTTCTTTACCATAACAATGGCGATGGCACGTTTACCGATGTGACCGAGCATGCGGGTGTCACCGCGATCACTGCTGCCGGCAAGAAGATGTGGTCAGTCTCGGCAGCGTGGGTTGATTACGACAATGACGGGCGGCTCGATCTTTTTGTAGATAGCTACCTGGATTGGACGCCGGAAAACAACAAAGTCTGCGGACCACCCGGAAAACGCTTGTCGTGCCACCCCAATCTCTATGATGGGCAGGCAAGCTTTCTCTACCACAACAATGGCGACGGCACATTCACGGACGTATCGGCCAAGATGGGAATCTCTGAGCAAATAGGCAAGGGGATGGGGATCGCAATCGCGGATTTTAACGGAGACGGATGGATGGACATCTTCGTCGCCAATGACAAGGTGGCCAACTTCCTGTTCAAAAATCGAGGCGGCGGCAGAGGATTCGACGAGGTGGGTGTGGAGTCGTTTGTTGCGTATAACGACGATGGACTATCGATCTCAAATATGGGCGCAGATTTCAGGAATTGGAATAACGATGGGCTCCCAGGGCTTTTTGTGACCGCACTGCGCGGGGAGACGTTTCCGCTTCTTCGCAACGAGGGCAATGGTTTCTTTACTTCAGATGATTACAAGGCGGGAATCGGATTCCAGAGCATGCGGATGAGTGGCTGGGGAGCCGGCATTTATGACTTCGACAATGATGGCTTCAAGGACTTGTTCACCGCGAATTCCCAGGTGAACGAGCTCCCGGATCCTGAGCCCGAACAGCAATACAAGGAAGCCAACGCGGTATTCCACAATCTGCG
>DASXFF010000137.1:0-29667 GCA_036489735.1 Occallatibacter sp. | reverse complement strand
GCGTCGCCAAAGGTGCAGACCATCAAGATGCCAGTGCCTTTTTCGGGATCGGCAAGCTCAGACGGGAAGATCGGCACGGGTACTCCGAAGAGCGGCGTCAGCGCCTTTTTCCCGAAGAGATGTTTGTAGCGCGCATCGTCGGGGTGCGCTGTGATCCCCACGCATGCGGGCAGCAGCTCGGGCCGCGTGGTTGCGATGGTGAAGACGTCCTGGCTGCCTTCGATTCCAAAGCGCACGTTGTGGAAGTGCCCCTGAACTTTGCGGTCTTCCACCTCAGCCTGCGCCACGGCGGTCTGGAAATCCACGTCCCACATGGTCGGCGCTTCCACGCTGTAGACGTGCCCCTTGCGCCACAAATCCAGAAAGCTGCGCTGCGCCCCTCTACGACAACGGGCGTCGATGGTGGAGTACTCCTGTTTCCAATCGACCGACAAGGCCAACCGTCCCCACAGGTCTTTAAAGGCCTTTTCATCTTCCTGGGTCAGGCGCAGGCAAAGCTCGATGAAATTACGCCGGGAAATCTGCAGCGGGGGCGATTTTGGATCGATGTTTTCCGGGGCCGGGAGTTGGAGGTTGGGCTCGTACTTCAGGCCAGGGTTGCAGCGGACGTGGAAGTAGTTCTGGACACGGCGCTCGGTCGGCAGGCCGTTGTCGTCCCATCCCATTGGATAGAAGACGCTCTTGCCGCGCATGCGCTCGAAGCGCGCGATCAGGTCGGTTTGCGTGTACGAAAAAACGTGGCCGACGTGCAGCGAACCGGAAACGGTGGGCGGAGGGGTGTCGATGGCGAACCGTTCTTGCCCGGGAGCTGCTGCAGTGTATTGATATACACCCAGCTCGTTCCAGCGCGCTTGCCAGGCAGTCTCCGCAGCCTGGGTATCAAAATGCTTGGGCAACTCCGCAACATTCATCGCTTCATCTCGGTCGCTCGGACGGACGGATTGCCCGCACAGATATCGAACTCGCTCCTACTAATAGCCTAATTCACGCTGCGTGTAGCGACCTTCAATAGATCCCTGGTATGAGGCGCTTCGTGCGGCGGCTATAGGCAGCGTAGGAGTCAGGAAAGGCCGAGGTGAGGGCCAATTCTTCGACGTGGATCCGGTAACTTATGGCTGCGAACGGCGGAACCACGGCGATGGCAAAGGCGATCCAGTTATGGCCATGCAATCCGATGGCAACGATCACCAGCAGAAGCCCAAAGTACGAAGGATGGCGCGCAAATCTGAAGAGTCCGTTGGTTTTGAGTTTCTGCTCGGAGCGAATGGCGACATTGGCGCTGAAGGCCCGGCCAAGCGATAGCACTGCGGTCCAGCGAATTGCGAGGCCTGCGATCAATAACGCCAGACCTGCGTAGCGAAGCCAATGGGCGTTGCCGAACATATTTGGCGCGTGCGTGTCTGCGTAGAGCGGACCGATATAAAGGGAAGCGAAGATCACGACCCAGAGAAGCAGCAGCGAGCCTCGATCTTTGACTTCGCCTTTGCCCGACCTTGTCCGGGTGAAGACAAAGATGGCGACTTCCGAAAGAAACCAGAGAATGTAAAGCGCGTTGCCCAGTGCAGATAAGTTCATCAGCAATCCCTTTTCTGTCCGTCCCGTTGCGTCGCATGCTCCAAAGAAAGTTCGATTCGCGGTCCTTGCCGCGGCAACATAAAGAGGAGTCTACGCTCCGACCGAACCCTAAAGGAAAAGGCCGCACCGGATGAAGGTGCAGCCTTTTTGTTTTCTCGTTTCCTCGTTCCCTTGGCCCTGTCTTTAGAACGGGTTCAGCTTGGCGAGGCCCTTCTTCTTTTTCTTCTTGCTCGAAGATTCGTCGCTCAGGTCCGCCTTGGGCTTTTTGGATTTTCCGTTGGAAGCCGTCTCGGTTGTGGGCTGAGCGGGATTCTCACCGGGCTTGATGTCGTTGACCTGGAGAGGGGCTTCGGTGGGTTTTTCAGCGGCAGGCAGGACCGTGTTTGTCGGGCCGACAGGCTTCACGAGCGCGTTGGGATCGGCGGCAACAGTGCCATTGGGCGCATTGACTACTTCCACGCCTACGCCGGTGCCTTCACCGGGCGCCTGCATCTGTAGAGGTGCGTTGGAGGGTTGGTCGCTGCGCGGCGGCTCGTTGGGGCCGGTGGGCGTCACGGCTGCGGCGGGCGCTACTGGCTTGCCTTGATTGATCGCATCCATGAACACGGTTTTGTTCTGGTTGGTTACGTCGGGCGCCAGCGTGCGTTTGGGATCGTCGAGAGTAGGCTCGCCGACGTGAACTGCCTCAACCATGGTGGGACCGCGCTTGATGATGCCGATCATGCTGTCGGTAAAGTGGAGAGCTTGCCGGCTGCGTTCCTCGGCGTCGCTTTCGGCGATGGCCGCCTGCGTGGGCTCTGGAACGGTGCGATTCATGGCCACGAGACGGTCGCGTGCATCCTCAACATGCGGAGCCATGGGATAGCGCGTGATGACTTTGGCGTAGGCCGCCGCCGCTTTGTCTTCGTAGGCGGAGCGCATGCGCTCTTTCACAGCGCCATTCAAGCCTTGAGCCGCTTCAATTGCGCGCGCCTGGCCGGCATAAGCATCGCCAATGTCGATAAGAACCTGATCGCTCTTGGAATAGAGCGGATAAGAGTCCGCCACGGTGTCGAGGCGGGCAATGGAGGCAATATAGTCATCCCGGGTCAGGTAGTAACTGCCGATCTGGAATTCGCGCTCGGCCAGAACCTCCTGGACGTCGCGCAGCTTCTGCTTGGCACGCGGAATCAGACTCGAATCGGGGAACATGTTAATCATTTCCCGATATTCCCGCTCGGCCTGCTGCGCATTGGTGAAGTCGCGGTCGGGCTTTTCCATCTGCTGGTAATAGATGTCCGCCACTTTCATCTTGGCTTCGGCAGCCTCGGGCACGTTGGGGAAGAAGGTAATGAAGTCTTCATATTCGGCTTCGGCCTGGGTCAACGCCGCCGAGCCACCTTCTTTAAACCAGGTGTCGCCGACCGACAGCTTGGCGCGCATGCGGTATTCCGACTCAGGATAGGTGTTGAGCATGGTCTGCAGGTCAAGGCGGGCGACGTCATAGCGGCCTTTCTTCATCGCCACCATGGCCTTGTCGTAAAGTTCCTTGTCGGGCTGCTTCGATTGCACGCCGGCCAGCGGGTTGGCGTTCAGGTCGTAAGCCTTCTTCTGCTTTTTCTTGGTTGCGGCATCGACCGAGCTCACGCCCAGAAACATGGCGACAAGCGCTACAGCGACAATCTTCAAAGACAACCGGTTCATACCACCTCTTGGGAGGAGAGCCCTGGGGGGTGGGCCATCCGTGTTCTGCGAGCGCCAGCGGCTCCAGCGCTGCCCGCACTTCAAAGCCGAATCCGCGAAGTGCCATTTTCATCAAGAAAATGCCACCCTGCGCGAACCGAAAAAGGCTCGTTCAATCTGGAATCGTTCTAGTGAATTCTACTCTTTCCGGCCGTCACTTTGCTGGCGATGATCCGGTCCTCAGCCTCGCGGGCTGCAGCCAGCAGCGCACGGGCATCGCGCTCCGGCTCGCCGGCTCCGAAGACTGCGTTGCCGGCGACCAGCAGCTCTGCTCCCGCTTGGACGACTGCCGAGACCGTGTCGTGAGCCACGCCGCCGTCGACTTCGATTCTGAAGTCGAGATCCAGATCGTTGCGCAGCTCGACGAGGTGGCGGATCTTATTGAGGGCGAATGGGATAAACTCTTGTCCTCCGAAGCCGGGATTGACGCTCATGACGAGGACGTGGTGCACCATGGGCAAAATGTCAATGAGCAGGTCAACACGGGTCGCGGGGTTGACGACCACACCGGGTTTCATCCCGTGATGAAGGATCATCTCAAGCGAGCGGTGAAGGTGCGTGCAGGCTTCGTAGTGGACGCTAAGCCAGTTTGCGCCGGCGTCGGCGAACGCGGCAATAAAGTCGTTTGGATTGTCGATCATCAAGTGGCAGTCAAGCGGCAGCCGGGTGAACTTGCGGAGGCTGGCCACGACGGGAGGACCGATGGTGATGTTGGGGACGAAGTGGCCGTCCATGATGTCGACGTGGATGGCGGTGCCCCCGCCGCGCTCGGCCGCGGCCACCTGGTCAGCCAGGTGGGCAAAGTCGGCGGAGAGGATGGAAGGCAGCAGCTCGACCATGGGATGTGCGCGTAACTCCTTGCGGGGACAGTTTATCAGCCGGTGTGCATAGCGGGAATGGTTACCCGGATGCGGGAACCGCCGCCAGACGCAGCGTGAGAACCGTGATGTCGTCCTGTTGACCGAACAGGACGGCGGCGTCAGCGATTTGCTGGGCCGCGCGCGAGCTGAGTTGGCGCGTGCGCTCGAAACCAAAGAGCTCGCCCACGGTATTGCGCGCTTCGACAACTCCGTCTGACAAGAACGTGAGCGAATCGCCGGGCGCGAGTTGGAGGGTCGATTCGGAGTACACCGGGGATGCTTCCACACCGAGGGGAAGACCGGCCGGCGTCTCGATCTCCTGGCCATTGCGATAGGGAGAAAGCTGCCCTGCGTTGGCGATGATAAGCAGGCCGCCCGGCATGAGATCGGCGCAGAGGCACGTGGTAAAGCCGCCGATGCCGCTGTTGTGCAGCGCGGCATTCAGTTCCTTCAATACGGCAGCCGGGCGAAGATCGTCGCAGCGGTCGGCGGCGCCCAGCAGCAGCGCGGAAGTGAGCGCCGCGGCCACTCCCTTGCCGCTTACATCACCAAGCAGCACACGCTGTGCGCCGTTGGGCAAGGCGCGGCAAAGATAGAAATCTCCGCCCACCTCGTGCGCGGGCAGGAATGCTGAGCTTACTGTGATGCCGGGCGCGACCTGCATCTTGTCGGGAACCAGAAGATGCTGCACCTGGCGCGCTGCTGTCAGCTCGCCACGCATCTCGGCGCGCTCGTCGGCCGCGACTCGCTGCTGATGGAAGATGTGGCCGAAGATCGCAATCACCAGAGCCGCGATGGCCAGCGACATCCAGTCTTGTACGTGATTCGACCAAGTTTCGCGATTTAGAACCACCTGCTGAAACTGGAACCAGCCCTCGATGATGGCCCATACCATGCACAGCGCCCCGACCGTACGCATGCGCCTTGTGAGCCGGGTCCACGGCCAGAACGCGACAAATGGCGCCGTGCAGGCGAAGGTCCAGATGCACCAGACGGGCTTGAAGCATGTGACCTGCACAAACAGCGAGAGCGGAAGGGCGATTTGGGCCGGCAGGAAGACCGGCAACGCCGATCCAACAAAGATGAATACCCAGGCCGCAAAAACCACCCAGTAAACGGCTGGAACCCGCCGCGTGTTCAGGGCAAAGCTCACACGAACCAGCGCCCACGACTCAAACATCGAAAGCCCGAAGAAAACGGACTGCATGAAGCTGGAGTAGTTTCCCTCCAATAGGTAGGTCCCCATCATGTTCAGTCGCGTGATGCACACAGCTACACAATAGAGTCCAAGCCAGAACGCGGCTTTCTGAGTACGGTCGAAGAGAAAAAGCCCGAGCAGAAACAGGCCGGCAACGCCGATGACCAGATAACTGGAGTAGGCGGGCACCAGATCTTTTAAGCCTTCGCCGCGTTGCGCATCGACCAACTGTTGCGTGTAGATGCTATCCACCACATAGATATTTGTCACGGGGCCAGGCGTGTCTCCCGGCGGAAGATACTTTTGAAAAATGCGCACATCGATGGTGTGGCCGGAGGGTACAGGCACAGGCGAAATGGGATAAATCGGGTAGTCTTCGATCTTCTTGACCGGCTGGCGGTCAAAATAGACCTGCGCCAGATGAGTTTCGCCAGAACCCACGGCCAAGGCGGGATGCTCGATTGCTCCGAAGTCAATATTGGTTCTGCAGCGCACCCAAGCCACGGTTACGTCGCCTGTCATGCGGTATTCGCTGAGCGGTTTCGCGCTGACAGGATCGGCATCGGCGGGAGTCCAGCCGGGCTTGTCACCGAGCCAGTAGACGCATTGACTGTCGGGTACCGGAACAATCAATCCGCTCTGTCCGTAAAGTATGCCGGGCACGACTACGAAGAGAGCAATCAGCCAATTTCGCATGAGATGAATTCGCATCGGTGCCCTGCCGGCCTTCCAATAGACTCGAACGAATGATAGTCGGTGCGGGGCGGGCGTGCCACGCATTTGTCAGATTGGCGCGACTTGTTTTTTATGGATTTGGCGGGGGTGCGAGATGGGTGGCGAGCGCCAGCGATTTTGCCGCAACGCGTCCGATGCCGCGCAGAATTGCCTTGATCGGCCAGCGGTTGTCGTCGTCGGGAAAAAAGACTTCGCCGGCCCGCTTGACTTCCGGTCGGTAATACCAGCGCTTGAGCAGCGCGAGATGCCCTTGGCGGATGGTTGCGGAGGGTGCAGCAGTCGGCGTGGAGAGTTCGGCAAGCGTGGCTTCGAGGCGGGACTCGAGAACGCCGCGGGAAACTTTCGCAGGAGCGGCGGTTGCCTCCGGGGCTAAAGCCCCCCCGTTTTTTTCCGTTCCAACGGCACGACTAAAGTCGTGCCCTGACGCTTCTTGCCTCTCCGGAGACGTAATTTCGAAATCCGCTCTTTCATTTTTCTGCTCCCCCGGTGCCTCGTTTTCTATTCCCCGTTCCCTATTCGCTGTTCCCTGGTTTTCCGCTCCCTCGTTCCCTTGTTCCCTTGTTCCCTGTTTCTCCGTTCCCTGCTCTTCGGGAATCGCCTCAATCGCCAGCGGCTGCGCGAAGAGCGACGTTGAGCCGGACTGCTCGTTCTGGATACGCATGCCGCGGGTCGAGAAGGCGGCAGGCCCGCGCAGACATCCGCCGTCAAAAAGAAAAACGGCAACTTCGTCGGGATTGGCGGAGGCTTGCAAAATGACGGCGCGAAGCCGGCTGAGCGGGCTGACAATCTCGGCGGCCAATGCGCGCACGGCCTCCACGCGCTGGATTTGCGAGTGAAGTGCCGCGGCCGATTCAAATTCGAGATTTGCCGAGGCCTGGTCGCGTTCGGCGCGCAGGGTGACGAGCCGGCTTTCGCCACGCGTCGCAAGAAACCTTTCCACGGCCTCCGATTCTTCCGCATAGCGCTGGTCGGTGCATCCCTTGAAGCAGGGCGCGAGGCACATCTTCATCTCGGAGTAGACGCAGCCGGGATAACTCGGATCGGGAGCCAGCTCAAATGTGCAACGGCGAAGCAGGAAGAGCTTCAGCATCTCTTCGGAGAATCGTTCGGCGGCGGTGCGCGACGGGAACGGCCCGTACGACCAATCGGCCTCACGCAGGCTGGGCCGGTGTGTAACGGTGATGCGCGGATAGGGGTTGCCACCGAGATAACGGACAAAGGCTGGAGCACGCAGGTGCATGCGTTCGAGGCACTTCGTGCCGTACTGGTCCTGGAGCAATTGAAACTGGAGTAGCAGAGATTCGAACTCCGAGCCGGTGGGCTGCCATTCGATGCGGCGAACGAGGCCAGCGAGCTGCAATCGGCGCGGATACTTCTCAGTCGGCTGCAGGAGGCGGGCCAGTCTCGATTGCAGATTGGGCGTGCGGCCAACATAGGGCTCGGCATGAGCGTCCGCGCCAAAGAGGGCGAAGACCGCGGACAACTGCGGCAGTTGCGCGAGCGCGGCCTTACCATTGGCGGGATCGAAGGGAACGGACTGCCATCTCCCGGCGCCCGGCTTGGCGAGCCGTCCTTCTTCGGCGACTCCGGATTCCAACCCTGCAGACTTGGACCTGTCTGCGGGGACCCCGGATTGAGATTCACTCGGCACGGACCCACTTCACCTCGTAAGGCGCGTCACAAGAACACGTGTTCAATGAGATTCTACGGCGGCGCGGCTCGGGTGGAGCGAGTCAGTTCGTGGGTTGAGGATCAACTTTTCTTTCCGCTGCCCCGTCAAACTACAGTGATACCGCACCGCGTGGAGGTGGTATCTTGAGACCCTTTGCAGCCTTTTCGTTTGCGGTTCTTCTCCTTGGTTTAACGGCAAGTGCTTGGGCAATTCAGAATTCTTCGACGCAGACGCAGCCCTCCGCAGCAAGTTCCCCCGCGTCCGTGACCCTACCTGCTGGAACCAAGATTGAATTGGTTGTGACGCGCCCCGAGTGCGCGCAGTCCGCCAAAGACGGCGACACGGTTTACGCGCAGACTTCGTTTCCGGTCGTCGCCGGCAACAGCATGGCAATTCCCGCCGGCACCTATGTGGAAGGAACGATAGAAAGCGTAACCCGGCCGACGCGCAAGGTCACTCACGCGGAAATCGAAGTGCTGTTTACGAAGATCGTATTTGCCGACGGCTACACCGTCGAACTGCCCGGAGCACAAATCGCGATTGGGACACCCCCGGCGGCTGCCGTGTCCGGCGAAACCCTGATCGCGATCACGATCCAGGTGACAACGGCGAACGACTTGTTGCTCGATAACGGTTCGGAAGTGGAGATGACGCTGGGCGCGCCGCTTCAGCTGGATGCAAAACAGATTGCCCAATCGATTCCGCTTTCGCGCGTGCCGGCTCCAGGACAGCTCCAATCGGCCACTCTTTGCCGCGACGTTCCCGGAAGTCCCGGCACTGCGGGAACGCCGGACACGGTGATTCCGGGATCGCCAGGGACGCCTGACACGGTAATTCCTCAAGGGCCGGATTTGCCGGATATTGTGATCCCGGGATCTCCAGCCACTCCGGACACAGTGATTCCCGGATCTCCAGGAACGCCGGGTGATTCCGGCTACACTTGTCCGGCCAAGCCCCTCGTCATTTCATGTGCTCCGGTCGTCACGAATCAATCAACGCAGAGTGCTCAGCCTGTGGCGGCACGATAAAGCGCCGCCTTTATTTATTTGGAACGCGCCTTGGAAGGAATAGGACGTTATGCTCACAGAATCCATTACCGCATTGATGATTGCTTCACTCGCGATGGGGCAGACGCCGATGCCTACACCGCAGGTCTCGTCACCTGCTGCGCAAAGTGCTCCGTCTCAGAGCGGACCGGCCGCAGGACAAGCTGCGCCAGCCCCTGCAGGCGTGGTCGCGCCCACGCCTTCATCTCAGCCCGTTGTTGTTCCCGTGGGTACGGCAATTCAGCTCACGCTCATGAGCACCGTCAAGAGCAAATCGACAGCGGTCGGGGACTCGGTGCGCGCGGTTGTGGCGTTTCCGGTGACCATCGGGACGCAGTTGGCGATCCCCGCGGGAACCTTCGTGGACGGCAAGGTGATCAGGGTGACAGCGCGCCCGAAAGGCGGCCAGAAACCCTCTTTCAGCGCTCAATTCACTCGCCTTGTGTTTTCCAACGGCTATTCGGTCGCGTTGAACGGCGAGAACACAGAGGCGTTGTTTTTGCCATCCGACAGCAGCGCTCCAGCGAACGAAGTGGCTGAACTGGCGCAACCTCGTCTGCCTGGAATGCACTTCGCCATGGGCGAAGGCCAAGTTGGGTCGCCCCCGCCGCCGACGCTGCCGCCCCTGCCGCAGGTAGGTCCCCCAATGGGCGCAATCGTCGGAGTCTCGCTCGGGGCCGCGGCTGCTCTGGTGATTCTGGGTGTGCTATCGCATCGCCATGCGAACAACACCGATTTCGTTCTCTATTCGGCCGGGTGGCAGTTTCAGATAGTTCTCGACAGCCCGATAACACTTGACCCGGCGCAAGTGGCCGCTGCGGCTGCGACTCCGAGCACGAATTAGGGATTGCGTGGCAGCCCGGGGGCGATCAAACACGCAAGCCCCGCATTAACCACGTTTGGACGATGGAGGGACTGGTGACGCCGATGGTGCCGAAGGCGACTCCGGATGGACTCCGGCAAGTTGCGTAGTAGGCTTATCGGAATGAGGGCTTTTATCGCATTGCTGGCCGTCGGGATTACTGGGATCGCGTCGGCGCAATCATGCAAGAGCAATCCGAAGATCATTGGGGCTTGCTACACCATCCACGGAAGCGCAGCCTTGGCAGCTAATACGGTTCGCATCTATCTTTGGCCGGTTGGCACACATCGCATGTTGGGGGTAACAGGAGGGCCGATACTCGATGACGCCATAGCTCCGATTTTCCCGCCCAATCTAAAGATCAACTTAGGAGAGCGCGTTTATGGAGACTTTGAAGTTTGCCCGTTCACGCCAAAACGCGAGGGTCATTTACAGCTAGTATGCATTGAGTCAGCGACACATCTGGTCGTGACGCGGTAGCTCTGTGGATTCAAACTAGCCCACTACCCAGCAGCCGCTCGGCTTTTCTCCGCCCCGCGTAAGCTGCTATGCTGCGGGGTCTATCGAAAATCGAGAAAATCGAAACCGGTGAGGAGTGCGGCAATGTGGTTCATGGGGATCGATGTTGGAACGGGCGGAACGCGGGCAGTCATCGTCGACGAAGCCGGCAAGTTGATGGGAGCGGCGTCGGCCGAGCACGCTGCGTTTCGCGCCGAGCATCCGGGATGGGCGGAGCAGGATCCGGAAGACTGGTGGCGCGCAACTCAGGATGCGATTCGTGGAGCGCTGGCGGCAACGGCAGAGCAGCATGAGCCGATCGCGGCCCTGGCGCTCACCGGGCAGATGCACGGAGCCGTGATGCTGGATGAAGCGGGCGCGGTGCTGCGGCCGGCGCTTATCTGGTGCGACACGCGGACCCAACCTGAGTGCGACTGGCTGACGGAGAAGCTCGGATACGAGCGGCTAATCGAGCTCACATGCAATCCGGCCCTGCCCAACTTTACGCTGACCAAGCTGCTCTGGGTGAAGACAAATCAGCCGGAGATTTTCGCGAAGATTCGTCACATCATGTGCCCCAAGGACTATGTGCGCTACCGGCTAACGGGCGAGTTTGCGATCGACGTGCAAGAGGCCAGCGGAACGCTGCTGCTCGACGTGGCTCACCGGACTTGGTCGAAGGAAGTCGCCGAGGCCGCGGGAATTCCGATGAGTTGGTTGCCCAAGTTGTATGAGTCGCCGGAGATTTGCGCGCGCATCAACGAGAAGGCGGCGGGGCTGACGGGATTGAAAGCGGGAACGCCGGTGGCAGCGGGCGCAGGCGACCAGGGCGCGGGCGCCGTAGGCATGGGCATTCTGCAGCCAGGCAGCGTGTCGGCGACTATTGGAACTTCAGGCGTGGTGTTTGCGGCTACGGCCGAGCCCACCATGGATCCGAAGGGGCGTATCCACACGTTTTGCCATGCGGTGCCGGGCGAATGGCACGTGATGGGCGTAACGCAGAGTGCAGGGCTCAGCCTGAACTGGCTGCGCGGGACATTTTTTAACGGGCAGACCTACGACCAGTTGAGCGACGGCGCGGAGAAGGTTCCGGCCGGCTCCGAAGGATTGGAATGGGCGCCGTATCTGCTCGGAGAGCGCACGCCACATCTCGATCCCGAAGTGCGCGCCGCATTTACGGGCATCGGCGTCCAGCACACAGGGGCGCATTTTGTGCGCGCGGTGCAGGAGGGCGTGGCTTACTCGCTGCAAGACTCGTTCACGCTCTTTCACGAACTAGGAATTCCTGTTTCCGGCATTCGCCTGGGCGGCGGTGGAGCTCGCGGAGCGCTCTGGCAGAAGATTCAGGCCGGCGTTTACGGGCGCGCAGTGGAAGTTCTGGTAGCCGAAGAGGGCGGCGCGTTCGGCTGCGCACTGATGGCGGGCGTGGGCTCGGGACACTGGAAGAATCTTGACGAGGCATGCGCGCAGGCCATCCATGTGGCCAAGCGCATTGAGCCGGAGGCTGCGGATCTGGCGGCGTACAAAGCGGGCTACGCGCGATGGAGAAAACTGTATCCGGCGCTGCGGGGGCTGAGGAACTAAGTTCAATCTGAGACAGGCATCGCAAATGCAGGTCCTTCGACTCCGTTTGGCGCAAGAGGCGCCAAACTTCGCTCAGGATGACCGAGCATTTATGAACGCAACTTCAGTCTAGGAACACTAAACGCTGACCGCTTCACCCGTTGTGACCGTAAAGTCCGCGAAGACAAATCGATCGCGGGTCACGATCTCGCCGGTCGTAAGCTCCAGGGACGCCGCGAACATCGGTCCGGCATAAACACAGGTATGGAATTCGCCGCGCTCTGCGCAAGGGTCGATACCGGCCGGAAAATCGCGCAATAAATCTTCGTCGAACTCGCGTCCGGCAAAGCTAGCGGGCAGCTTCTCCGTGTCCACGCACGAGATCCGCGCCCGGAGGCCGCCGGCAATCATCGTGCGAGCCAGTTCATCGGTGGGGATTTGCCACAGTGGAAACAGCGGTTCAAGACTGGTGGGGGCAAGCTGCTTGACGCGGTACGCGCGTACATCTTCGAGGAACAGATCGCCGAAGGCGACGGCATCGATCCTATCGGCCACTGCACGGGCGCAGGCCTCGGCCATGCGCTGCTCATAGATTTCGTTAGAGCAGGGCCACGGAAGCGGGACCGTCCACAGCGGAAGCCCTGCAGCCTCGGCTTGTGCTTCAAGCACTGCGCGGCGCACTCCGTGCATGGCTACGCGGTCGAATTCTGCGTTGAGCGTGGTGAGCAGGCCGCAGACTTCGATGGAGGGATCGCGGCGCAGAACATTCAGCGTCCACGCGCTGTCTTTGCCGCTGCTCCAGGAGAGAAGGACTCGCTTCATAGAAGGAATCATAGCGGTTCGGTGCTCCGCAGCCTCGGTCGATCCGGATTTCTTGTCCGCTCTTTGCGATGCCGCCGGGACCGCTGAGAAAAATGCTTGCGTGGCGTTCCGGCTGGGGTAGACTCATTCCAAGTTTCTTCCCCTGGGCCCATCTCATCCCTGCTTGGCTGGAGAGGTCAATGTCCACCATTCCTGCGTCTCGCGCAGTTGCTGCTCCTCCTCGTTCTATGGGCAAAGTCATTCTCTGGACTGCGCTGGTCCTGGCGTTCATCTCGGTGCTCATCTTCACTGAGTACCCGCTGATAGTCCACACCAATGACCCCTATCGAGCACGGATTATCCACGACCGTTTTCTGCTCATTCCTCACGCACTCGCCGCATTGGCGGCTCTGCTGATCGGCCCATTCCAGTTTTCCCAGCGCTTTCGCCAGCGCCATCTCAAGCGGCACCGCATCGTCGGGCGCGTTTACGTGGGCGCAGTGTTCATCGCCTCCACGGCAGCTTTTGTGCTGAACATGCACGACACCGATGGCATGGCCTGGGCCAACGGAACGATGGCCAGCGTATGGTTCTTATGCACGCTGTGCGCCTTGCTGACTGCGCGCAATCGTCATATCGCCATTCACCGCCAATGGATGACCCGCTCTTACGTCTTTACCCTCAACTTCATCTTTGCCCGCGTCCTCAACCCTATCCCCGCGTACTTCAATATGTCCCAAGCCAACTTCGCGCGGTTGCTCTTTTTCTTTGCCGTTTGCTACCTGTTCTTCACCGATGTTTATTTCAGCCGGGGTGAGTTGACCCGCCACGCCTAGCGGTGACATCGGTTGGGTTTCCTTCGCACTCGTCGCCGCATCCTATCCAGGGGAGCCGCTCCGCGGTTCCTGATGCGCCGACTAAGACGGCGCGGGAGGCGGGATCATGCGCCGACAATGGCGCGAACTTTGGGTTTGGGAGCAACCTCGATTCTTGGTCAGACTTGGAGTTCCGATCTTGCTCGCCTTGCTCGGCACTCGTGCGATTCCTGCCCAACAGGCCAAACAGATTGTGGAACAGGCGGTGCGCACCGAGTTGGCCGCCGACGACAACGATCACTCGCGATGGCTGTATCTAGACATCGACCGAAAGCCAAGCAACACCATTGCTGAGTGGGTCGCTGAGACCAACAATGGCGATCTGAAGCGAATCCTGAAAGAGAACGGCAAGCCGCTCAGCACGAGCGAGCAGCAATCCCGGATGAAAGGCTTCGCGGACAATGCAGCCGCGCAAGCCAAACAGCACAAGAGCGACCACCACGACGATCAGCAGGCGCGGCAGATGCTGAGCATGCTGCCGCAGGCGTTTCTGTGGACCAAAGTCAAGGACCAGAACGGCCGGACGGTACTCCATTTCGCGCCGAATCCTCACTTCAAAGCGTCGAGTAACCAGGCTCGTGTGTTTGCCGCGATGGAAGGCAAGATGACTGTCGACGATGCGCAACATCGCATCGCGAGCCTGCAAGGGCGGATGATCCACAACGTAAAATTCGGCTTTGGAGTGCTCGGCGATCTGCGGGCCGGGGGCTCGTTCGACGTAGAACGGCGGGAGATCGGCAATGGCATCTGGCAGATTACGGAGACGCACATTCACGTTGCGGGGCGCGCATTGCTGTTCAAGAGCATCTCCGACCAGGAAGACGACGTGAAGTCGAAGTTCAAAGAACTTTCGACGAATCTACCCATGGCCGGAGCCGAAAAGCTGCTGATGTCGCAAAGCGACTGAGCCTAACCACGCAGCCTATTTGGCGAAGAGGCTCAGGTCGATGGCTGCGCCCATGGCCGCGTAGCCCGCATCGCCCGGATGCAGGTGATCGCCTGAGTCGTCTGCAGGGGCGAATTGCTTGGGGTTCGTCGGATCCTGGGTGGCCTTGTCGAAGTCGACAACGCCATCGAAGGTGCCGCTGGTGCGAATCCAGTCATTCACCGCTTCGCGAACCTGCTCACCCTTGTCAGACGAATAGCCAGCGCCGCCGTAGGGCGTGAGCGTTGCTCCAATGGCCTTGATGCCGTGCTCGTGCGCGGCGTCGGCAATCTGCTTGAGCCCCATCTCCAACTGCTGTGCGGTGATGTCGTCGTAAGGGTTGGTCACGTGCGCTAGCCGGCCGATGTCGTTGATGCTCTCGAGAACAATCACATAGCGGACGCCGCTCTGCGAGAGCACATCGCGATCGAGACGCGTGAGCGCGCTTGGTCCGGCAACTTCATTCAGAACGCGGTTGCCGCCGATGCCCATGTTGAGTACAGAAACATCTTTCAATTTGGGATCGGCGTTCAGGCGCGTGGCTAGAACATCGGGCCAACGGCGATTGGCGCCCTCGGTGGCGTGTGCGCCGTCGGTGATGGAGTCGCCCAAGGTAACAATGGCGCGTGAGCCTTCGACGGCTTCGACGTCGACGCCATCGAGAAAGTACCAGGAGAACATTTTGGTTGCGGTGGGCAGATCGGGCGCGGAAGAAACGTCACCATTGGCGATGAAATTGTCCTGGTTCCCGAAGTTGTGGTAGGTCTCGGCGCGCATTACCTGCGAAGGCAGATAGAAGCTGACCACAAGATCGGAGAGCGGCTGGACGGCAAGCGCGACGGGATCGGAAAAGAGCTCGGCTCCGGGCGGGATGTTGACGGAAGTTGCTCCGCCGAAAGTGACGGCGTGATCGGAGGCGGGCTGAATAGCCGCGCCGCCGGCGCTCAGCGCCACATGCGCGTCGCTGATGGCAAGTGGATCGGTGCCGAGGGCATTGGTGAGGCGAATGCGAATCTGCGTGCCGCCGACAGAAGTGTGGACGATCTCGCGCAGCGTTGTAGCGCTGAAGGGACGAACGTTGAATCCACCCTCGGCCAGCATTGGAGCGGTGGCCCAGGTGCCCACCCACTGCGGGTGCGGTGCGGATTGGGCGCGGGAGGGCGCGACGCAGGCGACCACAAGAATCGTGGAGGCAAAAGACCGAAAGCAGCTCCTGAACATAAATGAATTCTCCCTTGGCGTAGATATTGGAGGCCGAAATGCGGGTCCTTCGACTTCGGTCGCTCGCCATAAGCGAGCGACCTCCGCTCAGGATGACAACGATGGTTGTGTTGCAACTAGTGCAGGTCGATTTCGGCGGTGAGCGGAGTGTTCTCGCTGGAGTCGCCGACGCGAATGACGAATTTGCCGGGATCGATGATCCATCTCTGCGCGGACTGATCCCAGTAACTGAAGGAGCGCGCGTCGAGCGAGATCGTCACGTGTTTGGTTTGGCCGGGATCGAGGCGAATTTTCTGGAAGCCTTTCAGCTCGCGCTCGGGCCGATCGGTTTGCGCGGATGGGTCGGAGACGTAAAGCTGGGCCACTTCAGCGCCGGCCGCGTTGCCGGTATTTGTGACGTCGAAGCTGACGTCGACTTGAGAGCCGGATTTCGCTTTGGCAGGGAGGCCTAGGTTCGAGAATTTAAACGTGGTGTAGCTGAGGCCGAATCCGAAGGGAAAGAGCGGGTGCTTGCCGGTGGTCGTCCAGTAGCGATAACCGACCATCAATTTGTCGCCATACTGGATGTGTTCAACGGTGTAGTCCTTAGGCTGGCCATCGACGCCAGTGGTGTGCAGCGTGGTGTTGTCTTTGGGGTCGCCGTAGTACCACCTGGTTGAAGGGTTCTCGTCCCAGCTCCGGTCGAAGCTGACGGGGAGCTTTCCTTCGGGGTCATGCTGGCCAAAGAGGATTTGGGCGACGGCCGTGCCGCCTTCCTGGCCTGGATAAAAGGTGTGGAGCAGGACGGGAACTTTATCGAGCCAGCGGCTGGTATCCATTCCGCCGCCGCCGGTGAGAGTGACGATGGTCCGAGGATTGACTGCGGCGACCCACTGGATGAGCGCATCCTGGCCGGTGGGCAGAGTAAAGGTGCGGTCTGCGCCCTCGCGCTCAGTTGCGGCGCTGAATCCGACAGATAAAATGACGGCGTCAGCGTGCGTGACCAATTCTTTTTGGCCAGGCCCGTCGGGAATTCCGGCGCTATAGAAGACATGCACGTTGGGGCCGAGCAGATTGGCGATGCCGGTGAGGATGCTGACCGGTTCGAAGGCGTGAGCCTCTGAAGAGCCGCCGCCACCGGTGACCGCGGGATAGGCGTCGGGGCCGATCACGGCGACGCTCTTGATCTTTGCGGGATCGAGCGGCAACAGGTTTCCTTCGTTTTTGAGCAGCGTGATGCTTTCGAGAGCTCCCTGAAGGGCGACGGCGCGATCGGCGACCGAATATGTAGAGTCGGTGGGATCGAACTGCGGGTGGTCCGTCCAGCCGTAGCGAAGCTCGGTGCGGAAGAGGCGCTGAAGATGTTCGTCGATGGTGGCCTCATTCACCTGGCCACTCTGGACGGCGGGGGTGAGATTCTTCGCATTCATGAATTTGGGGCTGGGCATTTCCAGATCGAGACCGTTATTAACTGCGGCGACGCCGTCGTAGGTCGCATCCCAATCGGACATGAGAACGCCCTGAAAACCCCATTCGCCCTTGAGCACTTTGAGGTTGAGGAAGTTGTTTTGCGTGGAGTGGACGCCATTGACAAGGTTGTAGGAGTTCATCACCGCGTCGACGTGGGCCTTGGTGACAGCGGCTTCGAAGGCGGGCAGATAGATCTCGCGCATGGTGCGCTCGTCGATGTCGGCGCTGGCGTTGTGGCGATTGAATTCCTGATCGTTCAGTGCGTAGTGCTTGACGGTGGCGGCGACGCCCTCGGACTGCACGCCCTCAATGAAGGGAACGACGAGCGACGCATTGAGGAACGGATCTTCGGAGAGGTACTCGAAGTTGCGACCGCTGATGGGGGAGCGCGCGATGTTGACGCCGGGCCCGAGCAGGAAGTTGACGTTGCGCGCGCGGGCGTCGAGGCCAAGGCTTTGGCCAAGCTTGCGGGCAAAATCGGTGTCCCACGTGGCGGCAAGGGCGGCACCGCCGGCATAGGCGGTCGTCGGTCCCCAGGTGCGCACGCCGACCGAGGCATCGGACATTTTGAAACGCGGCAGGTCGATCGAAGGCATGGGACGGGTGAACATGTTGTCGACGCCGCCGAGGAGCTCAATTTTGTCAGCCAACGTGAGCTTCGCGATCATGGCGTGCGCCTGGGCCTCGATGGCGGGTGAATCGGGGACCGGAGCCTGGGCTGAAACGGCGAGGTTGGCTGAACAAAGAAGGCTGAAGACGAGTGAGATAGCCGAGAGAAGAGCTTGAAGACGATGAGATTTCATATCGCGCCCAAGTTAGCGCATTGGGCTGGTGGATGTATAGGGGCGGGTCGCGCTCATGCCAGATGCCGGGCAGGTGCACCCCACTCGTGGGAGCGACCAATTGGCGGAAAAGTGAATCAAACCCAACGTTGTTCAACTTCCGCCGCAACCCCTTGAGCCGGATGGTGTCTTGACTTATAAAGGAATTGCTCGATCCCCCGACCATTCAGTGACCGATTGAAATTCCCCAGCACCGGAGGTCGATGCTGCGATGCGCTTTCCCCGCGCATTTTTGTGGTTTTGGACGAGCTTCTGCGTGCTTGCCGCAGGATCGTGCCAGCGCGCATCGGGGCAAGCTGCGCTGCTGCTCGAAGATGCCGCGGGCTTTTCCAGCGTGCTGTCGCCGTCGGGGCACGTTGCGCTGTATTTCGCGCGGATCTGCGCCGACACGCCTACACGCTTGCGGCGGTGCGGCCCCGGCGAGTTGGGCACGGTCATCTCGCGATACGAAGGGATTAAAGGCCGCGATTGGCTGGCGATTCCGCTTCTGCCTCACCTCTACGCGGTTGAAGATCCGTTGACGGTTCCGACGCACGTGGATCACGCAAGTGTGGCCGAGCTGCGACAGGCCTATCACGATGCGCATTTGACGGTTTTGGGAAACGTGCCGGTAGGCGGACGCCTGATGCCGGGCTGGAACCAACTCGTGGGAGCAGCCTTCGAGCGCCGCATTTATGCCTTCAGGTTCGAAACGACTCCGGAACAGGACGACGCTCTGATCGCGCGCCTGAACGACAGCCCACAAGTTCCGCATTTCAACTTCATCACCCGGAATTGCGCCGATTTCGTGTCGGACATTCTGAACGAGTACTTTCCGGGGGCGTTCAAGCGCCGCATCCTACCTGATGCCGGAATCACCATGCCCAGGCAAACCGCCTACCAGCTTGAGTGTTATGCGCGGAAGCATCCGGAACTCCATTTGCAGCTGATGGAGATTCCGCAGATCCCCGGGTATCGCCGCGAAAGTGGACGGAGCAAAAGTGTGGCGGGTTCGCTGGTGTTTACCGGCGATCTGATTCCGCTGGCACTTCTCGATCCATATGTTGCCGCCGGCGTGCTGGCGGATTACCTGATCTTCGGCCGCTATCCTCTCGCACGGCGTCATCCGGAGATTCTTTCGCCACAGACCATGGCAATTCTGGCGGGGTCGGCAATTTCGAATATGGGCTCCGCAAATATGAGCATTGCGGAGGCGGCGAGTCAGGGTGTCAGCGGCGTGGCTGGCCCGGCCAATGCCAACTCGACAAATCAGAGCGCCGGCGGCTCAACGAACCCAGGAGACGCCGAAACGACACCCGGCGGCGAAGCGCTTGAGGCGAACGCTGCCAGGCAGGCGCACCGCTAGTGTCTTCGCAATGAATTCTCGGTTCTCCAGCAAAATCAAGGATTTGCGTTGTGACTCGAATCACAGGTAGGGGTGAATAATGTCACTGCTCCCCCCGGCTTGTGAGGCGCACACTCAGAGTCCAATGAACGAGATAGCAAATGGACCCCGGGGGTGAATCATGAGTTTCGATCAAGGACTGAAGACGATTGTGGTGGCGACTGGCCTGGATGGCCAGGCAGAGGCGGCACTGGAGTATGCGCGCAAGCTGGCCGTGAACTATAAGGCGCGGATTGTGCTGGCACATGGGCTCGATCCATTGGAGTACGTCGCGGTGGATGGGTTGCCAGGAAGCGTGGTGAGCCATCTGGATGCCGAGGCGCGCAAGGTGCTGGACAAGCTGGCGGGCGAGCTGCTGCGCGAAGGAATTCACAGCCACTCCGAAGTGCGTCAAGGAGCCGTGGCCGGGATGCTGGTTGATGTGGCGCGGCAGTACGACGCCGGGCTGATCGTGATTGGCACCAAAGGGCAGGGAGGCGCCGGACCGGTTGTAGTGGGTGCCATCGCGGAACAACTCGTGAGGCTGGCGCCGTGCCCGGTGCTGGCCGTGGCCGCAGACTGGAATGCGGGCAAGAACCGTCCGGCTCCAGGTGGGCCGGTTTTGTTGGCCGTGGAATCGAACGATGCGGCGACGGTAGCAGCGGCAACCGCGTATTCGCTGGCTGTAACTTTTAGCCGGCCGCTCCTGTTGCTGCATGTTCGCACAGAAGCCGAGATCCGGGCAGGCAAGGATCCGTGCGCTGCCACGCCCAAGGATTTTGGCGTCAAGCTTCCTCCGCGACCGCACCATGCGCGCAGCGGCGGCTCCGGTTGGCTGCTCAATGAGGCTCCGGTGCATTGCATCGTGAAAGACGGCGATCCGAGAGAAGCCATCGAGGAAGCGATTGCCGAATGCCACCCCTGCATTCTTGTTGCCGGAGTGAAGCGCGTGAGCGGAACGGGCGGGCCGCATGGCACGGCTTTTGCTTTGCTTTCCACTTCCCGCGTGCCGGTTCTCTGCGTTCCGCCCGAAACACGACGCGTTGACGTAGAGGAGCTGATTGCGCTTCCTGTGGGAGCGCCGTAGGAGAGCGGGAGAGCTCTTCGGAGCGACAAAATGGGCGGGTGAAAGGGGAAACCGCACCATTCCATCCGAACAAAATCGAACTGAATTACGGGAGGTCTGGGCCCAGAGCGAGGCGGCGCGGAAGATGGTCTGCTCAGAGCTAATTGCCGTTGAATCTTAACCGGGGCAGATGTGCAATTCAGGAGCCGGGGAAGCGGTAACAGGGCGAGGAAATGGTTAGCAATCAGTCCGACACGCGATTCGAGCGCCTGGCAGCAGCTGCGGCGCGTCCGCTCGCTGAGCTGTTGGAGTGCCCGCAGGATGCAGGGAGTCAGCTGAGCGGGGAGACGCGATGCCTCGAATTTGAGGCCGGCCAAACGGTTTTTCGCCAGCACGAGACCTGCAAGGGGCTCTACGTTGTAGTTTCGGGCGACTTTGTCCGTAAAGCGGAGCGTTTTCAGATGCGGGTCACATTGAGCCCGGCGCGGCAGGGGGACCTGGTGGAGTTGGCCGCCGTGTTAGGAGACCGGCGCCACACGTATACCCTGAGCGCGGTCGGTTCCGGATCGATGTTGCTGATGCCAATTGAAGCTTTGCATCGGGCATTTGAAAGCTACTCGCCCCTGCGAATGAGACTCCTGGAGGAGCTGGCGCGTGAGGTGTCGAGGGCTTACATCACCTGCTGCCTGACGCGCGTGGTGCCTGGCCGGCGGCATGGCAACCGGGTGGGGTCCGCCTAGTCTCTCCGCGGCGAGAGGAATCCCCTCAGATCCAAGTGATTTAAATCACATTTCATTGCGCGTTCCCGTGGTAGCCTCCCTGATGAAGCGCAGCCTATCGCGAGACGGAAACGCGGCTGGGGCGGTTAAGTCCACTCTCGGTTCCGGATCGCGATCTGAGCTATACTTCAGCTAACGCCCAGCGAACAACGGTATATGTATGGCTACTCTCCACGCTCATCACGCACCGGAAGATTGCCTGAATTGCGAGCACCGGCATTTGAGGATGTTTTGCAACCTCACGCCGGATGCGCTGGCGGATTACGACCAAATTGGCATCATGATGAGCCATGCTCGGGGAGCCAAGCTCTTCTCGGAGGGTGACGCGGCGCGCAACGTCTTTGTGATCTGCTTCGGCCAGGTCAAAATCTCTTCAACCTCGCGCGACGGCAAGACGATGATCCTGAAGATCGCCGGACCGGGCGATGTGATGGGCTTGAGCGCAGTGCTCGCCAATGTGCCGCACGAAGTGACGGCCGAAGCGATCGAACCCTGCCAGGTAAAGACAGTGCGCAAGCAGGAGTTCGTCGAGTTTCTGGGTCGGCACGGGATCGCATCGATGCACGCGGCGCAGTCGCTGAGCGCCGAATACCTGACCGTGTTTCACGATGCCAAACGGCTGGCGCTTTCCGGCTCGGCCGCGGGACGCTTGGCCCGGCTGCTGCTGGATTGGGGACGCGCATCGGCCAACGGCAAACCGGAGATTCGATTCACAATGGCGCTGACGCACGAGGAGATCGCCAACATGGCGGGTACCTCGCGCGAGACGGTGACGCGCCTGCTGAACCAGTTCCGGCGCGACCAGTGGATCACCATCAAAGGCACCAGCCTGACGATCGTGAAGCCTGACCAGCTGGAGCGGTTGACGGCGTAATCCTTCCTTTTCGAGCTGAACCGTAGAAATGCAAGCGTGTTTTGATAGCTTGAGAACATGCCTCAAACCGCTCAGACTCTTAACGAAGCCACAATCGATCTCGAAGCACTCGTCGCTGATATCGTCGCGCAGGCCGTGAAGGCCGGCGCGAGCGATGCCGAGGCAGTGGTGCGCGAAGGTGATGAGTTCAGCGTGAACGTGCGCATGGGTGAGGTGGAGACGCTGAAGGAATCGGGCTCGCGTGGCCTGGGGCTGCGGGTGTTTTTGGGGAAGCGGTCGGGGTCTGCCTCGACGAGCGACTTGACCGCGGACGGAATCCGACAGCTTGTCGACGGCGCGCTTGCGCTGGCCAAGGTGACAGAAGAAGATCCATTCGCCGGATTGCCGGAGGCAGGCGAGTTTGGCAAGGCGGACGGCGATCTGCATCTCTATTTCGACGATGTGTACTCGCTTGAAGGTAAGGAACGCATTGAATGGGCGCGGCGGGCCGAGGCGGCGGCGATGGCGGCCGACGAGCGCATCACGAATTCCGACGGCGGCAGCTTCGACGCTTCGACGGGGCGCAAGGCCATGGCCAACTCGCGCGGATTTGTGGGCAGCTATCGAACCAGCTATGCGGGTGTTTCAGCTGCGCCGTTGGCTACGGATGCGAATGGCAGAATGCAGCGCGACGGCTGGTGGTCGAGCGCGAGGTGCTTCGCGCACCTCGAAAGCCCTGAAGCTGTGGGTGCGGAAGCCGCGAGGCGCACGCTGCGCCGCCTGGGCGCGCGGCGCGTGGCCACACAATGCGTTCCCATCGTTTTTGCTCCGGAAACGGCGCGGTCGCTGATTGGCTCAGTCTTCGAGGCCGCTTCGGGCGATTCGATCTGGCGCAGTGCATCGTTTTTAGCCGGCAAGCTTGGCGAAACCATCGGCGCAGCCAACGTGACCATTGTGGACGACAACATCATGCTGCTTCCGACGGGTGTGGGAGGGTTCGGAACTTCGCCTTTCGACGACGAGGGTCTGGCTTCGCAGCGCACCGTTGTCGTGGAGAACGGTGTGCTACGGAATTACCTTCTTAACTCCTACACCGCGCGCAAACTGGGCATGAAGTCCACGCACAACGCGGCGCGAGGGTTGGCGGGAGCGCCGGGGATCGGCTGCGGCAATCTTTTTCTTGAGCCGGGGCCGCTGGCCCCCGAAGAGATTATCGCCGAGGTTCCGGCGGGCCTCTACGTGACGGGGCTGATGGGGTTTGGCACGAATCTGGTGACCGGCGACTACTCGCGCGGCGCGACAGGGCTGTGGATTGAGAACGGCCACCTGACGCACGCCGTGGAAGAAGTGACGGTCGCTGGCAATCTTGCGGAGATGCTGCGAAATATCACTGCCATTGGGAAGGATCTTGAATTCAGGGGAGCGGTGGCGTCGCCGACGCTGCGCATCGATGGAATGACGATCGCTGGGGCGTAAAGACGCGCGAGGTTCCTCGAATCCTTCTAGGTTGGAACCGCGGAGCTTCGCAACGTAAATAATGTAATCTCCGGCGGACAGTCGAAACGGAAAGGCACGCCGACCGTGCCGAGACCGCGATTGACGTAGAGTTGCAGATTCGCGAAACGAAACCAGCCCTCGACATACTTCCTGCCTAGCGGCGGGAGAACCATCGGTCCGGCGAAGGGCATGCGCACCTGGCCGCCGTGAGTATGACCGGAAAGCATCAGCGAAATACCCCGAGCTACAGGCATCGTCAACAGATCGTCGACGTAGTCGGGTGCGTGGCAAAGAAGAACAACGGGCTCGTGCGTCACGTTGAGGATGGCATCAGGGATGGCTGAGCGGGGTTCGGGGTTGCCAACAGTAGGATCGTCGAGACCGGCGAGCCAGAACCGCGCGCCCGCGCGTTCGACAGGCACATGAGAGTTATCGAGCACGGTGATGCCATTTTCCCGGAGCGCTTCGCTTACTGCTGGACGACTGATCAACACATCGTGATTGCCGAGAACCGCATAGCGGTTGGAGCATTTGAGCTCCCTGAGCAGATTCGCGCATTGCCATCCTGAGGCGATGGCCCACATCGTTGGCAAAACTCCGCGAGTGACAAAGTCGCCAGTGAGAAAGACGGCATCCGGGTTCATGCGGTTAATGTGATCGACGGCGTCGCGAACGAAGAATGGTTCCGTGTAAGCGTCCATGTGGATGTCACTGAGCTGCGCAATGCGGAAGCCGTCGAAGGCTTGTGGAAGGCCTGGCAGGATCACGTCGTGGCGCGTGATCTCGATCCAGTGCCGCTCAACCTCGCCACTGTAGAGGGCCAGACCGGGGCCAGCGCACGCACTTGTGACGAGAAAGCGGCGGCGCGTGATGTGCTGTTTGGAGAACGAATCCGACAATACTTTATTTTAGCGCACCGATTTTCTGTTTCACGATGAGCGGCTTTCGTCGGAGCGGAGGATGAAGACAGAGTTATGGCCGACGATCGGCAGCCATGCAGCAACAATTGCGCCCGGCGCTCTTAGCGGCATAAAGTGCGCTGTCGACCTCGCACAGGACTTCCTCAACTGTCCGGGTATCGGAACCGAGGCTGTCAAAGATGCCTAAGCTGATGGTGACCTCAATCGAGCCTTGTGTCGTCTGCACAGGCGTGTCTCCAATCGCTTTGCGAATCTCTTCGGCACGTTCCATCGACTTGTCGGCGCAGCAGTTGTTCAGAACCAGGAGGAACTCCTCACCGCCGTATCGCCCGACAAAGTCATAGGAGCGCACCGCTCCGAGCAGACGCCGCGCTACCTCGCGGAGGACCTCGTCTCCGATGACGTGGCCATAAGTGTCGTTGACCAGCTTGAAGTGGTCAAGGTCGCCAAGCACGATGGCGGTGGATCCATTGTCGCGCCGCTTGTGGGGCAACTCCGCTGCGAGCAGTTCCAGAACTGTTCCGCGGTTAAGCAGCGAAGTGAGCGAGTCATGGGTCGCCTTGTAGCGCATATCCTCGCGGGCTTCGAGCAGATTATCTTCGAGCTCCAGAATGCGCCTCCCGGTGTGCAGCCGGGCCTTCAATTCACCGGGATCGAAGGGTTTGATGAGGTAATCGTCGGCGCCGGATTCCAGGCCTTCGACGATGTCCTCTTTGGAGTTTTTTGAAGTAAGCAGCACCAGATAGACGTGGCGCTGGCTGCGTATACGGCGCACCGCCCGGCAGACGGCAGGCCCATTGAGCTGGGGCATGACCCAGTCGAGCAAAGCGAGACGCGCACCATCGGGGCGGCATAGCTCCTCCGCCGCCTTCCGGCCATCGCTGACCGCGATAACTTCATAGCCTGCGCGCTTGAGTGTCTTCTCAAGCAGACGCAATGAAACCGTCTCGTCGTCTGCGATAAGGATTCTCATCGCTCTCCACTCACCATGAACGTATTTACGGCGGCTAGCAATCCAGTTTCTTCACGATCGAATGCGGCTATGGCCTGTTGGATTCCCAGCGTCTCTCCGGCTCTCGCCGCAGCCTCAATGTCGGCGGCCAGCTGGGCTGCCCGATTGATCGACAGGTTGGCCAGCATTCCTTTCAGGGTGTGTGCAACCTTCTGGACCTCGGCCGGATTGCCGGCCCCAACCGCCGCATGCAGATCATCGCGGAGCAGCGGAAAATCCTCCCGAAACAGCATGAGCAAATCTTCCAGCAGCTCGCGGTCATTTTCGACACGAGCGAGCAGTTCCGGCATATTCACGTATTTTTCCAGCGCTGCGGCATCCGAATTCGTCATGGCTGCATTTCTTTCCACTCTACGGCTGTAGTTCGGCAGGTGACCGGTTTGCTTCGGACCGTTTTGAACCGCAGGTCAGAAGCACCGCGTCGAGTTCTTCGGGGCGAATCGGCTTTGAAAGATAGCCGTCCATGCCCGCCGCAATGCATCGATCCTGATCCCCCTTCACGGCATAGGCGGTCAGCGCAAAGATAGGCTGGTGGTCGCCGGTTGCCTTCTCGCGCTCGCGAATCAGCGTGGTCGCAGCTATGCCGTCGAGCAGAGGCATTTGCACGTCCATCAGGACAAGGTCAAATGTAGAGCGCTCGAGCAGGTCGACTGCCTCACGCCCGTTGCCCACCACAGTAACCCGATGCCCGCGCTTCTGGAGCAGGCGTGTAGCCAGGCGTTGGTTAATGGCGTTGTCTTCCGCCACCAGTACGTCGAGAGCGGCACCAGGAACGGGTGCACGGCGTTCCACTGCGGGGGCTGCCACTCTTGAAGCACCCGATGATCCCCGACGCCGGTCTAACGAGCGTACGATGGCATCGCGCAATTCGCTCTGGCGAACTGGCTTGGTAAGCGAAGCAGAGAGGCCGAGTTGTTGCGATCGCTCCAAATCTCCACGACGGCCCGCCGAACTGAGCATCATGATGGTGGCGGCAGCCAGACCGGGCGCGAATCTTTTCCGCCAGACTGAATCCGTCCATGCCGGGCATATGCATATCGGTCAGGATCAACGGATATGCATCGCCCGCCGCTTGCGCAGAGTTGAGTTCATCGAGCGCCTTCTGACCACCCTCCACGCAGACAGGCTGCATGCCCCAGCGCGTCAACAATCGATCGAGGATGCGGCGGTTGGTTTGGTTGTCGTCTACCACGAGTACGCGTGCGCCGTGCAGTAGCCCGTCGGGCAAACCGGTGGGCTGCCGCGAAGCAGCGGTATCGCCCAGGCCTATCCGCGCCGTAAAGTGAAATTCGCTGCCTTTTCCGGGTTCGCTATCCACCCAGATTTTCCCACCCATCATCTTGACCAGGCGGGATGTAATCGTGAGGCCGAGGCCGGTTCCACCGAACTCGCGCGTAGTCGATGTATCGGCCTGGGTAAAGGCGTCGAAGATGACAGATTGTTTGTCCTTGGGGATCCCTATGCCGGTGTCGGCGACTACGAAGTGGACGATGCAGTGCGCATTCTCCGTCGCCTCGACTTCCACAGTCAACGCCACCTGGCCCTCGGCGGTGAACTTGATGGCGTTACCCACCAGATTGAAGAGAATTTGACGCAGGCGCGTCGGGTCGCCGCGAACGATGGGGGGCATCTCTGGAGAAATGTCGCAGAGCAGCTCGAGTTCCCTTTCTTCAGCGCGAAGAACAAGCGTCCTCAAGGTGGTTTCGATGCACTCTCTGGCATCGAATTCAATCGACTCCAGATCGATCTTGCCGGCCTCGATCTTGGAGAAGTCAAGAATGTCGTTGATTACGTTGAGCAGTGAGTCGGCCGAGAGCTTCACCGTCTCAAGATAGTCGCGCTGTTCCGCTGTCAGGTCCGTATCCAGAGCAAGATCGGTCATGCCAATGACTCCGTTGAGGGGAGTGCGGATTTCATGGCTCATGTTGGCCAGGAATTCGCTCTTCGTGCGGCTGGCAGCCTCAGCCTGAATGCGCGCGTTGACCGCTTCCAATTCGCTCCGCTTTTGGAGGGTGACGTCACGCCCGATGCCGATGATGCCGACGATTTTCCCACTTTCATCGCGGAAAGGCACCTTGGTGGTCAGGAGCCACTTGTCTTGTCCGTCTTTGTCCTGCGCGAGTTCCGCCTGACTGACCAGTTGCTCCCCGGTGCGCATAACCTTCTGCTCGTCGTTGTAGAAGCTTTCTGCCTGCGCTTTGGGGTAAAACGAAGAATCATCAAGTCCGAGCAACGAATGCTCGGGAGAGCCGGTCATGTAATTTCGTATCGCCCGATTGGCCAGCACAAAGCGGCTATTCGTGTCCTTGACGTAAATGAGATCGGGAAGGCTGTCAATAATCGCTCGCAGGATATGCAGATCGGTTCCGTTGTGGGAGTGCGGAACGGGCGGGGCCTGCGCCGCAAGCGCTGCACGGCGACCTAAAACATACCCCAGCCTTGGGAGAAACGCGCAAAGTGCGAGGACGGCGAGGGCTGATAGGCCCGGGGAAAGATCCTTGAATACGAGCAGTGCCAACAGGAGATAAGCGGCGACGGCAGCCGCGGCCAATATCGCACCGGCAAGCCAGATTCGCCTTCTAAATCCATCGGGGTCGGGTTCGGCATTCCCGTTGAGCGGAGAAGCTTCTTCGCTCTGCATCGGAGTCATACCTCCACCGCTCGGCCCATAGCCATGGGCCCGTTCACGCCACGCAATCCCCCTGATTTGGCTCGAAGAAATCGTACCAGCAAAAACAAGCCAGAACCGTCTGGATCGAAACCCCCGATGTTTACTGAAAGATTACTTATTGAAACGCGGCTCAGAGTGATTGGTTACTTCTCCGAGTGAATTGGGGCAGGATTTACCGCGAATTTGGCATGCATTTCGGGTACTGGCGCACGATTCGCTGAAATCGAGGTGCGGAGCGGAGTCAGGCCGGAATGGAAGCAAAATAGTCGGCGACTTCGAGCCAATTGTTCACACGAATAAAACCTGTTGCTGTAAGGTTGTGCGGTGCCGTGTAAAGCAATCCCTGGCCTTCAAAGCGAGTGAGATTCCTGGGCTGGTCGTCGATGAGATAGTCGGCGCGGAGAATGGACTTGTTGCCGCAGAAGACGTAATGCGTGGGGGGAATGAACGAAAAGTGGCGCTGCAGCCATCGGTACTTGGGACCGAGGGAGTTCGGAACAGCCATGGCCTGCGTGGCGATGAAGATCTCAAAGCGCAAGGAAAGGTCCTTGAGCACCGGCTGGGCATCGGGAATGACTTCCAGGACTTCGAAAAAGTCTTCGGCATCAAGAAACGCGCGGAGCTCGGTCTGGCGGTCTTGGGGGGCGATCTCCCACAGGCCTTTGCCGGCGAGGTCGTCGGTGGTAATGGCTTCGTCGAAAGCTTGGTTATAGCGGCGCAAGTGCTCGGCGAGCGTGTCGGCCATGACCTCGTCCATATCGACACAGATGCGCTGCACGGATGCGTTCCTTAGAAGAGCTTTCAAGAAAAGGGTAGCAGGCGAGACGAGCTTAATTGGCGCCTAAGACGCGCGGCTTGTGGCCGCTCCTGCGCCAAGCGAGCAGAATCACCAGCAGAAAAGCGACGGCGGCAAAATACAAAAGGTGTGCGGCGATCCAAAGCGCGATGCCAAAAGCCATTACGTGCCTCTTGGCGCGTGAGACCGACGCCGCGGGAAGCACCACGGCCGCGTTCCAATCCATCGTTTCGAGGCGAGGCAAATACCCCTGGCTCACACAGCCTTCGAGGTTATAAATGCCGATGTGACGCGTGAAGTGGCTGGCAACGAGCAAGTCGCTGGAGAACTCATCCCAATCGAGCGGGCCGAAGCCGGAGCCGGCGGGCGCCGGGCCATCGGTGATGCCGACGGCGATGCTTTGCCCGTAGGGGCCGAGTTGCAAAATGATGGACGATCCAACGGGCCTCGCATAACTGGTGTAGATCATCAGATAGTTTTCGTCGCTCCGCACATCGACGGTGCCAAGCAGGCGATCGAGAAGATTTGTGTGGAAATTGCGTTCCACGGGGCCGAACGGCAAGGTATAGGTTTGCACCGCATAGCCCTGCGACTGAATCTGGCGAATCAGATTGGAATAAATCTCTTGTGCGCGTTCCATGCGCTGTTTGTCGAAGCTGTTGTGGAAGAGCATGGCGATGAGGCGCAAGGGGCGATGCCTGAGCGACCCAAGCTGAGCGAAGTTAGGCTCGATATCGAGGCCGACGGCAGCCCAATGCAGATTGTTGGCCTGGGTCCACCTTTCGAAGGCTGCGTATTGGGCCGGAGCCTCGGCCGCGTCGTCGGCGTTGAAATAGGGGCCGTCTTTTGTTTGCAGCATGAGACTT
>DASXFF010000039.1:0-1966 GCA_036489735.1 Occallatibacter sp. | reverse complement strand
TACACATCCGGACGCTCGTCAACGTGGCTGAAGCTCAAGTGCATTCATGAGCAGGAGTTCGTGATTGGAGGATTCACCCTGCCTGCCAAGGGCCACGCAGGTATCCACGGCGTCGGCTCACTGCTGCTGGGCTACTACGATGCATCCAGGAATCTGAGGTACGCGGGCCGCACCGGCACCGGCTTTACACAAAAGACTCATGCCGATCTACGAACGCAATTGGAAAAGCTGCGTCAGTCCGGGAATCCATTTTCTAGCCCGCCAGGCGAGGCTCGCCGAGGCGCGATCTGGGTGACGCCAAAACTCGTGGCGCAGGTGCGCTTTGCAAATTGGACGGCTGAGAACATTGTCCGCCAGGCCTCGTTCCAGGGATTACGCGAAGACAAACCTGCCAGTGAAGTTCACAAAGACAATCCCGCGCCGAAGCCTCGCGGCGCGCGGCAAAGCACAGGCTCACAGCATGCGTCTCATTCTGTTTCATCGACACGCGCGGCAAAAGCCGTGCCCAGCAAAAGCGGGCCTCCAGCTTCCCATGCTCCTGTGCGCCTGACCCACCCCGACAAGAATCTCGATGCGGACTCGATGCTGACCAAGCAGCAACTGGCCGACTACTACTGGGCCATCGCGCCGCACATGCTAACTCAGATCGCAGGCCGCCCCATATCGCTGGTGCGCTGTCCGGAGGGCTCAACCAAGCCCTGTTTCTTCCAGAAGCACACGGGGCCAACACTTCCGCCGGGCCTTGAGACCATCCAAGTGGCGGACAAAAAGACCGGCAAACCGGAGCCATACATCACGCTATCTACGCCGGAAGGGCTGGCGGGCCTGGCGCAGATGGGCGTGCTTGAACTGCATTCGTGGGGTTCGCGGAATGACGATCTTGAGCATCCAGATTGGATTGTTTTCGACCTCGACCCGGATGTGGCGATCACATGGCGCACTCTTGCCGATGCGGCTCTCGAAGTGAAAAAGCGGCTGAAGAAACTTGGACTCGAATCCTTCCTGAAGTCCACCGGAGGAAAGGGCCTCCATGTCGTCGCTCCTATCGAGCCGGAGTACGACTGGGCGACGATCAAGCAATTCGCACACAGTTTTGCGCTCAAGCTGGAAAGCTCCGAGCCCGCTCTTTATCTGACCAAGATGACGAAGTCGGCGAGAGCTGGAAAAATCTATCTCGATTACCTTCGCAATGAACGCGGCGCCACTTCAGTCGCGGCATTCAGCCCGCGCGCTCGTGCGGGAGCGCCGGTTGCTCTGCCGCTTAGTTGGAATGAGCTCAAGCTGAAAGACCGACCCCTGTTCCATGTCGCCGACTATGCGGCCTGGAAAAAACGGCTCGTTCGCGATCCGTGGAAGAACTTTTTCGCGATCCGGCAAAAACTTCCCCCGCAGTCTCCAGAAGAGTAGCGAAAACCCACAGACATTTTATGTGGGCTTGGTAGGTGGCTCGCTCTCGCATCAATTCATGGGCTTTTTCTACGCCCTTGCCTGAGTTAGCAACTGATGCAGCCATCGAATGCCTACTCGTTGAAGTTCAATGCTTCTTAAAATACTGAACCTCGCGCTCGTGCTGCTTGGCGCGTTCAAGCGATGAAAAGGTGCCAAGGTTGCGGCGTCGTCCTGTGGATTCGTCTTTCTTGCGTGAATAAAGGCGGTATTCGCCCGATTTCAACTTCCGAATCATAAGTGCTCCTTAGATTGCCGGGCCGCAAAACGGTGAACCTGAAACTGGTTCTTTGCCCGGCTGCCATCTAAGATTGGGTCCGAATAGAAATGGTTGCACTCTCTCACGACCGGTGATTCGTTCCCGCATGCCATGGCCGTAGCGAATCGGAAGCCGCATCAGACGAGAACATCCTCGCCGCATTCACAAGCGCGATATGGGAGAGGGCCTGCGGGAAGTTGCCCATGAAGCGGCTGCGCCGGGGATCGTACTCCTCAGCAAGCAAGCCGACGTCATTGCGAA
>DASXFF010000009.1:0-4392 GCA_036489735.1 Occallatibacter sp. | reverse complement strand
CTGTTCGGCGCGCCCTGCAAATCCCAATGCATCGGAAGCCGCTCCGGCAGTTGCGCCCGGTGCGCGTGCAGATACGCCGCAGTCGCCGCCAGTGCGACCAACGGAACCGCCAGCAGTGCCACCAGGATCGGCGTCCAACTTCGGGTTGCATCCGAATCGCCGTCCGTCAGTTCCGCGCTCCGTACTCGCGCCGCACCGCTCGCCACCCGTGGCATACGGTTGAACATCCGCGATACATTCCAGCCGCCCGCCAGCAGCACCGCCAGCCAAAACCCGATATCCCACATCCAGAACGTATGAGTCACCAACTGCACCAGCAGCGATCCCGCCACCGCCGCCACTGTCCACGGCAACAGCCGCAACTCGTACTCCCTTACCAGCGCCGGCCGCTCGCGCTCGCGAAAGTCCTCGGTCACCGTCGCGCCAAACAGCCGCTCGCGCAGCGACAGCCACGGCACCACGTGCCAAAGCGTCGCCACCAGCGCCACCGCTATCGGCATGAACCATCGCACTGCGATCATGAGCCCGCCAACCTTTCCGCCAACCCTCGCAGTTCGCGCACTAGTGCGCCCGCGCTCGCTCCCTCGGCCCGCATCTCTGCTGTCAGTTCCCGCAGCCGCCGCCGAAACATCTCCATCCGCTCCCGGCTCGCTCCCTCCCGCGCCGTGCGCTCCACCACCGTGGCGCGCCGCCCGTGCCGCAGATCCAGCCATCCTTCCTCGGCCAATTCGCGATACGCCAGCGCCACAGTATTGAAGGTGATCCCCAGTTCGATCGCCAGCCGCCGGACCGAGGGCAGCGCATCGCCCGGGCGCAATTCGCCCTCTACTAGGCTCGCGCGCAACCCATCGACAATTTGTCGGTACACGGCGACCGGCGATTCTACGTCGATCTGCAGCTTGGTCTTTTTTCTGGTCATCTGTACACTGTCCATGCACAGTATACAGTTTCGCCGACATCCGTCAACGCAATGAAGAGAAACCTCCTTGCCTTCAGAAGGCTTACACCTGCAGAGGAAAGTCACGTGGAGGGCTACGGAGGCAGCGCCACACCAGTCCTGACGGAGTCGTCGCGAATCGCAATGCAGCTGCAACCATGTACTGCGCTGAGGCATATATCGCAGTTGGCGACAGAGCGGCGGGTGTATGGCACGGCGGCGGGGAACGCGCTTTACTTGAGGGGAAGGTGCAGGAGGAGGAACTCGACTCCTGCTGCGCAGCCGGCGAGCGAAGGCCGGAACCCAGGCGGGTAGAGGGTGCAGGGAGAAACCAGCACGGGTTCTCCCTGCCGCTTTTTGCGGGCGAAAAATGAGGGGCGGCAACGCCGCCCCTCATTGAATGGAGAGTTATGCCGCCTTCTTTGCGGCTTTCACTGCGGGCTGTGTTGCCTTCTTCGCTTTTTCCTTCGCGGCGAACTCCTGCCGTACCTTCGTGGTGATGGCTTCGGTGTCCACCTTGTACGTGCTGGCCGCATCACGGAGTACCGTGGTGGGATTCGAACGCGAAGCCGCAAGCAGGATACTCGACTCTACCAACAGCCGGGAAAGCGTGCCTTCATCGGTGCGGCGAAGAAAGGCAAGCAGAGTCTTTGCCATGCCTCCGTCGTCGCGCTTCTGACGGATAATGCCGTCAAGGAATAGCCTGTCGAGTAATCCCCATGGATCTGATAGCCGTCGAGTAAAAGGCAACGAAGAAGATCCGTCCAACGCTCGTCGTAGAGATATTTGGGCGAAACGTCGTTGCGCAACATACGAGTAGAGCGACAGATTTCGTCCAGCAGTTCCCTGTGAGTTCCTGGAGATAGATTCCGGAGGTATTCGTGAATCAGTTGTGGGCCGCGGAGGCCGCCCCAAGCAGTCGGAGCCCCGCATTTCTGAGCCAATAGATTGACCGTGGCTTCGGGCTGTAGTGCCAGATATTGGCTCAAGGAAATCAACGTTCGTAAGCTCAGCATGTTTACCCTCAATGATGATTCACATTTTCTGCCACTTATTGTCGATCAAGTTCAGCGCGATTCATGGCGGAAGGAAGATGGGTGCGCGCGGATGCTGACATTTCTCACCACTCGTTACCCGGATTTGTTTCAGTCTAAGAAGGTGCCCTGGTATGTTGTGACGGACGGTGATTGTCCTTCATAGTGATCCAGTATTACGACTCGGCCGTCTCAAATCCCCACTCGCGCCAGTGATTGATGCACTTGTCGTAGTGGCTGCTTGGCAGGGAAAGAACTAGAAGATGCTTCGCTCGTGTCATGGCCACGTAAGCCAGTCGTCGATCTTCGTTGTTGACTCCAGTTGTGACCGAGGTCACGACTGAATTCCAGAATTTGGAGCTCCCGATGACGAGAACTGCACCGATGCTTTCACCTTTGACTTGATGAATTGTGTCATGGCGGATGCTTGGAAAAAGCTTCTGTTCTTCAAAGAGAGGCAGTGCGAACTGTTTTTGTTCAAGTCCGCGCTTTTGGATTTTCTTGCCCAGCGTCGGCACAGGTGAAGCTCCAAGAGCAGCGATGAGCGCTGCCATCCTATCCTTCATCGTCGCTATCCAAACATCCCCATTCAAGCTCACCGGCGGCAATCCTTTGTCACTCTTTACAAATCTCCAAACAGTCTCGCGAAAATGCTCTGCGGCTGCCGATTCAGGCGCTTCGTCCAATGCCTCCCAAGTCTTGTCGTCCCAGATCAATTCGCGCAGGATGCCCTCAACACGGTCGAAAGCTGCCTTGTACTCCTTCCGGCAATCTCGGCAAAATGCGCTCTCCGCAAGACGCTTCGTAATTCCTGTGAGGTTCACATAGTTGACCTGGCCTCGAACGGACTCAAGGTGATCATTCGCTCTGCAGACGATAGCACTCTCAGTTTGTGCAATTCCGGCTTTAGTGAGCAGGTTGTTGAAGACACCGATTCCATTCTGGAAGTTCGCGTTCATCTCACGGAACACGAAAGGACGTCTATATTTGCCACCCGGATCTCCGCAGCCTGTGAAGCCTGGATTCGACCCCATGTTCTTGACGGCGACTGCAATCTGATCGTTACATCGAAACGACTTGTCCAAGGGATTCTCGGGTATCTGCCATTTGTCCCGAAGAGCGAATAAGCTGGCCGCGTCTGCCATTGCAAATGAGTAGATGCACTGATCGGGGTCTCCCACCAGGGTGACGCGCGCTCCTTGCTCTCGCAGCTTCTCTAGCAATCGCAGGAGCCAAACATTTGTGTCCTGCGCTTCATCGATGATGACTTCCGGAAATCGCATAACATTCTGGAGATAGCGCGACAGAAGCCCGATGCGATCAGAGTGGCCGGATTCTGGAAATGGAAAGAGCTTGGCCGCTCTGTGAAGAAGGGCGAGAAAGGCATCCGCATTCTTGCCCCCATCATCGGCGTTCGCCGCAAGAAGGACGAGGAAGCCGAGAAGGACATCACCAAGCAGAATACGGCGGTCTTGGTTGGATTCCGTTCGGCCTATGTCTTCGATGTTTCGCAGACGGAAGGCGCGGAGCTTCCCGAGTTGCGCGAGATCAGCGGTGACGTAGGCGAGAACCGCGACCGGCTGATTGCCTTCTCCGAATTGCTGTGCTTGGATGGTCGTTTGCGGCAAGCCATAGCTTTGCCGAAAAGCATGGCATCTACTGCGCCTGCGTCGAGTCGGAAATCATCGGGCGTCCAGATGGAATCGTCGGGATATTCGACGGTGACGCGGTGGGCTGGATCGTACTTGCGATTCAGGAAACCGGGGACACGAAGGACACGGTTGCAATCGGTGCAAGCGGGATCGCCGCCGAAGGCGATGGCGAGCAGCTTGAGCGTCTGTTCCTGACGCTCGAAACAGAAGTCTTCGACGCGCCAAAGAACCTGATACTTTCCGGGGGATGTCGAGAGAATCGAGGTGGGCGTCGGCACCAACTCGGATGCCCGTAGCGCAGCGAGACGGGCATCTCCATCCGTGTCGATATCTATATATAGATGGCGGACGGATACGATGCTTTCCTTCGTGCGTTTGCGGCTGCCAGGGCGAAGCGGATTGGCAGCGACATAGATATTGTTGCGACTATGTTGGTTCTCGTAGGAGAGCCACGCCATATACGATGTCTCCAAAACCTGCTCCAATCGCACGACTCGTTGCATGGGAGCTGCGGCATCCTGTCTGCGGAGCAGGACGGCTATCGTCTCTTCGGGGGCAAAACAACGTCTGAGAAAGCTGGCGGCGATGTGGCTCATAGCAACACCTCTTGCGAGCGCGAACGTGCGGGCGTTAGCAGAAGAGAAGCCCGGCTTTCACCGGGCTTCTGCGTGAAGGAAATGGCCTATGCGGCCACGTCCTCATCGAAGGTCTCATCGAACTCTTCCTCGGCGGCAACCCGCTCTGCGCGGTCGAGCTTGAGGATGGAAGT
>DASXFF010000200.1:0-6028 GCA_036489735.1 Occallatibacter sp. | reverse complement strand
CAAGCTCGGCTGGGACATCTTTGGCGCACATGGGCGCAGGGAAACGAGATTTGCGTGTGCTGGACATCACATAACTCAGCCAAAACGAACCTTATAGGTTTTATCAAGTCCGCGAACAGGCGGTGCGCCGAGGTCCCAGCATGTGAATGCTGATCGAAAAATGATCCCCATCGGCATCACTGGGACCCCTCCAGGCTATTGATTTTGTTGAATCGGGATAATGGGACCCCGCTGCCGATTCTGGTCGGACCCCACGCCGAAACACACGTACTCATTCCTTTTGGAAAACTTCGCCGCGGAAGAAGCGCTCGCTATTGCAGTGCGCGTCGAATACCGCTTGGCGGTCCTATGGGAAACCGAGCAAGAGGAAATGCGCGGGCGCTATGACAAGCATACGGTCATTGAGATTTCGGTCGAAGAAATGGCCGAGGCAAGCAAAGCTTTCGACAATGTCCCTCCTGGCCGGTCCGATATCCCCGCCGAACAGTATGTCATCGACCTACTCACCCGGTTTCCCGCCGACCAAGCATGGTGGACGGCGCACCGGGTAAAAAAAGAGATTGAAGCATGGTGCAGATGGAAGGCCCCAGCGCATCAGAGCGGTTAACGGCTACATCGTCTCCATCTCCTGTGGCATGAGCGGCCGTGCGGTCCGATCCCCTTCGCCTGCCGCCGCAGAACCGCGGCCCGGTAAGTCGGTCCCCCCAAGTTATCGGCCCCGGCTAGGCTGTATCACGGTTGCAGGCTCGGCGTCGGAAGGGTGTCACCGGTGATACCGTGACTGCGTCACTCCGCGCTCGTTGCCGGTGCAGGGGCGAAGCCCCTCGACCCGGCTCACCGCACTTGCCAAGAGTATGAGTGGCCCTGCTTCCGGTCTTCTGCCGAATTCATTTCGTTGATGATGTATTTTGCGCGCTCGTCCTGCTGACTCGCCAGGGGAAACAAGTGCGACGCTCGCGCCTCAAGCTCTGGGTCAATGCCGGTGCTGTCCGCATCGGCCGGGATTTCGATTGTATTCCACGCCTCTTGAAGAGAACGGTAGGGTATGGGGCCGGGGATAATTACGCCGCTGGGTGCGTCTACCCAATCGCCGTGTTGCATTCCTTGACGTGTATCTTCTGGAATAAGACGGCGTCTGATTTGTGCATCGGATAACCCGATCAGGTTCGGTGAAATCTGACGAGCAGATGCGATTACAACAGGCGAGGGGCCCTGGCCGTAGTACGCTTGGGCCTCGCGGATCGAGTTGACCAGATGTCTGGGGGCTGCAGGCTGGCGTTGCGCATATCGATCGGGCGGCGGTGTGGGAGTGCTGATGGGTGTTTTGCTTGCGGTCACTACGGACGGATTATTCGCCAGGCATTTTTGAAGGAACTCAGGGTACTGCGAGGTCGGCTTGTGAAAATCCCACTCGGTGTCGCAGGCGATCCGCGCGGCTGCGTGGTCTGAGGTTGCGTCCTGAGCTGAAACTGGAGCTGCGAAGATTAACGCGGCGACTTGGAGCGCCATGAATGGAAATATTAATTTCATGACTGCGAGTCCGTTTTCTTTGGACGTTGCTATTTTCCGCTGCTGTGATCGCTTATAAGCGAAGAATGGCTGTCTGCTACGCTTTCAACGCGTCAACCTTAACTGTGAACCGAGCGATGTATGGTTGATGGGCGTCCGGCTAATCAACCAATCAAGAATTTGTCGTGGAAACGAACCGGCCGATGGGCGCGCTGCTTTGCGCGGTTTGGGATCAAAGCTTTATCTGCATCGCGGCCGATACGGCCGCCAAGCTGAAATCCACTTTCACAAATGAGCCGTTTGCAATCGTAGCTGGAACGGCGCCCCCGTGAAGCCAAAATGCGCAGGGCCGTCCTAAAGGCATGGGCGGCCCCGCTTTCTTCGACCTGTTTCACGTCGGATTCACTTGGCTTACTGCCGAGGATCGGCCGATGGCGGAGGCGCGATCGCGCTGACCTGCTTGCAGACATCCGCGAACATCACGCTGCCGTCCGGCATTTTCTGCTCGGTCAGGCAGTTCTGCGGTCCAGCGGAAGCCTGGGCCGGAGCAGAGACCGCCGCCGGTGCAGCAAACGAGACCGCGCCCGGGTGCGGTACAAAGCCGTACCGGTAACGATAGCGGTCCCAGTACCAGCGGTTATAGCCATAGCCCCAGTTGTGGAAGCGCCAGGGGTGGTTACCCCACGTCGGGTGCGGCCGCGGAAGGTTGCAGGCGAGGCACGAGAATACGGGCTGGTGCATTCTGAAGAACGGCAGCCGGTGGGCTCCATTCAGCGGATGGGCGGATGCGGCACTGCCGTTTGCGAGGGTGACTGCAGTGAGAGTGGCCGCCGCGATTGCGAGGGCCGACACGGTCTTGAGGGTCTTGCTCATGGTGATCTCCTGTGTGTTGCTCCATCTCATGATGGGGTCCCTCATTGGTCGCGGCAGACCGGGCGAAGGCGTGTGATAGCCATCACGTATTGTCGGTTTCCTGGAGAATAATAGGGCGCCCCTGCGGTCCCGGTGTGTACTATGCGGACAGTTCGACGCCGAGCTTGAAAGGATAGGATGGTTGCAGGTGCGGTGGCCTGGACCTGCATGCGCGAGAGGTTTCAAAGTGCTTCGGTTTTGCTAGGGTGCTGTACCTCTTACCCATCTTGAACGTACCGATCCCCCAATGTCATCGCTGGCCGATCTACCAGAACTCGTCGGCTTCTTCAGCTACTCGCGAGAAGACGATGCAGGTGCGTTTGGCGCGCTGTCAGCGTTGCGCGAGCGCATTCAACACGAATTACGCGCCCAACTGGGCCGTACGGCAAAGACGTTCCGCATTTGGCAGGACAAAGAAGCAATCCCATCTGGATCGCTGTGGGAAAGTGAAATCAAAAACTCGGTAGCACAAGCCGTCTTCTTCATTCCAATCATCACGCCGACTGTCGTTGCCAGTCCCTATTGTCGAGTTGAACTCGACGCGTTTCTCGCTCGCGAAGCGGCGCTTGGCCGAAGCGACCTCGTATTTCCTGTTTTGTATATCCAAGTTCCAGCACTGGAGGATAGCGCTCGACGGGAGAAAGACCCCGTCCTTTCGCTTATCGCCAAGCGTCAATACGTCGATTGGCGCGAATTTCGCCACATGGACCTCAACTCCACTGAGGTTAGAAGAGCAATCGAGCGCTTTTGTGGACACATTCGCGACGCGCTGAATAAGACTTGGTTGTCGCCCGAGGCGCGCGTTGCAAACGAGCAAGCGGTCGCTCGGCAGGGTGCGGAGGACGAAAGGGAGCTCGACGAAACCGATGCCCGACGCCAGGAGGAGGAAGCGCGCAAGCGGGAGGCGACCTTTCTTGAACGTCAGCGGGCGGACAATGAGCGCCAGCAGCGCGAAGCAGAAGCCGAGCAGCGCAGGGTCAAGGAACAGGGCCAGCGTGGGGATACGGAAGCAAAGCGCCGCGTAGCCGAGGAACAGCGTCTCGCCAAGAAAGAGGAGCGTCAGCGCGAGGCAGGTGCGCGCCCGGTGTGGCGGACATCATGGCAAGTTCTGGCCGGCGGTTCGCTCCTTGCCATTGTCTTAGCGGGAGCCATCGGCGCTTGGTTTGCCTTATCGTCGGAACCCACACCCGTATCGCCCACGTCGCATCCGCCCGTTACGCCAGTGCCGGCTCCGGTGGCGACGCAGCAGTCCGCGATTGAACCGCTATCCATTGCGAAGGAAAAGGCACTGTACCCGAACGACACGTTCCAGGAATGCATGAACTGTCCCACCCTGATCGTGGTGCCGCATGGCAGCTTCACGATGGGCTCGCCCACAAGCGAGCCGGGACGCATGTTCGCCGAAGGTCCGCAACACACGGTGATCATCGCACGCCAGTTCGCCGTCGGTCAGTTCGAGGTGACCTTCGACGAATGGGATGCGTGCGTTGCCGACGAGGGCTGCAATAGGTACAGACCGGATGATCAGGGCTGGGGCCGCGGCCGGCGGCCAGTGATCAATGTCTCGTGGAATGACGCAAAGGCTTATGTCGCGTGGCTGGCGAAGAAGACCGGCAAGCCCTACCGGCTGCTGAGCGAGGCTGAGTACGAATATGCGACGCGCGCTGGGACGACGACGGTCTACCCCTGGGGGAATGCCATCGGCGAGAACAATGCGAACTGCCGAGACTGTGGCCTATTCGGTGCCCAGCAAACGGCGCCGGTCGGCTCTTTCGCGCCGAACAAATTCGAACTTTATGATATGGTGGGCAATGTCGAGGCGTGGACTGAAGATTGTTTCCACGTCACCTATAATGGCGCGCCGGTCGACGGCTCGGCGTGGGTCACCGGCGACGATTGCGTCAACCGCGCAATTCGCAGCGGGTCCTTTAGCGCCTTGCCGGACCATCTTCGCTCGGCGCACCGCATCGGAAACTACACAAAAACTCGGAGCATCTATACTGGGTTCCGTATTGCCCGTGCGCTGAGCCAATAGGCTTCGGATGGGTTTGAGCGGCTTCGATGATGATGGCTCGATGGCCGCGCAATCGAGCATTTGTCTCATGCCGAGTGCGCTCATTAAGGTAACACGGTTGTAGGCTCGCGCGCTGTTGCCGTGCTACCGTGGTCTAAGTTACCGGCGTACGGGGAACCTGTATCGGCCTATTGCAATGTCCGCTCTTGACGAAAGCCGACATCGGAGGGTCCCTGCGACCCGACGTTTTTGACCCATAGCGGACATGCGGCCTCCGCCTTAGGCATACTCTCGCCAATTCGAAAACTACCGTCGCGACTGACTGGAGGCGCGCATCGGCCGCGTGAAATCCCGGACGTGCTGAATGAAATGCTCGACGACGGGGCTCAAAGTTCGATTTCTCAGCGTTACGACGACCGCTGGCCACGATTGGGCGGGCAGGTCTATTGGGAGCGCCTTCAACGCAAACCGGTCGCCATAAACGCGCAGGGTAGAATTCGGCAGCGTCGTTATGTGAGATCCCGAGGCGGCCAAATTGACGCGAAGGTGCGACGAAAGCGTTTGCAGAATCCGTTTCGGCGCGCCAAGGCCACGTGCTGCAAACGCCTCTGCCAGGCGTAGATAACTCAACGTATCGGATTCGGTTAAGACCCAGGGCTCGTCGATGAGTTCGGCGAGATCGACTTTGCGGCGGCGCCCCCATCGACTCTCTCTTCCGGCCACAATCACCATTTGTTCGAGGAAGAGGACTTCCACATTCAAGTCATCCGCGAAATGCTTGTCATCGTGGGGCTTCACCAACAGGAACATTCCCAGGTCGATGGTTCGTTCGCGCAGAGCTGAAGATTCCGCTGCAAGCGAGCCCAGTTGCTCCACGTGCAGAACCACTTGCGGATAGGCCTGCGAAAATCGATGAATGACAGACGGCAGGATCGCGGCCGCGAAGGTCTCCTGACATCCTATCCGCACCTCACCGACGGTCGGATCCGCCAGGAACTCGATGTCTCTCACGCCTTGCCTTAGCTCATCGAACGCCGCATTGGCACGCGCGAGCAATGCGCGGCCGTATTTCGTGGGTTCGACGCCGCGCCCGCCACGGTCAAGAAGACGGACCCCGAGCGTGTGCTCCAGGTCGGCGACCACCTTGGAAACGGCAGGCTGTGTTACGCCCAGCGTTTGAGCTGCCTTCGCCATGCTGCCGCGCTGCACGGCTGTGAAAAAGATGTGGAGGTCCCGCAGCCTCAGCCGCCGCCCGATGCGGCTTTCCCAGTCGATGTCCTTGACCATAACCACCTGGTAACGGGTATGAAAGAAGTTAGCCAATTCTCTTTTTAGCTGACCGTCGGTATGGGTTCAATCGCGCTCCAGGATCGCGCTTAAGGGCGCGACCACCGCAGTCGTACACCATCGCCTCACGCATGGAGATATACGACCATGCCGAACCGTATGATGTTTGTTGCATCGCTCGCGCTTGCTGCCGCTCTCGGAAGTATCGAGCGCGCTTCGGCGCAGGTCTTTCCATCACATCCACTCACCATGATTGTGCCGTTCCCCGCCGGCGGACCGATTGACGCTACCGCGCGCATTGTGGCG
>DASXFF010000168.1:0-141862 GCA_036489735.1 Occallatibacter sp. | reverse complement strand
GCGCCAAATCGTAGGCGCGACCGCACCACCGCCGCGGCGTAATGATTCCACAAATCCGGCGACATCGTCAGCAGCGATAGCGCGCTCACGCGCATTGCGCTGTAGTTGCCCCACCGCACCGGCACCCCCAACATGAGCCGGTACAGAAAGCAATAGACCTGGTACATCACCCGGAACAGGATGCCCTCATGCCGTTCCGTTCGCGCAGCGAACACCACGCTGGAGTCGCCGCTCCGCAGCACGCGTAGGAGCTGTGGGATGTGGTCCGGCCGGTCCTCTCCATCGCCGTCCATCACCACCACGGACTCGACCTGCATCCCGCTCTTTGATACGTGTACCAGCCCTATGGCAATCGCGCGCTGATGCCCTTGGTTCGAAATCAGGTGCACCATTTCAATGGTGCTCAGGCTCGCATATATCCGCCCCCGTAGTCGCCCGTCTTCGACGATATTCGATCCGTCATCGACCACCACCACGCGGCCCTTCAGCTTGGCTGCGCTCAGGGTTTCGTTAATTTCGTCCAGTAGTCGCACGAGTGGCTCCCAGTCATTGAAAACCGGAATCACAATCGCGACGTCGACTCCACTCACAACGCCCCCTTTTCATTCAATCATAGATGCTTTATCACCCGATTTGTTCACATGTGCTCTAATTTCCTGGCGGCGAGATTGATGGAGTTCGTGACAACCAGTGGCGCTACCACGAAGGCATCGGCAACCTGGGCCCCGGCCGACGTTTACTACGGCCGCCTGGAGAAGATCCCGCGGCGCAGTCAGGCGCAGAAAGAACCGACTGTCCACGCGTCAGCTACAATCTGGGCGTGGCGAACCACATCCCGAGGGTGACTCGGATCTCAACGCCGTGGCCTGCCGCTGGCGGCAAGCAGTCCCAAAGGTTCTGAAGATTGACAATTTGTTCCGGCATTGTCATGCCGAAAGAGCCGAAAGAAACGCCGGAGGGCCGGCCGGGGTCCGTGCGATCCCAGGTCTCAAGATCGAGACCTGGGGCACCTCCTCCGTCGTCGATTTGCATCGCCATACCTGGGCCACCCACTTGTGACGCGGCGGAAGCCGCGTCCTTGGAAAACATCGAGGATCTTCCATGAGCTCCGCATCGAAATCACGCCTCGCCGGACTTGGGTGTGTCTTCATCTTTCTGTTATGTGCACTGGCCACATATCCGATTGCGGAGATCGGAATTACCGACGACTGGTCCTATGTTCAAAGCGCACGGTTGCTCGCTCAAACAGGCCACCTCATTTACAACGGCTGCGCTACGGCAATGGTCGGCTGGCAGCTTTATCTTGGCGCTCTTTTCATCAAACTTTTCGGCCCCTCATTCACAGCCATTCGCTCCTCCACGGTGCTCATGGCCATGGCTACCGCTTTCTTAGCGCACCGCACGTTGGTTCGTGCGGGAGTCAATGCTGGAAATGCCTTCTTCGGCACTCTCGTCCTCGTGCTCTCTCCGCTGTTCATGCCGCTCGCATTCACTTTCATGACAGACGTTGGCGGCCTTTTCTGCGTTGTCTTGTGTTTGTATGCCTGCTTGCGTGCCTTGCAAGCAAAGCGTCTTCGGTCGGTCCTTTTTTGGCTCACGCTTGCGGCAGTAACGAATGCCGTGGGAGGAACAGCTCGTCAGATCGCATGGGTTGGCGTCCTGGTTATGTTTCCCTGTACGATCTGGCTGCTGCGTCGTCGTCCATTTGTCCGTCTTGCAGGAGCTGCACTCTACTTTGTTTCAATCCTCTTCATCGTTGGGATCCTCCATTGGTTCGCGCATCAGCCCTATTCAGTCCCGGAGCCACTCTTCCCTGCCTCCGTTCACTGGTATACGATCACGTATTGCCTCCACGAATATGCCCATAGCGCAGCTTCCCTCGCCATGTTTCTGCTGCCTGTCCTTATCGCATTTGCTTCTCCCGCTGCGCTAAAGAATCGACGAGCCTTCTTATTGGTTCCCGCCGGCGGTCTGTTGGCCATTGTGATATGCGATCTTGCCTTCGGGCCTTTTCATGTAGTGGCCACCCGCCTTTTTCCTTATCTTGGCTATACGATCACAGACAGGGGAATGCTGGACTGGCCAACAGATCGGCCCGATCGGCGACCCATCCTTTTGAACTACGACATGCGTCTCGTTTCGACCGCGTGTTTGCTGCTGGCCGCAGTTTGTTTCGTCTGCTTCCTTTACCTGGACCGTCAACGTCTCCATACGATCTCCCCGACCGCGGATCAGCCTTCCTGGAAAATCCTGCTGGTTCTGCTCGTTCCCTTCTCTGTGGCCTATCTGGCATTATTTTGGCCTCAAGCAGCATTCGTCGAAGTCTACGATCGCTATCTTTTACCTTTGGTGTTCATAGGAATTTTGCTCCTCTTGCGCCTGTTTCAGGATCGTGTCCGTCCGAACTTGCCTTTTGCCAGCTACGTTGTGCTCTTCTTTTTCACAGCCTTTGCGGTTGCAGGAACTCACGATGCCTTCAGCATGTTTCGTGCGCGCAACGCTGCAATTAACGAAGTCATCCGCGCTGGCGTCCCACCCGACACCATCGACGGAGGCTTCGAATATGACGCTATGCTTCAAGTCGAGCGCTACGGGTATTTAAATAATGATCGGGTCCGTTTTCCCGGAAAAATCTATGTTGACTACCCTAATCCATTTCCCAAAAACTGCGCGCCTGATGCAAACGAAGGGATTCCGGTAATTGTTCCAGGGTATTCCATTTCCTGGGATCCTCACGCGTGTGGCGGCATCTCGGCCTTCGCGCCTGTCGAGTACCATCAGTGGCTGGCGCCCCACACCGTGACTTTGTATATCGACCGTACCTTTAACGGCGCATCCGATAAACCCTGACGGAGTCCATTCAAATGACGGCGCGGTATGCCCATCTTTCCCCTGACTATCTCCAAAGCGCCGTGGAGCAGATTGCGGCTCCGGCCGACCGCCAAGCGGCCACCGGGATACGTCTGCCAACGATAAGCGGCTAGAACGAGCAGCCACCAAGACAGCCAAATAAGACGAGCGCGGCCATGGCGGTGATCAATGGATGGTAAGACCAGCTACGCTAGCCGGATCACCAGCCCCTTTGCCGGCAGCGTGCGTGGCGCGATCCATGCGATGGAGCCCGGCAAAGCCCCCTTCGGCCCAAATGCAGTCGATGCTGAGTTTGCTCCTGGATATCGCGCGGATCAGTTTTCCGTCGGCTTTACGATTCGGTCTATCACTAAGTTCGGCACAAACTCGTGCACGGCTTCGAGCTTGAGCCCAAGCTGGTCTTGAACCGCAGTGAAGATCGAGGGCCAGCCTTCGGGATCGTTCGCGGACCATTCGCGGCCAAACTGAAGCGCGTAATTGTATGTGCCGGCGAGTCCGGTCTTATCAACCACGGGCGCTTCTACCATCGCACTCAGGGCACCCGCTATGGCCCGCATGGAGGAATTTGATCCCACAAACTCGAGGCCGTGCTGCGAACCATGAGCTTGGACATCGGAGGGTGGCGGCGGAGACGGCGCCTCTCCATCGGCGGGAGCCGGAGGCGTGGGCACCGCCTGCATCTTCACACCTCCTTTGCCCACCATAAGGTCGTAGATGGAGGAATTGCGAGTTTCAAGATGCGTCTTCAGGCCCAGACGTTCGGCCAGTAGCACGCGAATCGCGTTCCGCTTCTCCAGCCGAACCTCGTTGTCGGTGAGCTTGGCGAGTTTAACGTCGGTCGCTTCGTCCGAACGGGCCTGGATATCGTAGAAGGTGGTCGAAACCCAGTCCGGCGCGCCCAAAATCGGGGCATCGAAACCGTAGGCAATCTGCAACAGAGTTTTAATCGTCAGGTTTGTGGCTTCGAAGCGGCTGGAGTGCGGCGGGCTCGAGACGGATACATGGAAATTGGCGTCCGGCGGCGGCGCAGGGCGGATACTGACAACGTCAAAGCTGAGCGTAGGCGCGTAGTTGGGTTCTTCCACGATTGGGGTCTGTGCGTGCAGCCGGGCGGCGCATTGCAAGACGAGAAGCACCGCGAGCAAACCGACGCGGCGCTGAACGATGGGGAACATTGGCAAAGAACTCCTCGTGGGATACTACGGGTGAGCGAGCGGCCCGGTTCCGGCTTTTACACAAAAACGTGGAAGTCACTGATTATAAGAATGATGGCGGAGAGGGAGGGATTCGAACCCCCGATACCCTTGCGAGTATGCCTGATTTCGAGTCAGGTGCATTCAACCGGGCTCTGCCACCTCTCCGGGAGGGGGTCGCGTGAAGAAGCTGTGCCGAGCGCGAAGAATGCCCTCGACGACTTTGCCAGCGACACAGGGACGGCCATGGCTAGTTTAGTTGGAGAGCGGCAGCGATTGCAACGCGGCGAGGGATTTGGGGAGCGATGCGATGCATCGCCCCTCCGGGGCTGGGGATTTGCGCTTACGAAGCGTGTTTGGGGGCCGGGGGCCGGGTTGGAGTCGAGGTTCTCACCCTAAAACTCGTCGCTACGCGCTGGGTTTTGAAATGGGGCACCCGGTTCGTGGCGAGGTTGGCAATGCGCTTTCCCGGGTCTGAGAATCCAGACCTGGGGCACCCGTGTTCGTGGTGCGGTGAAGTTCACGGTTCCCACCCTAAAACTCGTCGCTACGCGTCGAGTTTTAGAATGGGGCACCCCGGTTCGTGGTGAGGTCGGCAATGCGCTTTCCCAGGTCTGAGAATCCAGACCTGGGGCACCCATTTTATGGTGGGTGGAGAGTGAGTGGATGGGGTTCGTGGTGTCCCACCCTTTCGCAAAGTACGCGAAAGGATGGGCAACCCAGAGTTTGACAACGCGCCGGTGAGGGGTGGGGTTCGTGCGATCCCATGTCCCAAAGCCGGGACCGGGGCACCCATTTTCCTGGTGAGTGTAATCCGGTCTTCGCGCTACGGGCGTCTGCGATGTTGGACGCGGAGCGGCTACAATCTCAGTTTCGGGCGCAATTTTCAGTTTGCATCTAACCCACTTGAGATGACTGCATCGGTTATCGGGGTAGCAGGAGGTTCCTTCAGGGGCTAAAGCCCAATGAAATCGGATGGATTGATCGGCATGGCTGAAGCCATGCCCTGATACAAGGCCCGAAGGAATTCAGCATCCGGAGGCTGCCAAGTCGAAAAGGGATTGAGTGGAGTGAGTTTTGGCTGAAGCATGCGCTGGCAGAAAGCCCGATGGGAATGAGTATTTCCGGAGACTGTAAAGTCGTACCCCCTCAAATAGAGATTGAGCGGAGTGAGTTTTAACGGCAGGACTCAAGCCATCCCAACGACGAAGACCGGTCGTTGGGCGACCCGGCAAGTCGTACCTCTTCAAGGCGGAATTTAGCGGGAGCAAGTTTCTTGACGATGGAGTTCCACATTTCGCGGAGGGCGCGGGAACGGTACGGCTTTGCGGCGTCCCTTTTCTCGTACAACGGCAATGTGATTCTGGCCAACTTGCCGGCATGCCGCGAGTTTGCGCACCGCATGAATCAGGTTCGCGACGTCCAGAAAAACCCCGAGCTGGCGGTGCACGCGGGGCAGCTGTTTGCGATGGGGCTGATTGACGAGGCCAGCCATGTGCTGATGGCTCGCTATCGTGACCAGTTCGATCCCCAGGTGATGACTGCGGCGCTGGATTGGTTTGGCGCGCAGGTGGGGACCGACAACCTGGACAAAATGCTGCTGACCTTTGTGGAGCAGTTTCCAGGGCAGAGCGTGATGCGTGGCGAGACGACCCCGGCGCAATGGCTCGCGGGAGAGACGGCTGGAATGCCGCACCGCGCCGCCGCCATGGAAGAGCTGCTGCTGCTGTGGTCGGCCAATCGCAATGAGGCGTTCAAGCCGTTCGAAGAGTTGTTCGACGACCGGACGCTGGCGGAGAAAACAGTCTACAAGCAGGTCACCGCGCAGATGCACGAGTACTTTGCGTCGCGGCCGCTGATTCCGGTGCCTGGGGCGAAGGCGATGAGCCTGCTGGACCTTTTGCGCGCTCCGGCGCTGCGCTCGCCCAAATCACTCGCCGATCAGCTCGAGATCATCCGCCAGCTTTGGAAACCGTTGATCGGCGACACGCTGGAACGATTTCTGCTGATGGCGACCGAAGTTCTGCGCGAGGAGGAGCTGGCCGTATGGGCGCAGTTTAATCCGCCGGGAACGCGGCGCGGGCAGCAACAGTGGCCGTCGTTCATGGGCGGGACGGCTGAGGTGCCGAGCTTCGCCGACTCGATGCACGAGTACGAAAAGTTTTCGCCAGACCAGGCGTGGATGCCCGGCGCGGTGCTGATGGCCAAGAGCACGTATGTGTGGCTGGCGCAACTGAGCCGGTGGTATCAGCGGCACATCGGGCGGCTCGACGAGATTCCCGAAGAGGAGCTGGCGGCGCTTGCGCATCGGGGCATCAATTCACTTTGGCTGATTGGCGTGTGGGAGCGCAGCCGGGCGTCGAAGACTATCAAGCAGCTGACGGGCAATCGCGATGCGGTGGCCTCGGCGTATTCGCTCTTTGACTATCGCATTGCCGACGATCTGGGCGGCGAGTCCGCTTACATCAATTTGCGCGACCGCTGCTACCGGCACGGGATACGGCTGGCCAGCGACATGGTGCCGAATCACATGGGGATCGACTCGCCGTGGGTGGTCGAGCATCCGGACTGGTTCATCTCGCGATGGGATTCGCCGTATCCGGCATACACGTTTAACGGTCCGGATCTCTCGCAAGACGGTCGCGTGGAGATCAAGATTGAGGATCATTATTACGAGCAGTCGGATGCCGCGGTGGTGTTCCGGAGGCGCGACAAGGCGAGCGGGGAGACGCGTTACATTTATCACGGCAACGACGGAACGAGCTTTCCGTGGAACGACACGGCGCAGCTCGATTATTTGAATCCGGCAGTGCGCGAGCAGGTGATTCAGACGATTCTGCACGTGGCGCGGCTGTTTCCGGTGATCCGTTTCGATGCCGCAATGACCTTGGCCAAACGGCATTTTCACCGGTTGTGGTTTCCGGGGCCGGGAGCGAGCGGGGCTATTCCTTCGCGCGCGGAATATGGCATGAGCCAGGCAGAGTTCGATCGCGCAATGCCTCAGGAGTTCTGGCGCGAGGTGGTCGATCGCGTTGCCGCCGAGGTGCCAGGCACGCTGCTGCTGGCCGAAGCGTTCTGGCTGATGGAGGGTTATTTTGTCCGCACGCTCGGGATGCACCGGGTGTACAACAGCGCCTTCATGGTGATGCTGCGCGACGAGGATAATGCCAAGTACCGCTCGGTCATCAAGAACACGCTCGAGTTCGATCCCGACATTATGAAGCGCTACGTGAACTTCATGAGCAATCCGGACGAGCGCACAGCCATCGACCAGTTCGGCAAGGGAGACAAATGTTTCGGTGTGGCGGCGATGATGTCGACGCTGCCGGGGCTGCCGATGTTCGGCCACGGGCAGATCGAAGGCTTCACTGAAAAGTATGGGATGGAGTATCGGTGGCCGCGGTACGAGGAGAATCCCGATCGCGCGCTGGTGGAGCGGCACGAGCGGCAAATTGCGCCGCTGCTCAAGCGGCGGTGGTTGTTTGCGGAGAGCAACAATTTTCTGCTTTACGATTTTTTCAATTCCAACGGCTCGGTCAACGAGGACGTGTATGCATACTCCAATCGCAACGGCGGCGAGCGAGCGTTGGTGGTCTACAACAACCGCTATGCCAATGCGAAAGGCACGGTCGATTTTTCCGCGGCGTATGCGGACAAGGGGGCAGGGGGGCTGCGCCGGCGGCGGCTGGGTGAAGGCCTGGGATTGAGCGGAGACATGGGCGCGATTGTTGCGTGGCGAGATTCGCTCACCGGCCTGGAGTATTTGCGCCGAGCGGAAGATGTGCTGCATCGCGGGCTGACGCTCGAACTTCACGCGTACCAATGCCATGTTTTTCTGGATTGGCACGAACTGCACGCGACAGCGGAGCAACCGTGGGACAGGCTTTCGGATTTGCTGAATGGGCGCGGCGTTCCAAATCTTGCGGACGAGCTCGTAAATCTGGAACTCAAGCCTGCTCATGATGCGCTGCGGCAGCTTCTTGATCCCAGCGTGGTTCGACATTTCGCCGATATCGCAGAGCATCCACGGGCGGTTGGCGCCGTGCGAGTGAAAAAGATCGAGCGGCAGCGCAACGAGTTCCTGAAGCAGGCTTGGGCAAAATGCGAAAAGTTTCTCGGTGAGGCCGAGGCAGCCTATGCCATCCGGCGCAAAGTCAATGGTCAAGTCTCGCTGGAGGCGAAGGCATTGGCTGGCGGGAAGGCGACGACGGCTGCTTCTGAGGCGCCGAAGTTTACGGAGCTCTTGCGCGCGGCCATGCGCATGCCTCAAGTGGAGTCGCTGTTTCCTGCGCCGTTGAACGTAGCGGCGCGGCGCATGCTGCCCAGTCCCAGCCCGCAGTTCACGGCGACGGCAATGTGGGGTCCGGTGCTTTCCTGGTGCGCGCTCCAGCTGCTCGCCGATTGGATTGATAAAAAGCACCCGGAACGGACCGCGCTCGATCTCTTCGATCGGCTTCGCCTGCGTGAGCCTTTTGGTCGTTCCCTTGCCGCGCTCGGATTTGAGGGTGAGGAAGCGTGGCGTGTGGCGGCACGAATCAAAGTGCTGCTGCTGGTGAATGCCGGGATCGGAAAAGAACACACCGGCGACGGTAAGGAAAGCGAGGGTCTCGGGAAGGGTTCGATGCAGACGGCGGCTGCCGCCAAAACAAAAGCGGCGGCGGCGAATCCAGCCAAAGCGGTGGTTGCGCATAAACCGGCGCTGGGTTATGGCGCCAAGCTGGCGCTGCCTCCCGCGTTGTGGGGCGATCCCGATGTGCGATGGCTCTGTGGCGTGCATGAAGCGGATGGCCACGTCTACATCGTGCGCGAAAACTACGAGGAACTATTGTGGTGGCTGCTGATGCCGTCCCTGTTGCGGATTGCGGGCGAAACCGCGCCGAGCCGCGCCGAAGTGGCCGAGCTGAGCAAAGCAGTTGCAACGGCGATGGCGGCCGCGAAGGCTGCCGGCTACCGCGTCGACCCGCAGCCCGCTGAGAGCAAGGCTGCAATCCCGGCGAAGAAGCTGAAGGCCGCGGGGGCGAAGATTCAAAGCAAACAGCCGGGTTCCGGGCGCGCGAAGACGCAAGGTAAACGGACAGATTCTGCGCCCACGAAAACTCAAGCCAAACGAGCGAGTCCTGCGCCGACGAAAACTCCGGGCAAGCGGCTGGACTCAGGGGCGGCGAAAAAGCCGCTGACAAGGCGGCCGGGCAGACCGAAGAAATAAGGCGCAACGCGCGGCAGCGCCAAACAGCCACGATTTCTTCCGAGGGTGAATTCGAGCTGGAAAGCGCGTTCTGGTGTGCGCTCGCTCATTTTTCTCCAGCATGAACACCTCCAAGGTTGCCTCAGCTTTTCCGCACAGTTTGTGGAAAAGGTGGAAAATCCCACACGATCGTCACGCGTTTCGCCGTCAATCTCAGCCCACGAGCAAGCAACCAAAATTCGTTTTTTGCGCATCGGCCGCAATCGCTGCTCTTCGGCCGGGAGGTTTCCGATGGCTTCTGCAGAGACGAGTTGATTTGTTGTGAACGGACGAGCGGGTCCGGCGGGGGAGGGCCTGTAAGTCGATTAGCGGCTGCATTTGTCCCAAGGGCCTTGGCCCCGTAGAATGGCCAGAGGGCCGGTAGTTTGCCAGCGCGGCTCCTGAAAATCGATGAGTGAACAGGAAACAGAGGTTTATCCCCAGACGCAGCCCGTTTCGCACGCGTGGGACAGAATCGAGCGGGCGCGGCATCCGCAGCGCCCCTACCCCATGGATTTGATTGAGCGAATCTTTACGGATTTCAGCGAGATTCACGGGGATCGCGCCTTCGGCGACGATGAAGCTGTGGCGTGCGGCATGGCGCGGCTGGGCGACGATGAGGTGATGGTGATCGGCAACCGCAAGGGCGGCAGCACCAAGGAGCGGGTGCGCCGCAACTTTGGCATGCCGCATCCCGAAGGCTACCGCAAGGCGCTGCGCGCCATGAAGCTGGCGGAAAAATTCGGGCGTCCCGTGATCTCGTTCATCGATTTGCCTGGCGCTTATCCCGGCGTGGGCGCAGAGGAGCGCGGCCAGGCTGAGGCCATTGCCCGCAACCTGCGGGAAATGGCGCGGCTGCGCGTGCCCACAATTTCGGTCATCAGCGGCGAAGGCGGATCGGGCGGCGCTCTGGCGCTGGCGGTGAGCGACCGCGTGCTGATCCTGGAAAACGCACTCTACTTTGTCATCACTCCGGAGTCGTGCGCCGCCATCATGTGGCGCGATGCGGCGCAAAAGCGATCTGCCGCCGAGGCTATGCGGATTTCCGCGCCCGAAGTTGCCGCCATGGGATGCGTGGATGAAATTGTTGTCGAACCGCCGCAGGGCATCCACGTCGATCGCGAAGCGGGAACCGGGATGTTGGGAACGGCGCTCAAAAAGCATCTGGCCGAATTGAACGCCATGGCCATCGATGCGATGGTCCACGCGCGGCAGCAGAAGTTCCGCAACATTGCGCAGTTCTACACGCAGAGTTGACTCCCGCGCAATTGTCTAAGTTCGAAACGGAGGGAGCAAGGGTCTTCAGGCCCCTGACGAGTCGATGAATGATTCTGCGGCCTTCAGGCCCGGACGTTTGGAAGGGGCACGGCTTCAGATGTGCCGAAGCCGGAAGCTGCCATGACCCCGTTGACTCACACCGGCGGCCGCTTGCGCGCGTACCTTCAATTCCTGGGCGCGATCATCTACTTTTTCTGCGCGCGTTCGGTGGCATTTCATGGCGCTCAAGGATTCGTAAACGACGCATGGTTTCCGCTGGTCGACGAGATCATGCTGGCGTTTCTGTTGCTGGTGGGGTTTGCCGCAATGGGTTTCTGGCTCGACCGCGAGAGCCACCCTATCGCCGCGCAGGGCTTTCCGAGGCGCGAAGGATGGCCCCGCGAAGTGGGAATGGGCCTGGCCATCGGGTGGGGAGCAGTGCTGGTTTGCGTGCTGCCCATGACGCTCGCCGGCGGCATTGCCATCGCGCTCTTCACGCATGGCTCATCGTGGGGCTGGCTTGTGGCCGACGCGGCATTCTTTGCGGCGCTCGCGCTGGTTGAAGAGGTTGTTTATCGCGGTTACGGATTCCAGAGCTTTATCCGCGCCGTCGGGCCCACAGGGGCCACGCTGGGACTTGCCGCAATCTACGCGATCGTGCAGGCGCTCAATCCTGGCGCCAATCATGTGAGTTTCGTCGTCGCATTTACCTTCAGCATTTTGCTGTCGATCGCGTACCTTCGTACGCGCGCTCTCTGGGTGAGCTGGGGGCTGAATTTTGGCTGGAAGGCGAGTCAAGCGCTGGTATTCGGCCTGGTTGTTGGCGGAGTCAGCAGCCATTCGCACGTTGTCGAGGGCGATCCCATGGGGCCGTTCTGGCTGACCGGCGCGGGCTACGGACTCGACGGCAGTTGGCTGGCGTGGGTGGTTTTTCTTGTCGCCATCCCAGTCGTCTATCGCGCCACACGCGATCTCGATTTTCGCTATAACGTGCCGGTGTTTGTGCCCGGCGGGATTCCGGTGGACCTGGATGCAGCCGCGCGCGCGCAGCATGAGGCGGCCATGGGCGAGGCCGCACCGGCAGCTCCGGCGCTGGTGCAGATCGAAGGGCAGAAAGACAGGGAATAGGGAACAGGCAACAGGGAACAAGGGACGAAGGGAACGAGGGAACAGAAAGACCAGGGACCGAGGGAGCTGGCGGATCGCGAGTCAAGCCAGATGGAAACGTCTTGTCTGTCCCCGGGTTCCCAGGTCTCAAAAGCGAGACCTGAGGCACCCGACATCGGAGGTTAAATTTGCAGTTCAGAGACCTGGGCCACCCGCCAGTTCAGAGACCTGGGCCACCCGCCCGGAACATGTTCATCTTCTGGTCGGCGAGCCAAGCCGCTCATCACTTTCAATCGCTCTCAGGAAACCGTGGACAGACGGGATGTTCCCCGCCCCTGATTCCTATCCCTGTTGCTGCTCTTTCCTTGTCAAGAGCCGCCCCAAGGCCAAATCGTCTCCAACCACCCCTAACCCCCCTCGCCCTCCGTCGTTTACGTTCCAAAAATAAATCTTCCGAAGTTTGCCGATCATTATCCCGCTTAAGCGCACAATAATCTCAGAATTCCAGAACCAGCTTTCGTCGCGGCGGACCATCTGCCCAAGTCGCGACTCTTAAATCATCGAGGGGTTTTTCATGGCAGACACATCCGAATTCAACACCGGCAAAAAGGCGATCATGCGCGCGTGGAACTATGCCTATGAAAAGGAAGTTGCCCATCTCGACAGCAACTCGAACCAGGGCGCAAAAAACGAAAAAGCATTTTTTGCACGGGGGGGTTCCCATCTCTCCGCGAGGTGATTGCAAATAAACTGCTTATCGAATCGCCGTCGACAAATTTCGACAAAATTCTGCGCTTTTATCGCAAAAACAGCTGAATCGGCGAGTGGCCCGGGTCTGGGTTCCCCGGCTCTCGGGCGAGGCGGGTTCTCCCATAAATTGAGGGTGCCCCAGGTCTCGCTTCTGAGACCTGGGATCGCGATCACATTCTTGAGCTGCGATAGCGGATTGGCGACAACGGGGGAAAGACGGAGCGTTTGCTAGCCATCGCCTTAATCGCAGCGGCATCCCTCGCCGCTTCCGATTTGCCATTTCTCCCCGATTGGCGCTAACGTTTGCGTATTGACGTTTGCACGCATGGGAGGCCCCATGACTCCGCGTTTGACCCGGCGGTTGCTTTCTCCACAACGTTTGCTTGCCCCACAGATTAACCGGATCTCGACCGACCCTATTCCGGCATCGGCTCGGTTCGGCGGCCGGCGTTTGTCCCGGCTCGGAGCCGGGGCTGGTTGTGTGTTCCCGTCGACAATGGTGGCGGCAGCGATCCTGATCGTCGCGGCGGCGCTGATGCCGTCCTGGTCGAGCGCGCAGGTGATCACCGTTGATACCGGGAGCGGCAAAGGCCCTGTGGCCGGAGTCGGAGATGTCGACCGGCAATTCAGGCAGGTGACACCGACTCATGTGGACTTGCCCAAAACGGAGCTGGACCCAAAAACGCGGCTCGATCTGATCCGCGACCTCGAATCGGAACAGGGATTCGCGAACCGCCCGTTTCCCCGCGGCCACAAGGGACTGACATTGCAGGCCAACGGCAAGCTTGAGCCGGCCGGTGTGACCTATTTGAACATGGTGGTCAGCGAGGGACTGTCTGCCAAGCCCGGCACGCGCGTCGTGATCACTAACATCAAGATCGACAAATCGCGCATCGTTCTGGATTTCGACGGAGGTCCCGACGCGAAGCATCGCTTCCTTCGCCACATTCAGATCTCCATGGGAGACCCGATGGGCGATCCGGACACGGATCCAACGCTGATCAATCAGTCGGGCGATCCGGCAGGCTCGCGCATCACGCTGGTCTTTCCCAATTACGTTCCGGAGCTGACGGCGGCGCAGGTGAAGGCGCTGCTGGATCCCCTGATTTCTTTCGATGTGAAGTCGCCCGTCCAGGCCTACACCGATACGCTGCCCACGGCGCTCAAGGAAGCGATTCTGAGCCACAAGGTGCTGGTGGGAATGAACACTGACATGGTGATGTTCGCCAAGGGCCAGCCCAATGCCAAATCACGCGAGATGGACGGGCAGATGCCGTTTGAGGTTTGGATTTACGGCACGGCGCCCGAAGAAGTGGACTTTGTTCGCATCAACGGGAATCGGGTGATCCGCGTGGAGATTGCCAAGGCCGGGCAGCCGATGGAGATCTTCACCAGGGATGTGGTTTCGCCGATGCTCATGGGCGCCGGTACGCCGGAGCTGGCGGAAACGAGAACGCGCACCATCAAAGAAGGCGACGTTCAGACCGATCCCGACAAGCAGGAAGCTCCAGCGCCGCCCAGCTTGCGCAAGCCCGGCGAATCGCTCCCCACAAATAACGGCGGGGGCGACATGCGTCCGGTGCAGTTCCCCAAGCCGCATCCCGACGAGATGCCGGGCGCCAACCCCGACGAGCAGTCGAGCACGCCGCCAGCGAACCAGCCTGCACCTGGCCAGACGACACCGCAGCCCACGCCGCAGCCTGTGCCGGCGGCAGGTGCCGCGCCCGCCAGTGATACGCCTGCGAACTCGAAGCCGCAGCCTCCGGCGGGATCGAACCAGTTGGTGGCGGCGAAGTAGCAAGTTAGCGAGTCAGCAAGTCGGCGAGACAGCAAGTTGGCGAGTCAGCAAGTCGGCGAGACAGCAAGTCGGCGAGACAGCAAGTTGGCGAGTCAGCAAGCCGGAAGGCAGCGGAGCTACGCGCAAGCAAAACGCCAGCAGGTAGCGGAGTTGAAGGTGTAAGCGGAGCTATGAGTAGAGGCTCCTTTGTGGCCGTGGCTGGCGGCTGTTTCGTCGCACATTGAGAAGTAGCTGGGTGCCGGCTCGTCCCTTCTTCCCAATGGCCGGGTATCCAGCCACAATCAAACTGCGCGGCGTATAGTGAGTGGCATGAATGCGCCTTCCCTCATCACGGTTCTCGCGGTGGTGAGCTCTGTGGTCTTTGCCCAACCTCCATCAAAGTCGCAGGCGTTCGACGTCGCATCCGTGAGACCAAGCCGTGTCACCGTCGGACCGGACTACAACAACCAGATCGCATTTACACGCGACGGCTTCACCGCCAGCAATGTCACGCTTCGGCGCCTCATCGCAGAGGCCTGGAACGTCCAGCTCAATCAAGTCCTTGGGCCAGGCTGGATCGACCGGAATGAATACGACATTAACGCGCGCGCAGCTGCAGATACAACTAGAGGGCAGATGGCTCCCATGATCAGGAACCTGCTTGCCGATCGCTTTCAGTTGAGGACCCACGACGAAACGCGGGAGATGCGTGTATACGAACTCACGACCCCTAAAACCGGCGCCAAGATACGGCCCGTTGCCGATGGAAAAGCAGTGAACACGGCGCACGGATTTCACTTCCACGGAGACATGCGCCAATTTGCCGATTTGCTTGCGCTGCAGTTCTCCATTCCAGCCCCCCAGGACCCCAGCGTGCCCTCGAGAGCCGGCGGCCCTCCGATTCTTGTCCTCGACAAGACCGGCCTTGAAGGCACTTTCGACTTTAGTGTCGAAATTCAACCCGAGCTCAACACGGATATGTTCACGGTGTGGCGAAGGGCTCTTGAAGACCAATTGGGTTTGAGGATCGAAAGCGGAAAGAGCGAAGTGCCTGTTGTGGTCGTCGAGAACGCAGCCAAGATTCCAACTGAAAACTGAAGAGAAGATGCCGCCTCGGTTTCAACAACGGCCGCGATTTGTGCTCGGAGTCCAATGCGAATCGCCAGCGTCAAAGCGCATCCTCCGGGATCACTTGTGGGAACTTCTCCACACGATTCTCCGTAGGAGCGATGATGATGACAAGACGCCATCTGACTGGTCGTTCCCTTGTTCTACTGCTGCTGGTTGCGATCAACTCCGTGCATCTTGTCGCCCAATCGCAATCGGCTGCTCAATCGAACACTCAGCCCCCGGTGCTATCGCCAAGCGCCAACCAGCCCCTCCTGCGATTTGAGGTGGCTTCCATCCGCCCGCACCGCAACGCCGGCGACGAACCTTCCGACCGCCGCATGCTTCCGGGAGGACGCTTCATCGCTACCGCGACCACCGTTCGCACCCTCATCCGGGTTGCTTTCGGTGCGGACGATGACCGGATATTTGGCGCGCCCGGCTGGATCGACGATGAGACCTTCGACATTGACGCCACGACCGTGAATCGCGCTGAAATCACCACTCCGCAACAATTCCAGCAAGTCATCCTCTCGCTTCTCGAAGACCGTTTCGGGTTCAAGTTCCATCGCGGGCAAAAGGAAGGGCCTGTTTACTGGCTCGAAGTCGACAAAAGCGGAAAGCTCGGCCCCGCGATCAAACCTGGCTCTCCTAATTCCCAGCCGAACATAAGCACCAATTCCGACGGCCAAAAGACTGTCATGGCTGCTTCTGGGATGTCCATGGCCGACATTGCCTCCGCGCTTAGCCGGCAGGCCGGTCGCCTCACTGAAGACCACACTAACCTCGAAGGCAATTTCGATTTGCTGCTGGAATGGTCTCCAGCAGAAAGCCCTGACGCCACGAATCCTCCGCTCTTCACAGCCATCAAGGAACAACTTGGCCTCAAACTCCAGCCCGCCAAAGGCGCCATCGAAACCGTCGTGATCGACCGGATCACACACCCCTCCGCCAACTAATACGCCGCAGCTCTTATTTTGCTTAGCGGGGGAGGACCTGGTAGCGGGCGGTCATGCCGGCGAGCATGTGGTCGGAGATGTGGCAGTGGTAGAGCCAGATTCCGGGATCGTCGGGAACCATGTCGGCGGTGATCATCTGCGCGGAGACAACCGACAGCACATCGGTGCGCTGGCCGCCGACGAGCACCGTGTTGCCGTGCCAGTGGGGCGTGTGCGCGTTGAAGAAGTCGCCGAGAGTGGCCACGTACCAGCGTACGCGGTCGCCGGCCTTCATGGTCATGAGGGGCATGTTGCCGTAAATGTACCCGTTGATGGACCACTTGATGTTGGTCTCGAAAAATCCTGTGCCAGCGATGGTGCCCAGGATGCCGTCCGCGGTGACGGGCTTGGATTCATAGCGGTTGAGCTTGGCGGGATCGGGGATGTGGGCTTTGATGTTGTCGTCGAGATACCAGCTCTCGTTTTCATTGATGGCGATGAAGATGGTGACGAACTGATGGGCGACGTCTTTTGGTTGGCCGTCAGGCAGGGCCATGCCGCGGCGCGTGATGACGATGCCGCCGAAGAGTCCGCTGGCGACGTCGCGCAGCTCGTCGCAGTGCGAGTGGTAAAGCCAGAAGAGTGAATTGGGGTCATTGGGGCCTGGGCCTGCGCGGTCGGGAGCCTGCCAGGTGTACGTGTGGGTGGCGCCGGGAGCAACGCAGGCGCCGCGATCTTCCATGTTACCGGAGCCGCCGTTGTAGGGTGCGCCTTCGGAGTCCGGCTTATAGAAGACGCCGTGGGGATGCATGCCAAACGGATGAGTCGCGTTGTTTTTGAAGACGACCTTGATGGTGTCGCCGACCTGGGCGTAGAGAATGGGGCCGAGGATGCCGAGGTACGCGTCCTGAGGCGCGCGGGGCTTGAGGTGCGAGAAGGTTGCGTCGGTGTATTCGTGGTAGACGGCTTTTTTGTAGACGCGGCCGATGTGGTCGGAGCTGGTCTCGGTGAATCCCTTGGCGACGGAGTCGAAAGGCATGCCCATGGCCTCGTCGCGGCCTGTAGGAGCGTAGTCCCACTGGACCTCGTCGGCGGCGACGTAGTAGGTGCGAGTTTTGCCGGCGGGGGTTTTGCCGCTGGAGGAAGGGGCGGCGCGAAGGGTTGCGGGCAGGGCGAGGAGGACGGGAATCACGAGGAGGATTGCGGCGCACGGCCAGAGTGCAGTGCGGGCGGCGCGGTGAATGAAAGCGGAGAAGGGAATTGCGAAGAGAACGGGGCGGCGGAGATATTGCGTGGTCATCGATCCTCCGGGAGGCGGTGAAAGGGCTGACGGGACGCGACGAATTCCGCACGCGTCGCGCTTGAAAGGGACCTTTGAGGGTTCAAGGGAAGCTACGACAGGGATTTTACTGCGGGGACGTTGAGCGAGGCAAAGGATTTTTATTGGCTTCGGACGAGAGATTCGCAGGCCAGATGGAATGGGAACCTGGCTCGTATAAACTGGAGAGAGCGAGCTGTGTTCACTCCGATCCCACCCAAGCAAAGCTTGGCTGGGGCACCCGCAAATACGCGAGGGATTGGCAATGGCCGCGACGTTGAAGCCGTCCCGCCCACCCCACCCAAGCAGAGTTTGGATGGGCACCCTTAGTCGGCGGGATGCGAGCAGAGACACACACAAAGGAGAACCAGCTACAGATGGCCAAAATTGCCAAGACAGGTGACCGCAAGAAGGTCATGGATACCACGAAGTCGACCGATTGCCCGAAGTGCAGCAAGCCAACGCGCATCGTCAAGCGCGTGAAGGACCGGGAGAAGGGCATTCCGGGCGGAGTGTATATTTCCTGCTCGGTATGCGAGTTTTACGAAAAACTTTAAGTTCAAGTTGAAGGGCTATTCGCGACCAGCGCACGGCGACGTCAGATGGTTATAAAACTGGCGTGGCTTTAATCAAGAGAGATGGACGGCGTTCCGAATTTCGGGACGCCGTTTTCTTATGGCTCGAGAGATTTCCTTGCTGGTGGACTTGTTCCACGCCCCGTTGTTCCCCCCGTCCATTGTTTTCTCGTCTCCTCGTTCCGCCGGTCACGGTCTTTTGCCCCCTGCGATCCCATTACAATGACGATGTGGATGAGTTGTCTCGCATTGATCTCGTCGATCTCGTCGGCGTTGGCTTGAACGCCACCGACATTCTTATTCCGCTCGAGCAATTTCCAGCACCCGGCTCCAAAGTCCATTACAGTGAGAGGTTCCGGCAGCCCGGCGGCCAGGTCGCCACCACCGTCATGGCCTGCCAGAGCTGGGGCATTCAATCGCGCTACGTGGGCAAGCTCGGCGACGACGACGCCGCTCGCCTGCACCGGGACGCTTTCAGCCGCGTGGGCGCCGATGCGCAAATCGTCACTGTTCCCGACGCCGCTAGCTTGCACAATGTCATCCTCATCGATGCCGCCGGTGAGCGGACCGTCATCTGCCAGCGCAGCCAGCAAATGGTTCTTCAGCCCGAGGACCTGCGCCGCGAATGGATCGTGAATGCCCGCGTCCTGCACGTCGATGGGCACGACACGGCAGCAGCCACGCTGGCCGCAAGCTGGGCGCGCGCCGCCGGCATTCCAGTCGTCGCCGACCTGGATGATACATACCCCGGCATCGAAGAACTCGCCGCCAATATCGACTACCTGATCGTCAGCGAAGATTTCTCGTGCCGCCTGATGAATGAAACCAATCTCGAGAGCGCGCTGCGCCAGATGCAGTCGCGCTATGGATGCAAGCTGAGCGCCGCCACCTTGGGTGAAAGCGGCGTAGTCGCATGGGACGGCAAACAGCTGATTCACAGCGCCGCGTATCGCGTGCCGGTTGTCGACACCACCGGCGCCGGCGACATCTTTCGCGCCGGGTTTATCTATGGCCTGCTGCGCGGATGGCCGCTCGACCGCCAGCTCGACTTCTCCTGCGCGGCGGCCGCAATGAACTGCATGGCCCAGGGCGCTCGCGGGGGCATTCAGCCCGTCGCTGCAATTGAGGAGCTGATGGCCACGGTGGCGCGCTACGAAAACAAGCCCGGCGCGAGGCCGCTCGACTGACGATTCGCAAATACAAGGATTAACTTACCCAGCGGGCCCGCTTTTGAAACTTCGCCTCGGCTTCGCCCATCTATTTAAAATAGAGACAGCGAATACGGGCCGTGCGAAATCCAGGCGATGGACCCAACCCCGCATTCGACGATGGAGAGATTGCAATGCCACTGATGAAGACATCGAATCCTGCCCTTGGCAAGAACACCTTCAGCGATTTTCAGGGTAGCCAATACGGCGGGAACCTCATCGACGCCGCGCAGCGCATGACGCTGAATGGCACCATCAACAAGACGGGGATTTTGCTGCTTTGCGCCGTGGCAACCGCCGCATGGACCTGGAACTCGTTCATGCAGACACGCGACATGAGCTTCGCGGGTCCGGCATTGATGATCGGGCTCTTCGGCGGCCTCATCTTCGGCTTGATCACTTCGTTCAAAAGGACCTGGGCCCCCATCACCGCGCCGATCTACGCGTTGCTTGAAGGGCTTGTTCTCGGCGGCCTGTCGGCGGTGCTCGAGCTGCGCTATCCCGGCATCGCCATGGAAGCCGTCGCGCTTACCTTCGGCACACTGTTTGTGTTGCTCATTGCTTACCGGTCGGGCGTGATTAAGGTGACGCAGAAGTTTCGCCTCGGCGTGGTCGCGGCCACCGGCGGCATTTTTATCTTTTACATGCTGGAGATGCTGCTCGGCTTCTTCGGCATCAACTTCACGACAGTGAATGGCGCCACGCCGATCGGCATCGGTTTCAGCCTTCTCGTGGTCGCGATTGCCGCGCTGAATCTGGTGCTCGATTTTGACTTTGTCGAGCAGGGTGTCGCTGTGGGCGCGCCGAAATATATGGAGTGGTATGCCGGCTTCGGCATTATCGTCACGCTGGTCTGGCTCTACATCGAGATCCTGAACCTGCTGTCGAAGATGCGCAGCCGGTGAAAGAGACAGCGACTAGCCAATAGCTTTATCCCACCAGAATTTGGTCTCGGCGACCGGCTACAAGCAATTAGCTGTTTCCCTGCGGCGAGATCAGCCAAAACGTCACGCTCGACGCAGTGCTCCGCTTGTGGAGGGTGCCGCGCGGAACGACGAGCATATCGCCCTTCTTGAGCGTGAACCTGGTTGTTCCTTCCGCTTCTGGCGCGTGCCATTCTCCCGGCCCAATCGAATGCGCGCCTTTGGGCGTGCCGCCCACTTCATAAACAGTCTCGCCTTCCAAAATCTGAAAAACATGATCGCGCCCTTCGTGCCACTCGTATTCGGCGCCTGTCTTGGCCGTCTCCGTCGTCATCACCACGGTAAAAGTCTTCGCCTGCACCACATTGTTGTTGCCGGGGTTGGCCAGGAGCGCCTTCTCGTCCTCCTGAATCTGTTGCGCGGTTAACATCTGAAAACTCGCGCCGCCACCCGCAGTCTGCGCTTGCGCTGCAGCGACTTGGGAAAACAACGACGTGTTTGCGATCGCAAATCCAGCAGCCGCGCCCGCCGGTACCGTGCGCAAAAACGCGCGGCGGTTGAAACTTTTCAAAACTTCGTTGTCCATTGGAGTCCTCCTGGGTATGCAAATTGCTTTCGACCCGGATTCTAGCAGTGCGCCAGACAGATTCGGAAGCATTGCACATTAGCCGTACCCTGGGCGATGTTGCACATTTGAGAGCAACGTGCGGTTGACAGCAGACGTCTGATTGGTGACGGCTGAGAGCTGCTTTACGCGAACTGTCTCAGCCACGGCGCCATCAACGCGGCCAACTTCTTCGGCTGCTCATACGCTGCATAGTGGCCGGCGCACGGCAACACATGCGATTCGCAACCGCCGGGCGCTACGCGAAACGCCTCCATATCCGCCGCCGTCACATTTGTATCTTCGCTGCCGGCAATGGCCAGCACCGGAACTCGAATGGTGGCGACGGTTGGCACCGAATCCGGCCGGGCAGCGAGGCCAGCCTGCACCGCAACCTCAGCCTCTGCCGTCAGCGTCATCTGCGCGCGCACCTCGGCCACCACTTCCGGCCGTTCACGCCGCACCGAGGGCGCGACGGTATTCTGCGCCATTCCGTCGAAGAGCGCTTGAACTCCGTCTGCCCGCGCCCGAGCGATCGTCTCCATACGCTTGGCCAGGTTTGCCTCAGAATCAGGCTGAGGCTTGGAACACACGAACATCATGCCGCGCATCCGTTGCGGGGCCTTCCGCCACAACTCAAGCATTACGTAGCCGCCGATGGAGCAGCCGCCAAAAACTGCCTTGGAGATTTTCAATTGATCAAGCAGCGCGACGATGTCTGCGGCAAGCTGCGCCATGGTCAGCACCAGCGCGCTGGGAACGTGGAAGAATACACCCGTGGGCAAACTCGATCCCAACTCCGATTGCCCGTGTCCGCGCAGGTCGGGGACAATGGCGCGAATGCCCGCCAGCTCGCGCGTCAGCAGTCGCCAATACTCGCGGTCGAGCGGCGTGGGATGGAGCAACACAACCGGAAGTCCCTGGCCCGCGTCGTCATAACTCAGCTTTGCGCCACCGGAAAGATAGTTTCCGCTCGTATTCAGGTTCATATTTGGGGAGGATACGCTCCCGGATACGGAAACGTCTCTTCGGGAATGCCGATCCATGCGGCGACATAGGCCACGCCGACCAGGCCGCTGGAAATGAAGAATCCGATCACCGAGAGAATGCGGACTGTTGCCACGTCCCATCCATGCGTCCGCGCCAGCGCGAGGCAAACCCCGCCAATCATGCGTCCCGCATGCGGCCGAATGAGTGGACGGCTCGGCATGGCCTGGGCCATAGGCGCAACCGCGCCGCAACCCGAGCAGAACCGTGCCGTCGGGTGCAAAGCGCTACCACATTGATGACAATAGATGGCCATGTTCGGTTCCTCCGCGGAATAAGCCCATTGCTTTGATCATACGAATTTCGGTCTCCGCCGGTTCCACGCTTTCGAAGGCAGCGTTCCTGAAGCGCAACCTCCCTAGAAGCGTCCCTCAGGGGCTAAATGTCGTGTCTCAAGAGGTTGTTGACATCGAAGTCGTGCCCTGACACTCTGTACCGCTCGTGTCCCCGTCTTTCTACTCCCTGCCTTCTCCGTACGGCGACCTCAGATATTTCCTTGCCTGGTCAGCGCGCGAAGTATTCGGTCCCGCATCGATGGCCGCCTCGTAGTCGCGAATTGCCATCGGTCGCGCTCCGGCCAGATCGCGGCACTCACCTGCATTCAACAGCGAGCGAATCTTCAGCTCCGGACTCACGCCGGGCGTCGATGCCGCCTGTTCGTAGGCCTGCGCTGCCTCAGTGGCATGTCTTTGGCCGCGCAAGGCATCGCCCAGTCCGTAGTCGGCCAGCTCCATTCGCACATCGGCAAAGTAGCCCGGCCTTGCATTGTCGGCCTGAATCTGCCGATATGCATCCACAGCTTTCATTCCCTGGCCCGCATCCTTGCGCAGGTTGGCCTCCTCCAGGCAGAACAAAAAATCGTGCGGATAGGCGCTCTTCAGTTGCATCACCACCTGAATTGCTTCGTCGTACTTGGCCTCGCGCCGGAGAAAAAGCGCGATTGCAGTCTTTGCGTCCAGGCTGGTCAGCACGCCGCGGTTGCCGGCATCGCGCAGCATGGCGAGGCCCGTGGCCTTCGATCCTGTGATTCCTGCAAATCCGATCATCAGCTTGAACGGCCATGGAAGCGCGCCAACCACATACTCATAAACCCCTGTGATCAGCTTGGCGTCCACATAATTCGGATCCAGTTGCAGCGCGCGTGCGGCGTCGTCGCGAGCCTTCGTTGCCAGCCGGAAGCCCGTGCCAAAAGACCGCTCCACCATCGCAACGTACGTGCATCGCAAACTGCGCACCCAGGCGCGGGCAAACAGCGCGTTCACGTCGTTGGGATTCTGGCTCAGCCGCCAGTCCGCCTCCTGCACCGCCTCATCGGCCAGCGCAAAAATCTGGTCGCGCTTTTTCGGGTCTTCTTCCGTGGCATGTCGCCCGGTCAGGAAGCCGTCGTTCGCGTAGAAGGTCGTATCCAGCAAATCCTGGCGGTAAAGCTCCTGAAAGATGATCGCGTCCAACAGATACGCCGTCGCCTGCGGGTCGCCCGGATGTTCCGCGTGATAGCGCTCGAAGCCTTTCACCGCGCCTGCGTAATCGAGATTGTAGAAATCCTTAAAGGCTGCGCGAACCGCAGGATCGTTGTTCATGGGGTTGGTATCGACAGCAGCCGCGAACGCCGAGCCGGTCGCCGCCAGCCACAGAGCCCCCACCACGAAACAACGGATGCACAACCGTTCCACTGTCAACGCCGATACCCCTCCTTCTTATCGTATCTCTCCAGTTGCCTCGTTCCCATGGTCGTTTAGGATCGAAGTATGGCTAAGGTCGAGCAAATCAATCAAGCCGCGGCCGACACGCTCGAAGCCGCGCGCCAACGCCTCATCGTTGCGCTCGATGTGCCCAGCGCCGCAGCATCGGCCGAACTGGTGAAGAAACTGGGAGGCACGTGCCGTTGGTTCAAGGTTGGGTTGGAGCTGTTCGCCGCCGCGGGTCCTGCCGTCGTCGAGTCTCTAACCTCTCGCGGCTACTCGGTCTTCCTAGACCTGAAGTTTCACGACATTCCCAACACCGTCGCCGGAGCTGTGCGCTCGGCCGCCACGCTCGGCGTACGCATGCTCAACGTTCACGCTGCCGGAGGCCCCGCGATGCTGACCGCTGCGAAATCCGCACTCGATGGAGTGAAAAATCCGCCCGAGCTTCTCGCCGTCACCGTGCTTACCAGCATGGACGCCGCGCAGCTCGCCGCATCCGGCATCGCTCGCTCGCCCGCGGAGGAAGTGGAACTGCTGGCGCGCATGTGCATTAACGCAGGCATCAACGGCTTCGTCTGCTCGCCGCAGGAAGTCGCCACTCTGCGCGCGCTTACCGGCCCATCGGGCGTGCTCGTGATTCCTGGCATCCGCCCCGCCGGGGCCGAAATCGGAGACCAGAAGCGCATTGCTACTCCCGCCGAAGCAATCCGAAACGGCGCCAGCCACCTCGTCGTCGGCCGCCCCATTACCCAGGCGGAGGACCCTGCGCGAGCCGCTGAATTTATCCTTGCCGAAATCGCCGAAGCGCTAGGAAAGTGACCTCTAGCCATCCCGAGCGAGGTCAGGCACGCCTTGAATAGGGAATAGGGCAAGATGCGATAGGCTATTCTTTTGGTTTTGGACGAAAGCCGTGACTGAGAAAAAAACTTCGCGTCCGTTTCAACGACCGCAGGCAGGCGGGATGCTGCATTGCGGGGGCGTGTCGATGGAAACGCTTGCCGTGCGGTTCGGCACGCCGCTTTATGTTTACTCGGGCGACCAGATCGTTGAACGGCTAGGGATGTTTCAGCGAGCATTCAGAGGCCGAGATCATCTGGTTTGCTATGCGGTGAAGGCCAACTCGGCGCTGGCGATTCTAAAGATGCTGGCGGAACGCGGCGCAGGGTTCGATATCGTATCGGGCGGCGAGCTGGAGCGCGTGTTGACCGCGGCGCCTGATGCGGCCGACCGCATCGTTTTTTCCGGAGTGGGAAAGACGGCGGCGGAGATTGACGCGGGTCTGAAGGCTGGAATTCTAGCGTTCAATGTTGAGAGCGAAGCGGAACTGGCGCTCATTGCTGAACGAGCGGAGCGGCGAAAAATTCGGGCGCGCTTTGCACTACGCGTCAACCCGGACGTCTTTGCCGATACGCACCCATACATTTCGACCGGTCTTCGCGAGCATAAATTCGGCATCGACATTCGCCGGGCGCGAACCATTTACAAACACTCGGCGCGAAACCGTTGGCTTGAGGCACATGGAATCAGTGTTCACATCGGTTCGCAGATTCGCTCCGCTGAACCGTTTGGCGCGGCGATTGAGCGGGTGATGAAACTGGTGCGGCGACTGGCGGGCGAGGGCGTGGAGCTGAAGGCGATCGATGCGGGCGGCGGATTAGGTATCGACTATCACGACGATGGTTTTGACGCGGCCGGCAAAGTTGAAGAGTACGCCGATGTGCTGAATCGCGCGCTGGGCGATTTCGCAGGCCAGCTTCTGATTGAGCCGGGGCGATTCATGGTGGCGCAGGCGGGAGCACTCGTGGCGCGAGTGCTCTATGTAAAGCGGAATGGCAATAAGACATTCGTCATTACCGATGCGGCAATGAACGACCTGATTCGTCCCGCGCTTTACCAGGCGCATCACGAGATTGTTCCAGTGCTGCCGAGGGCGGGTAGGGCGCTGGTGGTCGATGTGGTGGGGCCGGTGTGCGAGTCGGGCGACTTTTTCGCGCGCGATCGCACTTTAGGGCCGATTGAGCCCGGCGATCTTGTGGCGCTGCTGGATGCCGGAGCCTACGGCATGGTGCAAAGCTCGAACTACAATTCGCGCCCTCGCGCTGCCGAGGTGATGGTGGAAGGCAAGAGGGCTCGGCTGATTCGCAGGCGCGAGACGATGGCGGATTTGCTGGCGGCGGAGATACCGCGCTAGACTGCGGGTCGATTTCAGTTTGGATTGGCGGTATCATTTTCTGTGAGGAATCATGGAAGAGCGCATCACAATCGAACAGGGGAAACGATCGGGCCAGCCTTGTATACGCGGACTGAGGATCACTGTCTGGGAAGTTCTGGGTTGGCTTGCAGCGGGCATGAGCGAGGAGCAGATTCTCAAGGATTATCCAGAACTGGAGCCGGCTGATTTCCGCGCCGTATTCGATTACGCCTCGCGCGTTGGGCGGCGTGTTGCGCTGTGAAGTTACTTTTAGACGAAAATCTTTCGCGCCGCCTCATTGCGCGAATCCAAGATCTTTTTCCCGGCTCGAAGCACGTCAGCTCCGAGGGGCTTCTTCAGGCCGAGGATTCAGAGCTGTGGGCATATGCGAAGGCGGGCGATTTCGCCATTGTGACGGCGGATGCCGACTTCTATGAAATGGCAACGACGATTGGGTTTCCGCCCAAAGTGATCTGGCTGCGAAACTGCGACTATCCGACAGCCGACTGCGAGAGGCTCATCCGTGCTCAAGCAATTCGCATAGGGGAGTTCCTACAGGATCAGGACACATCTGTGCTTATCCTGCGACGATGAGCTCTGGATGGAACGGTGCCGGCCCATGCACGGCGAAAGTGGTTCAGCATGAGATTTCGCGGATTTGAGCCGACTTCCCACTGGACCTTCAAAACAACTATCGTAATTCGAGGGATTTTGTTTATGGTCTTCCGATTCATTCCAGTCTGGGCGCTGGCAGCGGTAGCGCTTGTGCTCGTCTCCGATGCGACGGCGGGAGCGGCTCAACTGAAGGTGAAAACCGCGCAAGGCAAAGTTCAAGGAAAACTGATTAACGACGGCAAGGTGCGTGCGTTTCTTGGGATCCCCTACGCTGCTCCGCCGGTGGGCGATTTACGCTGGCAAGCGCCGCAGCCTGCGCTGCCGTGGAAAGGCACGCGCGAGGCGACGAATTTTGGCGCCCATTGCGCGCAGAATCATGTTTTCGACGACATGATTTTTCAAGATGCAGGCGCGAGCGAGGATTGTCTTTATCTGAACGTTTACGCGCCTGCCGCGGCGACAGCCAAGAGCAAGTTGCCGGTGATGTTCTGGATCCACGGCGGAGGCGACTCCGGGGGCAGCGGGGACGAGCCGCGCCATAACGGAGATTTTCTGCCGATCAAAGGCGTGGTGCTGGTAACGATCAACTATCGGCTCGGCGTTTTCGGATTCCTCGCGACCAGCGAACTCGAGAAGGAGGCTGGCGGGACCGCGGGAGATTACGGGCTGATGGACATGATCGCGGCGCTCCAGTGGGTGAAAGGGAATATTGCGGAGTTTGGTGGCGATGCGGGCAATGTGACCATCTTCGGCGAGAGCGCCGGATCGTTTGCGGTGAGCATACTGATGGCGTCGCCCATGGCTCAAGGATTGTTCGAAAAGGCGATCGGCGAAAGCGGCGGAGCGTTTGGAGTTTCAGAGGCGAGGGCCACACTAGCGAGGAACGCGCCGCTGGGAGACACATGGATGATGTCGTCGCTCGGAGTGAGCTCGCTTAAGGAATTGCGGGCGCTGCCGACGGACAAGATTCTAAGTGCGGCGGCGAAACCCGGAGCGCCGAGATTTGGCGTGGTCGTCGACGGAAAAGTGCTGACCCAATCCGTGGCCGATATTTATGCTGCCGGGAAGCAGGCGCATATTCCGCTACTGGCCGGATGGAACCGGGATGAGGGCAGCTTCGTGACTTTTCGGGGAAGCACCACAGTGGACCAATGGAACGCGACAGCGGAGCAACGGTTTGGGGATCGGGCGCAGGAATTCCTGGCGCTTTATCCGGGGAATACCGACGAGCAGGCACTGCGTTCGAACATCGACTACAACAGCGACACATTTATCGCACTGGGAACCTGGGAATGGATTGAGGCGCAGGTGAAGACAGGCGATGCGCCGGTCTATCGCTATCACCTTGAGCTGGCGGCGCCGCCGAGCAAGTTTCATCCTGGCTCGTTCGCGTTCCACTCCGACGATATTGAATACGTTTTTGGAACGCTGGATACGCGCCCAGGGGCCGTGTGGCGGCCGGAGGATCGCAAGCTGAGCGAAGAGATGATGGGATATTGGACAAACTTCGCCAAGACCGGCGATCCGAACGGGCCAGGATTGCCGGAGTGGCCGAGATTCGATAAGACCGGAGAGCTGATCCATCTGAACTCGACGATTACAAGCGGTCCCGAGTCGGTGCGGCAGCGATACGAATTCCTGATCAGGAATCCGCCCCCTGAGACGCATGAGATGGAACCGAGAAGCCGACGAGCTACTGATTGACGCCGGAGCCCGCGATGAAGCCGGAGTTTTGCGAGGCGGTTGGGGCGGACGCGGGCGGGGCCGCGAAACTCGATCCACTGGCGTTGAGGGCGGTGGAGTAGTCGGGGCCGAGGCCAAGGCTCTTGAGCGCGCGTGAGTCGGGCATGAGCTTGGTTTGCCAGCCATGATCGGCCTGGTACTTTTGCATGGCTGAGAGGGTCGTGGAGTCCCAATCTCCGTTGGGGTCGCCCGTCAGGTAATGTTCGCGGATCAGGGCCTGCTGAATCTCCATCACACGATCGGACTGGATAGCTTGCTGGCCTCGTGCGCGGCGCGCTCGGTGCCGGCTATGCGAGAGCCTGTGGGATGCCGCTGTGTGGCGGGTGGTGGCTGGCGCATTGGTGGCGAAGGCGACGGCAGGCGCAAGGAGAGCCGAGGAGATCAAAAGTGCCAATCCTGCGCGCGATAAAAGCATCCTATTTCCGCCTGATCCAAGAGAAGATTGAACGATCTGTTCCAAAAAGTCTAGCCAACGAGCCATTGCGCGGCAAGGGCAAAATGCTCCAATTGCCGCGGTGTGGATTACTTTGGGTACCGGCGCCAGAAGAGGAAAACCGCTCCTGGCGCGGCTCCGGAACTTAAAGCGTACCACCAATGTAGTTAATACCCAACTCGGGGTGACGGGGGTCGATGACTTCGAAGACCACATCGTCGCCAGTCTTGAGCTTGCTTACCACGGCGTCAAGCTGATCCTTGGTCGCTGTGGGCTGACGGTTGACGTGCGTGATGACGAGGCCAGGCTCCAGCCCCTGCAAGTCAGCGAAGGAGCCTGTGCGGACCGAGTCGATGATCACGCCGGAAGCGTGCAGCTTGTCGGCTAGCTGTTGCGGGATCTGGTGCACGACGATGCCGAGCTTGGCTTCGGTGGCGCCGCCTCCGCTTTCCTGGTCGTTTTCGGGCTGCGGATTGTTGAGCTCGGCGAAAACTTTATCTCGATCGCCAATGGTCACCGTGGTGTCCTGCGGCTTGCCATCGCGAACAAAACCCAGGCGAATCGTCGAACCGGGAGTGCGGCTCGCAATTTCGTTGACCAAGTCATCTCCATCCTTGATGGAACGGCCGTCAATCGTGGTGAGGATGTCACCGGGCTTGAGCCCTGCTTTATCGGCTGGGCCGCCAGGCTGAACTTCCTGAACCAGAACTCCGTTCTTGAAGCCGTAGACGCGATTGACGGCGCCCGATAATCCTTCGCGGAATTGAATGCCGATGGAACCGCGCGTGACCTTGTGGCTGGGGCTGATGAGGTCGTTGTAAACCGAGACGACGGTGTTGGAAGGCATGGCAAAGCCGATGCCCTGATAGCCGGCCGACTGCGTATAGATGGCAGTATTGACGCCGATGACTTCGCCGTTCATATTCAGCAACGGTCCACCGGAGTTCCCGGGATTAATGGCCGCGTCTGTCTGGAGGAAATGCTGGAACTGACCGGCTGCGCCCTGATCGATGGTGCGGTTTTTGGCGGAGATGATGCCCGCGGTGACGGTTTGCGCGAGAGCAAACGGACTGCCGATCGCCTCGACCCAATCGCCAACTTGAGCGGTATCTGAATTCCCCATCTTGACGGTGGGAAGCGGCGTGCTCGTGTCGATCTTGATCACAGCCAGATCGGTGGCTTTATCGACGCCAATGACGCGAGCGGGACGTCCGAGATCCTGAGTGTCGGGATCGGTGGAAAGCTTGACGTAGATTTTGTCGGCTTTGTCGACGACGTGATCGTTGGTGATGATGTAGCCCTTGGAATCGACGATGAAGCCGGAACCGAGCGATTGCTGAACCTGACCATTGTCGCCGCCGTCATCGGGCTGTCCCGGAACCTGTCCGCCGAAGAAACGATTGAAGAAGTCCTGGAAGTTATTGTCCGGTCCCTGACCGTTATCTTGATTGTCGTCATCGCCCGGATTCTGCGGGTTGGGCTGAGTGCGGAACTGATGAAAGTTGCGACGAGGGCTATTCTGCGATTGCTTGGGCAGCGTCTGCGTGTTGATGTTGACGACCGCGGGCCCGACCAGCTTGGCAATTCTGACAAAGTCGTTCGGAGGGGTGGGTGTGGTAACGACCTTGAGCGGGGTGGCGTCGGTGCTGCTCTGGTTTTCCTGGCCATGGACTCCGTGGGCGGCGAACGACCCAGCCAAAATGGCAGCGGAGATTGCGGCGAGCAACACGAAAACCGAAGTGAGACGGCGCGAGCGAAGCCGTTCAAAGAGCGATTTCATAGAGTTCACTGACCTCTGTTCGAGCACAGCCTGGGGGCTGGGATGAGAATGGCGCTACCCCTTAAGTATAGCGATTCGCGAGGGGTCGGGCACTGACTCTTCCGTATGATGCGCGACGATGAATGATCCCGAACCTGCATCCTGTTGGTTAGACGCGGAAGGGGGTAAAAGAGCCGCCCGTCGGGGACGGGGTGAACTCTAGAGAACGGGCTAAATTTCCGCGGCCCAATCCAGCATGGCGAGGGTGAGCAAAAGGATTCGCTTGAGCGCAAGGTCGCGGTCTCTGGCTGAGTACCATTCGTGTAGTGTGTGGGCCGCTCCGCCTTCTCCGCCGGCGCCCATCGACAGTGAAGGGACGCCCAGGGCAAGGGGAATGTTGGCGTCGGTCGAGCCGAGGCGAAGGTCGGTTCGCAGCCCGAGATGGCGGTCGACGGCGCGCAGTGTCGCCAACAGCGGCGAATCGTCAGGCAGGTGCGCGGCGGGGCGATCGCCAATTTTGGAGACAGTGAAGGACAAGCGGGAACGCGAAGCGCTCAAAGGTTTCGACTTTTCGTTCCAATGCTCGACGGCATCCTCAACCGCACGGTGAAGGGCGACTTCAAGGCGAAGGAGCTGATCGGGATCGGTGGAGCGGAAATCGATATGAGCCTGAGCGCTCTCGGGAATGGAGTTGACGCTGATTCCGCCGTGGACGGTGCCGAGGTTGAGCGTGGTGCGCGGCTCGTCGGGCAACGAAGTTTCAGCGAGCGCGGCAAGGGCCGTGGAAAGCGCGGCGATGGGGTTGGGAATGCCGGCATCGGTAAAGCTGTGGCCACCGGGTCCGGTAATGGAGACCTGATAGCGGCGGCTGCCGAGAGCCTGCGTGACGGCTGCGTCGACGCCGGGCCCGTCAAGAACGATATGAGCGGCGATGCGGCCAGCGAGAGGGCTGTGCTCGTAGATATGACGCACACCGCGTAGATCGCCCTCACCCTCTTCGCCGACGTTGCCGAGGACGACCAGAGGAACGGGGAGTTCGAACCTGGTATTGGAGCCGGCTGCATGGCGGAGCGCGCTTACGATGGCCAACATTCCCGCCACGCCAGCCGCGTTGTCGCTCGAGCCTGGGGCTTCAAGGCGGTCTCCATCGAGGATGGGGTTGAGGGGCGTGCCGGCGGGGAACACAGTATCAATATGCGCGGAGAGGAGAACGACGGGCCCGGTGCTGTCGGCCGGCAGATTTATGCCGGGGAGAAACCCGAGGACGTTGCCGACGGCGTCGATTTCAACCTTGGTGAGGCCTAATTCGTTGAAGCGATCGGCGAGCCATTCAGCGCGTTCCCGTTCCCCGTGGGTGGGTGCGGGAATCGCGACCATCTCGACCTGCCAATCCATAATGGTTTTGGGATTGGCATGGAGCCAGCCAAATGCGGCGTGGATCGGTCTTTGCGCGGCCAGGGAAGTGACGCGCGAGAATGCCGTAGATGGAGAGAGGACCGGCATCGGGTTGAATTCAGAGTAGCAGGGCGGTATGTTGAGGGCCTGCGCCGGCCCGTTTCTCCGACGGAGGATTGGATGGCCGGAGGGCTATTCTATGACAGCAAATTGCTGGTTCAGATCACTGCGAATGAGGTGTGACGTGAGACTATTCTGGTTTTTTTGGGCGGTTCTCGCAACGGCAACTGCTTTTGGGCAGAGCGCGCCTGAGAAGAGCACTTCGAATGCAAAGGAGATCACTCTGAATCGAAAAGTCGAGCTCATGATCCGATCCAAGTTTGAGATTCCTGGTAACTGCGAGATAAGAATTGGACAGCGGACACCGAGTTCAATCTCTGGATACGATGACCTGCAAGTCACGATCACTCGAGGTGACAAGAACACTGAGACCGATTTCCTGATTTCAAAAGATGACAAGACGCTTGCCCGCCTTGAGAAGTACGATCTCGATCACAATCCAGCCCTGACTATCGACATTGCGGATCGACCCATCCGGGGAAACCCGATGGCGCCGGTAACGATCGTGAACTTCGATGACCTCGAATGTCCTGTATGCGCCGAAATGCATTCGATTTTGTTTCCTGGGATTTTGAAGCACTTTGGAGGGACCGTCAGGTTTATTTACAAAGACAACCCACTCGTTGAGATTCATCCCTGGGCGCTGCACGCGGCGGTGGATGGGACATGTCTGGCCGATCAAGATTCGGGCGCTTACTGGAGCTATGTCGATTACGTCCACACGCACGGCGGTGAAGTGACGGGCGAAACCAGAGACATCGCACGGGCCTCTTCGGTTTTGGACCGGATCGCTACGGAGCAAGGATCTAGAGCGAAGGTGGATGCAACAACTTTGCAGGCCTGCCTCAGAAGGCAAGACGACACCCCGGTGCGGAAGTCAATGAAGGAAGCGCAGGGGCTCGGATTGAACTTTACTCCGGCGCTCTTCGTGAACGGCGAAGAGCTTCCAGGGCTGACCTCGGAGAAGGATATTCGTGACGTGATCGATCGTACTCTTCGCGAATCCGGAGTCGAACCACCGAAGGAGGCCGCACCGAGCCCACCGGAATGAGTTCGATCTATCTGCAATGGTTTGTCGTCGTTTTCGGGAGCTTCCGATTAGGTCTAGGGAATGGACGGCCACTTCGGAATTTGAGCGGTCCGTGAGAGGCTCCGACAGCAAATCCTGCTCATAATAATCCGGCTGGACGAAGGATGCGTCGGCATCGCAAGTCATTCCGCAGTAAGGCGGCGCAGCAGAAGCGATTGCAGGTTCCTTCGTCCGTCGGCAATCATGTGCACGACGATGTCGGGCTCAACGACCTCGTAGATCACTCGATATGGCTTAAATAAAACCTGGCGATATTCTGCGTGCAAGCCTGGAGGCAGCTCGCGGGGCCGCGAGCCGCGATGGGGGAGCACCGCGATGCCCTTAACAGTTTCTGTTATGCGGTTGAATACGTACTCTGCTTTTTGAGGCGAGTCGTGTTCCGCGACCCATTCGTAAAGGTCATCCAAGTCCCTCAACGCGTCGTCGGTGACCAGTATTCTGTATTTCATCGCTGGGTGGTATCCGGCTTTTGGCTCGTCCCCCGCTGCGATGGCCGGCTGTGAGCGCGGCGTTCGCGGATCGCCTTAACCGCATCATCCCACGAACGCACTCGCCCAGCTTCATACTGCTTCTTTCCCATAGCGAGGATTTGAAGGAGAGCAAGAGACTCCTGCGACTCTTCGTAGGAACGAACATCGACCAATACCGCGCGTGCTTCGCCATTCTGGGTGATGACAATCGGCTCGCGCTCTTCGGCGATTCTGTCTAAGAGCTCTGCTGCATGGGATTTCACGTAGCTGATCGGCTTGATCTGGGTCGAGTAACGCACTGCGGCCTCCGTGGTACTTCGGACTAAATATAGTCCTTTTATAGACCGATGGAGCGACCATGTCCACCCTGCCTTTGTCACTCCAGCGGATACTCCAATGAATGCAGGAACAGTCCGCGCGCGGGAGCGGTGGGGCCGGCGGCAGGTCGCGAGCGGGCGGCGAGGATGCCCGGAATCTGGCCGGAGGCGAGTTGGCCGCGCCCGACATCGATCATCGTTCCGACCAGGTTGCGCACCATGTGATGGAGAAATCCGTTGCCGCGAACGCGATAGACGAGGAGATCGCCGTCGGGAGTGGAGCGGTGTTCCCATGTCGAGGAAAAGACAGCGCGCATGGCGGAGCGCGTTGCGGAGAGATTCGCGCCTGGGATCAGAACATCGTCTGATGCCGCTTCTCGTGTCGTGAGGTCGGGATCGGTGGCGGCGAAGCTGCGAAAGTCGTGCTCGCCGACGAACAGGCGCGCACTGGCTTGAAGCGCACCGAAATCGAGAGGCCATGGGCAGGTGTAGACATAGCGCGCGAGAAACGGCGAGCAATTGGAGGCGCGAAGGATGCGGTATTCGTAGGTTTTGGAGACTGCAGAGTGTCTCGCATGAAATGTGCTTCGCACCGTTCCGGCTTCGGAGATGAGTATCGATGGGGGCAGAGTTCGATTGAGGGCTCGTATCAGATTCTCCGGCGGGATTGGCGCGTGGAGCTCGAAGCTGGCGACCTGGGCGAGAGCGTGGACGCCGGCATCGGTGCGGCCAGACCCCTGCGGAAGAGGCGACTCGCCGGTAATGCGGCCAAGCGCGGCCTGCAGCTCGCCCTGGATCGTCGGAAGGCCGGGCTGAACCTGCCAGCCTTGAAAGTCCGTGCCGTCGTAGGCAAGAGTGAGCTTCCAGGTCTGAAGGGCTCTCTCTCTCTCGTCAAGGTCGTTAGCGGATTGGGTCGGCTGATTCAATGGAGACGTTCGTTCAAGGGTAACGGAACGCAGGAGCGAAAGAACGCAAAGACAGAGAACAGGGTAGTTGGGAATCGCCAATAGCCGCGTCGAGCTCGTGGCTGGCAATAAGGGGATCTGAGGAGCTCGGGCCTCTGGGTTGGAGGCTCAGATGCCGGTAGCGCCCTGCGGCCATGGCCAGGGGATAATTTTGTAAATAACTGATAAAAATATTGTTAGTACTTCGAAGGCCGGAACTGCAAAGAAAAATCCACAAGGAAGGAGTTGCTCAAAGGATCGAGGAGGCGTATTTTACTAACCAGTTAGTTAAAATGATAAGCAGTCGATGCTTGAAGCCGACGCAGATTGGTGTCGTGGTCCAACTGGGGCCAATGACCAGATTCTGAGGAGTGAGGGCACGTCTCGGTATTCGGATCGCAAGGAAATTGGCGGTTGAAGTTCCCGCAGTAATGACGTGCAGGAGATTCACAAGCGAATCGTGGGTTTCGCTGGTCTAAAGGGACAGAATCCAGAAAAGAAACAGGAAAGATCGGGGAAAGAAACAGGGGCGGGGAACGAGAGGGGTATCGATTTCGTAATCAAGATCATCACCCGGAAAGAATCATTCGGGCGAAGTGGAAGCGATAATCATTTTGACAACCCCGAGATGTGACGGTCGCGCCCTATGGGCGACCGGGACGCATAGAAATCCGCGCGGCGCAACCTATTGTGGAGAGGGATCATGCAGTTTAAGAGGACTGGTGTGTTGAAGGGCGAAGAAGTTGACCGAGGAAGTGAACGCAGGGGACCTTTGACGCAGCGGAGACCGGCAGCGGAACGCTTACGAGCGGCTGCGGCTGTGCTGCTGACGCTGGCGGCGACGATGCCTGCAAGTTTTGGACAGCAGGCACCGACGGTTTCCACCCCGCCGGACAAAGTTGCCTCGGAACTGCCTCCAGCACCGGCGCCGAATTCGACACAGCCAATTCCGCTGCGCACGTCGAGCCGCGATTATTCCAAACCCTTCGGTAGCTGGCTGCGCAATCCATTCAGCGTGTATATGCCGACGAACATCTCCAAGGCGAGCTTTCAGAATTCGGTTCGGCTGGCCGACCTGGTGAAGGACGGCAAGATTTATCTGAGCCTTTCCGATGCGCTGGCGCTGGCAATCGAGAACAATTACGACATCGCCATTGCGCGCTACAACCTGGATATTGCTGACACGGACATCCTGCGGGCCAAGTCCGGGGCGTCGATTCTGTTCGGAGCACCGTCGGGCCTGGTAACGGGAACGCTGGGCGGCTCGACTTCCACTTTGACGACAGGTGGGGGCCCTGGCGGAACGACGGTAGGTTCGGGCGGCGCAGGCTCCGGCGCCAGCGGATTATCCGAGACTACGAATGGAGCGGGACCCTTTCCTGAGAATCTTGATCCGATCATCGGGGGTACGATTCAATTGGAGCGGAGCCGGTCGCAGTTGACCAGCATCTTTAGCCCCGCGTCCTCCAACAATACTGACTCGTATGACTTTACTTTCAACCAAGGGTTTGTGCCAGGAACCAATTTGGCCCTTGCGTGGAATAACAGCCGCAATAACACCAGCAATCCGCTGGCTAGCTATACTCCTCAACTGAGCTCGGCATTCAAAGCCACGGTTACCCAGCAACTGCTGCAGGGGGCGGGCGTCTGGGTCAACAAGCGCCTGATCTATCAGGCGCTCAATGATCGGCGCATCACGGACTCCTCATTCCGGCAGCAGATTCTCTACACCGTAAACCAGGTGGAGTCGATTTACTGGGGGCTGGTGCAGGCGTACGAAGACGTGCAGGCGAAAGAGCGCGCACTTGACCAGAGCGATCAGCTGCTGAGTGACAACAAGAAGCAGCTGCAGATCGGGACCATGGCGCCTCTGGACGTGGTGAACGCCGAATCGAGCGTGGCCACGGATCAGCAGTCGTTGATTAGCGCGCAAAGCGCATTGAAGTACCAGCAGGAGATTATTAAGCAGGCGATTGCACGGAACTTGAACGACCCGCAATTGTCAGCGGCTCCGGTGATTCCCACGGATCGCGTGAGTCTGGACGCGATTCCGGAGGAGAGCCAGCCGGTGGAGGCTCTGGTGCAGGAGGCATTTCAGCAGAGGCCGGAGCTGGAGCAGGCGGTGCTGACTTTGAAAAACGATGAGATCACGCTCAGGGGCGCGCGCAATGCGTTGCTGCCCACGCTGAATATCTACGGGTTTTACGGCTCCAGCATCATCGGCGGCACGGTTAACACGAATTGCAATTTCGAAGGGATATCTTGCGCGGTCGTGGGTAACGCCGCGCCGGGCAGCTACGGGGCCACGCTTGGGGATCTCGTGAACAGCACGGCTCCTGACAAAGGGGCAGGGTTCAACTTGTCGATCAACCTGCGCAACCGCGAAGCGCAGTCAGTGCAGGAGCGGTCGCTGATGGAATACCGCCAGGCGGAGCTGCGGCTGGAGCAACTGCATACCGAGATCCGCATGCAGGTGGTCAACGCAATGTACGGGCTGGCCAACGATCGCGCGCAGGTGAAGGCGGCGACGGCGGCTCGCGATTATGCACAGCAGAGCCGGGACGCGGAACAGAAAAAGCTGCACCTCGGAGCATCGACGACCGCCAATGTCTTGCAACAGGAGCGCAGTCTGGCGATGGCGGAGGACAACCTCATCGCCGCCAATGCGACCTACGCAAAGGATCGCTCGATGCTCTATCAGACGCTGGCCTCGACGCTGCAACATTACAGCATCAACTTGACCGAAGCAGCTGCGGGAAGTGTTACGACAACGCCCGCGGTGCCGGGCGTGGAAGCGGTGCCGCCTGGCCAAGAGCCAACCATGACGCCGCCGCAGACGCAGGAACAGCCCGCGGCGCCTCCGGCGCAGTAGGCAAGCAAGACAGTTGAAGATTTAGAAGACGGCCCGGCATGAGCGCGGGCCGTTTTTTCGCGGAGCCGTTGTTGTTGAGGGTGAGTTGGTTCGCGGTTCGGTCAAGGCTCGTGTGGCTCGGCGGCGGATGCGTGCATTGGGATGCGCACCAACCCTTATACTGGATCGGCTCGAATACTGGCGAGGGAATGGGCCTGCGCCAATGGAAGATCTTTGAAAAGGGGAATCGGAGATGGTTTGCGCGAGTGTGAGGTGGCTGGTTGCGTGCGTTGCTGTTGGATTTTGTTTTACACAAACCGCAGCGGCGGCAGAAATCCTGATCGGCGACGCCAAATCGCAGCCGGAGAGCCTGACCGTGACGCCGGGCGGCATTCTGATTGTGGGCAGTGCAAGTTCACCCTTTGTGTATCGGGTTGCGCCAGGCTCAACCACGGCAGAGAAGTTTATCGATGTCAGCGGCGAAGGTCCGGGCACGTTTTTCTTCGGCATGCTGGCGGACGGCGCCACCAATACCTTGTGGACATGCCAACTGACGCCGGTGCAGGGAACCACGCCGGCGCGGAAGCACACCGCGCTGCGGGGCTTCGATCTGACAACGGGCGCCGCAAAGTTGCGCTGGGACCTGCCCGGCGACGACAGCACCTGCAACGATTTCTCCATCGGTCCGGACAAAGCACTTTACATCACTGACACTGCCAACGGGAGAATTTATCGACTGGCGTCGGGCGCACGCGCGGCGGAGCTTTTCCTCGAACATCGCACGCTGCTGGGCGTGGATGGAATTACGTTTCTGGATGGCACGCTCTACGTGAACAACGTGTTTTTTAACAAGCTCTATCGCATTCCGATGGATGCGGCGGGCAAGCCGGGAACACCGGTAGACATCTGGATGGACCAGCCAGTACACGGGCCGGACGGAATGCGAGCGGCCAACGGCAAGCTCTACGTGGCCGAGAACGGCAGCGGCACCATCGCAGCGATGACGGTGAACGGCGACAAGGCAAGCGTAATCGTGCTGAAGGACGGGTTGAAGACGCCGACCGGGATTGAACCCGCGGGCGACACGTTGTGGTTCACCGAGCGTGGCGCGGGCAAAGCTGAATCCATACCGATGCCGAAGTAGATCGCACCTGGCCGATGCCAAGACTGAAGGGCGCGTGAGCCTCCTCAGCGTTTGGGATTGCGGGCGATTTACCGTTCCGAGACTTGGTCGAGCAGATCGAAGAACTCAGGGAAGCTGATGGCGGCAGAGTCGGCGCCCTGGATGAGGGTGTCGCCGGTGGCGCGAAGACCGGCGACGCTGAAGGCCATGGCGATCCGATGATCGCCGCCCGAGTCGATTGTGGCGCTGTGAAGCGTTTGGCCGCCGGGGATGTCGAGGCCGTCTTCAAACTCCTCCACTTCCGCACCCATGGCGCGAAGGTTTTTGGCGACAAGAGCGATGCGGTCAGATTCTTTGACACGCAACTCGCGAGCGCCTCGAATGCGAATTCCGCCGCTGGTGAAGGGTGCGATGGCGGCGAGGACGGGAAGCTCGTCAATGAGTTGAGCCGCAAGAGCTCCGCTGATTTCTGTCGAGCCGAGACCGTCCGGAGGCGCGGTGATCTGAATGATACCCACGAGCTCGGCCTGTTTCTCTTCGAGGTTCAGCACGTTGATGCGCGCGCCGAGGGCGGTGAGGACGTCGAGAAGCGCAGCGCGGGTGGGATTGAGGCCGATGGAATCGAGGACAAGGCTGGAGCCGGGAAAAAGCGCGGCGGCGCAGAGGAAGAATGCTGCAGAGGAAAGATCGCCAGGGACCGCGGCGTCGATGGCGTGAAGAGATTGCGGGCCGGCGATGGTGATGGAGCCGGATTCCCGTGTGAGCGTCGCGCCAAAGGCGCGGAGGGCCAGCTCGCTGTGATCGCGCGTGTGGACTTCTTCGAGGATGGTTGTGGGCCCGGAGGTTTGCAGAGCCGCAAAGAGGATGCAGCTTTTGACTTGCGCGCTGGGAACAGGCGTGGCGTAGTCAATGGCGCGAAGCGGACCGCCGTCGATGATGAGGGGCGCGTGGCCGTCGGAGAGCGTGAGGCGCGCGCCCATGGCTTCGAGCGGCTTGCGAATGCGCTCCATGGGGCGGCGCGAGAGCGATTCGTCGCCGATGAGGGTGAAGCGGCCCGGCTGCGGAGCGAGAAGGCCCGAGATCATGCGCATGGTTGAGCCGGAGTTGCCGCAATCAAGCGGATGAGTCGTAGGCGCGACACGGCCGGCTACGCCGGTGATTTCGACAGACTCAGGGCCAGTGCGATTGACCTTTGCCCCGAGCTGAACCATACAGGCGAGCGTGGAAGCGCAGTCAGCGCCGGTGGAGAAATTGGTGAAGTGCGAAGTGCCCTCGGCGAAACCGCCGAGCATGGCGTAGCGATGGCTGATGGATTTGTCGCCGGGCAGGCGAAGGCTGCCGATGATATTTCGAGCGGGCCGAATCAGTCGTTCGTGGGAAGCGGTGTGCAAAGGATCTCCGGGGTAAACCAGCTTCTAGCTACTAGCCTCTAGCTCCTAGCCGGATGGTGCGAGAACGGCGAAGAATCTCTGGCGTTGGCTGAAAGCTGAAGATCGGGAAAAATGGCTGCTGATATGAGTTTATCGAATGACGAGCCCAGGGAACGAGGATGCGCTGGTTGGGGCTGCAATTTAAGAAAGAACAGACGGGACAAGCGGCGTTGGCACTGAAGTGAGGCGTTGCGGGCGCCCAAAAATTCAGCTATGGCGTTAAATCTACGGGAACGTTATCATGTCGTGGATCAGATTTGCCAAAATTTGCCGCAACGGGGAATTACGATGAAGCGGATTCTTGCTCCTTTTGTGTGTGCCGTTGGTTTCAGTGTGTGTTTGGGAGGATTGACCGGGTGCGGGGGATCGTCGAACACAACCCCGCCTCCTCCACCTGTAGCCTCGATCACTAGTTTCGTTGCGAGTCCAGCGACCATCACGGCTGGGGCAAGCGCCACGTTGACCGGCGTGTTCGTGAACGGCACCGGGATGATTACGCCGGGGAACATTTCCGTTGCGAGTGGAACCGCGGTGCCAGTGAGCCCAACAGCGACGACAACCTACACGCTCACCGTTACTCCCTCCAGCGGAACTGCTGTGACGCAGACCGCAACGGTCACGGTAACCCCGGCGCCAACGATCAGCAGTTTCGCGGCGAGCCCGGCGACCATTACAGTAGGCGCAAGCACAAGCCTGACGGCGGTATTCGCAAACGGGACGGGAGTGATTACTCCGGGAAATCTGGCGGTGACGAGCGGAACGCCGGTGATGGTGAGTCCGTCGGCGACTACGACGTATACGCTCACGGTGACACCGGGGGCGGCTGGAACGGCGATCACACAGATGGCAACCGTGACGGTGAATTCTCTGCCGACGATTACCAGCTTCGCCGCTAATCCAACGACAATTACGGCAGGCGGGAGTTCGAGTTTGACGGCAGTATTCGCGAACGGTACTGGCATGATTACGCCTGGCAATTTGGCCGTAACCAGCGGAACACCGGTGAGCGTGAGCCCAACGATCAACACCACCTACACGGTCACGGTGACTCCGCCAGTAGGCGGCAGCGCAATCACTCAGACAGCAGCGGTGATTGTGGATGCTGCGCCGGTGATCACAAGCTTCGTCGCGAATCCGACAACCGTTGGGCCGGGAGGAAGCTCGAGTTTGACGGCAGTCTTTGCCGGCGGATCGGGAGTGATCACGCCGGGAAATCTCGCGGTGACCAGTGGAGTTCCCGTAAGCGTGAGCCCGACTGTAAACACAACCTACACGTTGACAGTCACCAATCCGATCGGGTCGGCGGTAATGCAGACGGTGCAGGTTGCCTATAGTGCAACCGCGCCGGCGATCACCAGCTTCACGGCCAATCCGACGCAAATTGCTTCGGGGTCAAGTTCGAATCTGACAGCGACTTTCGTGAATGGAACGGGTGTGATCACGCCGGGCAATCTGCCAGTCACAAGTGGAACGCCCGTGAGTGTGAGCCCAACGACGACGACGACTTACACACTCACTGTGACACCGGCCAGCGGAACGGCGATTACTCAGCCGGTGACAGTGACGGTGGTTCCTCCGCCGACGATCACGAGTTTTGGGGCGAGTCCTGCGACCATCGCATCGGGATCGGCTTCGAGCCTGACGGCCGTTTTCGCCAATGGCACGGGCGTGATTACGCCGGGGAACTTCACCGTGACCAGCGGAACGCCGCTGAGCGTGGGCCCGACCACGACAACGGTTTATACGCTCACAGTGACTCCTCCGTTAGGGACGGCGATCACGCAGACGGCGACGGTGTTTATCCAGAGCGCCGTGTCGGTGAACGAGTCGCTGGGCGGGCCGGCGATCAGCGACCAGCTTATGGGGATCAACATGGCTGTTTGGGACGACTTCACGAACGGTGGCACGTATACAGCGAGCAATTCGCCGATTCTGACCGCATTTGAGAATTCGGGATTTGTGGCGCTGCGCTGGCCGGGCGGGTCGACGTCGGACGTTTACCACTGGAATAGCACCAACACAAGCAACCCGGCAAACGGCGTAGCGCCGACGCCATCGTTATGCGGCGGCGGATACCAGGATCCGAACACCAACTACCTGGCCTTTATCAACGGATTGGAGTTTCCAAGTCCTGCGTATGCCAACCTTCCGAACGGCTTCGATGTTGCGCTGACGGCCGACTACGGCACAAGCCCCAACTGCGTCGGCGCTGGAGATCCGAACGAAGCGGCCAACTGGGTAAAGTACGCCTACGCGAACGGCGGCACGGTAAGCCATGTGACGGTGGGCAACGAAGAATACGGGCATTGGGAGACCGACAATCACACGGTGAAGAACGATCCCACAAGTTACGCTGCAGCAGTTGCCGGATCGAGCGGTTACTACGCGCTCATCAAGGCCGCTTCGGCGAACACGCTGGTGGGCGTGGATGTGGACGCGGGCGAACCCTCAACCGACGGCGTCACCGCGGGCTGGGATGCGAACGTGCTCGCCAACGCGCCCTACGATTTCGTCGAATACCATTTCTATCCGCAGAACCCTGGCGGTGAGAATGACACCTTCCTGGTTCATTCGGCGGCGCAGCAGATTACGACGGGAATTAACACGATCAAGTCGGAACTGGTGACGGCAGGGAAGCCGAGTACGCCCATCTTTGTGGGCGAGATGGGCTCGGTGTCATCGAATCCTGGCAAACAGACCTGGTCGATCACCCAGGGCTTGTATGCAGGCCAGTTGCTGGGCGAAATGATGAACGACGGAGTCTCGCGCGCGACCTGGTGGATCGGGTTCGGCAATTGCAACGGCACGGCCGGAAATAACAGTTCCTCGCTCTACGGATGGCAGAGTTTTGGAGCCTACAATATCTTCTCGGATGGGGCAGCTGATTCCACCTGCCCGAACGCGGGCGCGATCGGCGCCATGTCTCCCACGGCGGCCGCCTATCAACTGTTCAGCAAGGTTGCCGTCAATGGCGAATCGGTACTGACCGCGGGGGTAACCGGCGATACAACGAATGTTCGCGCGTATGCGGCAACCAATAACGGCGGAACGGCGCTCGTGCTCTTCAACCTGGACGAAAATGCCAGCGCGCCGGTCACGGTGTCGCTGTCAGGGCTGTCTTCTTCTGCGGGCGTGACGGTGGAGACCTACGACAAGGCGATCTACGACATGTCAAATCCGGCAACGACGAACACGTGGGCTCCGCCGGTGACGACGAATCTGGGCGCGCAAACGCTGCCGCTGACGTTGTCGTTGGCGCCGTGGAGCATGAACGTGGTCATCATTCAGTAAGTGCGGCTGCGATGCGGGTTGGAAACAGTGCGACTTATTTGGGGGGTTCCGGAGCGGAGGAGAAATCCTTGCTGAGGCCGAGCTTTGTTGCCGCCGCGTCTAGATCTGCCTGTTTAAAGAAGAATTCGTGGCTTGGGTTCGAGCCGGGATAAAAGCGGATCATGATCTCGGGTTTGTCGACCGAGTCGCTCACGCCATCCGTGAAGGGATATCCAAGATCCTGCAATAGGTGCAGCGAGCCTTCGTTGCCTGAGGGATTGCCTGTGTCTCCGACGACGGCGAAAACACTTTTGTGCGTGCGCCTGGAATAGACTGCGACGAAATCTCCGACCTTCACGCCGCGCCGCCGCGCTGCATTGCCGCGGACGACGTAGTTAATGTTGCGAGCGTCGACGTAGCGCCGCGGGTCACGTTCGTTCTGGTTCGCCGGATCAGTGAAGGCAGTCTGAGAAATGTAATAGCCGGGAAACGGGTCGTTGGGGCCCTGCAGAACGGGGCGATGGTGCTCGTCGGTTAGATATCCGACGATAGGCTCGTTGGCACGATTGAGGTAATGGGCGTCCAGGAGAACATCGAGCGCGGGCTTGTTCGGCGGGCCGTAGGCATTTGGGGCTCCGTCGACGTCGACATCCATGCGGTGAGTCAGGATTTCGAAAGGTGGATGCTGCTTGACCTTGTGCGTCTGCGAGGCAACGGCGACGCTCAACGCGCAGGTCCCGGCGACGGCGAGAATGCGGCGCGCGGTCATGACGATTATCTTATCGCCCCGCCGAGATGAGACTAGCGCACGCGAAGCACGATGATGGTTTCGTCGTCGAAGCGGTCTTTGCCACCTTGGAAACGCGTGACGTCGGCGAGGATGGATTCGGCAATCTCCGCCGCGGGCAGATCGCGATTCTCGCAGAGGAGGCCGGCGAGACGGTCTTCGCCATACATCTCTTCTTTGTCGTCTTCGGCGTCGAGGATTCCGTCGGAGACGAAGACGATGGCATCGCCGGGTTGAGTGGTAACGCCGAATTCCTCGTAGGTAACGTTGGGAAACATGCCCAGAGGGAAGCCTTCGGTGCGCACAGGGAGCGACTGGCCGGCGCGACATACGACGGGTTGCACAGCGCCGGAGTTGGCGACCTGGAGAGTCTGGCTTTCATCATTCCAGACGGCAAAGAGCATGGTGACGTATTGCGAGTCGAGCTTGCGTTCCTGAATTGCGTCATTGAGCAATGCAAGCATGGCGGCCGGCTCGGGCTGCTGCGCAGCAGCAGCCCGCATGATGCCGCTGATGAGCGCGGCGAAAAGCGCAGCCGGCGCGGCCTTGCCGCTGACGTCACCGAGAACAATTGCGGTGCGATTGGGGCCGTAGTCGAGAAAGTCATATAGATCGCCGCCGATGGTGCGCGCGGGCAGGAAACGGACAGCCATGTCGGCGTGGGGATGCGAAGGGGCTTCGTCCGGCAGCAGACGAAGCTGTACTTCGCGAGCCATGGTGACGTCTTTCTCAAGCTGGCGCTCCTGCCGGTGCACGGCTTGATAGAGACGGGCGTTTTCGATGGCGATCGCGATTTGCGAGGCGAGCGTAGTCAACATGCGCTCGTGCTCCTCATTAAAGAAGTTGGGGCGCGTGTGTTCGAGATCGAGGACGCCGATAACGCGGCCCTTGTAGAAGAGAGGAACAATAAGCTCCGAGCGGGTCTCGGAGTTCATGGGAAGGTAGCGCGGATCTTTCGCAACGTCGGGGACGTTGATGGGACGCCACTCGCGGACAGCGGCGCCGACCAGGCCGCTGGAGATGGGAACGCGGCGAATCGGAGCGTGGACGTAGCCGAAGCGCCAGGCGTAGCGGGTGATGAGGGTGTCGCCTTTCTCGTCGAGCAGCATGATAGTGAACATCTGGTAGTCGATCAGACGCCGCAAGAGCTGGCCGACGCGCTCGAGCAGTGGATTGAGTTCGAGAATGGAGGCGAGCTCGACGGCGATTTCGTTGAGGACTTCGAGCGTTTGCGCCTGGCGAGAAACGCGGGCGTAGAGTCGCGCATTCTCAATGGACTGCGCAATGCGCGAAGCTGTCATGGTGAGGACATGAAGATGCTCGGGGCGAAAAAAATCTGGCTGTTCGCTTTCGAGATCCATGACCCCAATGAGGCGGTTCTTGGCTATGAGCGGAACGGCGACCTCAGAGCGCACGTCCGGATTGGCGGTAATGTAAAAATCCGCAGTGGAGACGTCGTTGAGCAGAATGGGCTGGCGCGTGAGAGCGACCTGGCCGACGACTCCTTTTCCAACGGGAACGCGGGTGCGCTCGACTTGGAGCGTGTGGCCGATTTGAAAACGCATGCGCAGGTCGTGCGCGCGCTCATTCAATAGAAAAATGGCGAAGATGCGGTAGGGAATAAGGGAACGAACGAGATCGGAAGTGCGTGCGAGCAGGGTTTGCAGGTCGAGCGTGGTGTTGAGTGCGTCAGTGAGACGCATGAGGTAAGCCACATCGGCGGGCTCGATGCGGGCGTTGATCGGATCGAGAGCGGCCGGCGAGACAGACGATTCGGCAGGCCGATAGTCGCCCTCGAACTCGTGGTGCGGCGGAGATGGAGGAGTCTCTGACATGAGCGTTCGAGGAATGATAACGCAAAGAGCAGGGAACAAGGGACCAAGGAAACAAGGGAACAAGAAAACAGGGACCGAGGCGCAAAGGGAACAAGGTCCTGAGGTGTTCTTGTTCCCTCGGTCCCTGTTTTATTCCGCCCCGAGTTCGCGGAGGATGGCGACGGATGCGGAGGAGCCGATGCGGTTGGCGCCGGCTTCAAGCAGGGTGCGGACCTGTTCGACGGTACGGATGCGGCCAGCGGCCTTGACGCCGCAGCGCGCGCCAACGACGCCCCGCATGAGGGCAACATCGACAGGGGTGGCGCCTCCGGAGGCAAAACCCGTGGCGGTGTTGATGAAATCGGCGCCGGCCTGGATAGCGATTTCGGAAGCGCGCAGCTTCTCCTGCATGGTGAGCAGACAGGTTTCAAGATTGACCTTGAGCACGGTACCGCGGTCGTGCGCCACAGTCGCTACTGCCAAGATGGCGCGTTCGACGCCGTGATGATCGCCACTCTTGAGCTGGCCGATGGGAAGAACCATGCCCAGTTCGCGAGCGCCGAGCCGGATCAGTGCGGCAGCTTCCTCGCGCATGGAAGAAACCAGCGATGCGCCGAGAGGAAATCCGATGGTTGCGGCGACGGGAAGGCCGGTTCCTTCGAGGAGCCTGACCGCAGTGCTGGTCCAAACGGGATTCACGACAACGGAGGCGAATCGATACCGCGCGGCCTCCGCGCAGAGAACTTCGACTTGCTGGCGCGTGGCTTCTGCCTTGACGAGCGAATGATCGATCACCGCGGCGAGAGACTGCCAGCCACCGAGAGCTTTGGCGGCAAATGCGGCAGAGTCGAAAGTGCCGTGATCAAAATCCAGATCGGAGTTTTGTACGGCAATGGACGCAGACATTGGGGGATGCTCCTTGTGAATCGCGGAAAACGCGCTGCCCGGACAGCTCAATCGCGGTCTCCGGGAGATGAGTATACGGCGGCGCGGAGAGGGAAAGAAAGAGTGCGAATAAAAAATTGCAGACCAGAACACCGTGGTCGGGAAAATGCCAAATCAGGAAGCGCTACGCGGGTTGATTGGGCGGCATGATGCAGATGTCGGGCAGATTGCGGTAGCGCTCGCCGTAGTCCATTCCATAGCCGATGACAAAGAGATTAGGGATGGAGAATCCAATGTAATCGGCGTCAATTTGTTCGATGCGGCGAGACGGCTTGTCGAGAAGGGTCGCGATGCGGAGCGACTTGGGATGCTGCTGGATAAAGAGCTTGCGCAGATAGGCGAGGGTGAGGCCTGTGTCGAGAATGTCTTCGACAATAAGGACGTTCTTGCCTTCGATGGGATGGTCGAGATCCTTGATGACTTTGACGGCGCCCGAGGAGCGCTCGCCGGCCCCGTAACTGGAGACGGCGACAAAGTCGAATGTGGCGTCGGCCTGGATAGCGCGCGAGAGATCGACAAGAAAAAAGGCGGCGCCCTTAAGCACACCGACCATGACCAGTTTTTCGCCGTTGAGGTCGCGTGTGATTTGCGCGCCCATCTCGGTAACGCGCTCGGCAATCTGCTGACGGGAATAAAGAACGTCAAGGCCCTGGGTTGTCATGGTAGCCATGCAGACAGTATCGCGCGAAAATGGATTCCGATCACCTGTGTAAATCGAGGCCGGAAACCAGATCGCATTCTGGGCCGGCACCACCCGGCAGGCAGGGAATGGTGCAGCCTCATTCCGAAGCCAAGGCTGCGACGGATCAGCCGGGCGTCGAAGCAGTCAAGGGAAACGGTTGATGCTAAGATCGGCCCATGTTCAATTTGGGGAGGCCCGCAACACCGGGCCAGTGGATCGGTCACATTCTGCTTGGCGTCGTGGCACTATTTCTTGTTTGGTGGATGATTCATTTCCTTTAGACTGACGGCCGAGCGGACGAATCAGATCGCAAATCACGTCAGATCGCAAATCACGCTTTCGTCCGACCGGTGCTCGATCGAGCCGGAACTCCAGGCTAGAACTCCAGGCGCAGCGCGAACTGCATCTCGCGCGGTGTTCCCGAACCGACCGGAGTGACCGGCGATACCGCTGTGTTCACCGTCGTGGAGATGCTTCCAAACCCTGTGAGATTCGCTGCGTTGAAGGTGGGCTGCGGCGGTCCCAATTGCGGGTGATTGAAGATGTTGTAGAACTCCGATCGGAACTGGATTTGCGCGCGTTCCGTCAAGGCGAACATTTTGCTGGTGCTGAGATCGATTTGCCAGGTGCCGGGACCGCGCACCAAGTCGCGCGGCGCGGTGCCGAATTCTCCAGCCGGATTTGCGAACGCAGCAGGGTTGATCCACTGGGCGACGGTCCTGCCGCCCGGCGGCGTGAGAGAAGCACCCGGAACCAGATCGGGACGCTGCTGCCCGGAGGTCCCGTTCGGCGCGATGTAACTCGTGGGCATGAGCACGTTGACCGGGAATCCGGTGCGAGCGACAGCCGTGGTGGTCAACTGCCAGTTACCCGCCATGGCACTGGCGATTCCGGGCCGGTTGAGCATGGGTTGACCCACGCCGAAGGGAAGCTGATAGACGGCATTGCCATTGACCACGTGGCGAACGTCCCAGACCCCGCTGGCGCGATCGCAGGATTGGCATAAAGGATTTTGCGGCTGAACTTCGTCGCCATCGCCGCTGCCGTTGGAGCCATTGTCGATTTCGTGCGACCACGTGTAGTTGGCGGACGCGAGTAGGCCGCGCGTAAGAGGCCGCCTGAGGGCGACGGAGAGCCCGCTGTAAGAACTCATTCCGATGGAACCGCGCCAACCGATGGCGGGAGCGAAGGCCGTATATTGCGGTGTTGTAGCGGGCGGGGTGATCACGTTTACGTAGCTCTCTTCGAGCAGATGGACGCCGTGGCTTCCGAGATAAGAAACCGTGCCAACGAAATTCGCGGCCAGTTCGCGCTGCGCGGAGAAGCTCCATTGCTCGATATATGTGTCTTTGCGGTTGCGTTGTTCGGCATTGGGTGAGAGCGTTCCAGCGCCAAATCCGCAGTCGCCGGTTCCGGTGACGATGATTGGACCAGGGCAATTACTTGGTGCTGTGGTGTTGGCGTAGGAAAGCGGGGAACTGGAACTGCTGGTCGCGGAATAGGAGGGCACTTCGTTTTTCGCGGGCAGATTCTGATCGTCCAACTGGCCGTCTTCATGGTAGATACCAAATCCGCCGCGCAGCACGGTGTGGCCGCCCTTTCTCGGTGTCCAGGCGAAGGCAACGCGGGGATCGAAGTCGCCGTAGCTCTGCTGGCCGAAGCTTGCGCCTACGCCGCAAAAACCCTGCGACCCGCAGGTAGAGAAATCGAACGGGTTGGCAAGCCCTTCCGCTTCGTGAAAGAGCTGGAAGACGGTGTAGCGGAGGCCCAGGTTCAGGCTGAGGTTGGGTCGCAACCTTAGCTCGTCCTGGGCGAAACCGAAGATATCGTTTTTACGCAAGTGGTTGACAGGCAGCGCGCCCGTCAGGCTGGCTTTCTTCACCGTGTCGGCCGCAAGTTGCTCGACTGTGGAGAATGTAATTTTTCCGTGGATCCCGGAGGATTGGTTCAGTTGAATGTGGCGAATTTCCGCGCCGAATTTGAAGGTTTGGCGGCCCCGGACCCAGGTAAGGTTATCGCGCCCGGAAAACGAATTGCCCACGTAGATGCTGGTGTAGTCGTAGTTCTCTGTGACAAATCCCACGCCGGGGCCGGTCGAAATCGCAACCTGGTCATTGATGCCGGCGCCGCTTGAGTTGTACTGATTGCTGGAGGAGCGATTGAAGCCCGCCTCGGCTTCGTTGACCAGGCGCGGATTGAAGACATGGAGTAACTCGAGTACGCCGTTGATCGGCGCAGAGACCTTCTGTTGCAGGTCGGTTGCGGACGCAGATAACGGCTGCGTGTTGACCGAGCGGTCGTAGTTGAAGCGCATAAAGGCCGTGGTCCGCGCGGTGAAATGCTGGTCGAGGCGCATCATCGCGGAGCCCTCGTTGACGACCTGACGGCATTCGCATGTGAGCAGGTCGTAGTCAGCGAAGTGCGGGTCGCCCGGGTCGTTGGCTGGCGTCCAGGGAGTGAGAAATGCATGCGGACCCGCCCCTGGGAAGGCGTGCATGATGGCGTAGACCGGCGAAGTCGTGGGAACGGTTGCAATGAGCGCCGCGCTGGGCACGTCGCCGCTCACCGGATAGCCCCAGTTCTGCCTGTAGGCTTCCGAAGCGACGAAGAAAAATGTCTTGTCGCGCAAGATGGGGCCGCCCAGCGATGCGCCGAATTGATTCAGGCGGAGGGGCTGCTGCGATTCGCCGTTTGAGGCCCACGCCGGCAACGGGGCATCAAACACATCGTTGCGCAGGTACTCGAAGACGCGCCCATGAAACTGGTTCGATCCCGACGGCGAGCTAACGTCCATTTGGGCGCCACCGGTTCCGCCCTCCTCGGCCGTTGCCATCATCGTATCGACGCGGAACTCTGAGATTGCATCGAGGGGAATGGCAAGACGCACCCATTGGCGCTGAGTCTGATTCACGATATTCGTGGCATCGACTCCGTCGTAGGTAAAGTTGCTGTCGTCGAGGCCGCGGCCGGCAAAGCGGACTGTCCGCTGATTGTCGCCGCCGGTATCGATGGCGCCCGGCACAAAGGCGGTGAGCTCAGCCCAGTTGCGGCCATTGAGCGGCAACTCGTCGGCCTGCGTTCTTTCGATCAATCCGGTGACCGCGCTGGTGTTGTGATCGAGTAGCGCCGAAGCGGCTGAGACGGTAACCCGTTCTTCGCCGCGCGCCACCTGCATCACCGCATCGAGGGTGCGCGTTCGGCCTATTGTCTGGAGGACTTGATCGAACGTGAGGGTCGCGAAGCCATTGCCGGAAAAGACGACGGTGTAGTTCCCGACCGGCAATTCGGGAATCTCGTAGGATCCCTCGCGCGAAGTAACGGTCTCGCGGCGCACGCCCTTGTCGGGCAGGGAGGCAACGACGTGGGCGCCGGGAACCAATCTGCCGCTGGAATCCGTGACTGTGCCATTCAGGCCGGTGAGACCAACCTGCGCGAAGCAGAGGCCCGCACCGGGAAGAATCAAGAGCGCAATCAATAGTTGCTGTGCCGCTCGATTGAACACAAACATGCTCCGACCCAGTTTCGCTGCGGGCGGCTCGATGGCCTGCTCAGGCGCAATGCACCGCTCCGTCACTAATAAACCTGTCCCAGCGCGATGTTTCAAGGAATTTCTTGATCTAAGTGTATTCGGGAACTCGCGGATCAGGCGGGCAATAAAACTCGATTCAATGCAGTATTGGCCGGTTTTGGGCGTGCGGCCCAAACTGCGCCGCCTGCGGTTGCGCAGGCTTGTAACGGATTGAAACGCCGTTACGTCTATACTTGCAGAGAGATGTTTCCTTATCTGCACATTGGGTCGTTTGGCCTTCCTACATTCGGGCTCATGCTGTGGCTGGCCGCGGTTGTGGGCGCGATCGTTGTCGACCGCGCGTTCAAGCGGGCGCACATTGACGCCGACGCGGTGGGAATGGTTGCCGTCGCGCTGGTGGTGGGGATCATCGGGTCCAAGGTCTGGCACGTGCTGGACACGCCTCAGGAATTCAGGGAAATCGGCTGGCGCGTTCTATGGGATAACGCCGGGTTTGCGTGGTACGGCGGACTGACTTTCGGCATCGCGGCGCTCATCTTCATGGGCTGGCGGGCCAAGCTGGGGCCGCTGCGGACGCTGGATTTGTGCGCTCCGGCGGCTGCGATTGGCTACGGCATCGGACGCATCGGGTGCTTTCTTTCCGGGGACGGCTGCTATGGGATCGAGATCCAACCGCTGCATGTTTTCGGATTCACGTTTCATCCGTGGGGCATGGCGTTTCCGAACGGGATCGAGCCGGTGCTGGTTCCCGTATATCCGACTCCGCTATACGAGCTGGGAGCCGGGCTGCTGATTGGTTGGTGGCTTTGGCGGCGGCTGGGCAAGCCGCACGCGACCGGCGCGATCGTTGGCCAGTATCTCGCTCTGAGCGGAATTGCTCGATTTTTGGTTGAATTTGTCCGGCGCAACCCCAAGGTGATTTGGGGTTTATCGAACGCGCAACTGGCCAGTGCCGGAGCGGTGCTGGTGGGGATCGCGCTCACTTGGTGGGCATCGACTCGGCCGGTGCGGGTGAATCAAAAGGCTCGCGAAAAAGCTGCGGCGCAGGTAGAAAAAACGGCTTAACGCCGAGCATTCCTACGCGGCGCACTATGGTCTTTCCCCGACGTCAGAAGTTCCGATTGAATGGGAGAAAGGTTCCAGCAGGTCCTCGCCGCGGCCGGCGCGTAAGTCCTTCTCGCCCTTGAGGGTGGGTGGATACCCGGATTCTCCCAAGATTGCAAATCGGACCAATTTGGTCTATTATTTTGTGCATGGAAGCAAGGGCTTGTTGTCGCTGCTGTATGCTGCTCGCGCGGCAAAGGTGACCTGGGTCTGAGCCTCCGAATAAAAGTCCACGGTTTCCCCGATGCCCGCGATTGAGCCCAAAAGCTCCCGCGGGCGTTCCATTTAAGCGGACCGAAAGAGAAAAGAGAAGATGAGCGAAGCACCGGCGCCAAAAGAAACCAGAGCCCAACGGATGGAGCGGCTGAAGCGCGACAAGAATCCGTGGGAGGCATTCGACGAAGTTCGCGCGTTTGCGCGCGAAGGGCGATCGAGTGTGGCGCCGGAGTGGGCTTCTGCTTACTTCAAGTGGTGGGGCGTGTATACGCAGGGCGACGGCGTGGGCGCGACGGGCGGCAAAGGCGGCGAAGGCCTGACGACCGAATGGTTCATGTTGCGGATCGGGATTCCGAACGGGATCGTCTCCGCGAGCCAACTGCGCAAAATCGGCGAGATCACACGCAAACATGCCCGGAATCTTGCGGACATTACGGTTCGCCAGAACATTCAGCTTCATTGGCTGACGATTGAGTCTTTGCCGGAGGTGGTGGATGCTCTGGATGCCATCGGGCTTTCGCCCAAGGGCGCGTGCGGCGACGTGGTGCGCAATGTGACTGGCTGCCCGCTGGCCGGAGTGGCGGCCGATGAGCTGATCGATGCTTCGCCGATTGCTCGCAAAATCGCCCATGAGTTGACGGCGAATCCGGAGTTTTACAACCTGCCGCGTAAATTCAAGATCTGCGCAACCGGCTGCCCGTCGTGGTGCAGTTATCCGGAGATCAACGACATTGCGCTGACCGGGGTGGTCCGCGACGGAGAGGTTGGCTACTCGCTGCGCGTGGGCGGAGGACTTTCGAACGAACCGCACCTGGCGGTGAAGCTGGATGCGTTTGTGCGGCCGGAACAGGCGCTTCGCGTGGCGCGCGGGGTGACGGAGATCTTCCGCGAGCAGCAGGTGCTGCGCGAAAGCCGTGACAGAGCGCGAATGAAATACCTGTTCATGCGCGAAGGTTGGACAGCAGAGCGCTTCCTCGATGAGTTGGAGACGAAGATCGGATTCAAACTCGATCCGGCTCCGCCCGAGCAGATTCCCGACGATATTCTTCGCGATCACGTGGGTATTCATTCACAGAGGCAGCCGGGGCTGGCCTATGTGGGCGCTTCGGTGCTTCGTGGCCGCGTGACTGGCGAACAATTGGAAGCGGCGGCAGAGTTGGCAGAGCGGTACGGAAGCGGGGCATTGCGGCTGACGGTTTCGCAGAACCTGGTGATCATCGATGTGCCGAAAGAGAAAACCGCGGAGCTGGCGCGAGAACTCGGCCAGATCGGGTTCTACGTGGAAGGCTCGATGTTCTGGCGCGGCGCAGTGGCATGCACCGGCACGGAGTTTTGCAAGCTGGCGATTACAGAGACCAAGGGCTTTGCGCGATGGCTGGTCGACGAGATGGAAGAGCGGCTGCCGCAGTTCGATCAGCAGTTGAAGCTGCATGTGACAGGCTGCCCGAACGGCTGCGGCCAGCACTGGATTGCGGACATCGGCCTTGAAGGCAAGAAGATCAAGTACGAAGGCAAGCTGACAGATGCTTTTTATTTCTGCCTGGGCGGAGCGGTGGGCCAGCACGCAGCCATCTCGCGGCCGGTGGGTTACCGGTGCCCAGCGCCGCTGGTGCCGGAGGCAATCGAGAGGCTGCTGCGGCGATATATGGCGGAGCGCGACGGAATCGAAGATCTGCGTGCCTGGTTTGCGCGGCACACGAATGACGAATTGCGTGCGCATTTGGCCGGAGAAACGCTGGATGCGGTGGAGCGCGATTTGCCGACGGCGTGCGTGCCGCATGGCGTGGCGGAGTAAGGCAGTGAGTCGTCAGTAGCCAATAGAGAGTGGGACGAAACGATGAGTTTGTTGCCGATCTTTCTAAATCTCGACGGCCGCCCGGCATTGCTGGTGGGAGCAGGAACGGTGGCTCTGGAAAAGATCGGGTCCCTGCTTAAGACGGGAGTACGGCTGCGCGTGGTTGCGCCGGAAGCGCGCGAAGAAATCCGGCAACTTGCGGCCGACGGCCGGCTCCAGTGGATCGAAAAGGAATTTGAGCCATCCGATCTCGACGGCAACTTTATCGTGATTGCGGCGACCGATGTGCCGGAAGTGAACGCTGCTGTTTATCGAGAGGCAACGAAGCGTGGGATTCCGGCGAACAGCGTAGATGATATTCCCAACTGCGATTTCTTTTTTGGATCGGTCGTAAGCCGCGGCGATTTGCAGATTGCGATTTCGACGGCGGGCGAGAGCCCTGCAGTGGCGCAGCGGCTAAGGCGCGAGATTGACGAACAGCTTCCGGCGGATTTGGGGCCGTGGCTGACTAAGCTTGGCGAATTGCGGCGCGAGGTGCTTGCTACGCATGAACCCAGTGAAGAACGCAGGCTGCTTATGCACGAGCTGGCGCAGAGGCAGATTTGCGATTCGGCTGTGTGCGAGACGAAGGTATTGGCGCGGACGGGGAAGGAAGCCGCTCGGGCCGTCGCAGGGACTGTGTATCTTGTTGGGGCCGGACCGGGAGATCCGGAGTTGCTGACGGTGAAGGCGGTACGGCTGATCGAGGGCGCGGACGTGATTCTGCATGACGATCTCGTACCCCCGGCGATACTCGACTTGGCTCCACGCCATGCAGTGGTGATTAACGTGGGCAAGCGCTGCGGCGCGAAAAACATCACCCAGGAAGAAATCAACTCACTGATGATTGAGCACGCTCAGGCCGCACGCAGCGTGGTGCGCCTGAAGAGCGGCGATCCGCTCCTGTTTGGCCGCGCCGGCGAAGAGCTGGCCGCGCTGGAAGAGGCGGGTGTGCCGGCGGAGATCGTGCCGGGCGTGTCGGCGGCATTTGCGGCGGCGGCAGCGATTGGCCGTTCGCTGACCGATCGAGACTGGGCCTCGCACGTGGTTTTATCAACCGGGCATCACGCGCAATCGCACAATCGCGAAGCGCTGCCCGCTGTTGAATCGGGTACGCGCGTGGTGTACATGCCGGGCCGGGACCTGACGTTATTGGCAGCGGAGTGGTTGGCCGAAGGACTGCCGGCCGATTTGCCTTGTGCAGTGGTCTCGCAGGCGGCGCAACCGGATCAGCGGGTTCTGTATACAACTCTGGGCGCGCTGAACGAGATTGAGCCTGCTGCGGCGCCCAGTGTATTGATTGCTGGATGGGCAGTGCGGGAGCTTGCTGGGCGGCCTGTTGAGGGCGTGACTTTCAGCGGGGCTGCAGACTAGAAACATCACCCCAAGCGAGTTTTGGTTGCGCGAAGGACGCGCATCCAGCCGATCCTGCCTTCGTGGAAAAGCGGACGCTTCTGTCTGCGCCCTTAGTCGCATAAAACCATAAAAACAAACGCATGTAACGTTACAGTGGCTTGTTGAGACTACCGCTGGGATGTGGACATCAGCCAATCTCACTCTCAACGGCGGCAAGTTTGACCGGCTCGGTGGCCGATGGGGGGGACCTAGCTGGTTCACTTCTCCGATCATGCTTCCGCCGTACACAATCCTGACCTTCCCCGGAGGTACACATGGCTCAACTGAGCACAGTGGGGGCGCGGCTTGGCGCGATTGGCCGATGCGCTTTCGTAGGGATGATGGTGGGAATGCTGGCGACACAGGCCGTGGCTGAGGGCGCTGCGACCGTGAATCGGCAATCTTCAGCGAAGCCCGAGACAGAGAGTGTCCCGAGCGGGGCCCAGACGGAACAGATCAGCCTTGCAACCACCGCAAATCTTCCTCTCGTCACAGAGGACAGCGCGAATGCCGATCTAGCTGCGTTGCCGGATGCGCCGGCGACACCTGACACGGCAACGGAATCGGCCAGCGTGAATATGCCGCTCGATCTCAGAGCAGCGATGCAAAATGCAACCCAGAACACCCAAAGCGGTCAAACAACTCCATCGCAAACGAAACCAAAGCACCCGATCCATCCTGGGTGGCTTGCGGTGTCGGCGGTTGGTGTTTTGCTTGCCTATGTCGGTGGTGTGGGTCTTGGGGGGTCGAAGAATAAAGGTCTTGCCGCGGGGTGCCTCGTGACGGGCGTAGCACTCGCGGGAGGCGGCATATACCTCACGTTCCGCTAAGGAAGAAACCGGCCAACGGCCACGCTGCGGAACCGGACCGATGAGGGCGGTTAGCCGGCCGCGAGGGCCTTTTGGCTTGGCTGGTGTTTTGTGTTGATGTGGTGCGGGGCCAGCGTTCATGCGCTTCAAATCCGGAGCTGCAAAGCCCGAAGAGCCAATTCGTGCGCGTGGTAAGATCATCCCATATACGCGGACGAGGCTCACGATGCCGGGCACCATCGAAAGCCGCCATACTTTCCCACAAACTCCGGAATCACGCACACAGGAGATTCGCGCCTATTTGGCGCGTCTGCTGGCAGGCCCGCAATTCTCCGCGGCGAGCCGTCGAGGGCAACTGCTGCGCTTTCTGGTGGACCATACGCTGGCGGGTGACGCCGACAAGATCAACGAATATGCCATCGGGCTGGAAGTATTTGAACGACCGGCGTCGTTCGATCCGCGGATTGAATCGGTGGTGCGGACAGAGTTCAGCAGGCTGCGCCAGCGGCTCAGAGATTACTACGCAGAGGACGGGCTCCGCGACACGATCGTCATTGAGTTTCCTCCCCGCAGCTATGTGGCGAGCTTCACTTTCCGCGATGCCTCGAAGCTTCGCGATCCAATTGCATTTCCTGAACCAGCTCGCGCTCCAGAGACGGCGCCGCCAAGTGCGAGCCATGCCCGGCGAATCTGGCTGATAGGAGCGATCGCAGTGCCATGCATCGCCGCCGGTGTTGCCGGAGTGATGCTGTGGCGGCAGCATGTATCCAATCTGGTGGCGAGGCAGCCGATCGATGCCATCGTGGTGTTGCCGTTTGCGGATTACTCGCCCGGCCATCAGGACGAATACATTGCCGACGGAATTACAGAGGAGCTGACCAACGACCTGGCGCAATGGCGGGACCTGCGCGTGGTGGCGCGCACCTCGGCATTTGCTTTTAAAGACAAGGGCGAAGACGTACGCGAGATCGGGCGGCAGCTCAATGTGGATGCGGTGTTGGAAGGGAGTTTCACCCGCGAAGGCGACCGGATGCGCGTGACCGCGCAACTGAATCGGGCAATGGACGGGTATCACCTTTGGTCGCACTCCTACGAAACACAATCGAACGACACGCTGGCCATGCAGGATGCAGTGGCGACCTCGATCTCCGACGCGATCGGGCGCATTCGCGGAGGATCGCCCCCGGCGATTCACGAGCCCACTGGAAATGCCGAAGCGATGGATCTCTACCTGCAGGGCGAATATCAGTACTACCTGCGCACTCGCGATTCGCTCGTCAAATCCATCAGCCTTTTTCAAGCTGCACTCCAGAAAGATCCCAACTTTGCGCGCGCATGGCTCGGCATCGGCCACGCGGAGATCGCCTCGGTTTCGATGACCGTCACGACGCAGAATGACGGTTTCCCACGCGTTCGCGACGCAGCGCAGAAAGCGATCCAGCTCGATCCCGACCTTCCCGATGCATACGAGCTGCTCGCCGATGCCACCTACAACTGGGACTGGAACTGGCCCGAGGCTGAGAAAGAGTATCGCCACGCCATCGAACTCGGCGGAGGCGCCGAGACGCACGCGCGCTATGCGTGGTCGCTGGCCACGCGCGGCCGCTTTGCTGAGGCGCACGCGCAGGTGCGTCTCGCCGCGCAGCAAGATCCACTCTCGGTGGTGCCGCCGTTTGAAGAGTTTGTCGCCTACTATTTCGAGCGCAACCAGGCAGGCCAGCAAAAGGCCGTGCAACGAATGGAGCAAATCAATCCGCAATTTTTCGGCGGGCCGGGCTGGGCCCTTGTGGGAGCGATGGCTCGGCACGATTGTGGCACGGTTGTTAAGGATGTCCCGCTGTTCGTGAAGGCGTTTCCCAAGTTGCCCCTGACACAAACGATGCTGGCGTTTGACGCGGTATGCAAGAACGACAGGGCCGGCGCGCTGCGGGAAATCAAGCAGATGAATGTTCAGCGGACGCCGCACTATCAGTTGGCGATTGTGTATGCGTTCCTGCACGACACGGACAATGCGATCGGCGAGCTGGAAAAGTGCGCCGATCAGCACGAGGGGCAGATTCTCTATATCAAGTACGATCCTTTCTTCGACGGCATCCGCAACGACCCGCGGTATGTGGCGCTGGAGAAGCGGGTGGGGCTGGAGTAAGGCAGTGGTCAGTGAACAGAGTTTGCGCCTGTCTTGTTTGGATAAACTATTTAGTTCAAGAGAGTTAGCGGTCCGATAAGTCTTCGCAAACTGCCTAAAACAAAGAGCCGGCGGACGGTGCACAGAAGGCGGAGTTTGCACTGTTAACTTTCTAGTAATTTGCACTGAAATTAGTGCATGTTTAGTCGAATCTAAAAGGTTTAACTGTTTACCAAATGTACATCCCCCTCGTAAATAAAAATGTTTTTGATTTTCTGTTTTTCGTGGCGGACTGGCAGGTTTGTCGGCGAGTGAGTAAACACGAATGCAGGGAACGAGGGAACTAAAAGGCAGGGAACAGGCAGTAGGTAACAGGGAATACAAAGACGCGGAACGGCGGGAAGAGGCACGCGGCGTGGGCGGCGTTTTGTCCTGTCTTGGCTGCATGATTCGATTGTGCGCTTTTGGGGTGTAATGATCGGCAAAGTTCGAGAAAGTGTTTGTGCCGTGTTTTCAAAGGATTGCGGGGAAAAAGTGAAGTAAAGGGCTTGACATGCAAAACAGGGGCCGGAGATCAGCGGTGATACGGCTCTGAATAGAAATGGCGAGGGCCGAGCCGCGCCGGTCTTTTTGGCGACCCGTGCCCGTCGTCCCGCTGCTGACGCAGCTTTCACGACGTGCGGCGCGGCCCTGATCTTTCGGCGTTGGTGTATCCGTCAAGATCAGAAGGTGCTTGAAGTTTTTAATGGTTATGCCCGGTGGGACTGGGAATAAGCGCGGCTGCGCCGCGTACTTTGTCTTCAAAATGTGATTGGGGCTGACCCAGGGCTGACGCCCTGGGCTATCTTCCATCCATCCCTCCGGGATGTAAAAGCACGGTTGCGCTCAGGATGGCAATTTGTCGGGAAGGGGTTCGCGCTATCCAACCCAAGCGGAGCTAGGAACCACCCCACGGACCAAACCCTGTCCGCGGGGACCCCGGGGATGGGGCACCCATTTTTCCTACTTGAGCGAGGCAGGCATATGCGCGGCTGCGCCGCGTACTTTGTTTTCAAAATGTGATTGGGGCTGACCCAGGGCTGACGCCCTGGGCTATCTTCCATCCATCCCTACGGGATGAGCATAGCGCGGCTGCGCCGCGTACTTTGCTTCTTAAACAGCGAGGACGTTGTTTTCGGCATGACCCCAACGACGAAGACCTGTCGTCGGGGACCCCGGCAAGCCAAGCCCTGATACAAAACGGAGGCGTTTGGGTTCGTGGTATCCCACCCTAGCCGCAGAAACAAGAACGCGGCTAGGATGGGGTACCCCGTTTTCGTGGGGGATGACGCATCGCGAAATGCAGGTCCCCATTCGACTACGTTTGCGTCCGCGATCTTCGCTCAGGGTCGGCTTTCGACTCGTCACGCTCCGCGTGACTCGCTCAGGATGACAACGGGAGGAGTCGGGCAGCTCGCTATTCCATGTTTAAATTTCGGACCTGGGGTACCCGGCATTTGGCGGAACAATGAAGGGGTGTCCCCTCGGGGGCTAAAGCCCCAATCGGTTGGATTGACCCTATCGGCACCGCTGAAGTCGTGCCCTGACACAAGGTGGCGTTATTAGATGGCGGTGCGACCGCCATCTACCGCAAGCTTTGCACCGTAAATGAAGCTGGCACGGTCTGACGCGAGGAAAACAATTGCCTCCGCGATTTCGTCGGCTGTCGCCGGGTGGCCCGCGGGCGCCTGCGCGGCCAGCTGTTCGAGGCCCTCGCCCATTGCGTCCGTACCCGGTGTGCGCGTTGGCCCAGGGGACACTGCGTTCACGCGGACACCCTTCGGTCCATATTCGGCGGCCCAGGTTTTGGTCAGCAGATTGATGGCGGCCTTGCTCGAGCCATAGAGGCTCATTCCGGGCGCTCCGTAGTCGGCAACCATGGTAGAAACATTCACGATTGCGCCTTTTCCTTTCGCAGCCATGAGCGGGGCGAGTTCCGCGACGAGGAAATAGGGAGCCTTTACATTGACGGAAAAAACGCGATCGAACTGCTCTTCCGTCATTTCATGCGTGGGCCCGAAAGGAAAGATCCCGGCATTGTTGATGAGAATATCGACGTGGCCATTTCCAAGCTCGATGGCTTTCTTCGCCACTTCGCGCGCGCTGGCTGCGTCACGGAAGTCGGAAGAAATAAAATCCGCTTCGCCTCTCGCGGCGCGAATTTCGTCTACGGCCTTCTTCCCGCGCTCCGCGTTTCGCCCAACAACCAGAACGTGGATGCCAAGTTGAGCCAATTTCCTGGCCGTTGCGAAACCGATACCGCTGGTTCCTCCGGTGATCAGTGCAATCGAGGTGTTACTTGTCATTTGCAATTCTCCAAAAAGCTACTTCACCTGCTTAGAGTCGAAAGGGCATTCGCAAGTTTCACGAAGAAGCGGAGACTTGGCACATCCGACTGTTAATCTGGACGTATGAAATTCGGCGTGGTGGTGTTTCCGGGGTCGAATTGCGATCACGATACATACAACGTGATTGCAGAAGTGGCGCGGCAGCCGGTGGAGTTTTTGTGGCATGACTCGGAAGACCTGAAGGACGTGGATGCAGTGCTGGTTCCGGGCGGATTTGCCTACGGCGACTACCTGAGGACGGGCGCGATTGCGCGATTTTCGCCGGTGATGCAGGCGGTGAAGCGGTTTGCAGCAGGAGGCGGACCGGTGCTGGGAATCTGCAACGGGTTCCAGATTCTGACCGAGAGCGGATTGCTGCCGGGCGCGCTGATGCGCAACGCGGGGCTGAAGTACATCTGCAAACAGGTGCACCTGCGGGTGGAGACGACGAACAGCCCGTTTACGAATCAGTTAAAAAAAGGCGAAGTGCTCAAGGTTCCGATCGGGCACATGGAAGGGAACTATTTTTGTGAGCCAGCGGAGCTTAAGAAACTTGAGAGCGAGGATCGCATTGCGTTTCGGTACGCGACGCCGGCGGGCGAGATTACGCGCGAGGCGAATCCGAATGGGTCGCTCGCAAACATAGCGGGGATTCTGAACGAGGGGCGGAATGTGCTGGGGATGATGCCTCATCCGGATCGATCGAGCGAGGCACTCCTCGGGTCGGCGGATGGATGGGGGATTTTTGCATCCATACTGGAGAGACAGGCAGTAGCGAGTAGGCAATAGCTAATAGGGAGCGGGACCAGCGGGGCTAGCGGAGTTAGACAGGCGAGTGAGCGAGCCGGCAAGTCAGCAAGTCAGCGATTTGGGGCTGACATTGCAAAAGTGCAGCCGCAGATCCTTCGACTCGCCCCGCTCCGCGTGACTCGCTCAGGATGACACTACTTTAGTCGATGATCGATATTCATCACCATCTGATCTATGGAGTGGATGACGGGGCGCCTGACTTGCAGGCTTCGCTGGATATGGCGCGGACCGCGGCGGACGAGGGCGTGACGCATATTGTGTGCACTCCGCATGCGAGCCGGGAGCACTCCTTCAAGAATCCGCTGATTGCGGAGCGGTTCGCCGAGCTGCAGGAGCGGCTGCGGGGGATGGTGGAGTTGAGCCTGGGGTGCGACTTCCACATCACGGCCGAGAATGTGGGCGACGCGGTGGCCAACCCGCTGCGTTATTCGATCGGCGGGAAGGGATATTTGCTGGTTGAGTTTTCGTGGCAAGAGATTTTGCCGGGCGTGAACGACGCGTTGCGCCAGTTGCAGAAGGCCGGATACACGCTGATCGTGACGCATCCGGAGCGGTATCCTGCGGTGCTGCGGCAGCCGCACCTGCTGGGCGAATGGATGAAAAATGGATGCCTGGTGCAAGTGACGAGCGGGTCGCTCTATGGGCGGTTCGGAAAAGAGGAAGAGGCATTTGCCAACGAACTGCTGGAGCGGAATTGGATTCACTTTGTGGCGACGGACGCGCATCATCCTGTGTGGCGGCCACCGCATTTGAAGAGCGGATATGAGTATGTAGCGAAACGGATGGGCGAGGAGACGGCGCGGCGATTGTGCGAGACAAATCCGCGAGCGGCAGTGGAGGGCGCCAAGTGGCCCGAGCAGCCGGAGGCAAAAGGATTGTGGGAGAATGTGCCGCTGCAGTTTGCGCGGCAGGGCGCGCGGGGAAGGTCGAAGGACGGGCGGAGCGGAAAGGTCAAGGCGGGTGCGAGTGAAGCGGGTCGAGGCGGGGAAGAGAAGGCGGGATTCTGGAAACGGATGATGGGGAAAGCAGGGAACAAGGAACAGGGAACAGAAAACAGGGATTAGGGAATCGGACGGTGGGAGCAAGTTAGCGAGTCGGCAAGTTAGCGAGTCGGCGGAGTAAGTACCGGTCCCCATTCGAGCCACAAAAACGTGTCGAAAATGGGCACTCAGATGGGCGAGGCAAATCGGCGGAATAGGTGAGACCGAGGCCGCGAGCAAATGCAGGTCCTTCGACTCCCGTTCACTGTGTTCGGGGTCGCTCAGGATGACAGATTGTTAATTAAGGCCGAGGCCGCCGTCGACAACGAGCGTTTGTCCGGTGATGAATTCCGGACTGGTGGCGAAGAAGAGGACGGCCTGAGCGACGTCGTTGGAGTTGCCGTTGCGGCCCATGGGAGTTTTGGCGGCGAAGCGAGCGGCCTGCAGCTCGACTCGGCTGGCGGATTCGGCGGGTAAAGAAGGCGACGGAGAGGGTTCGTGCGATCCCACCCATCGTTCCGCTGCGCTGCGCGATGGATGGGGCACAGAGGAGGTTGTGGAATCCCCCGCCGGCCCGGATTCGGGCATTTCGATCCAGCCTGGGGCAACGCAATTCACACTGACATCGGGCGCGAAGGCCTTGGCCATGGCTTGAGTGAGCATGTGCAGAGCGGCTTTCGAGGCGCAGTAGTGGGCGTGTCCGGCCCAAGGGTGGAGAGCACCGAGCGAACCCATGTTGACGATGCGGCCGCGCGCGGTGCGGAGATGGGGCAGAGATTCGCGTGCGACCAGGAATGGTCCGCGTGCGTTGGTTTCGAAGACCTGGTCCCATTGTTCGAGGGTGAGGCTTTCAAGTGCCGCGGAGGCGAAGACGGCGGCGTTGTTGACGAGGATGTCGAGGCGGCCGAAGGCGTCGACAACCTGGGCGACTGCTGCGCGGACGGAGAGTTCGGAGCGAACATCGCAGGGGACGGCGAGAGATTGGCGGCCGAGCGCTGCGATTTCAGCGGCGGTATTGGCGGCTTCGGCTTGCGAGGTGCGGAAGGTGATGGCCACGTCGGCGCCGGCCTGGGCGAGGGTGAGCGCGATGGCGCGACCGAGGCGGCGCGCGCCTCCGGTGACGAGGACGAATTTGCCGGCGAGGGGCTGAGTGGAGGCCACAGAATTAGTTTATCGGGGCTGAAAGGCGGCGGGTCAGCAAGTTAGCGAGTTAGCGGCAGGGGCCAACGCTCCAGCCAATCCAAAGTGCGAGCCGTTATTGTGCCGAAACCGGCTCGCCTTATTTGGGTGCGGGCTGCGGCGGGTTTGGATTCGATGGAGGATCGGAGGGTTTGCTGGAATCGGACGGCGGGGAGTTGGGCGTAGAGCCGGAAGATTTTCCGGAGCCGTCACCTGAATCCGATTTGTTTTCTGATCCGGGGCCGCTGGCAGAATTGTCGGCGGAGTTTTTGTACGTGGAGTATTGCGGGGCGGGGCGGTTCATGCGGACTTCCATGGCCATGTTGAGCTTGTCGATCTTGTAGATCTGGCCGTAGGTCTGGAAACCGTTGGCAATGACTTGAAGGGTGACCGTGTCGCCGAGTGGAATCACGGTAATGGAAACTTTGCCATCCTCATTTGTTTTGAGCTCGAGTGCTCCTTTATCTTTGTCGCCTTCGATGGGGTGGAAGATGACGTGCGCGTTCCCGATCGGCTTGCCATTGTAGGCCCGAACGACGGTGACACTAATTGTGGATGAAGGCGGCGGGGTTTTGTATTTGCGGCCATGGTGGGAGTCATCGTCCTGGGCACGAAGGGCGAAGCTGCCGGCAATGAGTGCAAAAGAAGAAAGAAGGATGCAGAAACGAAGAGTTGAACGGTGGAACATGCTTTTTATTGTAAATGGGAGTGAGGTGGTGGAGCGGAGCTTGGTTAGCGGAGTAGAAAAAGCAAGTCAGCGAGTCAGCGAGGATGCATGGCGGTTCTGAAAAAGTAAGGCAATGGGCCCTGCCGGCCGGGGAATTCGGGGTGTGGCGGCTCCATACGGGCGAAGGCGAGACTTCGACGAAATTTGACAATATGAGCGAGAAACACTCAGATTTTAACGATTGCCCCTTGACAAGCGTGTGGCAAGTCTCCTATCTTTAGCAATTAGAAGGGAAGAGTGCTAGCAGCAGAGTGGTGAGAGCGCTCAAAGCGGTGGATCAAGATCTTCCACAGTTCCAACGCAACCCACTGAATCTTTTGATCTTACCAATCACTAAAGAGCCGCTTTGCCGGATGAAAACCGGTGCGCGGCGAAACCCAAAAGGAGAAGCAAAGCATGGCAGTGAAAGCAGCAACGACGACATTCACTCCGCTCCACGACCGGATTCTGGTTCGTCGGGTGGAAGAGGGCGAAACGATTCGCGGGGGCATCATCATCCCCGACAGCGCCAAGGAAAAACCCCAGGAGGGAGAGGTCATCTCCGTGGGCAAAGGCAAGTCGAACGACGAAGGCAAGACGTTTCCGCTGGATGTGAAGGCGGGCGATCGCGTGCTGTTTGGAAAGTATTCCGGCACGGAGATCAAGATTGACGGCGAAGAGCTTCTGATCATGCGCGAGGAAGAAGTTCTGGGAATCCTCAAGAAGTAGGTCCTGGCCGGACGGGCGGACCGCGCTTGCGCGCGCTAGCGATTATTGCTGGGCTGGCACTGAAGCGCACCGGAGACGTTGGCCACTGATTTTGGCATTTGAAAAAACCGATTAGGAGAGATTGGAAAAATGGCAAAGCAAATCTTGCACGGTGAAGAATCCCGTCAGGCGATTCTGCGCGGCGTGAACACGCTGGCGGACGCAGTGAAGGCGACGCTCGGGCCGAAGGGCCGGAACGTTGTGATCGAGAAAAAGTTTGGCTCGCCCACCATCACCAAGGACGGCGTGACGGTGGCCAAAGAGATCGATCTTAAGGACCCGCTGGAGAATGTGGGCGCGCAACTGGTGCGCGAAGTGGCATCGAAGACGAGCGACGTGGCCGGTGACGGCACGACGACGGCGACGGTGCTGGCGCAATCGATCTTCCGCGAAGGCGTGAAGACGGTGGCGGCGGGTGCAAATCCGACGGCATTGAAGCGCGGCATCGAGAAAGCCGTGAACGTGATCAACGGCACGCGCGACAAGGACGGCAAGTGGAACCAGGACGGCGCGCTGAGCAAGCTGTCGAAGCCGGTGAACGAGGGATCGGTTGCGCAAGTGGGCACGATTTCGGCGAACGGCGACGAAGAGATCGGCGCGATCATTGCCGAGGCCGTGAAGGTGGTTGGCAAAGACGGCGTGATCACGATTGAAGAGTCGAAGACGATGCACACCGGCCTGGAGACTGTGGACGGCATGCAGTTCGATCGCGGCTATCTGAGCCCCTACTTCGTGACCGACGCGGAGCGGCTTGAAGTGATTCTGGAAGATCCGTACATTCTGATCTACGAAAAGAAGATCAGCGCCATGAAGGATCTGCTTCCTCTGCTGGAGCAGGTTGCACGCGGCGGCAAGCCGTTGCTGATTATCGCCGAGGATGTTGAGGGCGAGGCACTGGCAACGCTGGTGGTGAACAAGCTGCGCGGCACGCTGAACGTGGCTGCGGTGAAGGCTCCCGGGTTTGGCGATCGGCGCAAGTCCATTCTGGGCGACATCGCAATCCTGACCGGCGGCAAGGCGATCACCGAGGACCTGGGCATCAAGCTGGAAGGCGTGAAGCTCGAGGATCTGGGCAAGGCGAAGCGCATCACGATCGACAAGGACAACACGACGATCGTCGATGGTGCAGGCAAGGCCAGCGACATCGAAGGCCGCGTGAAGGAGATCCGGTCGCAGATTGAGAAAACCACCTCAGACTACGACAAGGAAAAGCTGCAGGAGCGGCTGGCAAAGCTGGTGGGGGGCGTGGCCATCATCAAGGTGGGCGCGGCGACCGAGACCGAGCTGAAGGAGAAGAAGGCTCGCGTTGAGGACGCACTGCACGCGACGCGCGCGGCTGTCGAAGAGGGAATTGTCCCCGGCGGCGGCGTGGCGCTGGTGCGCTGCGTACCCGCAGTCGAAAAGCTGATCGGCACGCTTGAAGGCGACGAGAAAACCGGCGCCCAGATCGTGTTGCGTTCGCTGGAAGAGCCGCTGCGCCAGATCGTCGCCAATGCCGGCGAAGAGGGCGCGGTGGTTGTGGCTAAGGTGCTGGAGTCGAAGGAACCGCACTTCGGTTACAACGCGCTGACCAGCAAGTTCGAAGACCTGGTGAAAGCCGGCGTCATTGATCCGACAAAGGTGACGCGGACGGCACTGCAGAATGCAGCGTCGATCGCGGCACTGCTGCTGACCACCGAAGCATTGGTGGTTGAGCTGCCCGAGCCCAAGTCTGCGGCGCCGGCCGGTCACGGCGGCGGCGGCATGGACGGAATGTACTAAGACAGTTGTCAGTGAACAGTGGTCAGTGATCAGAAAAGCGGGTGAGATCGAATCCTGCTTTGCCTCGCTGGTCTCTGGTGAACTGACGGCGTGAAACTCGAAAGGCCTCCAGCTTCGGCTGGGGGCCTTTTGTTGTCCGGCAGGGAGCGGCGACCGACGGACTCCAAGTCCGCGTTCATGCCGGGAGAACAATCCGTCCCTCTCTGGTGTACAAAGGGAATGTCCCGTCTGTCCTCGGTTTTCGTCCCCGGTTTCCGGCTTCTGTGTCCCCGGATTCTGATCTCAAAGGAAATCGGTTTTGCGGGACTGAATATAAAACGTCATCCCGAGCAGCAGGGGAACTGTTAGCAACTCGCAGCCTAGCACGATCCAGGCCGTTGAGCTCCAATGCACCTGCGTGCCCCACATGTACTTCGAGATGCCGGGCAAGTGGGCGAAAACATACCCCAACAGATTGATTCCAAGACTCGAGCAGAAGATTCCGGCGGTGGTCCAGGCCTGCGATTCTGTGATGATGCCGGCAACCACAATGAGCGACGTGGTGAGGAGCATTTCGAGCGCCATGATCGCGGTGTAGGGAACCAGGCCATGCGCCGCCCCTGGGAGAAGCAACACGCCCAGCGCACCGGCCGTGAGCAGCAGCCAGGGAATAAGGAAGATGATGAGATTGGCGAGGATCTTGGCAGCAGTGTATTCGCGCCAAGAAACGGGAAGACTCATGACGAATGCCAGGGTCTGCTCCTTGCGCTCGTTGATCGTGGTGACCATCGCGAGCTGCGCGCCCACCCCGACGATCACCATGCAGAGCAGGATGATGCAGAGCAGAAAGGCCACCTGTTTGCCGGTGAGAACAATCGCAAGCGCGCCGAGGCCCACCGGAAGTGATCCAAGAATCACCCAGCGATTCAGGTACCAGTCCTTGAGGATGAGGTGACGAACGACTGCGTAATTGATTCGTGGGCGATTCATGCGGGTTGCAGCTCCCTTCTGTTCTGAACATTGGCGATAAAGATTTCTTCCAGCGTCATTGAATCGACGCCCTGGACGGTGGCTCCGCGATCCTGACAAAGCGAGACGAGGGCGGGATCGAAACGGCTGGTCGTCACGACCGGGAGGCGCTCGGTGCCGGCTACCTCGATGAGGCCGGGAATATGCGGCAGGACCGAGCCGCTTGGAACCACGAGCCGGACACGCCGCCAGCGGTCCAAGAGGTCTTCCTTCTCGTCGAGGGCAATGAGGTGGCCGCGATCGATGAAAGCGATGTAATCGGAGATCTGCTCGACTTCCAGGGTGTTGTGTGAGGAAAAAAAGATGGTGCGCCCCTCATCGGTGAGCACCGACATAAGTTCTGCCAGGACTTCGCGCCGCGCGACAGGATCGAGGCCGGTGGTTGGCTCGTCGAGGATGAGCAGCCGCGGCTGGCGTGCCAGAGCCAGCAAAAGCGCGGCCTTGACCCGCTGCCCGTGCGACAGACCCTTGATCCGCTGCGCTTTGAGATCGAAGCGGCGCAGCAGCATGTCGGCGTAGGTCTGATCCCATCGTGGATACATGGAGGCCACGAAGTTCATGTGCCATGCGAGAGTGGCCGCGCCGTAGAGCCGCATGTCTTCGGAGACAAAACCGATGTCCAGTTTCGCTGCAATCTGCTCGGCGGGCATGGAGTGGCCCAACACCTGGACCGAGCCAGAGTCCTGACGCACCAGCCCCATGAGGATGCGGATCGTAGTGGATTTGCCGGCGCCGTTGGCCCCTACGAAGCCAAGGACTCCCCCTTCGCGCAATTCGAGGTTGATGTTGTCCAGAAAAAAGTGTGGATAGCGCTTGCTCACGCCCTCCATGCGTATACAGGGGTCACTCATGGGAACTCCTTCGGGGGGTTCGGGATCACGTGCGTGTCCTCGGCTTCATCGAGAGCCTTGCGCAGGCGCGAGACGATTTCACGTTCGCTCATACCGATTGTTGTACCGAGGCGGGCCGCTTCTTCGAGATGGCCGAACATCTCCCGCTCAAAGATGCCGGGGCCCGCGACAACATCGGCGGCCACAAACGAGCCTTTGCCGTGCTGGGTCACAATGAGACCCGCGTGCTCCATTTCGAGGTAGGCGCGTTTGATTGTAATAACGCTAACACTGAGGTCGGCAGCGAGCTGGCGGATGGAGGGGATTTCCTCTCCGGCCAACCATTCCCCCGCAGCGATCTTCAGCTTCATCTGGTTCACAATCTGCTGGTAGAGGGGCCCCCCGGTCTGCGACAGAACGATTTTGGACGGCCCCGTGGGCATATTGAATATACTGAGTATACACAGATCATGAAGAGTGTCAATAAGACGTAGAAGATTTCTTCGCGAGATGATGGTTCTGACCGAAAAATGTTGACAGGCGGGAGCGAACGCGGATGATACCCCCTGCTACGGGAACGGCAGGCGGGATGCGATAGGTTGGAGCATCCCAAGTAAAAACGGAGCGTCAGCGGATCCAAGAACAGAAAACCTCCCCGAGTGCGGAGGTTTTTTGACGAGGAGAAGTTTTTGCAGGAAGTTTTTGGCGCAGGAGCGACCGGGTGACGCATCGCGCATGTGGAAATGCCGTCGAGAGGCCACGAATAGGTGGGCCGGGGAGATCGAATTGTTACCGCACTACATTACGACGGCGGAAGCACTTGCGGTGGCAATTCCCGCTTCAGAAACTGTGGGTTGCGGGCGAAGGGAACGCAACCAACCAGCGGAAAGCCATGCGCGAGGAATCACGAACTCCGACCAGCCGCAATCCAGGCAAACCCGAATGTCAGGAGAAGGGGTCATCGGGGGATGACTCAATGTGCGAGGACTGTTGCGATATAGCCGGACTTCTGCCGGGACGACAGATAGAGCGGCAGATTGGCACTTCGGGCAGATCATTGATGCACCTCAGGAGGTCCGAAAAAAGCCGGAACTCCCCAAAAAAGAATTGAGGGAGTGATTCAACATAGCGAATAACAGCCACGATTTCAACAGATTCAGGGCAAAAGATGCACGAAAGTAACATGGAAGTTCGTTATGCAGCAATATTATTTGACAATATGAATCATGATTTGAGGCCATTTCCACATGGAGTTGGGGCGGATTGGGCGATTTGGGGAGCCGAAAATGATGGAATTTCGAAGGTTTTGCACGGAAAGTGCGATGTCCGATGGGTGCAAGGGGAATTGACGGCGGAGGAAGACCGGGGAACACTTTTACGCGCGAATCCGCGCGCAGACGACGTCAGCTTGCGTACGAAAGAGCGACAGCAAGATGGGCCAGGATGACGCAAACTTGGCGCAAAGAAAAACGCGGCAGCCGAAGCCGCCGCGTTGGTGTTGGGTTGAACTCAACTAGAAGTTGAGGCGGGCCGCGATTTCAATTTGACGCGGCGTGAACAGGAAGCCGCTGTTATTGGAACTCGTCGGGATCTGGTAGGTGTTATTGGAGGGGTTGGTGGTGCCCTGACCCTGATAGGTTGCCGTGGTTCCGGACAACTTGTAGGCGGTGGTTCCCATGCCATCGATGTTCTGATGGTTAGCGATGTTGAAGGCATTCGCCATGAGCTCGAGGTTACGGCCCTCGCCAAAGGCGATTGACTTCTGCAGGCGTACATCGTCGACAACGTGACGAGGAAAGCGCCCTGTCTCCGGTCCAATTTGCGGAACCAGGGTCGAGCCCGATCCGCCGTTCCAGTCGCTGAGAATGCCGGCGCTGAAGAATCCGCTGACGCCGACGGTATAGGGCAAGCCATTACCCATGGTGAAGCTGTCGTCGAGGCTCCAATCGTTGGCCACCCACTTGAGGGGGTTGCCGGACCGCAGATTCGGGAAGCTATAGAGCGCATACGCGACGAACCGGTTGGGAGCGTTCCACGGAGAATCGCCGTAGTTGAGTCGGGGATTTTTGTAAGGATCGTACCAGGCGTTGATGTTGGTACTCGTGGTATTGGAATTCTGTCCAAAGTCCAATGAGTGCGACCAGGTGTAGTTGGCGTCGAACTGAATGCTCTTGAGCGAGTGGTTCACTACTTCCGCAACCATGGCGTTGTAGTTGGAGTTGATATTGCTGATCATCTCGGTAATGACCTGGAAATTGCTGGCCACCGCACCGAAGAGGGCGGTGTTTCCGTATCCGGTAAATTGAGGAACCTGGATCACTGTGCCACTCGGCCCCAGCGGACCAGTGGGCCCAGATGTTTGGGCAACCGTCACGTTGATGGTGGTCTGGTTGGGATTGAGGTTGACGTCGAGGAAGTTGGGTAAAAAGCGGCCCAGTCCACCGAGATAGCTGAGTGAGAAGAACGTGCCCTTGCCGAGAGCCTGCTGGAGTTGGAGATCGAACTCTTGTACTTCAGGATTGCGCAAGTTGGCGGCCAGGAAGTTGGAGCTCGGCGCGGAGCCAGCAGCGGAGTTGTTGGTTGGGATGTTGGGCAGCGTCGGGAAGCCGGCCGAGGTGACTTTATAGGTGGTGTTGTATTGGCTGTTGGGGCTGCCGGTTCCGAATCGAATGCCGAGCAACTCTCCGTTGTTGATGCGACCGTAGTAGAAGCCGTAGCCGCCGCGGAGCACCGTATTGCCGGCGCCGTCGAGGTCATAAGAGAACCCGACGCGAGGGCCAAAATTCTTTTTGTCGCTAGGGTTGTTGGTCAGGCCGGGGTATGGCGTGAAAGTTCCAGTGGCGCTGGTGAGGTTGGGATTGGCGGGCGGAAGGGCCTCATAGTCCCAGCGCAGACCGAGCTCCACCGTCAAACGCGGAGTCAGCTTCCAGTTATCCTGGCCAAAGGCTCCAGTGTCGAGGGTCGAGATTGCATAGACATGCGGCCCGAAAGTCATGGAAAAAGTGGCGTAGCACGGAGAAGTGCCGACTGCGGTCGCGGATGAAGTGCCATTCCGCGGAACGCCGGTGCTGCAGTTGCCGGCTCCTCCGCTTAGCTCGCTGATCTGGTCGCTGATGTAGTTGCCGACATAGCTGTAGGAGAAATACCCGTTGCCGTCCAGTCCATACGAATTGTTGAAGTCGTAATTGTGCAGTTCGTCGATGCCGAACTTAAAGCTGTGATTGCCCTTGTTCCAGTAAAGGACATCGCCGACCTGCCACTTGTACTCATAGGGATTGGCCAAGCGATAGGAATAATAGGGCGATCCCAAATTAAAGCCCTCGGAGGTATCCATGGCGACTTCGGGGATGCTGTGGTTGAAGGTGGCGCCATTGCCGATCAAGTTGGCCTTGGTGTAGGGGGTCAACGCCTGCTGCGTTTCGGAGAGCCCTTCGCGGCCGTACTGGTAGAGCACTTCGTTGCTGATGTGCGTCGAGATGAGACTGGTTAGTTTTGTCACGCCGTAATCCAGCTTGACGAAGTCGTTGCCCCAGGTGTCGAGCGCGTAACTGGCTGAGGTATTGGTTTGCACGTCGCCGGGTGCGTCCCAACGCAGGCGATGAGCGAGAACGCTCAGGTGCTCTTTCTCGTTAATCTGCCAGTCAAGCTTGGGAGTGTTGATTTCCTGAAATCCGGTTCGCGGCACCAAGCCGAGGTCGCCGTTCATGTTTGCGATCCAGGTATCGTAGGCGGTCACGCCCTGGTCGTAGGCCGAGGTCGCGCCATTGGCATAATGCTGGCGGGCCGCCAACGTGCACGCGTCGGCGTCGAGGGCAGTATTGGAATCTGCGGCGGCGGTGGCGCTCCAATAGCCGGTGGCGAGATTGCAATTGGCCGTAGTGACGCCGGAGGGAAGGCTGGACGAGGGAGTCGGGAGGGTGTAGAAAGCAGCGGGGTTGGCGGGAATTGCGGCGCCGGGAAAAACATGCGTGTGTTGATCGTAGGTGTAGATCCAGAACAATTTGTTCTTGATGAGTGGACCGCCGACAGTAAAGCCGTAGATTTTGCGCAGGTCCTCGGGCTTGAGATGGTTGGGAACATACTTATTGGTTGTTGGGTTCAAGACCGACAGGAATGTGTAATCGTTATATGCATTCCAATTGCTTTCGCGGTCCCAGAAGTAGGCCTGGCCATGAATCTGGTTGGTGCCACTCCTGGTGACAGAGGTGATGACGCCGCCTGCTGCGCGGCCATACTCTGCCGTGTAGACGCCGGTGTTGACGGCAAACTCGCGAACGGCGCTGCCGGAAGTGGAGTAGGCCTCACGCGTGCGCCCGCGCTCCTCGGCATAATACGCATCGTTATCGTCTGCGCCATCGATCTCAACGTTGTTGAGCAGCGTGCTGATGCCGCGAATACTGACAAGGCCAAAGCCGCTTGTGTCAGGCACAACTCCGGGAGTGGACAACGCCAGCGCCGACCAGCGGCGATTGTTGACTGGAACCCGTTGCAGTGCTGCAGAGCTTAAGGTGTCAGTGAAGTCGGGTGATTCGAGGTTCATGACCGGTGTCTGCTCGGTAACGACGACTTGGGTCGAAGCGGAGGCAATGGAGAGGCGCGGTTCGAGGCTCGTGACCTGGCCCACGAAAACCGAGACGTTTTCCGCCCGGTACTTGGCAAAGTTCGGTGAGGAGATGGATACGGTGTAGGTTCCGGGCTCGAGCAGCGGAGCCTGGAAGAAGCCGCTGCCGTCGGCGACGACGTCAACGCTGAATCCTGTGGCTGGATTGTGAATGTTGATTTGGGCGGCGGGAACAGCCGCGCCGGAAGAATCCAGAACGGACCCAGCGATGGAACCTTGCGTTGAGGATTGCGCCCTCAAGACGGCGGAACTGACGCACGCCGCGAGGATGAAAAGTGCCAGGCAACGAACGGTGAGGCGAATTCGATTGAATGTCATACCAACTGCCCTCCGAAAGTAGTCGTTTGCGTTTGACCCGATTACGCGTGAATGATGGCGTCGTCGCCGGCGCCAGGAACGGACGCTTGGGTCAACGCGCAGGAACCGGGGAAGTGTTCGTAACTCTTGCATGACTGCTTGAAATCTAAGAATGCGGATCAAGTATTTCCACGAAAAAAACATCAAGCCAGACAGTGGACCTTAAGAGTGAGCTTACAAAGACTCGATGAACAGCCGGTAAAAAGGGGCGACGAAATTGCGTGATCGCGAAGCCGAGACTGCGGACAAAACGCAGAGAAAAAACTCGGGCAATCGGACGATGGAGACCGTGTTTCCAATCAGCCGGTTTCAAATGTGTAGAGTGATGTTCTCGCGCAAAAGCGATTCAAGATCTGCAGCAAACAAGGCGCGACAGAAAAGAGATTGGCTGCCTGCAGCGGTAGGCGTCTGAAGATTTTGCATTGCGCCGCTGAGCCGCAGTCAACGAGTGTTGGAACTTCGCCCGTGCCCCGAAACGGGCTGAAGAATCCCCATATATGGACATCAAATTTGGGGGTACTGCAATCTCTCAGGAGAAGTCATTGTAGGACAGAGGCGACCCAATTTCCAAGGGGGTTTGGGAAAAAAATCTCGAAATCCGAGAAAATGCGGGCTTCAGTCCAAAACTTGTGGAAAACAAGTCAGTTCAAAGACGGAACTAGGCTTAGCGGGAGCCGATGCAAAGCGCCGGCATCGGATTCGACGGATGCGGGCGGCGGGGTAGAGTCGCAATACACGTGGAATATCGCATTCAGCGAGACTCGTACCCCGAAACATATTCCCGCCTCCGCAATCGACTTCAAACAGCCGTCGCCGGTATCAGTGGCCGCTGCCTGGAGCCCAACGAATGCGCAGTCCGGCGCGCGCAGTGAAGGGCAAGCTGGGGTAGCCGATGGGAGCGATGTGCTGGTTGTCGAGAAGATTTTCGCCCTGGGCGTAGACATCAAGCCAATTCAACAACTGATAGCTGCCGCCCAGATCGAGTTTGGCGTAACCGTAGTCGAGGTTGCGATTCGGCAGCAGCAGGCTGTTGCCGCCGTTTTCGTCGACATCTTCCAAATACGTTGAGTCATCGCTGCGGCTGGCGAAAGCTGCACTGAAGACACCTGTAATCTTCTTTGCGGCGTAGGTAGCCGTGAAGAATCCGGTGTGCGGCGCGCGGCGGAATGGACGCGCACCTTCGAGGGGCGAGTAAGGCCCGATCTGAATGCCGTTGGGGACGTTCTGCCAGGTAGGGATGGGGCCCAAAAGCGCTGCATCGTCGTTGGTGAACGAGCGCTGCACCACGGAGTCGAGGTAGGTGTAGCCGCCGCGGAGAAAGAGATTGGCGCCAATTCCGGATTCGATGGTGGATTCGATGCCCTGCGCGCGAAATGCCTCGGAGTTGACGGTCAATTCGAATGCGAAGTCATTTTGGAGCGTGGTTTCGAGTGCAGTCTGCTGGGTTGCAGTGAGGTTTGGCAGGAGCTCGGGGATTAAGTCAACGCCAACATACTCGATCTGCCTGCCGAATTCGTTGTGGAAGTAGCTGGACCTGAAAATGAGGTGCTGTGAGAAGAAGGACTGCTCAACGCCGCCCTCGTAGGTGCGATTTTGAGGAGCGCCAATCTGGCTGATGTGCAGAGACTGAACTTCCGATTGCTCGCCGTTGGCAACGACGAATGCGTAAAGCGATTCGTCCTGCTCGGGAAGCGTGGGCTCGCGATCGCTCTCGCCGAAGTCGAAGAGGACCCGCGTGCCGCTGAAGGCACCGCTGTGCGGGCGAAATACATAATAGGATGCTCCGGCGCGCGGCTCAGTCTGGACGCCGAAGAGCGAGTAGTGCTCAAGGCTGCCGCCGAGGGAGTAGAAAAAACGATTCTTAAAATCGCCGTGGACGGCGGCGAGATAGTCGTAGTTGGACCGTTCGACCGGCTGGTAGAGCGTGCTTCCCGGTTCGGCGCCGCGTTCGTCTTCGTACTGGAACCCGATGAGGCCAACCAAGTGCGGAGTGATGGTGATGTCGCCGCGATAAACGAGCGCATCGCGATTAGACACAACCTGCGATCCGCTGGGATAGGTTTCGCCGTTCGCCTGGCTGTAGTCGAGAATGGCCTGGCCGGTAGCACTGAATCCGTTGGCGCCTTGAATGGTGACCGGAAGGCCGAAATAGTTGCCCCCGGTGAAGGTGACCGGGCCGGTGCATGTTCCGGCGGGGATGCAGACGCCCTGCGGAGCCCAATCGTGATACTGCTCGCGTTTGCGCGTGAGGCCGTAGGTAGCGGTGTTGTGGAAGCTGCTGGTCGTCTGATTGTCAATCGAAGCACTGGCGAACAGGTCCTGATCTTTTTCGGTGGCGTCGTCGGCGACGTGGTAAAAGTCCCACGCGTTGGGTACGCCGGTAGCGGAGACACCGTAGTGAGCCGTGCCGCGGATTTGCGTGGTGCCGTTGAGAGCCCAACCGAGATTGGCCGACGATGTGGCCACGTGGAATTCGTCGTCGGGCAGGTTGTTGGCGGTTTGCAGCCAACTGAAGGCGCCGAGATAGTCAAGTTTTTTATGCGCGCCTGCAACTTCAAGCTGCTCGCGCGACGTGTCGAGGCTGCCTGCGCTGCCCTGAAAGAGAAAAGAAGGGAAGCTGGTGGTTCCGTGCGGAGTGGTGAGCGAGACTACGCCGGATTCTGCGCCGGCGCCAAACAGATTCGAATCGGGGCCGCGATACACTTCTGCGCTCTCGATGGCGGTTGTGGAGAGTGAACCGAAGTTGAATTGATTGCCGAGGTCGCCGGCATCGACGCCGTCGAGGAGCACTTTGTTGTCGTCGGAGTCGCCGCCACGAATAAAAAGAGACGCTTGCGCCCCAAGCTGACCGAGTTGGACGACGGAAGCGCCGGGCATGAGACGCAGGTCGCTGACGAGATCGTCGCGCAAGGCGAGATCGAGCGGACCGAGCACAGTGGTCGCGGAGCTGGTTTGCGACTGCGGAGTGGGTGTGCCGGTGGCTGTGACAACAATCGATTCGCGCGCCCATTCCGGCTCGAGCACCACGGTGCGCTCAATGGAATCAAACTGGCCGGCGTAAAAGTCAGGCGTTTGCAGTTGACGGAAGGATTTGGCGGAGACGACGAGGAAGAAGCGGCCCGTTGCACCGGTAAGGATCTGGAAGCTGCCGTCGGCCGTGGAAACCGCCGAGGCGATGACTTGACCGTTGCTCACGAGAGAGACGGCTGCGCCGGTGACTTTGGCGCCGGTGGCGTCGGTGATGACTCCACGAATAGACGCGGCTTGAGATGCGGCAGCGCAGAAAACGAGCAGAGCGGCGGCGAACGCGCGAAGCAGAACGCGCGGGAAATTTGGGCAGTGAAGGCGGGAAATCGGCATGAGAGCTCCTTCGTTCCCCTCGGAACGTGAAAGCGGTTGGGGTACACCGAGGACCGGTCTCCTGACTTGCGCTCAATTCAGCCGCCTTCCCAAAGCCGAAGTTGATTCGACTTCAGTGGCTTGAAGTGGCTTCCGCGCGAGGCGGAAAAGCACCGGGCTGAAACCCTGTTGCCAATGCCTCGATATACGACGGCTTGGCGGACAGGTGCGCTCACAGTTGCGGGGCAGTGGCGGAGTTTCACCGCCTTCCCGAGCATCCTGGCGATTGCAATGATATGTGGTGCAGCGGCGCGAGCCGCAGCAGTGATGCCATGGAAACGGCTTCCATGACATCAACTTTTATAACGGCTTCGGCGAGGGAAGTCAAAGGGCGCTCTTCGGGAGTGTTTGCAGGTAGGAAATGAAGCTCGGACCCGAGTGCTGGGAACCGATGGTGACCCCGGGCTGATTCGAACAGCCGACCTGCGGTTTAGGAAACCGACGCTCTATCCAGCTGAGCTACGGGGCCACGGACGCTGGCCTGCGCGTCAGGCCACAATTAGAATTCTACGGGAATTTGGGAGCATCGGTTTCGGAAACCGACGGTCGATATTCGATCCCGGCCCTTGACGGGCCGGCGGCCAGCTGAGCTACGGGGCCACGGACGCTGGCCTGCACGTCAGGCCACAATGAGAATTCTACGGGAATTTGAGCGCATCGGTTTCGGAAACCGATGGTCGATATTCGATCCCGGCCTTTGGCGGGCCGGCGGCCATCTGCGCTACGGGGCCACGACGCTGGCCTGCGGGTCAGGCCACAATTAAAATTCTACGGGAATTTGAGCGCATCGGTTTCGGAAACCGACGGTCGATATTCGCCCCGGCCCTTGGCGGGCCGGCGGCCATCTGAGCTACGGAGCCATTGATTGAGATTTTACGGGGTTTGGGAAGCAGCAGATTGGAAAGCGCGGAACGATATTCGATCTGTCTGGGCCCCCATCACTTGAAAGGGCCTATGCATTTGACGGCGAGGGGCCAAGGCTTCTGAAGAGCATCCCGCATGTCCCAACAGGCCATCTAAGCCATGGGGAGAGAACCGCAAATCTTGCGGCGCGATCTAGTTCTGCCTGTGCTGTGCCCGTAAGAATTCACCGAAATAATTGATTGCGAGCGGCGGGTGAAAAGTTTTTTGCAGGCAACGCCGCCACCCCTTCGAATCTTTTTGAAAGCCGACTATGCCAAGATCGCTTTCGTCTTCCTACCGGCTTCAGCTTCATCACGCTTTTAACTTCGATGAAGCAATCAAGGTCGCCGGGTACCTGAAAAAACTGGGAGTCTCGCACGTCTACTCTTCGCCATATTTGAGTGCTGCATCCGGAAGCATGCATGGATACGACGTTGTCGATCCGCAGGCGGTGAATGCCGAACTGGGCGGGGAGGAAGGGCACACGCGATTCTGTGCTGCGCTCGAAGCGCTCGGTTTGGGACAGGTGCTCGATATTGTTCCCAATCACATGGCCGCGGGCCAGGAAAACACCTACTGGTGGGACGTGTTGGAGAACGGACCTTCGAGCCGATTCGCCGCATGGTTCGATATCGACTGGAACTCCGCTGAAGTGAAATTGCAGAACAAGGTGCTGATTCCTGTGCTGGGCGATCAGTACGGACGCGTTTTGAGCGCGGGCGAGATCAAAATCAACTACGACGGCCGATCGTTTCAGCTGCGCTACTTCGACAACTCCTTCCCTCTGGCCCCGCGCTCGCTGGCGATTCCTCTGAGCATGGCGGCAAAATATGTGAATGCGCCGATTCTCGGCTTTATCGCCGACAGCCTTGCGCGCCTACCCGCGCCCGACTCAAGCGAAGAAGAAGTGCTGACAGCGCGGCATCGCGATAAAACCATTCTCTATGAACTCCTGGAACGGGTCACAAAGGAGCAGGCCGGAGTTGCAGCCGCGATTACGCGCGCCGTCGATGAGTTGAACGCAAACGTTGACGCCCTGGATTCGTTGCTCAACTTGCAGAACTACCGGCTGGCGTATTGGCGAACCGCCGACCAGGAGCTTGGCTATCGGCGCTTTTTCGACGTAAACACATTGATCGGAGTGCGCGTGGAGCGGCCGAGGGTTTTTGCCGCGACCCACTTCAGGATTATGGAGTGGCTAAAGAAAGGCGTTCTGGATGGAGTGCGCGTCGATCATCCAGACGGGTTGCGTGATCCCGAATTGTATTTCGAAAGATTGCGTGCGGGTGCGCCGAAAGGCTGGATTGTGGCGGAAAAAATCCTGGAGCCGGAAGAAACGCTACGCCCAGGTTGGCCGATTGACGGCACCACCGGGTACGACTTTCTGAACGCATGCAACGGCCTGCTGATTTTTGGCGAAGGGCTGAATGAGCTGACGGAAATCTACACGAACTTCGTCGGCGAAGCAAAACAGTTCGACTCCATGGCTCATGAAAAAAAGCTGAACGTGCAGCACGAGGCTTTAGGCAGCGATGTGAACCGGCTGGCGCAATTGTTTGTAGAGATCTGTGAGAACAATCGCGATCGACGAGATTACACGCGAGCGGAGATCAGGCGAGCCATCCGCGAAGTTGCGGCGAGCTTCGCAGTCTACAGAACCTACGTTGCGCCGGAACGGGACGAAATTGTCGAGGAAGACATCAAGCAGATTTCGCATGCGGTGGAGATCGCGAAAACCCAAAGATCGGATCTGGCGCCTGATCTGTTCGATTTTATTTGCGATGTGCTCTCGCTGCGCGCACGGGGGACTACAGAGACCGAATTTCTGCTGCGGTTTCAGCAGTTCACGTCGGCGGTGATGGCGAAGGGCGTGGAGGACACGGCATTCTATTGTTACAACCGGATGATCGGACTGAACGAAGTGGGTGGCGCACCGGAACGCGGAGGAACGACTCTGGAGGAGTTCCACTCGTTTTGCACGCGGATGCAAAGCGACCATCCGCAAACCATGAACACTCTTACGACACACGACACCAAGAGATCAGGAGACGTGCGGGCGCGATTGGCGGTGTTGACCGAGATTCCTGGGCAATGGCGAGCGACATTGAGCCGCTGGGCACGCAGGAATCAACAATTCAAAACAAACAAGCTTCCGGATCGCAATACGGAATACTTTCTTTACCAGACGTTGATCGGAGCTTGGCCGATCGGTTTGGATCGCATCACGGGTTATATGGAGAAGGCCACGAGAGAAGCCAAAGAACAAACCAGTTGGACGCAACAGAATAAGGAGTTTGAAGACGCGCTGAAGATGTTTATCGAACGGATCCTGGCTGCGAGTGAATTCGTTTCGGAACTTGAAGCGTTTGTGGCGAAGGTTCGGCAGCCGGGGAGGGTGAACGGCCTGACGCAAACGCTTTTGAAATGCACTGCGCCGGGAGTTCCGGATACGTATCAGGGAAGCGAGATATGGGATTTGCGGCTGGTCGATCCAGACAACCGCGGGCCGGTCGATTATGAATCGAGGCAGAAAATGCTTGCGGAACTCGAGGCCGGCATGAGCACTGAAGAGATCATGAAGCGGATGGATTGCGGAGTGCCGAAGCTGTGGGTGCTGTATAAAGCGCTCAATCTGCGCCGTGAAAAGCCGGAGTGGTTTGGCAGAGAGGCTGGATACAGTCCGCTTGTCGTGGCGGGGCCGAAGCAGCAACATCTGATTGCATTTTCCAGAGGGGATTCGGTCGCGGTGGTTGCGCCGCGGTGGAATGTAAAGCTCGGGGGCGGGTTTGGATCGACCGCGATTGAGTTGCCGGCAGGAAACTGGAACAACATTTTCACTGGAGAACGAATGAAGGGCGGAAGTGCGCGCGCACAGCAATTGTTTGGGAAGTTTCCGGTAGCGTTGCTGGTGCGCGACGGAGGGGCCGATGCATCGGTTTAAAGTGTGGGCTCCGTTTGCGCGGCGCGTTTCGGTGGAAGCGGCCGGGGCGGCTCATGCGATGCGCGGGCCGGACGATCGCGGTTACTGGAGTTGCGAGGTTGAAGACGCGGGGCCTGGAACAGATTACGGCTACCTGCTCGACGACGATTCCAAGTGCTATCCCGATCCGCGCTCTGAGTGGCAGCCCAAGGGAGTGCACGGCCTATCGCGTATTTGCGATCAGGCTGCATTCGAGTGGAGCGACGCGGGATTCGAGGCGTCGCCGCTGGCCAGCGCGATTATCTACGAGTTGCACATTGGAACGTTCACGCCGGAGGGAACATTCGACGCTGCGATTGGCAAGCTCCAATACCTGACTGAACTCGGCGTGACCCACGTGGAGTTGATGCCCGTGAACGCTTTTGAAGGAAATCATGGCTGGGGCTATGACGGTGTGGCGCTGTTTTCGACGCATGAGCCGTACCAGGGTCCCGGCGGCCTGAAGCGGTTTGTGAATGCGGCGCACAAGGCGGGGCTGGCAGTGCTGCTCGACGTGGTTTACAACCACTTTGGGCCAAGCGGCAATTACACGGGAAAATTCGGGCCGTACATTGTCTCGTCGCACCATACGCCTTGGGGCGGCGCGGTGAATCTTGAGGATGCGGGCTCGGCAGAAGTGCGGCGGTTCTTCTGCGATAACGCGCTGGTGTGGATGCGCGACTTTCAGATCGATGGATTGCGCCTTGACGCTGTTCATGCATTCGTCGATCGCTCCGCCATTCATTTTCTGGAGCAGCTTGCAACTGAAGTTGAGGCTCTTGCTGCAACTTTAGGACGAAGGCTTGTGCTGATCGCCGAGAGCGACCTGAACGACCCGCGCATTGTGACGCCACGCGAAGCGGGAGGCCTGGGGATGGATGCGCAGTGGAGCGATGACTTTCATCACGCTCTTTTTGCGGTGCTGAACGGAAACGAGCGACAGGGCTATTATGCGGACTTTGGCACGCTGGAGCAGCTGGCCAAGGCGCTGGAGCGGACTTTTGTGTATGACGGAATCTACTCTAGATATAGACGCCGCGTTCATGGCCGGCCGACTTACGAGCTGTCGCAGCATCGTTTTCTTGGGTACATTCAAACGCATGATCAGGTGGGCAACCGCGCGACAGGTGACCGGATCAGTCACACTGCCGGCCTGGAGCGCGCGAAAATTGCCGCAGCGCTTTATTTATTGAGCCCGTTCGTGCCCATGATCTTTCAGGGCGAGGAATGGGCGGCTTCTACTCCGTTCCTGTACTTTGCCGATCACGACGATCCCGAATTAGTGCGAGCGGTTTCAGAGGGGCGGACGAAAGAGTTCGCGGCGTTCGGATGGGATCCTGCTTCGATCCCCGATCCTGAAAGCAAGGCGACATTTGAGCGATCGAAGCTGCGCTGGGATGAGGTGAAAGATGGCGACCATGCTGCAATGCTCGGGTGGTACCGGGCGCTGATTCAGATTCGCCGAGGCACGCCGAGCCTGAACGACGGTAATCCGGGCAACGCGCGCGTAACTTTCGATGAGCAGGCTAAGTGGCTGCGCCTGGAACGCGGAGACGTGAAGGTGATCTGCAATCTTAGCGATCGCGAACAGAGCTTCGCGATTTCGGACGAGAGCTGCGTCGTGCTTGCGTCGCAACATGCGGTTGGTATCAGCCAGGGCAAATTGGCGCTGCCTGCCGATTCGGTCGCGGTGGTGCGCGAATGCGCCTCTAAAAATGCCTGATTTGTTGGCTCGCGGCCGGGACTTCTTCGGGAACGTGCGGCCGGTCTGCCGTGTGGTCGACGTGGCTCTCGAGCGAGCGGCTGACGAGGTCGCGCGAGCCGAGGCCTACTGCCAGCGCCAATGTAAGAACAATGCCGCCGAAGAGAATGCCGAATGCAAGCTCGACGATGCTTTCTCCTACCTGCAGATGGTCGAGCACCATGGCCGCAGTAAGAACAAGAACAAGCCACTTTACGCCGAGAGAGAGGATTCGCGCGTATTGCAACTGGGCGTTGACCGCGCTGATCAGAACGGAACGAGCAAGGAACCTGGCGATCAAAACTCCCGCAACCAGCAGAAGAGCGGCGCCGATGGCGTGAGTGAGATAGGGCAAAAGTGAAATGGCGGGTGCAACTCCGGAAGCATACGACGTGTCGAAGGCCGAGACGCCGATGACGAGCCCGAGAAGAACACAGATCCAGAATGTGGCTCGGGCGACGATTTCGGTTGGGGAACTCGCTGGGGCCCAATCGGCGCCACCTTTGCGGGCAATACGAGTATCGAACTTTGCCCAGGTAAGGCAGCGGCGCAATATCCAGGAGATGATTACGCCCGCTGCCGCGAAGATCAACAGCGCAACGAAGAACGCCAGAATTCCGGGCAGCACTGCAATGAGAAGCGTGAGCACACGGTAAATGGACTGATGCAAGGCATCAGACATGTGATGCGAGATGGACACGTTTTCGTTATAGATCTGGGTTGCAGTGCTTCCAGTCGCCTGCATCGAAGTTTCGATCGGGGTTTGCATTGGATATCCTCCTCACCAGCACGCCGGATTTCGTTCGGATCTCAGCATGAAGAGTGATTACGAGTTGAACCGGTCTGGCCAGCGCCAGCGTGCGACCAGATAGGGTTTGTCCGCTTCGAAGGCAGCGGCTACAGCTTCAATATGCTTTTCTGGCGGAGTTCCCGATGCCATCACATTGAAATGTCCCGCGACCCATGCCAAATAGAGCGGGATCAGCGCACCCATGAGGTGACCGCGGTTGATGGTGCGAAGCCGGAAGGCAATCAGAAAGTCATAGACGATGCGCGCCCAGAGATTGTCGGGCATGCGGAAATTGGCGGCATCGAGGACCGAGCAGCGCCGTAGCGAGAGCAGGGAATTGGGCGGTAGAACGAGTGACCATACTTCCTGCAAGTTCGCGTTGGCGAGTTGGAAGGCCGCCACCATGCGCGCAACATCGGCGGATGCGTCGGCCAGCTCTGCTGTTGCCGTTGACCGGCGAATGAGCGGAGGTCTGCGGGGCCGCTGCCAGAGCGCCGCCTTAGCCTCGATATCGGCAAAAAGCGAACCCGTCACCAAGGCGAGAAGGGAGTTAATGTCGGGATCGGACGGCTGAGGCATGGCGCGCGGGCCCACATCGACTTCGTCGGCCGCGAAGCTAGCGGCAACTGCTTCATTGACCGGCCACAAAAGAGCATCAGCCTGGTTTGCCGCCGATGTTGATTCCGCAACCGCGGCAAGCCGCTCAGCCATCCTGAGTGACATGCCTAGATCGATGGACAGCGGAAATCGAACGCGTGAAGCAAAGACGGCACGCGTGAGTGGATACAGAATGGCGGAGTTGATGAGCCCGGCATGCGAGGGAAGGGCATAGTGCGGAACAACGAGGTCGATCGATGCTTTTAGAACGGCATCGGCGAGGCTGCGCAGTGCAAGCGGGCTGAGCGAATCGGATTCGGGGCCAAGGATCAGAAATGCTTTTGCTTCGTGTTTGCGGCCGGACTCCACAGCATTCACAAAGTCGACAGGCTTAATCGACCATGCGACGTTCGATTGCGGTGTGGCGACGATGCGCAGGCTCGGGGAAAGATCGGCGGGCAATTCATTCTGCGTTGCGACAACGAAACTGTCGAAAGAGAATGCGGACTCGAGATTCTTGAGAATCCCCTGGAAGTGTTCGGGCGCCATCGCCGTGACGTGCACGAGCAGATCGGCCGACGTTTTATCGTCGGAAACGGAGTGATCGGAAATTGGGTTGGCCGTTGCCATCGCTTTTCGAAAAGACCCTCAAACGCTAAGAAACTTTCAGGAGTTAGATTCGAGCATCAAATGGGATTTAGGGCATCTGCATTCCATAACGCCAGGATGCTCATAAGCGGAATCCACACCCACGAGGGTCGATTATCCAACTCATACAGCAATTCGTACAAAGCTTTCTCAAGCAGGTATGCGTCGAGAAGAGTCTTGGTGTCGTTTGGCGGAGGCAATAGACCCGGCTTCATCGCCATGGCCTTGAAGTAAGACTGAAGAAACCGCGAGGTTGCTGCAGCCTGCCAGGCCTGGGCCCATTCGATGAGATTGGCGCGATTGATTGGACTCTCAGCGTTGTTTTGGTTTGAGCAGCAACGATCAACCGCGGAAAATGCTGCATAGGCAAACGAACGCATCATGCCTACGACGTCTTTCAGCGGCGATTGCTTTCGCCGCCGCTCCTCAATAGGCCGCGCCGGCTCGCCTTCAAAGTCAATGATGATGAAGTCGCCCTTTTGATTGTTTTCCGCCGCGGAGGCGTTCGTTGTTGATGCGACGCGCAAGGTTTGGCCGAGATGATAATCGCCGTGAATCCGGATTCTCTGACCGGCTGACGCAACCGACAGGATGGAACGTGCCCTCTGAATGAGCTCAGCTCGACGAGATAGAAGCAACGCCGCCTGATCACCCGTCGCATCGTCCAATTTAGGAAGAGTCACTCTAAGCGCTGTGAGAGCGGACTTGATTTGCGCCTCAATACGCTCGGCGTCGTGGGCAAGGTCAGCGGGTGCGAGTGGCTCGGGAACAAATGCTGCGGCGGTCGTGCTGCTTGATAGAGAGAGGTGAAGCTCGGCGGTGCGCTTGCCGAGCAGAGCTGCAGCGTCGATCGTCGAGCGAGCCGATTTAAGAGCCACAGGAATTGCTTGCTGCGCGTTGAGGGCGTTCGGCGCAATCGAATGAGCAGGCGCCGGGAGGTTCGAGGTTCGTGGAAGCCATTCGGCAAGTTCGTCAAGGAACCACTTCCACCCATCACCTTGATTCGGAACCAATCCCTGAAGCAAGGCTACCGTTGTTTTGGCAGTGCTGCTGGAACTGATCGCGATTTCACCGAGGAATGGCGGGATCCGGTTGAAGTGGGCAACCTCGGTGAGAAAACGGCCCACTTCGACATCGGGGTTTTCTTCGGGCTGCAGGCGCCGGTAAAGTTTGAGAAACAGTTGCTTACCGTAGATGACGGATGTATTCGATTGCTCCGCTGAGATCACGTGCGAGGGCAGTGGTTGAGCCGCGAGCACGGGCGGAAGTGCGGTGGAAGCGCGGGCATCGAGACGGCTGCCGTCATGGAAGGTATCGCCTGCGGAAGGGGACTCGCGCGGCTGGAACCTGGACGTCTCGGCTGATTGGGCAGCTGGAGTTTCGGTCCGCGGCGGTGCTGCTGTGTCTCCGGGCTGAGCTGTAAGTGGCGCCGGTGTGACTGGGGAGCCGGCTGTGACAGGTTGCGTTTCATCCCAGACTGGCGATGCTTGATTGAAGCTGTCGTTTGCATTTTGTGCGAGGGACGGCTGGGCGAGCTTTCCGTCTTCCTGAACCGGGAGTGTCATGTCGCAGGCAATCAAACTCAGAAGTGCGTGATGGAACGCCTCGCTCACGGTTGCGTCATGCAGGATTGCGGGTCCAGATGCAGTCGTAAGCCTGGCGATGATGCTCTCGGGTTGATGCGCAGAAATCTCATCGAGCGCGGCATCGGTGCTCACAGCGAGGGGAATCTGATAGACATCCGGCGAACCGTCGAAATAGCTGACGTCAAAAAAGAAGAGGGCGGTTGGAATCGCAGCTCGCGCAATGGACTCATTGGGTAAGCAGTCTTGAGCCTTGGCATCCGAAGCCAGGTCTACCCAGTTGCGAACACGAACCGACTGAATCTTGTGAGTTTTGGCGCCGAACCATCTCTTGCGCGGCAGCCAATTGAGCAAGGCCTGCTCAAGAATTGAGGAGCCGCCGGTGTTGATGAATTCCGCCCATCCACTTGCGAAGACCGGTTGGATTTGTGCTTCAACTTCCGGTGCGCGCTCGTGCGTGGAGACTTCGACATCCGAAGGCAGTTCGTCTGCAGCAGTGGCTGTCTGCAACTCGAGCCAGAGGAACGAATAGGGCGCCAGCGCAAGTGTGTAAGGCTCGTGCGTGATGGTGGGAAAACGTACGTAGCCAAGCATCTCTACCGGTTCGGCCCCGGCGTAGTTTGCGAGATCGAGAGATACTGGCTGCGCAAAGCGGCTTAAGTTGGCAACGCAAAGCACTGTTTCACGGAAACCATCGCCCTGGTCGAGTTCGCGAAGGTAAGCAAGTATTTTGCGGTTCGATGGATTGAGGAAGGTCAGTGTGCCGCGGCCGAATACCTGAAAAAGTTTCCGCAGCGCAATCATGTTGCGCGTCCAATGCAGGAGGCTGGAGTGATCGCTCAGCTGCGCTTCGACGTTGACAACCTGATAGCCGTAGATCGGGTCCATCACGACCGGGAGATAGAGCCGGGCAGGGTCGCACTTGGAGAAGCCCGCATTTCGATCCGACGTCCATTGCATCGGCGTGCGGACGCCATTGCGGTCGCCGAGGTAGATGTTGTCGCCCATGCCGATTTCATCGCCGTAATAGAGGATCGGCGTACCGGGAAAACTGAGAAGCAGGGAGTTCAACAATTCGATGCGGCGACGGTTGTTGTCGACCAAGGGTGCCAGCCTACGCCGAATGCCGACGTTGATCCGCATGCGCGGATCGGCCGAATAGGCGAAATACATGTAGTCGCGTTCGTCGGCGGTCACCATCTCCAGCGTCAGCTCGTCATGATTGCGCAGAAAGAGCCCCCACTGACAGATGTCGGGAATGGGCGGCGTCTGCGCCATGATGTCGGTGATGGGCAGGCGGTCTTCCTGGCGCAGCGCCATGTAGATGCGCGGCATGAGGGGAAAATGGAACGCCATGTGGCACTCGTCGCCATCGCCAAAATAGGGACGCACGTCCGCCGGCCACTGATTGGCTTCAGCAAGAATGAGGCGATTGGCGTAGCCGGAATCGATTGCCGCGCGTAGGGTCTTCACGACGGCATGAGTTTCGGGCAGGTTCTCGCACGAGGTTCCATCGCGCTCGCAAAGGTATGGAATGGCGTCAATGCGAAGCGCATCGACGCCCATGTCCAGCCAAAAGCGCATGGCTTTCAGGACTTCTTCCATCACCAGCGGACTGTCGTAATTGAGATCCGGCTGATGCGAAAAAAAACGGTGCCAGTAGTAGGCTTTGGCGGTTTCATCCCAGGTCCAGTTCGATTGTTCCGTGTCAGTAAAGATGATGCGTGCGTCCTTGTATTTATCGGGATTCTCCGACCAGACGTACATGTTGCGCTCGGCCGACCCGGCCGGGGCCTGACGCGCGGCTTTAAACCAAGGATGCTGATCACTGGTGTGATTGATGACCAGCTCGATCATGACTTGGAGGCCGCGGTGATGAGCGGCATCGAGGAATGCCTTGAAGTCGCTGAGCGTTCCATACGAGGGGTTGACGTCGTTGTAGTTGGAGATGTCGTAACCATCGTCGCGCAAAGGCGATGTGAAGAAGGGCAAGAGCCAGATGCAGGTGATTCCCAATTCCTTCAAGTAATCAAGGCGGGAGAGCAGGCCGGGAAAGTCGCCAATGCCATCGTTATTCGAGTCAGCAAAGGCGCGAACGTGAAGCTCATAGATGACCGCGTCCTTGTACCAGAGAGGATCGGTTGTGCTGGCGATCTTCTTCACGCTTTCACTCTCCCGAAACCTTCAGCAGTGCGGAGCTATTGGATTCGGCTTACTCGAAAGATGTGGGCTGGTTGAACGCCAGGCCGCAGGGCCACATAGTTGCGCTCGCCCCAGGTGTACTGGGCTCCGTTCAACAAGTCTTCAACAAGAAAGCTCCCGGCGCCGGAACAGCCGATTCGGTCGAGGTCAAGTGTCGTCCAGCCGCTTTGTGGATTGAATGAGTCGAGATTGACGACGACGAGGATCGTGTTGTCGAAGTCCTCAGTTGATTTTGAATAGCAAATCAACTGAGGATTATCGATTGAATGGAAATGCAGCGACGTGTTCGACTGAAGTGCGCGATTAGCATGACGGATGCGATTGAGGCTGCTGATCAGGGGCACTAAAGAGTCCGGCGCGTTGCGGCTGCGCTGGCGAATTTCATATTTCTCGCTGTTGAGATACTCTTCCGACTCGGTTTTTCCGTTTGGAGGTTTTGCCGGCGCATTTTCTGCGAGCTCATATGCCGGGCCATAGATGCCATAACTCGAACTTAGCGTGGCCGCAAGTATCAATCGATGCATAAAGGCTGGGCGTCCGCCTTCCTGCAGGGTTTTGTGCAAAATGTCGGGCGTATTCGGCCAAAAATTGGGCTGGTAGAATTCGCTGACGGGGGGCTGTGTCAGCTCCGTCATGTAGGTTTCTAGCTCGGATTTTGAGTTGCGCCACGTAAAGTACGTGTACGACTGTGTGAAGCCACGCTTGGCCAATGCGTACATGACGTGGGGCCGTGTGAACGCCTCTGCGAGGAAAATGACGTCGGGGTAGTTTGTTCGCAAAGTGCTCAGGCACCATTCCCAGAAGGGCAGCGCTTTGGTATGTGGATTGTCAACGCGAAATACTTTGACGCCGCGATGAACCCAGAATTCGAAGACGGAATAGAGTTCTTCCCACAGGGCGCGCCAATCGGGCGATTCAAAATTGAGCGGGTAGATATCCTGATACTTCTTCGGGGGGTTCTCGGCATATTGAATCGATCCGTCGGGGCGCTTGGAGAACCACTCGGGATGCTCGGTAACCCAGGGATGATCGGGTGAGCACTGGAATGCGATGTCCAGAGCAATCTCAATGCTGCGCGACCTGGCCGCACCCACCAGGCTGTCAAAATCTGCAAACGTGCCAAGTTGAGGATGAATCGATTTGTGGCCGCCGTGATCTCCGGCGGCCTGCGCGCCCAACGGTGCGTTGGTGACTGCCGCACGGTCGCCGATGGCCCAGGGGCTTCCCGGCGCGTCTTGAGGGGCTTTGGCGGAATTGTTCGGTCCCTTGCGAAACGAACGGCCGATAGGATGAATCGGCGGCAGATAGACGATGTCAAAACCCATGTCGGAAATTTCGGGCAATTGGCTTTCAACATCGCGAAATGTGCCGTGCTGGCCAGGAATTGGAGATGCGGATCGAGGAAAAAGCTCATACCAGGATGAAAATCGCGCACGCACCCGATTGGTCCAGACGGGTAATTCATCTTCGTATCGGGTCGCGTTCGCGAGGTCAGGGTATTTCCCCATCAGGCGCATAAGTTCTTCATCGCATGGATTGTCGTAGTTCGGACGCTTCTCAGAGGCAAGCTTTTCGAATCGTTCTGCGATCTCGCGGAGCCGTTTCGCGTCGCTGCCGTGAGCGCGCTTTGCGGCTGCCTGGATTAACTCTCCTCCGGAGCGAAGCGCGAGGGGGATGTCCTGCTCGCCGGATTTAGACCCGACATTGAGCCCCGCCTCCGATTTCAGTGCGGCCTCAGAAGTTGTGGGGTCATTTTGGGCGGCGATTCGTTTCTTTAATTCGTCGGCCCACGTTGCGAAATGATCGATCCAGGCAAGGAGGGTGAAGCGCCAGCAACCAAGCTTCTCCACGCGGAAAGAGCCAGTCCAGAGATCGTTGCCGGTTGCCTGCATCGGCTCGAACGACCACCGTCGATCATCGGAATGGCGATAGAGCAGACGGGCGGCAAGCTCATCTTTGCCATCGGCAAAAATGGCCGCGGTGACCGTCACTTCATCGCCGCTAACCCGGCAGAAGGAGTGACGGCCAGAATCAATTTGAGGCAGGACGTCTTCAATGACGGCTCGCCTACGACCATTGAGGGGAGGCAATGGCATGCGGGACCTCAACCAAGAATCACCGCCGCCACGGACTGGCCGCAGGAACGTTTAATGGTGGCCGCACATCGAACGCCGGAGCCCGCCTATGAAGCAGCAATATCTGTTGGTAAAGATGCGCAAAAGGCGCGATGGGTTTCCCCCAGGTGACTCCCGATGGTGCTGTTAAATAGCACATCTTGCTATGCTTTGCACGCGACGCCGGATCGCCGAAGGTGCTGATGGCCAGCTTTTGCACAGCGCCCGAAGACAGGCCGCCGCTGGGACTGGGTTTGCTGTCGCTCGAACTGGACGAGGGATTCATGATGGACGCGATGAGATGACGGCGGTCGAAGATGCTCGGCGAGCCCGCGGCGGCTGCATCCGATCGGCTGCACCCTCGTGCCAAATTTCTTCATCGGACATAAAAAGATTCCGAGCCAATCAACAAAAGGATGTGAAGTGGGTCCAAAAAATCCGAAATGGAAATCGCCGGCGAAGCAGCGGGCGAAATTAATTTTGGAGAAGCCAACTCATAAGAAACATTCCGCATCTTTTCACATGCCGCGATTCTGCGGACGATTCAAAACAAATGAGCCTGAAGTCGAGCCACGGTGTTGAACTCCCTGCCTGCAATCTTCCGTGTGTTGGCCGGATTGGAATTGCAGATGAATGGGTCCCCTGGGATCTTGCAGGATCCGAGCGATTTGGAAGCAAGCGCGGGCCAAGTTTCTGAGATTCGCGAATAAGGCCAAGGCGAGAACGAAGCCAACAGGTTTTGGAAGCGGCGAACGTTGCCGGAGAACGAGCAAGACCGTGACGCTCCACGGGGAATGCACAAAAACGAGGATGTACACAATGGCCGAAACTCTAATTCTCTCAGTTGATTTGGACCCCATGATTCTGAATACTCGCGAGGCTGTCTTACGATCCGAGGGCTATATCGTCGTCTCAGCGGCATCGATCAAAGAAGCATTTCATCAGTTTCATGAGGGCGATTTCGATCTCATGATCCTGGGCGAGACAATTCCTGCAAGAGATCGTGAACGACTGACATGTTTGATCCGGGCGTCGGGATCGCGAATTCCGATCGCGTCGATTTCTTCCACACTCTCTTCGACGCCATGGGAAAGAAGCTTCTTTCCGGACGCAAGCCTCCTCGAGAATTCATCCGAAATCGTGGCAGGAATCCGGCGGCTGCTGGCCAGGCGGTTTGAACTTGCCGCGCTCGGAGGCGGCCCTGTTCCCACCGATCAGCTGGCAGTAGCCGCGCCGATCGGTTCGCGAGTGTGATGATCTGAAAGCACAGTTAGATCGAGTCAAATAGCCGCCCCTCTGGGAACTACCTCCCCCCGGTTCCTTGAGGGGCGGGGCTGTTTTGGGGAGGACTAAGCGCTCGCTATCATTTCGTTAGTGGGAAGAAATACCTCAAATGTCGTGCCTGTAGAACCCTCGCGCACGGATGAGCGGAACCGAATGGTTCCATGATGGCGCAAGAGGATGGTTCTCGAAACCCACAAGCCAAGTCCCGAACCTTTGAGTCCTTTGGTGGTAAAGAAGGGATCGAAGAGCCTGTCCCGGATCTCCTCCGGGATGCCCGGTCCGCGATCGTGAATGGAAACTCTCGCTCCCTCGTGATCGCCGCGATGGGTGGACCTGACCCGAACCACCACGTCCGATCCTGCGGGAGACGCCTCAGCAGCGTTTCGGATCAGATTGCTGAAGACCTGTGACAATTGGCCCGGAAATCCGCAAACGGTCACGGTTGGCTCGGCGGCGCAGGAGATCCGGACGCGCCGCTGTGCAACGGACCGCTCCGAAAGAGATGCGACTTCAGTGACGAGCTTACCCACGTCGATTGGAATCGGCTTTTGCGAATCGCGATAGAAGGCGAGCGATTGCTTGGTGATGCGGGCGATGCGCCCGAGCTCATTTGACGCCTGCGACAACAAATCCGTTGTCGTTTGGTCGGCTGAGGACTTTTGCGCAAGGTAGACAAGATTTGTCAGGGTCTCAAGCGGGTTATTGATCTCATGCGCAATCGCGTTTGCCAGCTTTCCAGTTGCAGCGAGCCTTTCAGCAGTGCGGAGAGCGTATTCGGCGAGGTTGCGATCGGTTACGTCGGTCAGGATCAGGAGAGCTTCGCCAGTTTGCGTGTTCACAGGGTTGACGTGCACCTGTATCGTTCGCTTGGCAACCTGGAATTCTCGAGGTGGCTCCGGTTGCCGAACAGGATCGCTCGTTCCTACCAAACTCTCAAGGAGCTGCGCCGCGTCCTGATTCTGGTCAATCTGGACTTTGGGATGGCAGATCTCAGCAAATGCGGCATTCCATCGAATGAGGCGGCCATCGGAGCCAATGATGGCCAAGCCCTGCAGCATGGCGTCGAAGGTGGATTGCCACTGATCGACGGTTTTACGCGCCTGCGTTTCTGCCCTTCGCAGCCGCAATAAAGCGCGGACAGTCGCCACAAGCACCATTGAATCGATGGGATGAAGAAGATAGCCATCGGCTCCCGCTTCAAGGGCGCGGACCCGATCGTCTGGGGACACGAACGAAGCAGAAATCTGCAGGACCGAGATCGAAGCGGTGCGTGGATCCTGCTTGATTCTGCGGCAGGCTTCATAACCAGAGATGTCAGGCAAATTTACGTCAAGGACGATGACATCGGGAAGCGTGAGGGAGATTTCGATTGCCTGGTAGCCGGTTTTGGCGTGCAGGCACTCGAATCCTGCACCGCCAAGCACGCGCGAGAGGATATATCGATTTTCTTCACGATCATCGGCGATAAGGATGCGGGGCCGGGACGTCTCAGACATCAAGCTGCCTCTCGGCAGTAGTCGGAGCTAATCCAACGGACCGAATCCAGTCGAGAAACGGTTGAGCTGAAAGCCTCGTGGAAGTGTCCTCCTTGCGGATGATCCTGACCGCCCAGGAATCAAGAAGCGCCTTCTCCGCTTCAGAAAGCACCTTGGAGGTATAGATCAACACAGGAAGGTGCTGGGTTGCCTGTTGAGCCCGCAGGCGCCGCAGGATCTCGAATCCGCTGAGGTCGGGCATCAAAAGGTCGAGAATCACCGCATCGGGGAGTTTTTCGCCAAGCATCGAGAGGGCTTCGTTCCCGCTTGAGGCCTCTCGGATATCGAGCCACGACTGATTGAGAAGGTCGCGGAGGATATAGCGTGAAACCTCGTTGTCATCCACAAGCAGGACCTGACGAGTTCCGATGTTCGAAGTGAGGCGGCGGAGCTCCCGAACGAAGACCTCGGGCGCGATGGGCTTGGGCAAAAAAATGTTTCCCCCGCGCGCCAGAGCAATCTGCGGCTCGTTGTGGATGCTGGTAATGATGATCGGCAATTCCGGAAGCCGCTCGCGCAATCGAGCGATGAAAGCCCACGATTGATCGTCCCCGATCATGATGTCGGCCACCATGGCTGCGGGAGTATGCCTGGCGATCCAAACTTCGGACTGAGCAACGGTGGAGGAGAGAATGGCTTGAAACTCCGTATCTCTAAGATAAGTTTCGAGAAGATGGCCGGTTTCTTCATCGTCCTCCAGAATCAGGACGGGAGAGCGATGAAATTCCGGCGCAGGCGGCATGGGCTGATCGTTTGGCCGGTTTAGCTCGCCGACATAGACCGCCGGCAGCCTGACGAAAAATGTGGAGCCCTTACCGAGCTCGCTTTCGAGCCAGATTGTGCCTCCCAAGAGCAGGGCGAGGTTTCTGCAAAGCGGCAATCCCAGCCCGGTGCCACGATAGCGCTCCTGGAGGGGATTCTCGACCTGGCTGAATTCTCTGAAGATGGATTCGTGATGCTCCGCGGCGATGCCGATTCCCGTATCGGCAACCGTGAACAAGATGTCGCGATTGTCCAGTGTCTGGGCAGACACCGTGACTTTGCCATGAGGCGTGAATTTGAGAGCGTTGGAGATCAGGTTGCGGAGAATCTGCGAGACTTTGCCTTCATCGGTGCGGAGGGGCGGGAGCTCCGGCGCGTCCTCGAAGACGAGATCGACGGAAGTATTGTGCGCCAGCAATGGCTTCAACATGCCTTTCAACGCGCTGAAAAGCTCATGAACCTCGAAGCGCTTGGAGCGGATGCGGATTTTGCCGGCTTCAACTTTGGCAAGGTCGAGCAGGTCGTTCACCATATCCTGCAAATCGCGGGCGGAGGACTCGATGTAGTTCACCTGTTTCGACTGTTCTGGGGTCAGGTCGCCATCCATCCGGTCCATCAACATGCGGGCCAGGGAAATGATGGAATTGAGCGGCGTGCGGAATTCATGGGAGACGTTTGAAAGGAATTTGGTTTTCAGTTCGGAGGCGCGCCGGAGATAGTCGGCGCGCTCATCGAGCTCGGCATAGAGAGCAACGACGCCGCGGTTGGTATCTTCGAGCTCGCGATTGAGCAATTCCAATTCTTGCTGCCGGGAGCGCAGCTCCTGCAAGGTTTTGAGCAGCTCCTGGTTCTGTTGCTCAATTTCCTCGTAGGGACTTCTGGGCAACCGCTCGGCAAGTTTGTGACAGAGGTCATCGGCCTTTGCCGGGGTCCACAGCTGGCGTTGATGGGGAATAAATTTGGCCATGCGGACGACGGTGCCGTCGCCGGAGGTTTCAATATTGAATTCATCCATCAGGCGCTTGGTCCCGATGATGCCCATGCCCAGGCCGGTTTGAGATTTGTAGCGCGCTGCGAGAACCTGTTCGAGATGGGGAATGCCGGCGCCGGAATCGGTGACGGTCACAACGAGCCGTTGCGGCGGCTCCAATTGGAGCGAAAAGGTTACTTTGCCGTTGCGCGCATAGCGAAAGGCATTGCGGGCGATTTCCGAAGTAGCGGTCGCCATCCTGATCTGATCCTGGTTGTCCAGGCCGAGTTCAGCCGCAATTTCGCGCGCTCGCTGGCGCGTTTGAACAACGTCGCGTTCCGTCAGGAGGGCGAGATGGAGGATGGTGACGGCCATGGTTCACGCTGCCTTGATCACAATGACGCTGGCATCGTCGCGCTGACGCCTGAAGTCGCGGATGAGTGCGGCGCCAATTACCGCCGGATGACGTGCCAGAAGTCCCCGATACGGAGTGAGGTCCCACTTCGATTGAATTCCATCGGAATGCATCACGAGCACTCCGTCGGGAGGCCATGTAGCATGGAACTCCTGAATCCTGGGCGCAGTGATTCCCAGCGTTCCATTGTGCGAAACCAGACTTCGGGAATCCGCGCCGGCGAGCACAACGCAGGAGGTATTTCCCACGCCGGCGTACACCAGGCGATGGTCCTTCGGTCGAATTTCGGCGATGGCCGCCACCGCGCCGCGGGTCTTGCGAAGAGCGTCGTGCATGTAGCTCAGTATTTCGCCGGGGGCGAGATCCAAACGCTGCTTAAATGTGGCCAGCGCTTCCTGGGCGGCCTCAAAGGCCCCCAAGCCGTGGCCCAGCCCGTCGGCAATCAGAATCGATGTGCGGTCCGAAGTCTGGTGCGCCCACCATCCGTCGCCGCAGGTTTTCTCGCCCGGATAAGGGAGCGCGATGCCGGCAACCAACAACCGGTCGGATGGCGGCGGCGCAGCACCCAATTCGATCATCACGATGGTGCCGCCCTGGCCCGTGAAAACTTCGAATTTGCCAGCCATTCGCTTCATGGCGCCCATGCCGCCGCCCATGGTGCCAGCCGTGGAGAAGCCGTCGCTCATGGCCTGCGCAATGTTTGAAATTCCCGAGCCCTTATCGAGCGCAAGAACGCGAACTACAGAGTCCGCACCGGTTCCGGCACCCGCCAAAATCACCTGCCCGCCGCCGCCATGAATGAGCGTATTGCGCGATGCTTCAGTGGCGAGAAGGGCGAGCGTACCGGCGCGCTCCTCGTCGAGATCAAGCCGGTCGGCGGCCAGACGAGCCGCGCGGCGCACTTCGCCCACCGAGGTCTCGTCGGTGACGGCGACACATTCGGTGAAGGCTACCTCCATCGGGCGACAGTGACCTTTGTTCCTTTCCCCACTTCCGATTCGATGCTGAATTCGTTGACCAGGCGTTTGCTGCCGCCGAGGCCGAGTCCCATACCGGAGCCGGTCGTAAATCCGTCGGTAAGGGCTTGCTCAATGTTGGCGATTCCGGGGCCCCAATCCTCGAAGGTCAGCCTGATCCCCGTTCTGGATCCGTTGGCAAGCTCTTCAACTGTCATTTCGCCGCCGTTGCCGTGATCAAGAACATTGCGCGCCAGCTCGCTCGCGGCTGTGACAAGTTTGGTCTGGTCAACGAGGCTGAAGCGGAGCCCGATGGACGACTGCCTAACTCTCTGCCGCGCGATGACGACGTCATTTGAACTTTTGAGGGGAAGCAGTTCACGCTTCAGAACGTTCATCGGCTATTCCAGACTGCGTAAGGCTGCTGGCTCCATAGAGCAGTTCCATTCCAGCCTCTACGCTCAAGGCGGTGCGAACGCCAGGTAGCGACATGCCTAATTCGACAAGCGTGATCGCTACTGCCGGCTGCATTCCGACAACGACGGTATCGGCTCCCAACACCCGCGACATGGCGGCAATATTGGCGAGCATCCGCCCAATAAATGAATCGACGATCTCGAGTGAAGAGATATCGATGAGAACTCCGGTCGATCCCCATTCGGAGATTCGCTGGGTAACGTCGTCCTGCAATTGCAAAGCGAGCTTGTCGTGCATGTCGATCTGGATGGTGATCAACAGGAGCGGGCCCATGCGGAGAACTGGAATACGTTCCATTTAGTCCTCCCGCTTCCCGAACAGTTTGCTGATGGGATTCACCTGGGTCGACGCTTCGCGGACAATCTTTCTGCCGCTTCGGTGCAGGGCGAGAGAGAATGCATCCGCGAGATTGGCCTTGGTGATCACATCCTCGAGATTGATGCCCAGGTGCACGATGGTTTGAGCGATCTGCGGCCGCACTCCGCTTATGATGCATTCCGCGCCCATCAGCCGCGCTGCGGTGATGGTTTTCAGCAGGTGCTGAGCCACCAGAGTATCGACGGTGGGCACGCCGGTGATGTCGATGATGGCGAACTTCGAGTTTGTCGCCACGACCGTTTGAAGCAAGCTTTCCATCACCACCTGAGTTCGCGCGCTGTCGAGAGTGCCGATGATGGGGAGCGCCAAAATATCGTCCCAGAGCTTGACCACGGGCGTTGAAAGCTCAAGTAGCTCCTGCTGCTGCCGGGTGATGAGCTCCTCTCTGGCAGCGATGAATGCGTCGGTGGTCAAAAGGGCGAGCCTATCCAGCAGCTCGGTCGACATCCACACCATGTCAAAAAGCTGATCCTGTGTGCCCTTGCCGGAGCGGCGAATGGCCGAAAAGAGCGGCTGCTTGAGAGAAAGAACAAATGTGGCGACTTCAGACGAGGAAAATCCGAGGCGGGCACGCGCTCCCGATATCTCCACCAGAAGATCGCGCGCCTGATTCCAGCCAGGTAAGGAGATATCGGCAGAGCCACTGGTTTTGATACCGCTTACGACGGCGTTCAAGAGTCTGCGGCATTGCTCTTCCAATTCGGTCTTGCCGATCAGGTCAGCCCGCTGAGTGGATTTCTCCATGTCCCGGAGCCATTCTGTCGAAATCTGTTTTTCATTTTGCGAGACAATTTCAGCCAACTCATTCATCGCGAGCTCCTATGAGCGTGGTGTTTGGTTCCGTGAGTTCGATGGGGGTCGGGTCACAGGAATTGATTTGTTCAATTGACGGGGTATGCGCCTGTCAGGACGTGTTATTGGATGCGAAGTCGGCGTCCCCTGGGAAGGGAATTGAGAAAAAAAGACTTAAGAGGAAGATTGTGAGAGATCGGCGAGCGCTTGACGAAGGGCTTCTTCGCCCTCCCATTTTCCAACGAAAGCATTCACTTTGAAGAGGTTACACATCTCCCGCTGCTCATCGCCGAGAATCGACCAGACGAGAACCGGGATCTTTGCCAACTCAGGGGTTCTGTGCCAGTACCTCAAAAGCTCGTATCCGCTCTCGTAACCGAGATTGAGGTCCAGGAGAATACCATCCGGGATTGGACCACTCCCGTCCAGAGCTTTTTCAAGGTACAAACGAGCGGCGCTTGCTGTCGATCGGGCGTCGATTTCGGTGATTCCGAGCGCGCGAGCAATGCTTGCGGCTAGCTGGAGGTCCTTTTCCTGATCCTCCACCAACAAAATCCGTTTCACAGTGCCCTCCCGGCAATGTTGCGTGCAGCATACCAAAAGGGGGTGGCGCAGTAAAGACCCCTTGTAATGTTAGCTTTACGACCTGCCGCCCGCACGATCGAATCTGCCGATTCCGCGCGGGCGGCACCATTCTATATCAGGCTGAGAGCCTGTTTCTGTCTCTTGGCCAACGGAGACACTCAAATTATGTGGAGGGAAAAGTCGAGCGGACGAGTCTTTTTTTGGAGCCGGAACGGGGGTGAAGGGCCGGCACTAGCTCAGAGAGCGGAGTTTTGCGAGGAGATCGGAGGGGTGCACAGGTTTGGCGAGGACTTCGAATTCATGTCCTTGTTCTTTGGCGCTGGCAAGCATGTCTGCGGTTGCTGCCTGCCCAGAGAAAAGCAGAACCTTGCAGGTTGGATATTCGCGACGGAACTGGACACCGAGATCGATTCCCGACATTCCGGGCATTACGACGTCTGAGATGAGGAGATCGGGAACCGGGCCGGCGGCGGCCGCCTCGAGAGCGCGATAAGGATCTTCGAATGCGGATGCCGTGAAGCCAGATTGAGTGAGGATCATCCCCAGTGTCTGAGCGATCAATCTTTCATCGTCGACGACGTATACCACTCCACGGCTGGTTTGCATGTTGTCTAAAGCTCCTTGATCGCGGTTTCACAGACGTTCTTACGCACGGCAACCATGAAAACGGCAAGCCGCGTAACATCGGTCTTCGATTCGTTTCCCCCGAAAGGTGGGAGCCTTAATTGCGGTCCAAAGGCCGGAGAATCTTTGACAGCTTAAGTCCTTTACAAACATGGGCGTTCTCGGCAATCTGCAATTCACGTTCGGGAACCGCAGCGGCAACTGTCGAAAAACACTGGCCGCAGATTGACTCGATGGTCCCATCAAGATGTCGCTTGTGCGGGAAGATAATGCGGCGGCTTCTGGAAACCTTCTTCATGATCACTCCGCACCTATGAGCACTGCAGTGTTTCTCCCCAAGATTTTTCAGTGGGCTGTCGCCCCGGCGCCAATGCAAAACAGCGAACTTTCAGGACCCCAAACACGAGCTAGCCAGCGAGCCGGGCGAAACGGGCATCTTCAACGCCATCTTTCGGTTCTGCGCTTTTTGATGCAGATTTCCGCTGTGTTCGTTGTACCGTCCATTCGAATTTCATGCAGGTCCCGGTGCCCAAAGTCACGTGCGCCGTTAGCGGTGGACGGGGAGAAGCCGAGCGAGCAGGCCAACGGGCAACCGCAACTGAATAATCCGCATCCATCTTTCATCCCCATAAGTGTGTCGACGTGTCGATACCCATGGCCGATAGGAAATCCCCTCCTTGAGGAGTCAACCTTTGGAAATCTCCGTGAAGCAGCCCAGTCGCGGCAAAGCCGGACAGAATTTTGTGCCGGTGGCAGACGCTCCGCAAGCCGAATTGCCTGGCACCAACGGACAACACGCCGAGCCTGAGCATCTGGCCACAATTCTTCAGTGCATGCAAACCATGAAGAACGGAGATTTCAGCGTGCGCCTGCCTGTTTCGTGGACGGGACTGGCGGGGAAGATCGCTGACAACTTCAACGAGATTGTCATCGCGAACGAGCAGATGGCATTTGAGTTGAAGCGCGTTGGCCAGGCTGTTGGAAAAGAGGGCAAGACCCGGGAGCGTATTCGCGTAGAGCAGCGAAGGGGCGCCTGGGACGACATGGAAGTGTCAGTGAACACGCTGGTTGAGGACCTGCTGCGGCCAACCGCGGAAGTTACGCGCGCCATCGCCGCCGTCGCGCAGGGCAATCTTACCCAGACCGTTCGGCTCGACGTGGATGGCCGGCCGCTCGAAGGCGAGTTCCTGCGCTCGGCGCGAATCGTCAATACGATGATTCAGCAGCTGGGAGTGTTCACGGCCGAAGTGACGCGCGTCGCTCGCGAAGTGGGCACGGACGGAAAGTTGGGCGGGCAGGCGCTGGTGCCCGGAGTGGCGGGAACCTGGAAGGATTTGACCGATTCCGTGAATTCGATGGCCAGCAACCTTACAGGCCAGGTGAGAAACATTGCAGAAGTGGCTACAGCCGTGGCCAGCGGCGACCTTTCACGCAAGATCACGGTGGACGTGCGCGGCGAAATTTTGCAGCTGAAGGAAGCCATCAACACGATGGTCGATCAGCTGCGGTCGTTCGCGTCGGAAGTGACGCGCGTGGCTCGCGAAGTGGGCACGGACGGCAAGCTGGGCGGGCAGGCAGTGGTGCCGGGCGTCGCCGGAACCTGGAAGGATTTGACCGACTCAGTAAACGCCATGGCCGGCAACCTGACGGCGCAGGTGAGAAACATCGCCGAGGTTACGACGGCTGTGGCCCGCGGCGACTTGTCGCGCAAAATCACGGTGGACGTGAAGGGCGAGATTCTGGAGCTGAAGGACACCATCAACACCATGGTGGATCAGCTGAATGCGTTCGCCGGCGAAGTGACGCGCGTCGCTCGCGAGGTGGGAACGGAAGGCAAACTCGGCGGCCAGGCCAACGTTCCGGGCGTGGCTGGAACCTGGAAGGATTTGACCGACAACGTAAACTTTATGGCCGGCAACCTGACGGGACAGGTGAGAAACATCGCCGAAGTGGCAACGGCCATCGCGAACGGCGATTTGTCGCGCAAGATTACAGTCGACGTACGCGGCGAAATTCTGCAGCTGAAAGAAACGCTGAACACCATGGTGGACCAGCTGAACCGGTTCGCCGGCGAAGTGACTCGTGTGGCCCGCGAGGTTGGCACCGAAGGCCGGCTTGGCGGCCAGGCCAATGTGCCGGGCGTCGCGGGTACGTGGAAGGATTTGACGGACTCGGTTAACTCGATGGCCGGCAACCTTACAGCCCAGGTGAGAAACATCGCCGAAGTGACGACGGCCGTAGCTCGCGGCGATTTGTCGCGCAAGATCACGGTGGACGTGAAGGGCGAAATTCTGGAGCTGAAGAACACCATCAACACGATGGTGGATCAGTTGAACGGGTTTGCAGGCGAAGTGACACGCGTGGCCGGCGAGGTGGGCACTGACGGAAAACTTGGCGTGCAGGCGCTGGTTCCGGGCGTCGCGGGAACCTGGAAAGACTTGACCGATAACGTGAACTTTATGGCAAGCAACCTGACCGGTCAGGTGAGAAATATCGCCGAAGTGGCCACGGCTGTGGCTCGCGGCGACTTGTCGCGCAAGATCACTGTGGATGTAAAGGGCGAAATTCTGGAGCTGAAAGACACCATCAACACGATGGTGGATCAGCTCAATGCTTTCGCCGGCGAAGTGACACGCGTGGCCCGCGAGGTGGGCACGGACGGAAAACTGGGCGGGCAGGCGCAGGTTCCGGGAGTAGCAGGTACATGGAAGGATTTGACCGACTCGGTGAACTCGATGGCCAGCAACCTTACGGGCCAGGTGAGAAACATCGCCGAAGTTTCGACCGCCATTGCAACCGGCGACTTGTCAAAGAAGATCACGGTGAATGTGAGCGGCGAGATTCTGCTGCTGAAAGAAACCATCAACACGATGGTGGATCAGCTGAACCGGTTTGCCGGCGAAGTGACGCGCGTGGCTCGCGAAGTGGGAACGGAAGGCCGGCTGGGCGGCCAGGCCAATGTGCCGGGCGTCGCGGGTACGTGGAAGGATTTGACGGACTCGGTCAATTCGATGGCCGGCAACCTGACAGCCCAGGTGAGAAACATCGCCGAGGTAACCACGGCCGTTGCCCGTGGCGATTTGTCGCGCAAGATCACTGTGGACGTGAAGGGCGAAATTCTGGAGTTGAAGAACACCATCAACACGATGGTGGATCAGCTGAACGCGTTCGCCGGTGAAGTGACGCGCGTGGCCCGCGAAGTGGGCACGGACGGAAAACTCGGCGGACAAGCTCAAGTGCCGGGAGTTGCGGGAACATGGAAGGATCTCACCGACTCGGTGAATTTCATGGCCGGCAACTTGACGGCACAGGTGAGAAACATTGCCGAGGTGGCAACGGCCATCGCCAACGGAGATCTTTCGCGCAAAATCACGGTCGACGTGCACGGCGAAATTCTGCAGCTGAAAGAAACGCTCAATACGATGGTTGAGCAGCTTCGTTCGTTTGCTGCCGAAGTGACGCGCGTGGCGCGCGAAGTCGGTTCTGAAGGACGTCTTGGCGGCCAAGCCAACGTGCCCGGAGTGGCCGGCACGTGGAAGGATCTTACCGACTCAGTGAACGCCATGGCCGGCAACCTGACTGCTCAGGTGAGAAACATCGCCGAGGTGACGACGGCCGTGGCTCGCGGCGATTTGTCGCGCAAGATCACCGTCGACGTGAAGGGCGAAATTCTCGAGCTCAAAGACACCATCAACACGATGGTCGATCAGCTCAACGCGTTCGCTGCCGAAGTGACGCGCGTGGCACGCGAAGTGGGCACGGACGGAAAACTCGGCGGCCAGGCTGTGGTGCCGGGCGTGGCAGGAACCTGGAAGGATCTTACCGACAACGTCAATGTAATGGCGGCTAACCTCACGGAACAGGTCCGCGGTATTGTGAAGGTTGTTACTGCAGTGGCTAACGGTGCGCTGGCGCAAAAGCTTACCGTGAATGCCAAAGGCGAAGTTGCCGCTTTGGCGGAAACCATCAACGACATGACCGACACGCTGGCGACGTTTGCCGATCAGGTGACAACGGTTGCCCGCGAAGTCGGTGTGGAAGGAAGACTCGGCGGCCAGGCCAACGTGCCCGGCGCCGCCGGAACCTGGAAGGATCTTACCGGCAACGTCAACTTGCTCGCCGACAATCTCACGAACCAGGTGCGCGCGATCGCCGAAGTGGCAACGGCTGTGACCAAGGGTGACCTTACGCGGTCCATTCAGGTGGAGGCGCGCGGCGAGGTTGCCGAACTCAAAGACAACATCAATACCATGATCGACAACCTGCGCCTGACCACAGACCGAAACACAGAGCAGGACTGGCTGAAGACGAACCTTGCGCGGTTCACCGGAATGTTGCAGGGCCAGCGCGACCTGGTAACCGTGGGCAGGATGTTGCTCTCCGAGCTTGCTCCGCTGGTGAATGCGCAGCAGGGCGTGATCTATCGCATGGGTGGTGAGCCGGTGGTCGGCGAAGGAACGCTGGTGCTGCTCTCGACGTATGCCGACACGCCGGAGGGTTACATCGCGGAAGTAAGAATTGGAGAGGGCCTGGTGGGACAGTGCGCATCGGAAAAGCGCCGCATGCTCATTACCGAGTTCCCGAAACGGACTGCTCCGATCCGTTCCGGTTTGTTCAAGGCGACACCGAAAAATGTAATCGTGCTTCCGGTACTGTTTGAGGATCAGGTAAAAGCCGTGATTGAACTGGCAAGCTTGAGCGGCTTTACCGCATCGCATCTTGCATTCCTCGAGCAGCTCACCGCCAGCATCGGCATCGTGCTGAATTCCATCGAAGCCACCATGCAGACCGAAGGCTTGTTGAAGCAGTCGCAGCAGCTGGCCACAGAATTGCAGACGCAGCAGAAAGAGCTGCAACAGACTAACGAGCAGTTGGCGCAAAAAGCGCAGCAGCTCGCGGAACAGAATTACGAAGTTGAGCGCAAGAACCAGGAGATCGAGCAGGCGCGGCGCGCGCTGGAAGAAAAGGCAAGGGAACTGGCGCTGACCTCCAAGTACAAGTCGGAGTTCCTGGCCAACATGTCTCACGAGCTGCGCACACCGCTCAACAGCATTCTGGTGCTTGGCCAGCAGCTTGCCGACAATCCCGACGGCAGCCTCTCGTCAAAGCAGGTTGAATTTGCCCGCACCATTCACGGCGCCGGGACCGACTTGCTTAACCTCATCAGCGACATTCTGGATCTCTCGAAGATCGAGTCGGGGACGGTTTCGGTTGAGGCTGAGGAAGTGTTCTTTGGGGCATTGCTCGATGCGGTTTCCAGGCCGTTCAAGCACGAAGCAGAGAATCGCAAACTTCACTTCGACGTTAATGTCGATCCGCAAATGGGCAAGAGCCTGGTCACGGATTCGAAGCGGCTCCAACAGGTACTCAAGAACCTGCTTTCGAATGCCTTCAAGTTCACCGAACACGGCACAGTGGGTCTATCGGTTTCTCGCGTGGTAGAGGGCTGGAGTCAGGGACATCCGATTCTGAGCGGCGCCGGCTCAGTGATCGCCTTCGAAGTGAGCGATACCGGCATCGGAATTCCGCCGGAAAAACAGCGCATCATCTTTGAAGCGTTCCAACAGGCAGACGCCGGCACCAGCCGCAAATTTGGCGGAACTGGGCTGGGATTGGCGATCAGCCGCGAATTGGCCAACTTGCTCGGCGGCGAAATTCAACTTACCAGCGCGCCCGGACAAGGCAGCACCTTCAGGTTGTTCCTCCCCCAGACTTATGTCGGTCCCGCGGTTCCGAATCTTCCCAAGAACGAGAAGAACTCCTCGGCGCCGATGCCGGTTTTTCTTACGACAGTCACCGCGGTCGAACAGGAATCGCGGATTGAGGACGATCGCCACAACATTGCCGAAGGCGATGCGGTGCTGTTGATCATTGAGGACGATCCTCACTACGCGCGGGTGCTCTGCGACCTGGCTCGCGACAAGGGATTCAGAATTCTTGTTGCCTCCACCGGAAGCGAAGCCTTAACGCTGGCGCACGAATATCATCCGGCCGCGATTTCTCTCGATGTTTTCCTGCCGGATATGCTGGGTTGGACGGTTCTGAACCGTCTCAAACTCGATCCGTCGACGCGGCACATTCCAGTACAGATGCTCACGCTGGACGAAGACCGTCATCACGGCCTGTCGCGCGGCGCGTTTGCCTTCGTCACCAAACCATCGACGACGGAGGATCTGGATTCTGCCATCGCGCGCATTCGTGAATACTCCAAGCCGAGGCGCAAACGGCTGCTAGTGGTCGAAGACAATCCGGCTGAGCAATTCAGTATCCGTGAGCTTCTGTGGCACGAGGATATCGATATCGAGATGGCGGATTCCGGTGCTCTGGCACTGCAGACATTGGAAACCGGCAATTACGACTGCGTGGTGCTCGATCTTCGCCTGCCCGATATGACCGGATTTGAAGTTCTTGAGCAACTGCGAGATCGGCCGAAGCTCCAGGATCTTCCCGTGGTCGTATTTACGGGCAGGGAACTCAGCGCCGATGAGGATGCGCAACTGCATACGCTGGCGCGGAGCGTCGTGGTCAAGGGCGTTGAATCGCCCGAGCGACTCCTTGATGAGACCGCGCTATTCCTGCATCGCATCATCACCGATCTTCCGGTCGAGAAACAACGAATGCTCGACAACCTGCACCGTTCCGACGATGCGTTGGCCGGGCGCAAAGTGCTGGTGGTCGACGACGATGTGCGAAACATTTTCGCGCTTTCCAGCGTTCTGGAGCGGCGTGGCATGACGGTGCTTTCGGCAGGAACGGGACGCGAGGCGATCGAAACGATCGAATCCACGCCGGACCTGGCCATTGTTTTAATGGATATTATGATGCCCGAAATGGACGGGTACGAGACCATGCAGGTTATTCGCCAGAACTTAGCTCTGAGGCGGTTGCCCATTATCGCCCTCACCGCCAAGGCCATGAAGGGAGATCGCGAGAGATGCCTGGAAGCTGGCGCATCGGAGTATCTTGCCAAGCCGGTTAACACCGACCAACTTTTGTCGGCATTGCGTGTCTGGCTCCATCGCTGATTGCCGTAGAATCCACTCACGCCACAGGTTTGGGAGAACAAGCAATGACGCCCGACGAGAAAATCAACATTCTGATGGTCGACGATCAGCCGTCGAAGCTTCTCAGCTACGAAGTGATTCTGGCGGAGTTGGGCGAAAATCTCATCAAAGCGTCGACTGCAACTGAGGCGCTGAATATATTGCTGAAGACCGACATCGCCGTCGTCCTCATGGACGTCAGCATGCCGGATGTGGACGGTTTCGAGTTGGCAGACGTGATTCGGCAGCACCCGCGCTTCCAGAAGACCGCAATCATCTTTATCTCCGGCATCCACCTTACCGATTCCGACAGAATCCAGGGCTATCGCAGCGGCGCAGTCGATTACATCTCGGTGCCTGTTATTCCGGAAGTGTTGCGCGCCAAGATCAGTATTTTTGCCGAGCTCCACCGTAAAACACGGATGCTCGAAACGCTGAATCGCGACCTTGAGCAACGCGTACAGGCGCGCACGGCGGAACTGGAAAAGAGCGAGGAGCAGCTCCGCATGCGCGCGGAACTGGTAGAGCTGGCGTCTGAGGCCATTATGGTTCGAGAGTGGGGCGGGACGCTTCGCTTCTGGAACTCGGGCGCGGAGAACATGTTTGGATGGCGCAAGCATGAAATCCTGGGCAAGGACCTCCATACCGTGCTGAAGACAGTTTTCCCGGTTTCAAGAGAGGTTCTCGAGGCGGAGTTGCTTGATCGCGGATGGTGGGAAGGCAATTTCACCCAAACTGCGAAGGATGGCTCAGAGATTGTAGTGGCGTACCGCAAGACCCTGAATCGCGACTCTAATGAAATTCTTGAGGTGGGACGCGACATCACGGATCGGCTGCGTGCCGAAGAGGCGCTGCGGGAGACGGAGAGACTTGCGGCGATGGGACGCGTCGCGGGCATCATCGCGCACGAGATCAATAACCCGCTCGAGGCGATTACGAACCTGGTCTATCTTCTTCGCAATCATCCGTCGCTGGACGATGAAGCGCGGCATTGCGCGATGCTGGCCGAAGACGAACTGCAGAGGGTCAGCCACATTACGAGGCAAACGCTCACCTTCTATCGGGAATCGAAACAGCCCATTTATGTTTCGGTTCCAGAACTGCTGCAAAGCGTGCTGACGCTACAGCAACGTGCTTTGCAGGACAGGCGAATCACCCTTCATGGTCCAGATTCTTCGCCGTGTTTTGTGCAGGGATTTCCAGTTGAGCTGCGTCAAATCTTCCTGAACCTGATCGCCAATGCCATCCAAGCGATGCCCAATGGGGGCGATCTCAAGGTACACGCGCGGATATCGACCGATTGGGTTATGCAGCGGCGCGGGGTTGTGATTTCAATCGTGGATACCGGGATGGGGATTCAGGCGCAGGATGCGTCAAGAATCTTCCAGCCATTCTTCAGCACTAAATCGACCAAAGGTACTGGGCTGGGGTTGTGGATCAGCAAGGGAATCATCCACAAATATAACGGCCGAATTGCCTTTAAAACCTATCGCAACGCGGGCAAGAGCGTGACGTGTTTCAGGGTCTTTCTGCCTGGGACAGGGCCGGTTGGTGGTGACGAAGCGGGGAGCCTGCCGGTTCCTGCGTCAGTTCCTCAAGAAGTTCAGGCGAGCTACAATTGACCCTCGGTCCCATGCAGGCCCTCGGTCCAAGCGATCCGCTGAAGAGTTTTAAACCAGGAAAGCCTTCTAAAGCCTAGAGCAGTCCGAGACGCACGTACTCCTGATAAACCGATTGATAGCATTCGCAAGCGGCGTGGACGAGGCCATCGCGGTTTCGGATCTCGACGCTGCCGCGCGAATAGGTGATCAGGCCCGATTTGCGCAAAATACCGGCGGCGATTGAAGCAGAACTGCGCCGGGTGCCCAACATCATGGCCACAAATTCGTGCGTGATTGGAATGTAATCGGATTGCAGCCGGTCAGAGCACATGAGCAGCCAGCGAGCCAAACGTTCTTCCAATTCGTGAACTCGATTGCACGCAGCGGTCTGGGCGGTCTGCGTGAGATAGCCTTCTGTGGCCAACTGCAGGCATGTGCGCAAATGGTTCGACGACTCGGCAGCTTCAAGAAGAACTTTGGCCTTCAGGCTGTAGCCGCTTCCAGGTAATTGAATAAAAGTCCGGTTCGCCGCGCGACCGCTACCCAGGACTGCGGGCAGACCAACCACTCCGTCGCGCCCTATCAGGCCGACTTCGACTGTGTTGCCATTTTCCATCGTGGCTACAACCGATGCAATGGCGTCCTCAAGAAAGTACACCGTGTCAATCGGTTCGCCTGGCTCGTGCAAGCTGCGCTTCGCCTTTAAGGTGATGGGCAAAAGGTGGGGAACTAGACGCTTGATATCTGGGGGAGGGAGTAAAGCCAATACACGATTCTTAAACGACTGCTTACGAACAACGGTCGACGGCATGAATCTCCTTGGCGCGGCGAAGTACGAACCTTCGCATCTGAATGCGCGCAGGAGCCTGCCCACGGCCATCGAGCGTATCTAGATGTGGGGCGATTCTATTCCCAAAATTGGAAGCCTACTGTTCGATAGATGACAGACTTGGGGAGGAATAGGTGGCTAAATAGATACTGGGTTAGAGCGACTTTCCACTCATGTAAGTTCGAGGTTGCGCAATGTAACTTCTTTGGAAAAAGGGAGTTAGCATTCGTCGAAGTTATTCTGCCGGTCGTGGTGATTCAGCGGAATCAACCATAGAAATCGGCGGGTCAAGAGTCAAAAGTGGCGGGGCGACTAGGCTTGAAAGATGGGCCGGCGTGCCGTCCAGCAAATCAAAATAGAACGCGAGTATTGAATCCAGGCGAGCGCGCAATTTTTCTTAAGAAGGTGAGGTGCTATCGTGCCGCAAGCTCTCGTTCTTTCGATCGGCCTGGATTCAAGAGTATTGGATACGCGCGCGCTGATTCTCCGATCCGTCGGCTATACCGTTCTAACGGCGATGTCGGTTAAAGAAGCGGTCCCTCTTCTGCAAAGCAACGACTTCGACGTCATCGTCATTTGCCATACCCTCCCCACAAAAGATTGCGAGCGGTTGGTCTCTCTTGTTCGCGCCTCAGGCTCGCGGATCCCCATCGTGACCGTTTCGGGCTCAGCATTTGGCCAACAGAGCGTCTCAGCGGATGCGACCCTCGACAAGGAGCCGGTCGCATTTCTTCGGGAAATGGGCGAAGTCTTGCGCAGCCACGGGCAGACGCAGGTGCTGCACCGGGAAGCCTAGCGGCTCATCGCTCCGCCATCCTTCTTTCAGCCTTTGGAATCTAAAGGTTCCATGCCGCTCCAACTTCATTGGTTCGACATAGCTTTTCGCCTGGCGCTAACCGTCGTGGCTGGCGGGCTGCTGGGCATGGAGCGCAGCCGAACCGGCCACCCTGCAGGCCTGAGAACCACCCTGCTCGTTACTTTGGCGGCCTCAGTCGCCATGATTCAAATGAACCTGCTGATGCCGACCAACGGGAAGCCGCCAGATTCATATGCGGTGATGGACTTGATGCGGTTGCCTCTGGGAATCCTGACGGGCGTGGGCTTCATCGGAGCGGGCGCCATTGTGAGAAAAAACGAGCTCGTCATTGGGCTCACGACAGCAGCGACGATGTGGTTCGCCACGGTAATTGGATTGTGCCTGGGCGGGGGCCAGCTGATTCTGGGTTCGGTTTCGACCGTGATCGGACTCATCGTCTTGTGGGGCCTGCGCTTCGTTGAGAGCAAGCTGGAACTCTACCGGCCGGCACATTTAAAAATTGCGGTTGCCGGCGATCGGTTATCGGCGGAAGATCTTCGCAATAAGTTGCGCGGAGCGGAATTCAAAATCAAGTCTCTTTCAATGATGCACTCGATCGCCGAAAATATTCGGACATTCGACTGCGAGCTTCGCTGGGCAGCTGCTGAAGATCATTCCGAGATTCCGAATGCCATCAGGCAGCTCGAGTCCATCGCCGGGGTCATGAGGCTGGAATGGCAAGCAAGCCAAGGCCATCGGCAGGCCGGTTAAGCTGACACCCGGTTTTTTGGGGCGATCGGAGAGTCGAAGGTACGCGAATACGTTCAGGCAGCCCCTAAACCAGTTCCCGCACTGAGTCATGCAAGTTGGTCATAACAATCTTGGCGCGGTTCGGCTCGCCGCGTAGCAAAGCTTCGGCCAGTTTGAGAGCTTGCGAGGCCTTGATCTTTGCCGGCAGCGGGGGAGTGAACTGGTCGACGACGGCTTCAATCAGAATGGGCAGCTGCTGGTTGACTACTGAATCGAGCTGTTCACCGCATCGCGCAGCGTCGTCAATTTGAATCGCCTCAATACCCGCGCCGCGCGCGATGGTGACAAAATCCGCCGGGAAAAGGTCACAACCGTATTCGGGATTGCCGAGGAAGACCATTTGCTCCCATTTGATCTGGCCGAGCGTGTTGTTCTTGATGACGATGATTTTAATGTTGAGCTTGTAAGCCGCTACGGTGATTAGTTCCCCCAGCAACATGCTTAGACCGCCGTCACCGATGATGCAGTAGATGGGCCGATCGGGGTAGGCGACGGCTGCAGCGATGGCGTAGGGCAGGCCGCAGGCCATGGTGGCAAGATTTCCCGAGCAGCTGTGGCGTTGGCCGCGGAGCGCGGGAACGTAACGCGCCCACCACGTGGTGATGGTCCCGGAGTCGGAGGTCACGATGGCGTTCGTGGGGATGCGCTTGCCGAGTTCCCAGCCGACGACGTCGGGCTTCATGGGTTTGTCGGGCCGCGTTCCGCGCTCCTCCATCAATTTATGCCAGCGAGCTTTCCCCTCCTGGGCTTTGGTCAGGAAGCTCTTATTGTGCTGCTTGAGCATGGGAATGAGAGCGCGCAGGGAGGTTTTAGCATCGGCCACAAGCGCAACGTCGGCCGGGTGGCGCAAACTAACACGCTGCGGATCGATCTCGATCTGCACGCACTTCACGGTTCCGGGCTCGGGAAGGAACTCAATATAAGGAAACGACGAGCCGACGATAAAGAGCGTGTCGCAGTCTTCGATTGCATCCTGCGAGGGCTCAGTGCCCAGCAAGCCGATTCCGCCCGTCGTATATGGACTGTCGTCAGGGACCGCGGCTTTGCCCAGCAGGGCCTTGATGATCGGCGCCCCGAGGATTTCGGCGACTCGCTCCAGTTGGTCGGTCGCATTCAGGGCGCCCTGACCGGCGAGGATGGCGATTTTCTTGCCGCGATTCAGAATGTCTGCCGCGTGTTCCAGGTCTACTTCGGCCGGAACATGCTCGGGGTACGCCGGCACCGTCGACGTGTGATGGAGAGGATTGCGCGGTGAGCGGCCTTTTTTAATCTCCTCAACCTGCACGTCAACGGGCAACGTGACGTGCGCCACGCCCCGCTTGGAAAGCGCGGAGCGGATAGCTAAATCGGTGACGCTTTCAACATGCGCTCCGCTCATCACGCGCTCGTTGTAGACAGCGACATCGATAAAGAGTTTGTCGAGCGCTACATCCTGTTGCGTGAACGTGCCGATCAGGTCGCTATGCTGAAGGCCGGTGATCGCGAGTACGGGCGCGCCATCCATTTTGGCGTCATAAAGGCCGTTCAGCAGATGAATGCCGCCGGGACCCGAAGTGGCGATGCACACGCCCAGGCGGCCCGTGAATTTGGCATAGGCGCACGCCATGAAAGCCGCAGACTCCTCATGGCGCACGTGGATAAAGCGAATCTTGTCTTTTTGTTTGCGGAGGGCTTCAAAGACGCCGTTGATTCCATCGCCGGGGAGGCCGAAGATCGTGTCCACTCCCCACTCCATCAAGCGTTCTACAAGCAGGTCGGAAGCATTCATTCAATCGCTCTCTTCTGTGATCCGTGATTGCCCGGAGCTTAGCTCTGGACGTTGGTGTATGCGATCTTTCGCGCGGCGGGATAGAGTCGCTCGCCAAGAGCTGTAAGGTGCAAATTCGTACTTTCCAGTTCACGCAACGATTGATCGAGTAACTGTGCATCTTCACGCAGCTCCAGCGCGTCTGCGATTTCCCGCAGTGCCCCAAGACCAGCCAGCTCATAGTGCTGCACGCGTTGCGCCTCGGTAACCAATGCTGCATCTCGGACGGGTAGATGTGAAGCGTCCTCGATCAGGTCTTCGACTTCATCAAACAGGGAGTAGACGACCTTGCACTTCAGGGGGTCGGCTTCTCCGGTCATGCGGCGAAGGATCGCTCTTAAACGGTCGACGTGGACCTCGGTTTCTTCAATATGCTGGCGAAACAGGTGAATCAGCTCGGGATCCTGCGCGGTTTCCGCCATACGCGGCGCTTTGATGGAGATCATTTCTTCGGCCGAGAGGAACACACGAAGCTCTTTGACATAGAGTGCATTCAAATCAGGCATTTTCTCGCTCACGAGTTTCATCGGTTCCTCCATTTGGCCGGCGAAGGGATCGTTTCCACAGACCAGCAAACGATCCCATCACCATTGCGGCTCTATTCGTGGCAAAACCATTCTGCGGGCTTCGGATCGTTAGGCGGCCCGTTGTGCACGGCTGTTCACGGTTTGAGAAATCTCGGTCAGCTTCTTGTCGGCCGCCTTCTCTTCTTCCAGGGTTTCCTGCAGCAACTCGGCAAAGTCCTTTTTGCCCAGCTGTTCAGCGTACGACCGCACGGCCCCGTAAGCCGCCATTTCGTAATGTTCCACGCGCTGCGCCGCGGAAATGAGGGCGGCGTCGCGAATATCGCCTTCCGTCGTCTCGTGGAGCATTTCGGCGCCCTCGGAAAGGACTCCTTTCATTCCGTCGCAGGTTTTTCCTTTCGGGCTGGTGCCGAGAGTCTTGAAGATTTTTTCAAGCCTCTCGATCTGGCCCTCAGTCTCTTTCAGGTGATGTTCGAAGGCACTCTTTAAAGCGGGCGAAGTTGCGGCTTCAACAAGCTTGGGAAGTGTCTTGGTAATTTGATGTTCCGCGGAATATAGGTCTTTTAATTCCTCAACGAAGAGATGCTCGATTGTATTTACGTGAGACATATTTACCCCTCAAATGTGTTGGATGACGTTCCTGTGCTCCTCTGATGCCTGCGCATATAGGGCCGTTGCTCGCTGGCGCACAGGCCGGCGATTGGGAGCGCGAGCCGGGTACCATATCAAAATCAAACTGAGACTGAATCCAACCAGTTCGCAACCTGAGACGCTGGGGCGACCAGCACGCGGCGACGCGCATCTACACGGGACATGATTCGCAAACTAAAATCCGGACAATTTCGGCTCTATTCGAGGAAGAAGAAGGCAGAAACGGGCAAGCGCCGCAACCTTGGCACGTTTTCAAGCCTGGAACAAGCCAAGCAGCACGAGCGCGAGGTGCAGTATTTCAAACGTCACTGAGCATTCGGGCTGTCCCGCCGTTGCAAGATGCGGCGCGGCCACTCGGGCTCGTTGATTTTGCTCGTCGAGTCAATTTCCGCGAATTCATTTTGTAGAGGGCGACCATGGCCCGTACCGCAAAAGGGAAAAAAGCCCACACGGCGACCGGGAAGAAATGGTCTGGCCAAGTGTCCACGGTGTCCACGCACCCTCCGGAAGGTCTGTTCACCAAAGATCCGGAGACGATTGCGAGATCGCTGGCTTCGAAAAGGGTTTCACCCAAAGGCCCCTCTTCCGGAATGAGAATGTTGAACTTTTTCATTAACCGTGCGGGCAAGAACCTGAGCGCATCGCGCAAAGCGAAACTTGAAAAAGCCAAGGAACTGCTCTCGGAGCGGGTGAAATCTGCGCGCCCACGGGACAAAAAGAAAGCGGCATAGGCGCGGCCGGCGCCGCGACTAATCAAAAAGCCGGGAACCTTCGGACTCGAGCTGCTGGACGTGTTCCAAAGCAGACGGCAGGGTTGAATGGCAGAGGCGAGCGGCCAACAGGCGCAGAATGCCGGGGTGAATCCCTGGCTTATCGCCATTTCTGTCATGCTGGCGACGTTCATGGAGGTGCTCGACACCGCCATCGCGACCGTCGCGCTGCCTTACATCGCCGGGTCCATGTCGGCCTCGACAGACGAAGCTACGTGGGTTCTTACGAGCTACCTGGTTGCCAACGCTGTCATTCTTCCGGCAAGCAACTGGTTCTCACTTCGCTTCGGGCGTAAACGGTTCCTGATCGTGTGCGTTCTGATCTTCACGGGCGCATCCTTTTGCGTTGGCGCCGCACCATCTCTTGGATTTATTCTGCTGGCCCGGATCGTGCAGGGGGCGGGCGGAGGAGCGCTGCAACCGCTGTCGCAGGCCATCCTCTTGGAAAGCTTCGAGCCCAGGAAGCGCGGAATGGCGATGGCCGTCTTCGCGCTCGGCGTGGTTGTGGCTCCCATCATTGGCCCTACGCTGGGCGGATGGCTCACCGATACGTATAGCTGGCGCTATGCGTTTTACATCAACGTGCCCATCGGAATTCTCGCTGTGATCATGATCGGCCGCTTTGTGCACGATCCGCCCTATATTTCCAAAGCTAAAGTGGCCCGCTTCGATAATCTCGGGTTCGGCCTGCTGATTGTTTGGACCGGCTGCCTGCAAATTGTTTTGGACAAGGGCCAGGAAGATGATTGGTTCGGCGCCGTCTGGGTCCGATTTGCCGTGGCTGCGTTCGTCCTTTCCTTCGTCTTTTTCCTTGTTCACGCGTTTCGGCAAAAATCCCCGCTCGTCAACCTGCGGGTGCTGAAGGACAGGAATTTTGCTGTCGGTTGTCTCCTGATGGCGGTGTTTGGAGTGTCGATCTACTCGACCATCACGTTGCTTCCGCTGTTTTATCAGGAATTACTTGGTTACACGGCATTCAATGCTGGGCTGGTGGTGGGGCCGCGGGGCATCGGCGCGATCGTCGCGATGCCCGTGATCGCCTATCTGGGAACGAAGGTGGATATCCGTTATTTGCTCACTTTCGGATTCGCGGTCTTTGGGATCACCTCTCTGATCTTCGGCAATGCCAATTTGAGCATTGGTCCCACAACATTTCTATGGCCGATCATCATCACAGGATTTGCCCTGAGTTTCGTCTTTGTCCCCATCACGACGCAGTCCTATGACACCCTGCGCAACGAGCAGATCGGAAACGCGAGCGGCATTTTTAATCTGGTCCGCAATATTGGAGGATCGGTTGGCATCTCGGTGGCCCAGACCTTGCTCACGCGACGCTCGGACGTCCACCAAAGCGAATTGACGAATTATGTTTCTCGATCGCAGGTTTGGCTGCAACAGCAAACGCATAGCCTGAACGGATTTTTGGGGCAGGCGATCAATCCTGCCAATGCGCCCCCCTCGTCACAGGGAGCACTTTATCGCGAGCTTGGCCAACAGGCGCTTTTGTGGGCGTTCGTGGATGTTTTCCGGTGGATTGCACTGCTTTGTTTCGGTTGCATTGCGCTGGTGTGGCTCTTTCGCAAAGTCAGCCAGACGCGAGCTCCGGCGGGCGTGCATTGAGGCTGGCGCGCTGATCGGGTTCCTGGGCCGCAGCCAGGTGTAACCAGTTTTGTCGGCATGGCATCTAAGCCAAATGGCAGCGGGGGACTTGTGTCCTTGCGCGCGGAGGCAAATATGGCCGGTCGCCCTTATTGGTCAGGACAATTTAAAATCTCGCTGGTTTCCTTCGGTATTCAACTTTATCCGGCCACCAGTTCTCAAAGTGGAGTCACATTTCATCAGATCGATCGCACGACGGGCGAGAGGATCCGACACCTGAACGTAGTCAACGAAAATGAGCCGGTCGAAAACTCCGATATTGTGAAGGGTTATGAATACACCAAGGGGAAGTATCTGATCGTTGAGCCGGACGAGATCGCCAATGTGCGGATCGAGACGAAAAATGTGATCGACGTGCAACAGTTTGTCGATGTGGACGAGTTGCCGCTCACGCTTTTCGAAAAACCCTACTTCGTCGTCCCTGAGCCCAAGGAATCTCCCGACGCGTTTGCTGTGGTGCGCAAAGCGATGGAGGAAACGGGCAAAGCGGCGATCGGCGAGCTTGCATTCGGTGGACGCGAGCATCTGGTCGCGATTGCCGTTCCCAAGAATCATGCGGAGCTCGGATTGATGGCTTACCTGCTGCGCTATGGAGAAGAGCTGCGAGATAGTGCCGAATATTTCTCGCACATTTCGGCCGCTACAAGTCACATCGATAAAAAGCAGTTGACCATGGCCACGCAGCTCATCGAGGCGTATTCCCATCCTTTCAATCTCGACGCGTTCAAGGACGACTATGAAGCCGCGCTGCGCGAGCTGATTGAGGCCAAGCAAAAGAATTCACCGCTGCCCCTCGAAGAGAAGAAAGGCAAACCGGCCAAAGTCATCAATCTCATGGATGCACTGCGCGAGAGTGTTTCGAAGGCCAAGAAGCCGGTGGCGAGCGAACGCCGCACCGGTTCCAGAGCCGGGGAAAAGAAAGGGCCTGTGCTTGTGGGCGCGGCTAAGCGGAAGCGCAGCGCTGCATAGACCATGGCTCAGCGAACACATTTGAAGTCAACCAAAGAAGCTGGCCGTCCGCTGGAAAAATACCAGCGGATGCGCGATTTCAGCACAACGGCAGAGCCTCGCGGGGCCGCTCGTGTTCGCGCCAAAGCGAACGCGCACGAGGAACTGCCGTTCGTGGTGCAGAAGCACGCGGCGACGCGTTTGCACTACGACTTCAGGCTGGGCTGGGATGGCGTGCTCAAGAGCTGGGCCGTGACCAAAGGCCCAAGCTACTATCCCGGCGATAAGCGGCTCGCGGTCCAGGTTGAAGACCATCCATGGGAATACCGTGACTTCGAAGGAACAATTCCCAAAGGTCAATATGGCGGCGGAACTGTGATGGTGTGGGACCAGGGAACCTGGACTCCGCTTGGCGAAGTGGATCAAGGTCTGAGGGACGGACACCTGAAGTTCGAGTTGCACGGAAAAAAGCTGAAGGGTGCCTGGGTGCTGGTTCGCATGCACGGACGCGCTGAGAGGTCGAGCAAAGAAAATTGGCTGCTGATCAAAGAAAAGGACGAATTCGCGCGAGACAGTTCCGATGAGCCGATTATTGAGGAGAAGCCGAACAGCGCGGCGAGCCATCGAACGATGGATGAAATTGCGGCTAGAAAAGGCCGTGTCTGGAGTTCAAAGGATGGTCAAGCGCGACGGTCGCGAGGGGCAGCCGCTGGGAACGGGGGCGGGGTTGGCGCGGCTGCAAAGCGAGAATCTTTTCGTGAGAAGATTGCCGCGGCCGCCGAGCGAGAGGCGACTCGCGCAAAAGCAGCGCCGGAATCGAGGCGAGCCAAAGGGCGAGCAGCTCACAATCGATTCACTGGGCAACGAATTCCGGTGGAGCGGTTTCCTGGATTCATTGCCCCGCAATTAGCGCTGGAAACAGGATCGGCTCCGACGGGGGATGATTGGATTCACGAGCTGAAGCTGGATGGCTATCGGATACAGATTCAAATCACATCTGGCTCGACCGGCGCGAAACATCGGAAAGTGCGACTGCTGACGCGGAAAGGACTCGACTGGACGGCTCGCATGCCGGACATAGCCGCCGCCTCCTCACGACTTCGGGTGAAAGATGCGATCCTCGACGGCGAAGCGGTCGCACTCGATGGGAAGGGAGTGAGTAATTTCGCCGATCTTCAGGCCGCGTTTCAAGAGGGACGGCAGCGGTATATCACGTACTTCGCATTCGATCTTCTCCATCTGGATGGCCACAATCTGCGCGGGCTCCCGCTCGTCGAACGAAAGGAATTCTTGCGCGATTTGCTTGGCAAGGCTGAGGAGAAATCGCCTCTCAGGCTCAGCGAGGATTTGAAGGCCGATGGAAATGAAGTCTTTAAAAAGGCGTGCGCACTGGGAGCGGAAGGAATTGTTTCGAAGCTCGGCTCGGCGAAATACACTTCAGGGCGGAGCAGTGCATGGCTCAAGCGTAAATGCCGTCTTGAACAGGAATTTGTGATCGGCGGATTCACATTGCCGTCAAATGGCACTGTTGGGGTTGGCGCGCTCTTACTTGGTTACTACGAAGGTGGGAAGTTGCGTTACGCGGGCCGGACCGGGACGGGATTTACGCAGAGCACGCATCGTCTGTTGCGCTCTAAGGTAGGTCGCCTGGCCAGGAAAGAATCTCCATTTACCGATGTTCCGCGCGAGATGCAGCGAGGCGCGCATTGGGTGAAGCCGGAGCTTGTGGCGCAAGTTGAATTTTCGACGTGGACGCGCGACAACCTGGTGCGGCAGGCGGCGTTCAAGGGCCTGCGCGAGGATAAACCGGCAGCGGAGGTGGTGCGGGAATCGGCGGACGTGCCAAACGGAAAGGCTGCGTCATCCAAGAGCCAAAAGCGGACTCGGGCCAACCGCGCCTCGCATTCTTTGGGCGGCAGAAAGAGCGCGGGAATGATCAAGAATTCGGCGTCTCCCACCAAGAAGAGCGCGATAATGGTGAGGAATCCAGCAACGCACAACCTAGCCATCACGCATCCTGACAAGGTGCTCGATCAAGAGAGCGGGATGACCAAGCGGCAACTCGCCGAGTATTACGAAACCGTGGCCGAAAACATGCTTCCGCACATTACCGGCCGACCATTGAGCATTGTGCGCTGTCCAGATGGCAACAGTAAGCCTTGCTTTTTCCAAAAGCATGTGGGGCTGGGGCTGCCGGCTGGAGTGAAGAGCATTCCCGTTCCCAGCCGGAAGAGCGGAAAAACTGAAGACTATCTGACCGTCGATTCCAGCGAGGGATTGGTCGGGCTGGCGCAGATGGGGGTGCTTGAAGTCCATACCTGGGGATCGAGGAATGAAGCGCTCGAACACCCCGATCGTATCGTCTTCGATCTCGATCCTGATGTAGCGATTGAATGGAAGACGCTGGCAGAAACAGCGCGTGAATTCAAGCGCAGGCTTGCGAAGATGGGGCTCGCAAGCTTCCTGAAAAGCACGGGCGGAAAAGGGCTTCATGTGGTAGTTCCCATTCGGCCGGATCACGAGTGGCCGGCAATCAAGGAGTTTGCCCACGGTCTTGCGCTCGATATGGAGAGGGAAAAGCCAGAGCTCTACGTGACCAAGATGACCAAGTCAACGCGCAAGAACCGCATCTACCTTGACTATCTTCGCAACGATCGAGAGGCAACGTCGATCGCTCCGTATTCGCCGCGCGCGAGAAGCGGGGTTCCCGTGGCGATGCCGCTGAAATGGAGTGAGCTGAACTCTGCGAAGGCGCCAGCATTTCATGTTCTGGATTTCGCGAAATGGAAGTCCCGGCTGCGGCACGATCCATGGGATGAGATGGAAAGTGTGAAACAAAAACTGACCGCGAAGATTCTCGATTCAGCCGAAGGCCGCGCTGCGCGAAGTTGATTTCTTTTGGTTTTGGACGAACTGGATCAGCAAGAACGGGAAGGCGGCGTTCAAGGATTCTCTTTCTCCCGACGGTCCTTTTGGTCGTTGAGGATCTTTTGTTCGCGGACTATTTCCAGGAATAACTGCTGCACACGCGTGTCGGCGGTCATCTCGGGATGGAACGTGCAGGCGAGAAGATTGCCCTGGCGCACCAGAGTAGGGAACTCATCGCGGCGGGCCAGCACCTGGACGCCGTCACCTACGCGAGTAATGCGGGGCGAGCGGATAAAGACCATCTCCAGAGGGCCTCCAGGGATTTCCGTCGGCATTGTCAGAATGGCGGAGTCAATCTGGCGGCCGTACGCATTCCGCTCGACCGTAGCGTCGAGCGCGCCAAGGCTGCGCTGTTTTGGGTGCAGAACTTCACGAGCGAGCAGGATGCAGCCGGCGCAGGTGGCAAAGACTGGCTTAATTGAGGCGAAATCGCCGAGAGCCTCAAAAAATCCATCCTTCTCGAGAAACTTGAGCATCGTGGTCGATTCCCCACCGGGAATCACGAGACCGTCGAGGGAGTTCAGTTGTTCGGCTTTACGGACCAGTACCGTTTGCGCTCCACTGGCCTTGAAGGCGCGCGCATGGGCCTCGTAATCGCCTTGCAGGGCGAGCACGCCGATGATGAGTGGGCTTGTGGTTGCCGCGCCTTGATGGGCCGGCTGTGCTGCCTGAGTGGCCATGGGCTGCCTATCGATATGATACCGATCTCGATTGTAACGATTCAGGCGTATAGATCGGCGGCGTTCGTGACCTGTATTCTCAGACCATGAGTAAGGACGCTTCCTCGCAAGGCACCAATCAACTTGAACATGCTGCGTCGTCGTATTTACGATCGGCGCGGCATCAACCTGTGCGCTGGCACTCGTGGGGCGAAGAGGCGTTCGCGCGGGCGCAGGCTGGAGATAAGCCCATCCTGCTCGACATCGGGGCCGTGTGGTGCCATTGGTGCCACGTGATGGACCGCGAATCGTATGAAGATGCGGAGATCGCCGCGCTCATCAACGAGCATTTTATCCCCGTGAAAGTGGATCGCGACGAGCGGCCCGACGTGGATGCGCGCTATCAGGCGGCGGTTTCGGCAATCAGCGGACAGGGCGGCTGGCCTCTGACCGCATTTCTCACACCGGACGGACGACCGTACTTCGGTGGCACCTACATTCCGCGCGACGACCGTTACGGGCGGCCGGGGATGGGGCGCGTGTTGCTCGCGATGGCGCAGGTATGGCGCGAGCGCCGCAATGAAGCGCTGGAGACGGCGAGCAGTGTGATGGCTGCGATCGAGCACAATGAAAGTTTCAGTGGCGGGGGCTCATTTTCACCGGCTCTGGTCGACAAGATCGTTGGTGCAATCATTGGCCAATTCGATCCGCGTCATGGCGGCTTTGGCTCGCAGCCCAAGTTTCCTCATCCGGCGGCGCTGGATTTGCTGCTTGAAGTCGCGATCAATCGCGGCAACCAACGCGCGCGCGAGGTGTTCACGATCACCCTGGAAAAAATGGCTCGCGGCGGCGTCTACGATCAGCTCGCAGGCGGCTTCCATCGCTACAGCGTGGACGAACGGTGGGTGGTGCCGCACTTCGAAAAGATGATCTACGACAACACTGAGTTGCTGCGGAACTATGTACACGGTTATCAGAGTTTTGTTCGCGAAGATTTTCTGGCGATCGCAAAAGAGATCGTTGCGTGGATCGATGCGACCATGACCGACCGGGAGCGCGGTGGCTTTTATGGGTCGCAGGACGCCGACGTTGGGCTGGACGACGATGGCGATTACTTTACGTGGACATTGGACGAGGCTCGAGCGGTCTTGAACGGAGAAGAGCTGGAATTTGCGTCGAAATACTGGGACATCGGCGAGCTGGGAGACATGCACCACAACCCAGCAAAGAATGTGCTGCATGTGAATCGTTCTCTGGCCGAGATTGCCGCGCAAACAGGTGCGAGCGAAGAATCGTTGCGTGGCCTAGCGGCGACGGCTCGTACCAGGCTGCTGGCTGCACGCGCCAAACGGACTGCACCTTACATCGATCGCACACTCTACACGAGCTGGAATGCAATGGCTGTGACCGCGTATCTTGAAGCGGCCCGCGCGCTGCGCGACGACAAAGCACGCGAGTTCGCGCTGCTCACGCTCAACCGGCTGCTTGACGAAGCATGGGGAGGAAGGTCGAGCCTGCGGCACGTGATTGCATACCCGGATGGGCTGGCCCCGAGAGAGCGCGCGCCTGGCACGCTCGACGATTACGCCTTCACGGTGAACGCGTGCATTGATGGTTGGCTGGCCAGCCGCGAAATGAAGTTCTATCGGGCGGCGGTGAAGCTGGCGGACGCCATGATCGAACAATTTCACGACGTATCTTCGGGAGGGTTCTTCGACACATCAGCGCCGCACAATTACGCATCCGGCGGGAGCGAACCCGCCGGGGATGAACCGGCGGAGATTCCGCTGGGTGCACTGACGGCGCGGCGCAAGCCGCTGCAGGATGCGCCTACGCCTGCCGGCAACCCCACGGCGGCCACTGCGCTACTGCGACTTGAAGCATTGAGCGGGCGCGAGGATTACCGCAAGATTGCGGAAGGTACACTAGCTAATTTTGCGGGAATTGTAGAGCATTTCGGACTCTACGCCGGCAGCTACGGGTTGGCTGCCGAGCGCTTGATGCTCGATCCCGTTCACGTTGTCATCGTGGGTACCGGTCCCGAAGCGGATCAGCTTGAGGCCACGGCGGTGGCGGGGTTTGCCGTGAGCAAGACGGTGATACGGATCGAACCGTCGGGACTTGTTGCCGGCGAGATCCCCGAAGCGTTGGCTGAAACCTGGTTGCAGATCCCAGCGCCAGCGAATGCGAAGGCCTGGGCGCTGGTTTGTCGTGGACGAACCTGCCTGCCGCCGATGACGGACGCGGAAGCGCTGTTGCGGGCGATGACGCCGGAAAGTTGAAACGCTTGGCCGTACACCGAGAAGACTGAAACATCTGCTACAACAATTCCTGCTATTCACTGCCAAACAAATTGGCTTCCGGCTGCTTGATTGTGGTTGGATCCTTTGGTGGTTCTGGCGCTTTTTCTTCGGGTCCATGGCCTACCGGAGCGGATTCTTCTGTCGGCCGGAATATGCGGTTGGGGTCGCCCGGAAGCATGTGGTTCTCTTCCAGAGCCAGTCTCACGCGACGCTGAAATTCGCGCATGGGGCCGTATTGCTGAGTGGCGAGCGTCTTGAAGACAACGGGAAAGATGACCTGCGAGCCTTTAACGGCGTCCACGCCCAGAACCTGTGGGTCCTCGAGAAACACGTCCTTGAATTCGTGGCTGTTCCTTACGTCCATCGCGATGTGTTTGAGCAGAGCTGTCACTTCGTCGGGATTGGCAGAGAAGTCGACGCTGACATTGACGGTGGCCACGGAGAAGCCGACACTCAAATTGGCCACGGTGGTGATTTGCGAGTTCGGGATGACGTAGAGAGTTCCATCGCCGTCACGTACGGTAGTTTTGCGCAGGGTCATCGATTCAACGACGCCGGAAAGGCCGGCGAGACGAACTGTGTCGCCCACGCTAAACTGATCCTCAACCAGAAAGAGCATGCCGTTGAACATGTCCTTGACGATGTTTTGCGCAGCAAGGCCGATGGCAATGCCCGCCACGCCAGCGGAAGCCAGCAGCGGGGCGAGGTTGAACCCCATCGAATCGAGCGCCTGCAACAGAGCGATTACACCGATGATCGCCAGTCCTGTAGCCCGGATGACCCCAGCCATGGTCCTGACTTCGGCACGGCGGCCAACGCCGGCGCCGCGTCTTTCTGAAATGCGGATCATGCGGGCGGTGGCCAGACTGAGCAAGCGGCTCAGAATAAAGGCGATGACTGCAATCACGATCAGGCGCGGCAGCTTGGAGTGGATGAACTCCTGGCTATCATTGATCCATTCATCGAGCACCCGGCCGAGGAACCTACCCTCCTGAAACCAGCCCCATCGACCGAGAAGAATGAATCCCGCGCTTGCCGAAAGCATAGACATGCCAAAACTCCACTTTCTAGACTAAACTGTGCAAGAACGGTCGGACCACTCGGCCTTGCTCGTCCGAATTTCTCCCCTTAAGACGGTGAGGGCATGAAAGAAATCAGCCCCGAATCGAACAACCGAAAACCCTGGGCGCAGCGCCTGGGACGATGGCTCTTTCCCGTTGGATGCGTTGTCGGATTAGCTGTTGTGGCAAGCGCAGGACTGATTCGAACCCACGCGCAGCAGTCGTTTCCGCTTCCGGCAATCAATCCCCCAGGGGCCAAGGCCTCGTCGCAGCCCGGCCCCGGCGCGACAGCGTCAGCCGCGCAACAACCTGCGGCACAGGGAGCGCAGTCCAACGAGACTGAAGTCGCCAAGCAGTGTGCCGACATTCTGAAGATGGCGACGGAACTGAAGGCGGAAGTCGACAAATCCTCCAAAGACCAGCTTTCAGTGCCCGTGGTTCGCAAGGCGGGCGAGATCGAGCAACTAGCGCGCAAAGTGAGAACCAGCTCCGGCAAGAACTAAACAGGGCGCTCTGTGAGGGGCGCCCCATGACGGTAAAGCGGTGCGAGATGATTCAAGCGAAATCGGCAATCGTCAGAGTCTGGTTGGGAAGGGGAGCGCGATCCCTGGCTTCGTGTGTGGCGCTGGCTACGCTTTTCACGATCGTCTGGGTCCCTGCAGGCCTTTCCCAAGGACCGCCAAGAGACATCATCAATCGGCCGACTCCCATGCCGACGGATCCGGATTCAGCAAATCAAATTGATCCAACGGAGATGCAGAGGCGACTGAACGCCCTGAACAATGAGCGTTATAAGCAGATGATTTCCGATACCAACAAGCTGCTCAAGCTGGCGAAGGAATTGAATGATGCGGTCGCAGTGAATGCCTACAATACCTTGAATCCGGATCAGCTCCGCAAGGTCTCGCAGATCGAGAAGTTGGCTCGAAGCGTAAAGGAAGCGATGAGCGAGGGAGTAGGAATGCCCGGTCCTTCGCTTGGGCGAATACCGCATGGCTACTCACCCCGCTGACGGGTGTTGGGATCAGTCGATGCAGGTTTGTGCCCGACAGGGGCCGTCAAGCAAATGGCCTTCTCAATTGTTACAATCAGGCCTGAGAGTATCCGGAAAGCTTGTGGGGGTCGACCGGAATGGAAGTGGCAATTTCCAGCAGTCATGCGTCCGGAAACTATCCGGCATCGGACGAGTTGACCGCGCGGCAGATGATTGAAATCTATCGGCTGATGTTTCTCTCGCGCGCGGTAGACGACCGCGAAATCCTCCTTAAACGCCAACAGAAAATCTTCTTTCAAATTTCCTCCGCGGGCCACGAAGCGCTGCAGGTGGGCGCCGCTCTGGGCTTGCGACCAGGATACGACTGGTTTTTTCCCTACTATCGCGATGGAGCCTTGGCCTTGGCGCTGGGTGTGACGCCTTACGAAATGATGCTGCAAGCCGTGGGAGCCGCTTCCGATCCGGCCAGCGGCGGCAGGCAGATGCCCAGGCACTGGAGTAGCCGCGCGTTGCATATCGTAAGTACCTCTTCGTCGACGGCCACGCAGTTGTTGCAGGCGGTGGGCTGCGCTGAAGCGGGATTGGCATTCAGCAAGCACCCCGCGATGGCGGCCAAAGCCGATGGGGACTATCGCGCTTTTCACGACGTGGACTTCCACGGTGACGAAGTCGTTTTGACTTGCGTAGGAGAAGGGTCCACTTCACAAGGAGAATTCTGGGAAGCGATCAACACCGCATCGAACCAGAAGCTGCCGGTGATCTTTTTGGTGGAAGACAACGGCTATGCTATCAGTGTCCCTGTAGAGGTGAACACGCCGGGCGGAAACATCTCCCGCCTTGTAGCGAACTTTCCCAATTTTCACTTTGCGGAGATTGACGGGACCGATCCAGTCGTGACCATCCACGCCATTCAGGCGGCAGCCGCGCATTGCCGCGCCGGATATGGTCCAGCGTTCATCCACGGCCACTGCGTGCGACTCTATTCACACTCACTCTCCGACGACGACAAAAACTACCGCTCTGCAGCGGAAAGGGAGGCGGACCAGCTTCGCGACCCCATTGCGCGTTTTCGCACACGGCTGCTGGGCGAGGGAATTCTGACGGTCGCGGAGATTGACGAGCTTGAGCACAGCTTGGTGCATGAAGCCGCCGAAGCCGCAGAGCGTGCACTGGAAGCGCCCTTGCCTGCAGTAGAGAGCATTGCCACACACGTCTACTCTGAAGACCTGGATCCCACGAAGGCTAGTTTTGCCACCGAGCAGCCTTCGGTTGGGGTGTCGGCGAACGGAGCCGACGCGCAAAAGGCCGCAGTCCCGCGCACCATGGCCGAGTTGCTCAACGTTTGCCTGCGCGACGAGATGCGACGCGATCCGCGCATCGTGGTTTACGGCGAAGACGTGGCCGACGCCAGTCGCGCAGAAGCGCTCGCAGAGGTGAAAGGCAAGGGCGGGGTCTTTAAGCTTACCGCCGGCCTGCAAGCCGAGTTCGGATCGGATCGCGTCTTCAATTCGCCGCTGGCTGAAGCCAATATTGTTGGCCGCGCCATCGGTTACGCTTTGCGCGGCATGAAGCCGGTGGTGGAAATTCAATTCTTTGATTACATTTGGCCGGCCATGCATCAGATTCGCAATGAATTATCAGTGATGCGCTGGCGCTCGAACGGCACTTGGGCCGCGCCGCTTGTGATTCGCGTTCCCATCGGCGGCTACCTTACCGGCGGCGCGATCTACCATTCGCAATGCGGCGAGAGCCTCTTTACTCACACACCAGGGCTGCGCGTGGTTTTTCCGTCGAACGCGCTCGATGCCAATGGCTTGTTGCGCACGGCGATCCGGTGCGATGATCCAGTGTTGTTTCTTGAGCACAAGCGGCTCTATCGCGAGACATACGGCCGGGCGCCGTATCCAGGGCCGGAATTCGCAATCCCGTTCGGCAAAGCGAAGATTGTTCGTCCCGGCGCGGACCTCACGATGGTGACATATGGTGCGCTTGTCCCGCGAGCCATGCAGGCTGCCCAGCAGGCGCAGCGCGAGCATGGAATCGATACGGAGATTCTCGATCTGCGCACGTTGAGCCCCTATGACTGGGAGGCGATTGCCGAGTCTGTGCGCAAGACGAATCGAGTGATCGTGGCCCACGAGGACATGCTGAGCTGGGGCTATGGAGCGGAAATCGCTTCACGCATCGCTGACGAGCTCTTCGATGAACTAGACGCTCCGGTGCGGCGCATCGGCGCGATGGACACATTCGTTGCTTACCAACCGAAGCTGGAGGACGCGATTCTGCCGCAACCCGAAACCATCCTGAAAGCGATCGTGAAGCTGAAGCGATATTGAGGCATCCAAAGCCTCGGGCGGCAAGCGCAATTCCAGGATTTACATAGAAGAGACCACGTTACTGTTGGGCCGCGACGAAGCGGCGCGTGCCGTCCAGCGCGGATACAATACGGGGATGGACATCAGCACTCATTTTCAGCAGGGTGTCAGCGGCCGTCGGCCCCAGAGGCGCCGAGTGCGCAGGGCAGGCAGAGGCGCATGAGGAACTTCCTGCGCCTGCTGCGCTATGGGCTGCCGTACACGCTGGAGTGGCTGCCGGGGGTTGTTCTGTCGGCCCTGGTTGGCGGGCTGGATGCGTTTCGTATTCTGCTGCTTCAGCCAATCTTCGATCGAGTGTTGGATCCGAGCGCACCCGAAGGTCCCATCATGCTGGGCCTGCCAAAAACTGCCTGGCATTTTGATCTGAGAAGATTGGTCCCCCACTTCACGCACGTGCATAATGCGTGGGTCGTGGTAGCGCTTGCGTTGGTGTTCGCAACCATTCTCAAGGGCCTTTGCGATTACCTAGGAAACTATCTTGTCAATTACGCCGCCTTTGGCACCATCACCGATCTAAGAAATCATCTATACGAGACCACGCTGCGCCGTTCCTCCAGCTTCTACCACAAGCATCCCACTGGCACCATCCTTTCCACGCTGATCAACGATGTAGATCGCGTCCAAACCGCGCTGAGCTCGGTACTGGGCGATTTTCTCCAGCAGTTTTTCACATTTGTCGCCGCGATCGTGCTCGTCATAAGCATGGGCGGATATCTGAGCTGGGCGCTGGTTCTCTTTATTCCTGTGGTGATTACTTCAGCGCGCAAGATCGGCAGCGAAGTACGCACGCGCACACGTACCGGCCAGGACAAGCTGGCTGAGGTGCAGAACATTTTGCACGAGACGGTGACGGGCAACCGCATCGTGAAATCGTTTAACACCGAGCTTTGGGAGATTCTGCGCTTCAAGAGCGCAGCCAAGCGCCTCTTCCGCGCCAACCTGCGCAGCGTGCGCATTCAATCGATCAGTTCGCCGCTGATGGATACGGTCGGAGCGATCGCCATGGCGCTGCTGCTCTGGATCGGCCGCAGCGCGATTATTAATCACTACATGACCATTGGCGTTTTCGGCGCATTCATCTTCCTGCTCTTCAAGCTTTACGATCCGCTGCGCCGCTTTGCCTTTTTCTACAACAGCTTTCAGCAGGCGATGGGTGCGTCAGCATCGATTTTTTTGTTTTTCGATGACCAGGACGATGTGCGGGAACGGGTCCGAGCCACCACGTTGACGCGCTTTCGCCAGGCCATCAAATTTGAAAATGTGGGATTTTCATACTCGACCGACGAAGGCGAACATCAGATTCTCCACAACGTCGATCTCGAAGTGAACGCCGGCGAGATTCTGGCCATCGTTGGTCCCAGCGGAGCAGGCAAGTCCACGCTGGTGAATCTGATTCCGCGGTTTTTCGATGTGACCTCCGGCCGCATTCTTATTGACGGCCGCGACGTGCGCGATCTCACGTTGGCATCGCTGCGGCGGCAGGTGGCACAGGTGACGCAGGAAACCATCCTGTTTAACGACACTGTGCACAACAACATCGCCTATGGGCAGCCCGACGCTAAGCGCGCAGTGGTAGAGCAGGCCGCGCGCAATGCTCTGGCGCACGATTTCATCATGAACATGCCGCTCGGGTACCAGACGATGATCGGCGAAAAAGGCTTCCGGCTCTCCGGTGGTGAGCGCCAGCGATTGGCGATTGCACGCGCCATTTTCAAGAACGCGCCCATCCTCATTCTCGATGAAGCGACGTCGGCGCTGGACTCGGAAAGCGAATCTCTCGTGCAGACCGCATTGGCCAACCTGATGCAGAACAGAACCGTGGTAGTGATTGCGCATCGTCTTTCCACCATTCGCCGAGCAAACCGCATTGCCGTCCTGGAGTGCGGCCGCATCACCGCAATCGGATCCCACGATGAGTTGCTTAACGGCTCGCCTACCTACCAGAAGCTCTATCAATTGCAATTCATCGATTTGCCTGAGGTCGACGCACCGGCGACGGCCGCTCCGGATCCCAACAAGATGTATCTGCCATTCGATGAAAGAGCCGCGCTGGCCACAGGCGTGAAGGAGTAAGCATGGGCATATCCTCGATGACCGGATTTGCGCGGGTGCAGGCGCACGCATCTCTTGGCGGCGATGAGCAGGTCAGTTACACGATCACCGTGAAAAGCGTGAATCACCGCTTCCTTGATTTGCAATTTCGTCTGCCTGCCGGCCTTGATGCGGTGGAGATGGATCTGCGGCGGGTGATGAAGGAAAAACTGATTCGCGGCCACGTCGATCTGACGCTCTCTGTCGATCGCACCTCGCAGTCCAAGGCCGGATATAATCGCGAGCTGATCGCCGGCTATCTCACGGCTTTTGAGGCCGCGCGCAACGAGCATCACCTGAAAGGCGAGCCGGATTTGAACGCGGCATTGCGCCTGCCCGGGGCCCTGCAAACTGAGGATCGTACCAACACCGATCTGACCGCGCTGGGGGCCAGTGTGCTGGAGCAGACCGTCCCCCTGCTGGAAAAACTGAAATCCATGCGCGCGCGCGAAGGTGAGGCGTTGGAGGCCATTCTGCGCGGAACGCTGGACCGGCTTGCTACCGCGACCGCGAGCATCGCGGAACTTCGACCGGAGATCGAGCAACGCAGCCAGGAGCGCCTTACGCAGCGGCTAACTGCCGCCGTGGGACCGGAGTTCAATCAGCAACGAGTGCTCGAGGAAGTGGCTGTGCTGATCGATCGCAGCGACATCAGCGAAGAACTGACGCGGATGACGACGCACATTGAGCATTTTCGCGAAGTCCTCAGCGCGGGGGGCGAGGCGGGAAAGAAACTCGACTTTCTGCTGCAGGAGATGAACCGCGAAGCCAATACGCTTCTTTCAAAGACCGCCGGCGTGAGCGGGAAGGGAACGCGCATCACCGAGTTGGGTCTGGCGATGAAAGCAGAGATCGAAAAGGCGCGCGAGCAGGTTCAGAACGTGGAGTGAAGAAACAGGCAACAGGGAATAGGGAACAGAGAACAGCAAAAACGAAGCTTGAAAGGGAACGAGATACTTTGGCGGGAATCTTATTTATCATTTCGGCGCCGTCGGGCTCGGGCAAGAGCACGCTAGTCAGTGAGCTGCGCAAACAGGTGAGTGGCGTCGACTTCGCTGTCTCGTGGACGACGCGCGCGCCGCGCGGCTCTGAGGAAAACGGGCGTGAATACAACTTCACCACGCGAGAGGAATTCGAGCGCATGGTGAATGAGGGACTGTTCTTGGAGTACGCGGAAGTCTTCGGCCATTTTTACGGCACTTCGCGGCAGTCGCTCGACGACGCTTTAGTTGCGGATCACGACCTGATGCTCGACATCGACGTGCAGGGCGCGGCGCAAGTGCGCGCCAAAATGCCCGAGGCGGTAGGCATCTTCGTTCTGCCGCCGAATCCCAAGGTTCTGCGCACCCGCCTGCGCAATCGCAGCCGTGCCGAGGGAGTGGTGGATGAGGAGGAAGTTTTCCGCCGGCTCGCCGAGGCGCGCAATGAGATTGAGAATTATCGCCAATACGGCTATATTCTGGTCAATGACGTTCTCGACCGGGCGGTAGCGCAGTTGGAAGCCATTGTGTTGTCGGAACGCTTTTACCGCAATGGCGAAGTGATCGCCTATCGTTCGCGCCGGGTTTTGGAGGTCGCCGCGGCTTGCCTGCAATCGAACTCGCAGGAGCGGCTCAAACCAGTGCTGGAAGCCTTCGGCATCGATGGGGACTCCAGCCAGCAACAACTTCCCTTTGGAGATGACCCCGATGACGATTGAAACCAGTTTCGATTCAAACTATCGGAAGGTATTGGTGGCCGCGCGCCGCGCGCGCCAGCTGCAGAACGGCTCTCAAGCGCTGGTCGCCACCCGATCCAGTAAGGCATGCCGGATTGCGCAAGATGAAATCGAGGCCGGCAAAATCGCTTACGTCAAAAAAGAGGTCGACGTCGTGAAGCCGCTGGTTGAAGGTCCTGCGGTGCCGATCCTGTTGAGCTGAAAAACAGGGATCAGGTTTAAGGTGTCAGGTTTCAGCGACGCTGTCCTGAGCCAGCTCGGGGCCGCTCGGTGGTCTCAGCGTCGGAGACGGACTTTTATCGCTTGCAGCCTGAGCCCTGAACCCTGATCCATGACACCTGCAATCTGATATCTGACCCCTGTCGTTCTGCACTACAATCGAGACATGAGAGCGATCGTAGGCGTTTCCGGCGGAATCGCGGCGTATAAGGCAGCCGAGCTGGTGCGTGCGTTGCAGCGCCAGGCCGTGGAAGTGCATGTGGTGATGACCGCCTCCGCGCAGAAATTCGTGCAGCCGCTCACGTTTTCGGCACTCACCGGCCACAAGGTGATTACCAGCCTGTGGGAGGATTGGGATCCGGACGCCGGGGCGCCTGAGCAGAATGGAATCGACCACATTGCCGAGGCGCAGTGGGCCGATGCATTGGTTATCGCTCCCGCTACGGCAAACATTCTGGCCAAATTTGCTCACGGCATTGCCGACGACTTTCTTTCCACACTTTATCTCGCTACAACAGCGCCTGTCGTGATTGCTCCGGCGATGAACGTGAATATGTGGAACCATCCGGCCACGCAGGCGAATCTTGAATTGCTGAAGCAGCGCGGCGTGGCAATCATTGAGCCTGGGACGGGTGACCTGGCCTGCGGAATGGTTGGCACGGGTCGCATGGCCGAGCCGGAAGCCATTGCGGGATCGGTGCTTGCCGCGCTTGGACGGCGTCACGACCTGGCCGGCGAAGTGGTGCTTGTGACCGCGGGAGGAACGCGCGAGGCTCTGGATCCGGTGCGGTTCATCGGCAATCGTTCCAGCGGAAAAATGGGCTACGCGCTGGCCGAAGCGGCGCGCAGCCGTGGCGCGAAAGTCATTCTCATTAGCGGGCCATCTGGCCTACAGGCTCCCGCGCACTGCGAACTAGTGAAGGTAACCACTGCAGACGAGATGCGGAACTCGGTGCTTGCGCGCATGGAAGAAGCCACGCTTGTGATCAAAGCCGCCGCCGTCGCCGACTATCGCCCTGTCGCTGTGTCCTCACAGAAGCTTAAACGCACCGGTCCGCTGATGCTCGAGCTCGCTCCGACCGAAGACATTCTGGCCGAGGTGGTACGCCGCCGCAGGCCGGGTCAACTGATTGTTGGATTCGCCGCGGAAACTGAGAACCGCATGGAGAATGGCCGCGCCAAGCTGCTGGCGAAGGGCGCTGACGCGATTGTGGTGAACGATGTGGCCGGCGAAGGCGTCGGCATTGACTCCGACACAAATGCGGCCACGTTCCTGACGCGTGCCACCGCCGTGGAACTGCCGCAGATGCTGAAACGCCAGTTGGCTGACCGCATCCTTGACGAAATCCTTGCCTTCCGACGGCCACGGCCCGTGGTCGAGGAACTCGGTAAAGAGCTGGGAAAGAGTGCGCGCAAGGATCAGGACCGCGTGCTCGAAGAGAGTATTCCTCTTGGTGCGCGGCGACGCCAGCTGATTGTGGAGTGACGGACTTGCCCCGCGCGCTCGATTCCAACACTCGTGACGCCCTGGCCGAGCGGTTCAGGTTTTACCACGACATTGGGCTGACGGATTTCTACCGGCGACCGGTTGAAGATTCGGCTGAGCCTTTCGTCTCTTCACCTCCACAATCCGAAGTTGCGCCGCCTTATGCCGCGACCGCAGGGTCTGACGCGGAAACGGTGGGACAGCGCGAATCAGCTCAGAGTCCCCAGCCCAACTTCTTTCAAGAGGAAACCACCATCAAGACACGCACAGTTACTCCCGCGCCTCCACAATCCGTCGCCGTTCCGGCCGCAGATCGTGCTGCCGCACTTGAAATCATCCGCGAAGACCTTGGCGACTGCACGCGATGCGCACTGCACAAGGGCCGCAACACAATCGTCTTTGGGGTGGGAAATCCCGCGGCGCGTTTGATGTTTGTGGGCGAGGGCCCAGGCGCCGATGAGGACGCGCAAGGGCTGCCCTTTGTGGGCCGCGCAGGGCAATTGCTCAACAACATGATTTCGGCGATGGGCCTCAAGCGCGAGGATTGCTACATTGCCAACGTGGTCAAGTGCCGGCCGCCGGGCAACCGCACACCCGAGCCCGACGAGGCTAACACCTGCTCACCTTTTCTTTTTCGGCAAATCGACGCCGTGCGGCCGCAGGTTCTAGTGGCGCTGGGAGCGACGGCCGCCACTTATCTGCTGGGCCAACGGCAGCCTCTGGCGGGGCTGCGCGGGCGCGTGCATGCGTTCCGCGGGACGAGCTTGATCGTCACCTATCATCCGGCTTTTCTTTTGCGCGATCCGCGGCAGAAGAAGGAAGCGTGGGCGGACCTGCAGATAGCGATGAAAGAACTGGGACTGAAAGCGCCGACGCGCGGCTGATCGTGCGTCCATCGCATTTGCCGAGCCGCGCAGTTTATTTCCAGAGCAAGTGAACGGTCTGTTGCAGGATCAAGCCGGCGCTGAGAGCAACCAGAAAACTCGCCAGTGAGCCAAGCAGGAAATAGTTGGAAAATTGATGATTCTCCAGTTCTTTTGAGCGGACCAGTCCTTTGGCGGCAAAAAAGAATGCGAGCGCCTCAAAGCTGCCTGCCACCACGATCATTACAACGATGATTCGCTCGAGATAGCCAATCATGGGTCCATATGAGTCGGCCGCGGGCAGCGCGGATTGCGCTGCCTCAGTCTGGCTATCGGTCTTTTTGAGAAGGCTGGCGACCAGATAATCTCCGCCTCGCACGGTATAAAGCATGAGGGCTGTTGCGATAAAGAGGCAGGAAGTTTGACTGTGACTCAAATGAATCCCCGGGAATGGGGCTTCATTGCAACAGGCATGCTCCGAAATCTGCCAGAAAAGATAAACAACGACTGCATTGGCAACGAGTTCGAATTCTAGAAGGTATTGCAGCGGAACGAACTGCCTGCGATACGCCAGTATGGCAAACGACCCGAGCATCAGGAGCGCCGATGCCTCGAGATAAGCCCGGCAGAATAGTCCTATGCAGCCCAGTAGGATTGCGGATCCCAGGCTGCGTAACAATGTTTTCCACCACCGCCAGTTCGCTGCCGATTTTGTGGGCGAATCTTTCTTCCCGCCCTTCGTCGGATCGGAGCCGAATGCATAGTTGGCCACGGCCCAAATCAGCAGCGACTCTGCGAAGAGAAGTGAGTTATGCATGGTGAGCAGTCAGCTTGATACGCAGATCATCATACACAGTGTGCACCTGTCTGCGGATCATTCTGCCGGACGGAGGAAAGTGAGAGTTCAATGGCCTTGCCCCAGGCGGATTCCCCTTCGACGTAGGCTTGCCATCCGGCGGATTGGGCATAGGAAGTGACGGCCTGTTTGGTGAGGCTCAGTTTTATCGCTGCATCTGTTTTGCGAATTCCTTGGTGAAGCAATTGGGCGAGGCGGTGCTGTTGTGGGCTCCAGCGGGTGCGCTGATGATGGAGAACGCGGGCCAGCCCGTTCAGGATGGTGTCGTGCGGCTCACCGAATCCGGCGAAGACTCCGCCGAGAGATCTTGTTTTCGCGGCTAGCCGAATTGCCTCTCGCGCGGTGTGAAAGGCGGGACCATCGATCACGTTGGGGTTGGCTTCGATCGCGGTATCGATGGTTCCGAGGCCGATGCCCATGCGCGTCTTAATCGGGTCGTTGTCCGTATGCTGCGTCAGGTCGAGGAAGGCTTCCTCGATGTGCCAGACGATCTTCGGAAGAACTTCCGCGGCGGAGCGGCTGTTCAGTAAACCTTCAAACTCATCCCCTGAGGTGATCGTGAATCCAGCAACGAGGGCCGTTTTGAATTCGTGGTTGAGGGAGTCGAGAAGGACTCGCAAGCGCTCCTGCACTTGGTGGCGAAGGTCGGGAGGGAACCTGCGCGAAGCGACGAGATCCCCAATAAATGCGATGTAAAGTACTCTATCGTTGTTGGTTACAAATTGGTTTTCGGAAGAGATATCCACGACATCCCCCTGTCTTTCGATCATCTGATTAATAATATAGCATTGATTTGTTATAAATCAATATTTAAATATTGATTACTATAATGTCAACATTTAATTGTTGATATTAGGCATATCTGTAGAATGTTATACACCCGTAACTCCAGGAACTCATGTCCGCATATTGCGAAGTTGCGCTGCCGGTGCCGCTGGACCACACATTTACCTACGGCGTGCGGCCTGGCCAAGCTCCGCAGCGTGGCGCACGCGTTATCGTGCCCTTCAGGAATGAGAAGCTGATCGGCGTGGTAACGGCGACCGATGCGAAGCCTCCCGCCGAAGTTGAGGTCAAGTACCTGGAAGCGGTGCTGGACGAGGAGCCGCTGCTCAGCGAGCCTCTGCTGGAATTGGCGGAGTGGACGGCACAGTATTATCTCGCGCCGCTCGGCGAGGTGCTGCGTGCGATGCTTCCGCTGGCTGCTGAGGTGCGACGCACGGTTTATTACCGGATTACGGATTTGGGGCGCGATGTGTTCGCGACGGCGATGGATGACGATGGCGTTGGTTCCCCGGTTTCAAAATCGAGACCGGGGGCACTCCCAGTGGATGACGATTCGGGCTCTGGCAGAAGAACAAATGCAGGTTCTTCGACTCCGTCTTCGTTTCACGACGGGCTCGCTCAGGATGACACCTTTAAGAAAACTCAGGATGATCATGAGTTGAGAGGTCCGGCACTGGGGAAGCGCCGCGGAAAGCTCTCCAAGGAAAACCAGGACATGGAGCGGCGCGTGCTGGAGCGGCTGGCCAAGGGCGAGCCGGTGAAGGTGTCGACACTGCGAACGGCGACGGCGGCTTCGTTGCCGCTGCTGGCCGCGATGCTGCGCAGGAAATGGATTGCGCGCGAGACCGCTGCGGCAGAGCGTGATGCTCGGCGGATGGAGCGGTTCGCTGTGCTAGTTGAGGAGGGCCGGCTGCCGACGCTGACCGAAAAGCAGACGGCAATTCTCGCGGAGCTTGCGGCGAGCGGCGGGGAACTGCCGTTGGCCGAGCTGCGCCGTCGCGAACTGCCCTCGTCGACTTTGCAAACGCTGGTCCGGCGCGGACTTGTGCGCATCGAGGAGCGGCCGGAGGCATTTCGTCTTGGCGGAATTGCGCCGTCGAACGAACCGATCTACCTGAACCTGGCGCAAATCGACGCACTCGAGATGATTACAGGTGCGATTGGTGCGTTCCATCCGTTTCTGCTTTACGGCGTGACGGGTTCGGGAAAGACGGCGGTGTATCTTGCGGCGATGCAAAAGGCGCTCGACCGCGGGCTGAGCTCGATCCTGCTGGTTCCCGAGATCGGGCTCACGCCGCAAACGGTCGGGTTGCTCGATCAGGCCTTCGGACAACAAGTGGCGCTGCTGCACTCGGCGCTCACGCCCGAGGAGCGAAGCGAGCAGTGGCGACGCATTCGCCGCGGCGATGCGAAGATCGTCGTCGGCACGCGCTCGGCCATCTTTGCGCCGGCGCCGAACCTGGGATTGATTCTGGTGGACGAGGAGCACGACCAGAGCTACAAGCAGGAGGAGACGCCGCGTTACAACGCACGAGACGTGGCCGTGATGCGCGCCAAGCTGGCGGGTGCGGTGGTCGTGATGGGCTCGGCAACGCCGTCGCTCGAGAGCTGGCAGAATGCGGAGCGGGGAAAGTACACGCGCATCGAGCTCAACGATCGCGTGATGAACCGGCCGCTGCCCGAGGTCGAGCTTGTCGACATGCGCCGTGAGTTCAAGGAAATCGGCCGCGACCAGCTCTTCTCGCGATCGCTGGTGGAGCAGACGAAGGCGGCGCTCGAGCGTGGCGAGCAGGCGCTGATCCTGCTGAACCGGCGCGGATACTCGTTTGCCGTAATGTGCCGAGTGTGCGGCGAAAAGCTGGAGTGCGAAAACTGCGCGATCGCGCTGACGCATCATAAAGCGTTGACCGATGACGATGGCGAGGCGCGCGCAGGGCAGCGGCTGGAGTGCCACTATTGCGGCTACCGGCGCACCGTGCCGGTGCGATGCCCCAAGTGCGACAGCGAGCATTTGTATTATCTCGGCGCGGGCTCGCAGCAGGGCGAGGAGCGGTTGCAGGAGATTTTTCCGGGCGCGCGCATCGGACGTATGGATCGCGACACGGTGCGCGGGCGCTACGATCTGGAGCAGATGCTGGCGCGGCTGCACTCAGGCGAGATCAATCTGCTGGTGGGCACGCAGATGATCGCCAAGGGACACGACATTCACAACGTGACGCTGGTCGGCGTGGTGGGATGCGATCATGCGCTCTCGATGCCGGACTTTCGCGCGGCGGAACGCGTCTTCCAACTGATGACGCAGGTGAGCGGGCGCGCGGGCCGCGGCGATTTGCCGGGGCGCGTGGTGGTGCAGACCTACTATCCCGATCACTACGCAATCCTCGCGGCGATGAAGCACGACTACAAGACATTCGCCGAGCGCGAGCTGAGGTATCGGCGCTGGATGCACTATCCTCCGTTCGGCGCGCTGGCCAACGTGCTGGTGCAATCGCAAAAGCTGGAAGAAGCGGCGGAGTGGGCGTCTATCCTGGGCAAGTTTCTGGTCCAAGACCAGAACCGCGGAGCGGTGCGCGTGTTGGGTCCGTGCACTGCGCCCATTGCGCGCATCAAAGGCGTCTACCGCTTCCACATGATTCTGAAGAGCGCGAATCGCAAGGCGCTGAATGAAGCGCTCCGCGGTTTGCTCAAGCACGCGGCGGAGAAGGACGTGCCGCGCCGGAACCTGGTGGTGGATGTGGACGCGCTGCGGCTGATGTAGCGTTTTCAGAGATCAGAGATCAGAGATCAGAGATTAGAGATTAGAGATTAGAGATCGGAGATCAGGGAGCGGTGGGCCGTGGTCAGTTGATCTGTGGTCGGTGGATGAGAGCTGGCTGAAGGGCTAAAAAGGAACGGCAACAGGGAAAAAGGCTGCTTTGTTTACCAGAAAAACAACAGCTGATTCTATGTGTTGAGGTTGCACTGTATTTGGTGCAAGTTGCGTCTATTCTAAAGGACTTACAGGCAAAAGACGTCCGACCCCCCTCGAAAAAAACGTTTTTTGCCGATTTTCTATTTTTTTGCATTTCTTGCCGTTCTTCGGTTCCATATTTCCGCCGTTTTTCGACGAGCATTTCAGCGATCCCGCAGGAGCGATCGTCGATCACGATTCGTAGTCGAGACCCGCCGGCGAAGGTTGAGATCATTTCTTACCCCTAATACAAGGATACAGATTTGCGCGAAATAATCGGCAAACTTGGTGAAGAAAGAGATCCGAGATAAGAGATAAGAGAGAAAGGACCTAGCGGGGACTGGCGGAATTATTTTCTGAGGAGGGGCTTGACATGACAGGGACCAAGCCGCCCCGGGACGAGGACCTGTCGCTGGGGACCCCGGCGGGAACGAGCCACCCCAGCGACGAGGACCTGTCGCTGGGGACCCCGGCGGGAACGAGGGACCCAGGGAACGCCGAGCGGGTGCGAAGAGCGTGCGACGGGCGATTGGGACACAGGAGCTGACGGGCTTCGACGAGAAGGCGGCTCACCTTCACACGGCGGGGGCGGTGCGGGCGACGGTCAGCACGGTGATGTCATCTTGCTGGCCGAAGGTTTGTGCAGCAGCGGCCAGCGCAGAGGCGGCGATGCCGTTTTTGAGCAATTGGGCGATGCGGTCGAAGCCGAAGAGATGGCCTTGCAAGTCCTGTGCCTCGGCCACGCCATCGGTCATGAGCATGAGCGAGTCGCCCGCAGAAAGCTTGAAACGCAAAACAGGAAAGTCGATTCCGGTGATTGCGCCGAGCGGAAGAGCGCCTTCCATGGGCAGTTCGCCGCCATTGAGATAGGGCGGGAGGTGGCCGGCATTGGCGAGCAAGACGTTGCCATCACTCTCGATACGAAGCGCGAGGCATGTCGCCAGACCACGGCCATTCATGCGCTCGTTCAAGAGGGAGAGAATCTGCGTCGGGTCGTTGGTAAAGGCAGCGGCCGTGCGGATGGCTCCGACGATGAGCGTGGCCAGCATTCCGGCCTGCATGCCTTTTCCTGCAACATCGCCGACGACAATCAACGCGCTGGAGTCGGCGGTGCTGGGAAGGACCTGGAAGAAATCTCCGCCGACCTCGCGGGAGGGGCGGTAGACGCTGTCGATGACGAGGCCGGGAGTATGGGGCAGCCTCTCGGGAATCAGATACTGCTGCACGTTGCGGGCCGACTGCACCTCAGCGGCGAAGCGTTCTTCAAGGCTGCGCGTGCGCGTGAAGCGCAGGATGAGGATGGCGAGGACGCCGAGGAGGAAGAGGAAATTGCCGACATGAACGAGGAGAATGGGGAACGGGTGCCGAGTAATGGCGATTTCAAACTGCAGGCGATGGCTATGTTGCCAGCCGAGGATATAAGAGATGATCGCCCCCCACTGGAAGAGCACGGCGGAGAACTCGAGGATGACGGGGGCGACGAGCAGGCGCGCGTCAATGAGGTTTCGGCGTGCGCTGACCAGGAGCCACCACAGAATCCACGCGTAGCTCGGCAGCATGCTGATGGAAAGAACAAAAAAGAACTGCAAAGGACTATCGAGGGCGCGTGGAAGAAACAGGATGAGAACGGAGTAAGCCAGGACAGCGAAAAGGATAGTGAGAGAGATCCAATAGAGCGGCGTGCGGCGTAGCTTGAGCAGTTGCCGGAAGAACGCAAGCTGGGCGAGGCCGGCGCACGGATAGCCGAGGAGATACATCGGCACGTTGATGGAGAGGATTGGCGCCGACTGCAGGTCCTGGTAGAGTGTGGCCCATCCCTGCGCGGCGGAGAAGGCGAGAAAGAGCGAGAACCAAAGGTATTCGCGCTCTGAGGGGCGGAGAAGAAAGAGCAGAAGGACCGCGAATGCCGCCAGAGACTGTAGAAGGGAAAGAATGACGTAGCTTAGAAAACTCCAGCACCGGGCGGCACGGTAGTCGGCGTAACGAACCTGGATTTCATTCGTGCTTCCTATGAGCGCACCGGGCGATTGCGGGCCGCCGGGTTCGTAAGTCGCCCAAGCCGACCACTGCCATACGCGGATGGCGATGACAATCTGTCGCGGAGAACTGGGACCGGGCGGCAGGCGATAGGTTAGTTCTCCCCAGTTGCTATAGCCAACGGGATTGGGCGGCATTTTGCCGAAGGTGGCGAACCGTTGCCCGTCGGCGTAGAGCTCGTAGTTGGTCGTGATGGTCGGCAACGCGATGGAGAGATCGCTCATGCCGGCGGGAACATTCACGCGAAAGCGATACCAGGCGAGGCCGCTGTAGCCGTTGTATCCCTGAAGGCCCCAACCCTCGTCGGAGCGAAGCAGAGGCCACTGGGAGTCGTCGAAGCCTGGGTCGGCCCATTGAGGATTATCTCCGGTGTGGAAGCGCCAGAGGCCGTCAAGTGAGGTGATCTGCAGGCGGCCGGTGGAGAGGTCGAAAGTCTGCGCGTGAGTGGCGGCCGATGCGACGCACGTAAGCAGGCAACCGAGGAGGAACAGTTTTTTCATGTGGTGACAGCGGGGATTCGGTGTGACCTTCGCAAGCTATCACGGGGAGCGGGGGTTGAGGAATAGGGAGCAGAGAAAAGAGACAAGAGAAAAGAGAACGGAGATCAGGGAACAGGAAACAGAGAATAGAGAAAAGAGATCAGAGAGTCGGGACCCCGGGCACCCAAAGTTTGTGGCGAGCAGAAAACGGAGAATCGCGTTCGTGGTTCCCACGCCATTTTGTGTCGGGTGCAAAAGGCAGATCGAAGTTCGTGCGTTCCCGGGCTACCCGAAATGAGCGTGGGGCGAAGGGAGAGTGCGGCGGGGAACCTTATTCAGGCGGCGTGCTTGAGCGGATTGGCTTCGAGGAGCGGACGCGGATCGAAGACGACGCGGAGCGAGCGAATCTTTCCCAGCTTGACCGTGTACCAGCTGCAAACGAAGATGATGGTTCCCGAGATGACCAAATCAGAGAAAAGGCAAACGTCACTGCCATCGGAGAATGCTTTCCGGACCTCGTAGTGGAGGCGCATGCGCTTCATGTCGAGCAGATAGGCATCGGCTCCGCGACGGGAACCGAGGACGCCGGCGAAGGTGACGTCGTCACTGAGGTAGAGCCGCGCGGTCTTGTAGTCTTCACGATTGAGGGCTGCAATGCAGGACAGGACAATTTCGCGCGCGTTTCTCTCGAAAGGCATTGGATGGTCTCTCCCGCGGGGCCGTTTGCCGTTTTACCGTTCTCTTTTTAGTTGGATGCGGGAGGCGGGCGCGGGGTAGATGCGGCAGGTGAGGTGGGGCGTGGGGGATTTCGTGGGATCTCCGGCCCCCGAGGGGGGCGAATTGAGGTTCGTGCTGCGGGGATAAGGGGCGGCGGACTTGGACAAAAGAGGCCCGTGCCTAAAGGCTATTGAGACGCGCGGGGAATTCAGCAGCCTGAAGGCTGCT
>DASXFF010000076.1:0-8766 GCA_036489735.1 Occallatibacter sp. | reverse complement strand
ATCTCCCAACATTGGGGGAATTGGCCAACTGCTCACCGCAACTATTCCGTACGTTCAGTGGCCGCATGGCATGGCGAGACTCGCGCCGGTGGTCACGCCGGGAATTGCAGATCGTTACCTGGCCGACAAGATTTACGGATTTCCAGCCGGTCCTGCTCTGTTAATGGCATCCGTGGATAAATCCGGCACCAAGCCGGAAGCCTATGCATCGGCATACGATCACGACTTTGAAACAGCGACGCCGTATTACTACGAAGCGGACCTGGAGACATGGGGCATTCGCGCTGAACTCACAGCCGGCAAGCAGGCCGCCTACTATCGCTTCACTTTTCCGGCCAGCGCGCATGGCCACATCGCACTGAGCCTTGGCAGTCATGCGGAGTTCTCACTTGCGGGAGACAACGCAATCCAGGGTAGCGCGCGCGCGGATGGTACCGTTGTGCATCTCGATCAAGGAGGACCCGCGACAAGGCAGTATTTCTACGCCGAATTTTCCCGTCCGCTGGATCGCTGGCATACCTGGCAAGGTAAAGCGATGGGCGAGTCTCCAAAGCAGTCCGGCGATGAAATTGGATTCGTTACCGATACAGCGATGACGGCAGGGGATGTAGTCGAGGTAAGGGTCGGGATCTCGTACATCAGCTCGGAACAGGCACGCCGCAACCTGGAGCGCGACATCCCGGACTGGAAGTTCGAGCAGGCGAAGGCCAGGACGCGCGCGGCATGGAACGATGCACTGGGTGGGGTCGAGATCGCCGGCGGAACCGAGAAGCAGCGCACTATCTTCTATACCGCGCTGTATCGCTCCCTGAGCCGGATGACGGACATTACCGAAGATGGCAAATACTTCAGCGGTTACGACCATTCGGTGCATGACTCGGGCGGCCACGACTTTTATGTCGATGACGGTATCTGGGACACCTATCGCTCCGAGCATCCGCTGCAGATGCTGCTGGACGCGCGGCAACAGGATGACATGATCCGTTCTTATATCCGCATGTATCAACAGAGCGGATGGATGCCTTCATTTCCATCCGTTGCCGGCGAGCAGGCGGTAATGATAGGCCACCACGCTGCTTCCCTGATCCTGGATGCATACATGAAGGGATATCGCGACTTCGATGTAGCCACGGCCTATGCCGCCATCCGCAAGAACGCGACCGAAGCGACTATGCTGCCATGGAGCCGCGGACCGTTGACCAGTCTCGATCGCGTCTACTTTGAAAAGGGATTCTTTCCGGCTCTCGCATACGGCGAGCAAGAAGACCAGCCGTACGTCACACCGGAGCGGCGTCAATCTGTCTCAGTCACGCTTGAAACCAGTTATGACGATTGGTGCGTGGCGCAGCTTGCCAAAGCGCTCGGCAAGGATGCGGATGCGGAATATTTCACGAAGCTGGCGAACAATTATCGGAACATGTACGACGCACGCATCGGCTTCATGGCTCCCAAGAGTGCCGATGGAAAATGGGTAAGCCACTTCGACCCGAAGCTGGGCGGGGGGAACGGCGGGCGCGATTACTTTACCGAAGTCAACGCCTGGTTGTATACGTTTCACGTGCAGCACGACGTAGCGGGGCTGATTGGGTTGATGGGCGGCCGCGACGCGTTCAATGCCAAGCTGGATCAGCTTTTTGTCGAGCAGTATGGAACATCGAAGTTCCAATTTCTCGGCCAGTTCCCCGATGCGACCGGCTTGGTGGGCCAGTATGCGCAAGGCAATGAGCCCAGCTTTCACATTCCGTATCTCTACGATTTTTCCGGCCAGCCATGGAAGACGCAGCAGCGTGTTCGGCAGTTGATGGACGTATGGTACGGTGATGGTCCTCTGGGTATTCCCGGCGATGACGATGGAGGCGCCACGTCCTCCTGGTATGTGCTGAGCGCGATAGGATTCTACCCGGTATGTCCGGGGAGTCCGGTCTACGAGATTGGGAGCCCGATCTTCGAGCGGACCACCATTCGCCTGGGCAATGGCAAGCTGTTCACAATCACTGCACGTGGCGTCTCGGCGCAAAACAAATACATCCAATCGGCGCAGCTCAATGGAAAGCCGCTCAATCGCGCTTGGTTCCGTCACTCGGACATCGCCGATGGAGGAGCATTGGTTCTGGAAATGGGCAGCCGGCCGAACCGGACCTGGGGAAGTAGCCCGCAGGATGCGCCGCCTTCAATGAGCGCAGAGAATCCCGCGGCTTCAGGAGCAGAGTAATGGACACACGTGTGCTTGGCGAAACAAACCTGCAGGGAGACGATCCGTGCCAGCCGAGAATTTCCTCCCGCCGCAATTTGTTGGCCATGGGGAGCGCTGCCGGAATGGCGGGAATACTTGAAGTCAATGCAAGAGCAGCCGCGCCGACCCGATCTGGAGAGCAGGCGACACATGAAATAAATGTCCGCAGCTTCGGTGCACAAGGCGATGCAGCAAGCGACGATACGGCCGCATTCCACCGTGCTTTGGATTCAGCCCATGGCAGTGGCGGAGGTACGGTGTATGCGCCGCCGGGGCAGTATCTGTTTCGCGGATCTATTCGTATTCCGGACGGCGTTACGTTGCGCGGATCGTTTTGGTGCGTGCCTTCGCATACGGGAATTCGCGACCGGGGACAGTCCAAGCCGGGCGAAGATGGCACCGCACTGCTGGTAACTGCGGGCAAAGGCAAAGAGGACGGAGAGCCGTTCCTCACTCTCAATACAAACAGCTCCGTGGCAGGGCTGACTTTCTATTATCCGGAGCAGCTCACGGATGCGATTCCGATTGCATACCCATGGACGATTGCCATGCGTGGCAAAAATCCGGCGGCGTTCGATTTGGAGTTACTCAATCCCTACCAGGGAATCGATGCGAGCCACAATGAACGTCACAATATCAGGAACATCTGCGGCCAGCCGTTGCGGCGGGGAATCTGGGTCGACGCGATCTATGACATCGGCCGCATCGAAAATGTTCATTTCAATCCGTGGTGGAATGGACACGGCCCCGTATATCAGTGGCAGACCGAGAACGGAGAAGCATTCATCTTCGGGCGCGCCGATTGGGAATACGTGTTGAATACGTTTTGTTTCGGATACCGCGTGGGTTACAAGTTCGTGCACACGGAAACAGGCGAGTGCAACGGAAATTTTCTCGGCATCGGCGCAGACGATTGCAATCGTGCAGTATTGGTGGAGCAGAGCGCACCTTACGGGCTGCTGATCACCAACGGCGAATTCACTTCTTTCCACGGTGACGATCCCACCATGGTAGAGGTGCTTGCCGGGAACACAGGTGTCATCCGGTTCAGCAACAGCGCGTTTTGGGGCCCATGCAACCAGATTGCGAAGATCGCAGGTTCGGGAACGACAGGGTTCAGCGATTGCACTTTCGTTGAGTGGAGGAAAGATCGGGCAGCGATTCAGGTTGCGGGTGGAAGCGTGCTGATTCGCGGCTGCGAGTTCCGTCAAAATCAGCCGCATATCGCGCTTGGCGAGCTCGTGGATCGCGCCGTGATCACAGGTAATCTGTTCACCGGGCCGGCACAAATCCGGAATGCGTCCCGGAAGGACATCCAGATTGGCATGAATTCTGCCCAAGCCGATAAAGCGGATGCGTAAGTATTGGAACCTGCAGGATTCCGCGGCCGCAATAATTTCGGCGACGATTGAAGTGCGAGACGGTGCGGATGCCGGCAGTGAGCGTTAACGTTCACGAAGATAAGAGCGCTTATCTCTTTCCGAAACCGTCAAAACCCATTCGACATCACTCTCCGGCAACGCGATGTGCGAAACTGAGAGCGATAATCAAATGCGATCGGCAAACAAAAATGGCAAAGCGGCCGGCATACGCGATATCGCGAACGCCTTAGGCACTTCAATTGGCACGGTGGACCGCGCCCTGCATGGCCGCAGCGGAGTTAGCGACCGCACCAAGGCGCGTGTATTGCGCATGGCCGAGCAGTTGGGTTACAAGCCCAACATCGCGGCCAGGTCTCTCAAGCTCAATCGGAAGATTCGAATTGCGGCGGTATTTCCGCGCGAAATTGCAGCTTTCTTCGATCCCTTGCGCAGGGGGATTCGAAACGCCGCGGATGAAGCCGTTGGCATGCAACTCACGGTCGATTTCATCGACTACCCGCGCCTCGGTTCGGGAGATGTTGCCGCCATAGAGCGAGCGGCGGCAAAAAAGTACGACGGAATACTCTTCACGCCCGGCCGCCCACGCGAATTGGCTGCAACCTTTCGCCGAATTGCGGGGCAGGGAATACCCATGCTCTGCGTGGCCAGCGATGCGCCGGGCAGCGGCCGCATCTCATCCGTCACCGTGGATGCATACATCAGCGGCGCGCTTGCGGCGGAACTGCTTTCGCACAGGCTGCAAACGCCGTCTCGAGTCGCGACTATCACCGGCGATTTGGCCACCTTCGATCATGCGGAAAAACTCCGCGGCTTTGCCGCGACTCTTGCAATGCTTGCTTCCCACCTCACGCTTCTTCCCGTTGTTGAATCCCACGAAAGCGCGGAAGAAGCATATCGCCAAACCATCGCGCTCTTGAAAGCCAGAACACGCCCCGATGCGATTTACATCAGCACGGCCAATAGTCTTCCGGTGTTACGCGCACTTGAGGAACTGAAGCTTCTCGGCCGCGTGCAGGTAATTGCGACGGACCTTTTTCCGGAACTGGTGCCGCTTATCGAGTCGGGCAAGGTGCTGGCCACGCTTTATCAGCGTCCGGAGGCGCAGGGCAAAACCGCGATGGAAGCGTTGATTGCTTATCTGGCGGATAAGAACAAGCCCGTCAGAGTTCATCGTTTTGCGCCCCATATTATTCTGCGCAGTAATCTTCCGCTCTTCGTCAGCAGGCTCTCCAACGAAGCGAAGACGTCGACAAGTTAGCCGCCAGTCCTGCCCATCATTTAACCGGAACGAATCGTATCGCGCAGCCTCCGCCGCTAGCCAGGTGCAGCGTGAGAGTATCGCTCCCGCGCACTTTCTGCCGGCGTATGGAAACATGCTTGGGGTGTTCCGCAGCGTCGGCAGCGTCTTCATAAATCTCCGCCTGATATGTGCCTTGGCCGAGAAAAAGCAGAGGGATGGATAGATCACGTGAGGTCCAGTTGGTCAGGCTTCCGAGATACCACTCCTCGCCGTGCCGCCGTGCGATGGTGACGAATTCTCCCGGTTCGCCGTTCAGTACTTTTGTCGCGTCCCAGGAAGTGGGCACATCCTTGATGAATTGAAAAGCGGGCTGATTCTCATAGGCGGACGGAGTATCGGACACCATGGCAAGCGGTTCGTCGAATACGACGTAGAGGGCGAGCTGCTGCGAGCGCGTTCCCATGACCATGGGGCCCTTGTCCCGCACGACGAATTCTTCCCGCGTCACATTGTCAAAGCCGCCGGGAGTGTAATCCATAGGCCCGCTCAACATGCGTGTAAACGGAAACGTCACACGATTAACTGGACTGTCGCGGCGGCCGGCTTTGTTGTTTTCGAGACCAAGCACCGCTTCATAATCAAGGACGTTTGGATAGGTTCTCTGGATGCCCCATGGCTGCGTTGCGCCGTGAAAATCCACCATCAAATGATGTTCGGCGGCAAGCTTTGCGACATCGTAATACCACTGGATTCCTTGCTGGTCATTGCGGAGAATGAAGTCGATCTTTACGCCCGCCACACCCCATTGTTCATAGAGGGGAAACGCTTGCTGCATTTGCTCCGCGACGGACTTTGAATACAACCAGATCCAGATTTTCACGTTCTTCTTCGCGGCATAGCGCACGAGTTCGGGCACATCCACATTGCCGCGCATTTTGGTAATGTCGCGGTCTGACCAGCCAGCGTCAAGCAGCATATACGGGAATCCGGATTTAGCGGCGAAGTCGACGTAGTATTCCATGTTCTTGGTCGTGTAGGCCGATACGCCATCCGGCCCAAGATCGCCGGCCCACCAGTTCCAGGCCGCTTTCCCGGGGTGTATCCAACTGGTGTCCGCGACTCGGTTCGGGGAATTGAGATCGGTGATGAGGTTCGATTCGACGAGTGCGCCGGGCGTGTCGCCGAGCAGGATCACGCGCCACGCACTATCGTGAGGAAGGCTCGAATCGACTGCTGGTCCTTTTCCGTCCAGGGCTGGAGAAATCCGGCTTACGATGTAGTGCCCCGTCCAATTGCCGGAAGGGTTTTCCAGATACATCGCGGCGTTGTTTTCAAGGTCCGCTTCGCCCACTGCGGCCCACGCAAGCCCTGGCATGTGCAGCAGCATGGGCGAACCATTGAGTATGTAGCTTGAAACGCCGCCCTGATTGCTGAGGGCGCTCAAAACCTGAGGCACGTACTCGCTCTCATAACCGCTTTGATAGTTAGGCAGGCGCAGCGCCCAGGCGTCCGCGTCCATTACTGGACGAAACTCGGTATCCTCCTGTGTCAGCAGGTACCGCGAAAGCGCTGGTTGTGCCGGAACGCGATATCGGAACGCCAATCCGCTGTTGTAGACCCTGGCTTCAATCTCAAAAATGCGGCCCGGGCTGCTGCTCTCCCGCGCCTGCAGGGTCAGGCTGTTGTAGTTGTCATGAACAGTGGACGTCTTGCCGGCAAGCAGGGAGTAGTCGTCCGCTCCCGAACCGGGGGTTTCGCCGGTAATATGAATGGCCGCCCCAAGCGGGGCTTGATCGGCGAGTTCCAGGCGCAGCGACGATTCTTCAAATATCTTTTTCCCGTGAAATGTCACAGCGTAGACGAGTTGACCGTCCGGCTCAGCGGCAGCATTGTTCGTGCCCGGCTGCACACTAAAAACAAGAGCGATTTGATGATCTGGAGAACTCACTTCGATAGGTTTTGACTGCGCATGCGCCGGCGGTGACAACAAAATTCCAAAGAGCGCAAGAAGGCAAGAGGAGAAAGTCTTCGACTGCGGCATGGTTCTCCGATCGTGGTGAGTGAAAGATGGTAACCGAGCAATGATCGAACAAAAGCCGGTCTGCCGTAAAGCAAATCCGTCTTCGGTTGAGCTTCTCAATCGTTAGAATCGATACTTCAATGCGAGTTGGAAGAACCGCTTTCTTCGCTTGACAATCGCAAAGAGCAATTCCTAGAGTAGCGTATACGGTAACGTACACGGGAAAAGATTCGCGGCCCGGCCTGCCTGGGCGGTGATGCTCCCAGCCGGTCTTGAAAGGGCGCCCATGTGGCAGGACGTAGTTGACCGAAGGGATTCAGCCAGCCCGCAGGCGGCCGATTTGCCTAAACTCGAATTGCCAACGGCCCCTTCCACCGAACAGGGACCCGTGAAGGCGTGGCGAGCTCCGGTCTCGATGCTCACCTACATGCCCGCGGCGCCCAATCCAAATCCTATGTTCCTCGAAAAGCGGGTCTATCAAGGCAGTAGCGGCCGCGTCTATCCGTTGCCCGTCATCGATTGCGTCGAACGCACTCCGCATTCTCGCTCCTGGGACGCCGTCCATATCGAGAACGAATTCCTGCGTCTCATGATCTTGCCTGCCATCGGCGGCCGAATCCATGTTGGCGTCGACAAGCGCACCGGCTACGACTTCTTCTATCGCCAGAATGTGATTAAGCCGGCGCTTGTCGGGTTGGCTGGCCCGTGGATATCCGGGGGCGTTGAATTTAACTGGCCTCAACACCATCGCCCCGCCACATTTATGCCCGTGGAGACTGCCATTGAGCGCGGCCTTGACGGCTCGATCACGATCTGGTGCAGCGACCACGACCCAATGGTGCGCATGAAAGGCATGCACGGGGTCTGCCTCCATCCCGGCAAGGCTTACGTTGAGGTCAAGGTCCGTCTTTACAACCGCACTCCCCAGGCCCAGACCTTCCTGTGGTGGGCCAATGTGGCCACCCATGTTCACGAGCATTACCAATCGTTTTTCCCGAAAGACGCTCGATACGTTGCCGACCACGCCAAGCGCGCCATCACCGAATACCCTCTCAGCCAGAGCGTCTACTACGGCATCGATTACGCCGAGCGCGCAAATATGGGCGTCTCTGCCGAGCAAATGCCAAGCAGGTTCGTTCCCGATGGCTCCTACGCGCCAAACGATCTCGGCTGGTTCGCCAACATTCCGGTCCCCACCAGCTACATGATCGTGCGTTCGCGCGGAGACTTCTTCGGAGGCTATGACCATCGCAGCCGCGCGGGCACAGTCGCCTATGCGAACCACCACATTGCCCCTGGGAAAAAGCAATGGACCTGGGGTAACCACGACTTCGGCTATGCGTGGGACCGGAGTCTCACCGACAATGACGGCCCTTACATCGAACTCATGTCCGGGGTCTACACCGACAATCAGCCGGACTTCTCCTTCCTGGCTCCCGGCGAAACAAAGACCTTCAGTCAATATTGGTACCCTGTTGGCGACATCGGTGTTCCCGACCTCGCCAATTTATACGCGGCGCTCCGTGTGGTGAATTGTGGCGGGTTTGTCACTCTACACATACAGGTCACGGAGAATCTCGCTGAGGCGCGCCTCTCCGTTTGCCTGGGCGAGTCTGAGATCGCGCTCTGGACTAGCGCCGTCACGACAGCCAACCCGTTGCATCTACGACTCCCTGCCAATGGTGCTGCCGGCCCTATCATCGTGACGCTCACAGATGGTGATCGCCGCATCCTCCGCTATGCGCCTGAAGAGATAGAACCGGTGCCGGCTCCGGCGGTCGCGACGGAACCGCCATTGCCGGAAGCGGTGTCCAGCAATGACGAACTTTATCTGATAGGCATCCATCTTGAGCAATATCGCCATCCAACCCGGCCGCCAGAAATCTATTGG
>DASXFF010000040.1:0-4609 GCA_036489735.1 Occallatibacter sp. | reverse complement strand
TGTCGTAAAGGTGGGTGAGGCCCGTTATGCTCAGAATTGTTCAATCTGCCATGGCGACAACGGGAACGTGCGGGGCGCCAACTTTCCAAATCTCACGCGCACGCCACTATTGCACGCCCAAGAGGCATTCGATGCAGTGGTGCTGCAGGGTGTTTTGAGGAGCCGCGGAATGGCGTCGTTCGCGGATACATTGACGGCTGAAGAATCGCAGGCAGTCCGGGCGTATCTGGTAAAAAGAGCGAACGACCTGAAAAGCGCGACCGCGGCAGGAGCGCCCGTGCCGACGCAAAATGGGGCTGGGACCATCGAACCCGGCCGGCAATGACAAACGCCTCGGCACGTGCATTCGGCGTAACTATGTAGGCGCCAGTGCACCTGGTAGGTCGCGTCGCCTCCATGCGGCCATGCGGCCATGCGGCCATGCGGCCATGCGGCCATGCGAGCGTCCGCGCTTGCGCGACCAAATCAAGTCGCGAGTGTCGCCGGCTCAGGCAGATTCTCAACGCCCCGACCACGGCGTCGGCGAAGACGGCGTCCTGCGAGGCACAGCTTATAAAGACGGTCGAGCTATTGGCGCTCGCCGTCTCGTCCCCAACGCCTTCTGCCATGTCCATTGCTCCTTGTGTCGGGCATCGTCGCGGGTGCTATTCACAGTAGCAACAGAGCCCGGCCACGCACTCGGGTGCGCCCTCCCGACGTCCCAATCGAGAAACTCGATTACAAGTTATCGATCAACAACGCCACGGACTCGGCGCCGAATTCGCGGATCATGACCCGGTGCAACCGTTCGTCAGCGTCCGCTCTCAGGCAGGCCAGATCAGCTCAAAGATAGGAGAACTTCGGCAAAAGAGCTAGCAGCGCGATCTTACCGTCGCTATCCAGATCTATGAGACAGTGGGACTGCTGGCCGTCCTGGTACGTCACGATGTAACTATCGGCTCCCACTTCGGATACCCCTTTGAACTTCACCGACCGGATCCCCTGAGCTCTCGCGGCGATCACGGACAGTTGACGACGCAGGACGTCCCGGAGCGCGTCTGTCATGTCACCATAGTTTGGAGTGCCGGCGCTCATAGCGGCGAAGAACTTCTGAACTGCCGCCTCCGAAGCCGGCTGAGGAAGCTGGTCGCGAATGCGGCTCGCGAATTTCGCTTCAATTGAGCGAGTTGCGGTCTCATCCAGGCGGGTTGCCACGATGTCGCCGCCCCCTTGGTGAATGGTTGCGTTCGTTGCCGGTCTTCCGTTCTCGATAGCGAATGTCACTTGAGCGTTAATTGTCCGCCAGCGGAACTTCGGTGGCATTTCAGGATAGATGGGTAGCGTGGGTTGACCGCTTATCTGAGCACTTAGCTGCTCGCCGTCGCGCGTAATAGTCAGAATGCGCACCGATCCGATCGAGTACTTGCCGACATAGCGATCTGGCGTGGGTGAATCCATGCTCTCTCCTCGGGTTAACCGGGCCCATCGGCTTTGCCTGCGTGCGTAGCGCCGAACGGAACCGGGAACCGGGGCATTCCACCACTATTAATGTGCCAAGCCAAGAGGGCACTTCCGGTGCCAGCGCATCTCCGCTAGGTGTGTGTCCGGGTTTTCGATCCAGAGCAGGTCTTCCGGCAGCAGTTCGCAGAAGCGGCGGTGAATCTCACGGATGCCGTCCACCGTGACCGCGCGACCCTGTAGGCTGCCTTCGTCTATCCACTGCCGGACGACAATATGCGCCTTCGCTTCGAGCTGGAGGTCGCGCTTTTTCGCGTCGCGGCTATAGTCGCCCCGCAGCGCGCGCTCGATATCGATGGGGTGCATATCGTGCCCCTCGATCAGGTTGCCGTAGTAGCAGTTCATCGCGCGCACGAGAGTCGCGAGCGAGGTCAGCAGGCTCGGTGGCAGTGAGCGGCGCAAGCCGGCGCTGCGCTGGGCCAGCTCGAGCGCGAGGTCGGTCAGTTCGGCACGGTGGCGCGACCCCTCGTCCAGAACGAGCGGTTCCATCAGGGAGATGCGTTCTCCGCGGTCCTTTGGCCGCCTCTAAGTCCGGTTTAATGTCCGCTTCGTTACTGACCATAAATCAATATAAGCCAGTCATTTAGCATGCGAAAAAGGAACAACTTCCGTCCAAGAAGTCCGGTTGGCCTCCTTTGATCCACCTGGTGACCTAGCAAAATGAAGGGTTGACCGGCCCCCAAGTTTCACGAGCACCGAAAATGGCTAGCAGGTCGACGGCAGCGCACGACTTAACACCTTCAGCCCATGAGAAGCTAAGTCGTGACGCGGGTCCTGCGCGGGTGGCGCTCTCATGCAGCAAACGGCAAGCACTCATTCGGTCCAGCCGCAGCCGCGCGTCGGATAAACGCTCAGCGATAGCCGTAGCGGATGCGCTGAAATCGGCGCTGCGCCTGCTCCCGGCGCAAATCCTCCGCGAGCATGCGCATGTCATCAAGCGCACGGCGGCGCTCCCGGCACAGGCGCTCGAAATCACTCTCCGTGTCGCTGTCGGTTGAGCCACACGCTCTCGACGCAGCCCACTTTGCTGTGTCGCAGGCACCCGTTGATAGATCCGTCATCGTTTTCATGGGCGATCAAGCCTTTCTGTTGAGGCACGAGACCCCTACAGGTGCAGATCATGCGCGCGTTGGAAGCGCATGCGGGTGTCGCCAAATACCGCCAGGCGGGAGTGGCGACGCCTATGCTCCGCCGTGACTGAAACTGACCGGTGATGCCTGCGAGTGACAGATTTGGGCAGCTCCGCTCAACCGTAGCGGGTGAGCGACAAAATGCCTCAACGAGGATCGCAGCCTCACTCCTTCAGCCATTGCGTCAGCGACTTGAGTGAGGTGCTGTAGAAGTCGGTGAATACACCAATGCGAACTGCAGCGGCAAGGCGCATACGCAAATAAGTTAGACGGAAATGAATCCGTCGAGCTTTAGGGCGTTGCCGTCAAATGTCGCCGTGGCGCGGCAGCCTAGTCGGCGGTTGCGGGCGTTGATCAGGCAATCAACGAATTCCGCAGTGGAGTCTTTCCACGCGTATATGGCGTGCTCAATAGACGGCTCGTCCTCAAATACGAGCTCCGCGGCATCCAGCAGCGCGGCAAAAGCAGTGAGAATGTCCGACTTCGCAAATTCGTACCGGCTTCGCAACACCCACTCTGCTTCCAGTAAGACAATCAGACTGACCAAAACGGGTGCTCTCGCGCTTACTTCACGGTTGATCAGCCGTCGTGACTTTTCAAACTGAGGCTGGTCGTCCTTAACCAGATATTGGACGAGTACATTGGTATCAATGCCAAGCATCAGCGCGATAGCAGCTCGGTCGACACGGCTTTTCTGCCCTTCCGGTGCAGAAGCCCTGCAAGATCTGACAAGTGTTTGTTCTTCACTCGCATAACGACGACGCCATCCGGCATCAACGTAAAGGTCATTCTATCTCCCGCCTTCATACCGAGACTGTCGCGAATCGGTTTGGGGATTGTCGTCTGCCCTTTGCTGGTCAAAGTGGCATCGGTGCTCATTGCCGCCTCCTTATTCCTTACATTGTTAATTATAGTAAGGATTTCGAGATTGCGCAAGTTTCCGACAACAACGTTGTATGGCGTAAAAAAAAAATTTCGCGCAGGCAGTCGGGATGGACTGTTTGCGCTGCCCCGAAGCGGTCGCGCACGACAGGCCGCAACGGGTCAAAAAGCGGCCGATTTGTGTGGGGACCGCAGCGCGTCTGACTCTTGTCGAAAAATCGCTATCTCCAAACATCGCTCCGGTCACTTAACTCCGCTGTTACCCCAGGATTGTCGACCGAAGATATGGACCCGGCACCGGTGGCACTGGCCACCTGAGCATGATATTAGAAAGCATCAGCTGCCCGGAGCTTCAGTCGTTCCTTCGGGGACGCCAGACTCGCTTGCGACTGTGCCGATGGATAGCAAAGAGGACAGCGCCTCAAGATCCGAGGCAGAATGCCTCATTGTTCAACCCAAGGCAGATCCACTCACCTCAGCGGAAACTCTGTCCGAACCAGCCGAGCCGTCCCGGTCCTTCGGCCAGCAGGAGCATTACGATGAGCGCGTCCTTTAAAAAGAGCTCAAGCCTTTCCCGCCGCCAGGTCATCACAGCCATGGCCAGCGCCGCGGGCGGCCTCGCCCTCTCCTTTACGCTACCGACGGTGACGTTCGGTGCCGTCGAGTCCCGTCAGCGCAGACCCATGGGTCTGCTGCAGAGCCCCGAGAACATACCCCCGCATGAACTGTCCGCCTTCCTTGTGATCGACCCGGACGACACGGTCACCGTCCGCCTGCCGCACACCGAGCTGGGTCAGGGCACCACCACCGCGCTTGCCATGCTGATCGCCGAGGAGCTGCACTGTGACTGGTCCAAGCTGAAGTGCGAATACGGCTCGGCAAACCGCAACCTTCGCGAGAAGAACGTCTATGGCGGCATGATGACGGTCGGAAGCCAGGGTCTGCGCACCTCGGTCACCATGATGCAGCAGGCCGGGGCCAGCGCCCGCGAACGCCTGGTCAAGGCTGCCGCCCGTCGCTGGAACTGCGACGTTACCGACTGCAGGTGTGAGAACAGCGTCATCGAGCACACGCCCACGGGTCGCAAGCTCACCTACGGC